>CAYYOV010000001.1:0-80876 GCA_964473365.1 uncultured Ignavibacteriaceae bacterium
TCCCGTTGCTCGTGGCTGCCGACGTTCATCGTCCGGCCGCCATCGATCAGCTGGAGATGCTTGGCCGCCAGATCGAGGTTCCCGTCTACGCGGATCGGTCGACGCGAGATGCGGTCCAGATAGCACGCGACGGAGTTCGCTTCGCGCAGAAGAACATCCGGGACACGGTCATTGTCGATACCGCCGGCCGGATGCACGTCGACGAAGACATGATGCGGGAGGTCGAGGCGGTCCGTGATACGGTCAGACCGCACGAGACGCTGTTCGTCGTCGATGCGATGACGGGCCAGGACGCGGTCAACACGGCCAAAGCGTTCCACGATCGCCTGCAGTTTGACGGTGTGGTGCTGACAAAACTCGACGGTGACAGCCGCGGCGGCGCCGCGCTGTCCATCCGATCGATCGTTCAGGCGCCGATTAAGTTCGTCGGGGTGGGGGAGAAACTCGAGGCCATTGAGCCGTTCCATCCTGAACGGATGGCTTCGCGTATCCTCGGGATGGGTGACATTGTCACCCTGGTGGAGAAGGCGCAGGAGGTCTTCGACCGTGATCGGGCGGAGGAGCTTTCGGACAAGCTCCGCACATCGCGATTCACGCTCGAAGATTTTCTTTCGCAGCTTCGGGAGGTCCGGAAGATGGGACCGATGGACCAGGTGATGCAGATGTTGCCTGGCATGAATCGGCTTCCAGGTCCGGTGAACGTCGACGAAAAGGAGATCGGACGTGTCGAGGCGATCATCCTTTCGATGACGAGGCAGGAGCGTGAGCGGCCTTCGATCATCAACGGCAGTCGGCGGAGGCGGATCGCGTCCGGCAGCGGCACGACCATCCAGGAAGTCAACAGACTTCTGAAGCAGTTCGATGATATGCAGCGGATGATGAAGAAGCTGAGCCGCGGTGGGTTTCGTCGCGGTCTTCAGGGACTTCAGCACCGCGGCCGCCCAGGCGGCTTTCACAGGTGAATTCGTAGCGGTCATCATTTCATCACAGGAGCATCAACGTGGTCAAGCTTCGATTGCGGCGAGAAGGCAAGAAGGGTCACGCGATCTACAAGATCGTCGCGGCCGACGAACGGTCCCCGCGTGACGGGGCGTTCCTCGAGGTCGTCGGGACGTACGACCCGAACATTCGCCCGGCTCGCATCATCATCAAAGACACGCGCGCTGAGCACTGGCTGCGCAAAGGCGCCCAGCCGACCGATACCGTGCGCTCGCTGTTCCGGCGCAGCGGTCTTTGGCTTCGGTGGACGCTCACGCGTCAGGGCAAGGACGAGGCGACGGTCGCGAAGGTGACCGAACGCTGGCAGATGCAGCAGGCCGACCGCCAGACCCGCGATGCGGACCGCAAGGCCCGCCGCGCCGAGCGGAAGAAGAAGGCCGCCGCACCGGCCGAGACGCCCGCTGCCTGACCCGTTTCGGTCCCGATGAATCGGGATCGAACGAGGCGAGAGCTCTGAGCCCGTGGCACCTGAAGCGAAAGCGTCGGCGGGATTGACCGCTGTAGCCAGGATCCAGACGACGGTCGGCCTCAAGGGAGACCTGAAGGTCCAGCTGCTGTGCAGCGGCCCCGAGCGTCTCGAGCGCCTCGATGCTGTCCAGGTCGGTGCTGATCCGTCCTCTGCCGTCCCGCATCGGTTCCTTGGCGTTCGAGTCCAGACGAACGGCATCATGGTCCGGATCTCGGACATCACGGACCGAACCTCGGCTGAGCGCTTGCGGGGACAGTTCATCTTCGTCTCCGACGAAGAGGCGGAAGACCCTGAGCCTGGCGCGGTGCGAGTTGATGATCTGATCGGCTTCGTTGTCGTCGGTCCCGATGGGAAAGAGCGAGGCGTGGTCCGGGAGGTGTACTCGCTTCCCGCGAATGATATCTGGAGCGTGTGGACCGGTTCGAAAGAAGTACTCGTGCCGGCCGTGGCGGCATGGGTCGATCGACTTGATCGACGTGGGCGCCGGGTCGTGCTGACAGCGACCGAGGGACTGTTCGACGAATGATGCGCATCGACATTCTCACCGGGTTGCCCAAGCTTTTGGAGAGTCCGTTGCAGGAAAGCATCCTGAAACGTGCTCAGGCAAAGCAGTTGCTGACTGTTGCCGTTCACGACCTTCGGGACTACGCGCACGACAGGCACCGAACGATTGACGATACGCCGTACGGTGGAGGGGCGGGGATGGTGCTCAAGCCAGAACCCATTTTCGAATGCATCGATCGGCTGCGGCAGGAACGTTCGTACGATGAAGTGCTGTTCATGGCTGCCGACGGTCAGCGCCTTACCCAGGCTGTGGCAGCAGAGCTTTCACTGAAACAGAATCTGATCGTCATTTGTGGTCACTACAAAGGGGTCGACGAGCGGGTCCGGACCGGACTCGTCACCCGTGAGATCTCGATCGGTGACTATGTGTTGACCGGCGGAGAACTGGCGGCAGCAGTGGTGGTCGATGCGGTTGCCCGATTGATCCCGGGAGTGTTGAACGACGGCGAATCGGCATTGACCGATTCATTCCAGGATGGGCTGTTGGGGAGCCCTCAATACACGCGGCCTCCGGAATACCGGGGCATGCGGGTGCCGGACGAACTACTGAGCGGTGACCATAAGCGCATCGACGCCTGGCGGGAACGCCAGCGACTGGAACGTACGAAGCAACGCCGGAGCGATCTGCTCGACGGCGAATGAATGTGAAACACGATAGAACATCAGGAGCGTAGCATGGATAAGGTCAAACTGGTCGAGGCCACTCAGCTGAAGAGCGATCTCCCGACCTTCAAACCCGGGGACACGGTCAATGTCCACGTTCGCGTTCGGGAAGGCGACAAAGAGCGCGTGCAGGAATTCCAGGGCATCGTCACGGCCCGCCGCGGAAGCGGTGTGAATGCCACATTCACGGTCCGCAAGATCTCGGACGGCGTCGGCGTGGAACGCATTTTTCCGTTGCATTCGCCCCGCCTTGCCAAGATCGAACGCGTGAAGGCTGGCTCGGTCCGCCGGTCGAAGCTTTATTATCTGCGGTCGTTGGCGGCGAAAGCCGTCTCCCAGAAGACCAACGCCTGACGACGATGCGGCCTCGGGTCGCAGTTCCGGACGCGTTGGCAGTCTTGCCGCTCGTCCAGGGATTGGACGCGGAAGGGAGCCTATTCACGCTCGGCCGCGATGTCCCGGCGCGCGTGGCTCGCGCCCTGGCGGATGTGACCGATCTGACGAAGGTCGGCTTGATCTCACCTATCGACTATGCCCGGCACGCCGGTTCCTACCGGATCGTACCGGGCATCGCCGTTTCTGTCCGGTCTGCTACTGGTACTGCCCGCGTTCGGGTGCACCGGGACGCCCGAGCCATTCGCACGCTCGCTGTCGATCCACGGGTGACGGCGGAGACCGTCCTGGCGGCGATCCTTGTCGCGGAGAAATTTCCCGCCTCGAGCGAATCCGAACGTCGAATGCCGACCATCATACCGGTCGCCTCACCGGAGGCCGCCGATCTATCAACGGCCGATGCGATCCTCGAATACCATCCCTGGCCGGCACCCGTAACGCATCAGGACGACTTCAGCTTCGACCTCTACGAAGAATGGTCAGACCTGACAGACCTTCCGTGGGTTTCGGCGATCTGGGTCATGCGGGCAGAGGATGCTCAGCCTGCATGGACAAAAGCATTGGCCGAGGCGCGTGACCGTGGCCTGGCGATGCTCGATCGTATCGGCCATGACTCCGCTTTGGCACGAGACCTGTCTCCCGACCTGACGACAGACTATTTGCGCAGGTTCACGTTTGACCTTGGCGAGGAGCAGGCAGATGCGCTTCGTGAGTTCTTCCAGTATGCGTTCTACCTCGGCATCCTCAAGGACGTTCCGGAACTCACCTATGTCGATCCGTCGGAACGTGAAGACTGAACGTCCGAACGTCCGCCGTTTCTGGATATTCCCTCCTTTTTTGGTACATTGCGGCGATCCTGCATGCTCCGCAGCCTTTCCATTCGCAACTACGCTCTGATCGAGTCGGTCGAGGTTGAGTTCCAAAGCGGGCTCAACATCATCACCGGCGAGACCGGCGCCGGCAAATCGATCCTTGTCGATGCCCTCAGCCTCATTCTCGGAGGACGCGCGAGCGCCGACGAAGTGCGGAAAGGGGCAGACAAGGCACTCGTGGAGGGGATCTTCTCCGTCAAAGGACACCGGGCCGTCAAGGAACTCATCTCGGCGAACGAGCTGGACGAGGCCGACGACCTGATCCTGCGCCGTGAGGTCTCCGCCAAGGGTACATCCCGTTGCTTCGTGAACGATACGCCCGTTTCGATGGCCGTGTTGCGTTCGTTCGGCGATGCGCTGGTCGACCTGCATGGACAACACGACCACCAATCGCTGCTTCGGCGTGAGACACACCGGGAACTTCTGGACGACTATGGCCGCTTGGACGGGCTGGTCGCCGAATATCGCGAGACCTACGGTGAGCTCGTCCGGCTTTCATCGGCGCTTCGCGAATTGAAGGACAGGGAAGAGCGGCTGATGCGCGAACGCGATCTCTATGAGTTCCAGATCAAGGAGATCGATGAGGTCGGACCGAGCGCGGGCGAAGAGGACGAACTCTCCGGCGAACTGCGGATCCTCGAGAATGCCGAAAAGCTGTATGATGCGACAGCACGCCTGCATCAGATCCTGTACGAGGGCGACCAGGCCGTGCATGACCAGCTTGTGACGGCCAGGAACCAACTCGAGGACCTGGCGGACATCGATCCGGCCTTCAACGGTCCTCGCGATGAATGCTCGGCGGCTGCCGTGATCGTCGATGAGTTGACGAAATTCATCCAACACTATAATTCCCGGATCGAATTCAACCCGGAACGGCTCGAATTCATCAGAGAACGGCTCGGACGTCTGGCGCTTCTGAAGAAGAAGTATGGTGGATCGCTGGACGCCGTCATTTCACATCGCGAGACCATTGGCGCGGCATTCTCCACGGCCTCGAATTTCGAGGCCGAAGTGAAGGCGCTCGAAGAGCGGCTGGAGAAGGCCAGGATCGCTGCGACGGATGCGGCGCAACGTTTGTCCGCGAAACGCCGAGAATTGACGCCGAAGATCTCCCGGGGCGTGCTGGCAGAGCTCGCCACGCTCGGCATTCCGCAGGGAAAGTTCGAAGTCCGCATCTCGACGCTTCCGGCTCCTGACAACGGCCAGGTCCACCTCAGGTCCGGGAAGGAACGAGTCGCCGCCGGACCCTACGGCATGGACGACGTTGAGTTCCTGATCACGACGAACCCCGGCGAGGACCTGAAGCCGATGGCCCGCGTGGCGTCCGGGGGGGAAGTATCGCGCGTCATGCTGGCGCTCAAGACGATCCTGGCAAAGTCGGAGCGTCTGCCCCTGCTTGTCTTCGATGAGATCGACGTCGGGATCAGCGGACGCATCGCACAGGCGGTGGGCAAGAGTCTGCGGGCGCTCGCGCAATATCACCAGATCATCGCCATCACACATTTGCCGCAGATCGCCGGACTGGCCGACCTGCATCTCAGCGTCGTGAAGCGGGAGCACAAAGGACGTACCACAACGTCACTTCGTCCGCTCGAACTGGAGGAGCGTGTGCAGGAAGTGGCACGGTTGCTGTCGGGTGAATCGGTCACGCGCACCGGACTCGACAGCGCTCGCGAACTTATGGGCCTCGACCGATAGGACATCATGGCTTTGACCATCTTCAACTCTCTGACCCGCTCCAAAGAGACCTTTGTGCCGCTGGTTCCGGGTCACGTGGGGATCTACGTGTGCGGGCCCACGGTCTACAGCCACTCGCATGTGGGCCACGGCAAGTCGTATGTCTCCTTCGACGTCCTCGTCCGGCACCTGCGATTCAGCGGCTACAACGTCGTGTATGTTCAGAACATCACGGATGTTGGACATCTGCTGGATGACGGCGAAGATCGGATGTTGAAACAGTCGAAGATCGAAAAGATCCATCCGATGATGATCGCTGAGACGATCACCCGAAGCTATTTTGACGACATGGATGCGTTGGGGGTCGTGCGTCCTGATATCTCTCCCAGGGCCAGCGGCCATATCAGCGAGCAGATCGAGATCGTGCGGACACTCCTTGAGAAGGGATTTGCGTACGAGGTCGACGGGTCGGTCTATTTCGACGTCCGGAAGTATGCTGAGTACGGGAAACTCTCAGGCCGGACGATCGACGAAGCTGTCGGCGGAACGCGCGTGAGCGCCCGCTCGGAGAAACGAAATCCGGAAGATTTCGCTTTATGGAAGAAGGCCGAACCGGAACACATCATGCGCTGGCCGAGTCCATGGGGGGAAGGTTTCCCCGGATGGCACGTCGAATGCTCGGCGATGTCGATGAAGTACCTTGGTGAGACATTCGACATCCACGGGGGAGGTCTCGACAACCAGTTTCCTCATCATGAGTGCGAGATCGCGCAGAGTGTGTGTGCAACCGGTCATCCGTTCGCGCGCTACTGGATCCACAACAACCTCGTGACGGTGAATGGACAGAAGATGTCCAAGTCGTTGGGTAACTTCGTGACGCTCAAGGACCTCTTCAAGACCTTCCATCCGCTCGTGGTGCGATTCTTCATCCTGCAAAGCCACTACCGAAGCACGCTCGATTTCAGCGAGCAGGCAATGCAGAGCGCCCGGACGGGCTTCGATCGGCTTCTGAATGCCGTGAAAGCGGTGCGACAGGCAAAGGGCAACCCCAACGCCTCGGCTCCCGCATTCGACGTCGCGCAATACAGAACACGGATGATCGACGCGCTCGACGATGACCTAAATACTCCACAGGCGATCGCAGTGCTGTTCGACCTGGCAAAGGAGATCAATGGGCGAATTGCCGCAGGCGGGATGTCGCTTGAGAGCATGGAGCAGGCCGACGCCCTGTTCCGTGAGATCGGAGGCGGCGTGCTGGGGATCATCCCGGAGCAGCCGCTGGAGCAGGGTGGAGGGGGCGATAGCGAAGGCAAGGTGGTGGAATTGCTGATCGCCCTCAGGAACGAGGCCAGGGCCTCCAAGAACTTTCCGCTCTCGGACCGGATCAGAGATGGTCTAAAAGCGATCGGTATCGTCCTGGAAGACCGTAAGGACGGCACCGGGTGGAAGCGTGGATAAGAGGAGCCGATGAACGATTCCGTCAAGATCATCGATCAAGTCTATGTGCTCGCATGTGATGCAGCAGGCACGGGTGGACTTTCGACGGTGGTCGTGAGGAATGACCGCATCTCGGCCATCGGTCCGGTGACGCAGGCCTTTCAGGCGCAATTTCCGCATGCCGAACGGATCGACGGTTCCGGGCGGGTGCTCCTGCCTGGGTTTATCGACCCGCATTACCATGGAGAATCGTCGCTCTTTTCGTTGCTCACAGCGGGCGCTCCAGCAAGCCATTGGGGTCGCGTAAAGGGATACGTCGCGCTCGACGATCATTTCCGGAACACGGCGACCCACGATGATTGGCTTACGCTCTATCGGGCAGCGTACTTTCATGCACTTCGAGCGGGCGTGACGACGCTTGGAGAGTTTGGCCGTCCGGACACCGAAGCCGCGTTTGCCGCCAGTATCGCGGCGTTTCAAGCCACGTCGGTCCGCGGTGTGCTGTGCGTCCACAACGGCGAGCAGTTGGAGTCGCTCCGTGCGGCGCGAACGTCGTCGATGGCGTTCACACTGGCTCTGCCGGCACCAGAAGAACTCACGACGTACAATTTACAGACGACAATGCGCCTCGCGCGCGACCATCGTCTGCCGATCACGATCCATCTGGGAGAGACCTCCCGGGATGGCGAAGCGATCCGTAAGAATTTTCACAGGTCCATCGTGGATCTCTTGCAGGAATTCAAGGTACTCAGTCCACCCAACGTAGGCGTTCATTTCTCCATCGTCGACAAGGTCGAAGCGTCCCAGCTCAGAGCATCGGGCGCTCAGATCGCCGTGGCCCCCTTGGCATCGGTGGCGAAGGGGTTTGAACCGCCTCCCTTGGCTCTCTTTGCATCGAGTGGCGTATCGACGGTCATGGCGACCGATTGGGGTCCTGTGCGTCCATGGCAGAATCTGCGTCAGGCGATGCAGTGGAACCGCCTGCCGGCCATGGATCTCCTGCGTCAACATACTCTCCATGCTGCCCAGTACCTGGGGGTCGCACAAGACCTCGGGTCTGTCACTGTCGGCAAAAAGGCGGACCTGCTGATGGTCCGATCGCCGTTCGCCGACATGCGAGCGGCGCTCCACGACCTCGATCCAGCCACTGTCGCTGAGCTGATGCTGGAGCGGATCGGCGAATCGGACATGACCGACGTCATGGTGAACGGGGAATTCTATGTCCGCGAAGGAACGATCCTCATGTATGCCGAAGAGGACTTGGTCGCCGACCTACGACGATTGATCAGGCTGGCACCGGCAGATGCGGCATCACGGCCCGCTCTTCCGTCCGTCGCCGTCGAACCCGAAACTGAATCGAGCGGGACAACGGACTTTCAGGAAGGCTTCACGATCGTTCGCAGACCGCCGGCAACCCGCACGCCGGGCCCTATCCTACCGCTGCACCCGACCCCGCCGCCGGACCAGGAACTACCCCCGACCGTGCGACGGGTCTTCGGTGAAGACGATATTTGACTCAGGAGACCGTATGCGTCTGCTCACGACTATTCTATTGTTGACGGTCCTTGTGACCGGAGGCATGTTCGCCCAAGGGTATGCCGGCGACGCAGCCACGAGCGAACCGATCATGCTCGTCGACAAACCGACTGCCGGCATGCTGAAACGGGCATCATATCTGGTTTCGTCGAACTACTTCCAGCAGGGTGGGATGCTCGTCGGTCTTTCGGTCGGCGTCTTCGATCGCTTCATGTTCGGGATCTCATACGGCGGTACCGACATTATCGGACCGAACGCCATCCGCATGAATCCGCTCCCGGGTGTGCAGGCGAAATTGCGAGTGTTCAATGAAGGGACGTTGCTTCCGGCGATCGTCGTTGGATTCGACTCACAGGGTCGGGAGACATTCCTTGACAGCCTCGACCGATATGCGATCAAGGCACCCGGCGCGTACGTTGCAGCCAGCAGGAACTATGCGTTTCTCGGAAATCTCAGCATCCACGGCGGGATCAACTTCACGACGGAACGAAAAGACGGCGACAAGGATATGAATGCCTACCTCGGCATGGAAAAGTCGATCGGCGAGGATATTTCCGTCCTCGCAGAATATGACTTTGCCTTCAACGATGATCATGGTCGGGCCGTTGGCAGAGGACGTGGCTATCTCAACCTGGCCTTCCGGTGGCACTGGGGGAAGGGCTTGGTCGTAGGGTTTGACCTGAAGAATGTGATCAAGAACCAGCAGAACGTGAGTGTCGGAAACCGCCTGCTACAGATCGACTACGTCGGAACGCTGTGATCCGGCTTCGTGCTTACCGGGGGGCATGCGGGGAGTTGTTTTCCGGATGCCCCTTGTGCTGTACGGACCTCTTGCTGAGAGCACCACATGTTCAGTTTGTGCTACAGTCAGGCACGTCCGCCCCTCGTTCTGGCAAAAAACAGTCGTTTTCGGTGTAAAATCGGCTCTATCGGCGATCGGGTCCACGGCATGAGGATTGAGGCATATTCAGTGACTGAGAGAGAATGGCCATGAAAAAGACTATCGCACAGCCGATCCTGATCGTCGGAAGCCTGCTCGTCCTGCAGGGTTGCTACACGCAATTGGCCACGTATGACGAGCCTGCCCCCTACGCCAGTTACGAACCAGAATATCCCACCACCGATGAGACGGCAGAAAACGGATCGCCGGACTCACTGGTCGTAGACGACTCCAGCGCCGTTACAGACGAATGGACGGACGATCGTCGTCCCCAGATCGGCTTCGACTACTACTACCCTGCTTGGTATCCCCCGGTTGTGATGTACGATCCTTGGTATTCCTGGGATCCGTGGGGATGCACTGTGGCCTATCCGTGGTGGTGGAATCGTCCATACTACGGCTGGACCGCATTTGGCGGATGGTACTATTATGACCACGGTCTGTATGCATCGCATGGTCATAGTGGGTGGTATCGGCCAGAGGGCCCTGCGGTGACGCGTACCTCTGGAACGCGCAGATCTGGAAGCACAACGCGGCGTGATTACGATGGTGTGCGTTCCATGAGCGTCGGCGGCGGGTCTTCGGCCGGATCGATCCCCACCCGTGGAACTTCCACCCGGGGAGATGTACGAGCTGCGACCCCCTCCACGGCAGGTCGGAATGCAGCGTCCGGAACGGCCACCCGTCCGGCGCCGAGCACGACGCGCACCAGGAGTTCCGATCGACAGTCATCAGCGCCTTCCCGGAGCTGGTCGTTGCCCGAATTGTTTGGCCGGCCTTCTGGTTCTTCTTCTGGCAGCAGCGGTTCGTCGTCCAGCTCCTCCGGTGGGTCGGACCGTTCGGCCGGTCGAGGCGAGACAGTGTCGCGTCCAGCGCCTTCGGCGCCCGCACCGTCACCGGCTCCTTCGCGAAGCTCGTCGCCTCCGCCGTCATCGAATGGCGGCAGCCGCTCATCCGGCACCACGCGTTCTCGTTAACCAGTTCTGTCGGACGTACTGCCATGACATCGATCACTCTTCGCACGATCGCTAGCGGATTGCTCGGCCTCAGTATCCTTGGAACCGCATATGGTCAGTTCGCCGAGGATGCGCTTCGCTTTTCCACATTCAATGCTCCCGTCGGGGCCAGGTCCATCTCGCTCGGTGGAGCGTCGGTAGGGAGGGCGGAGGACTTCACCGCTCTCTTCAGCAACCCCGCAGGACTCGCGGGCATGCGGGACTACGAATTTTCGATAGGCTTTGCACGCAATGGCATCAAGAATGACGTCGCGTATCTCGGGACCCTGACCGGTTCGGATAACTCGGCCACCGTGCTCGACCACGCCGGGCTTGTCTATCCGATCCCCACGACCCGTGGAAGTTTGACATTCGCCCTCGGGTACGGTCGTCTGGCGAACTTCACGTCAGGTGCCTCCTTCTCCGGTTTTAATCCGACGAGCTCGATCGTGCGTTCAATGGCTCCTGTGACCGATCTCTACACACTGACGTTGGATGAAGAGCGGGATCTTCTTCGCGGCAACATCCCGTACCAGATCTGGCTTGCAGATACGCTCAATGGTTTCCTCTTCCCGATCCTTACGGACAGTGTCGGCCAGTCGGGCACGGTATTCGAGGGAGGAGGCGCCAACCACTGGTCGTTCGGCGGTGCGGTGGATGTGGCGCGGAACTTGTCCCTCGGGTTCTCGCTCAATTTTGTGTCGGGCAGCTACTCGTACGACAGGGAATTCATCGAGACGGACGCCCAAAATGTGTATCAAAGCACCTACGCATTTCCCTATAATTTCGACCGCTTCTCGTATGTGAGCACGATCGAGAGTGAATTGAGCGGCTTCAACATGCTCTTTGGGCTCATGATGCGCCAACAAGGACGGTATCGGGTGGGCCTCTCACTTCGAACACCCACGACCATGGAGATCCATGAAACCTTCTCGGACGAAGGGAAGAGTCGCTTTGATGACGGGTCCAACTACGAAAAGACCTTCACGAACCGGACGACGTACAAGGTCGTGACACCAGTCGTCTTCAGGGGCGGAGCCAGTGTGAGCGTGACCGATTGGCTGACCGTGAGCGGAGACGCGGAGTACACCGACTGGACACAAGTCCGCTTCGAAACGGACAACCCGGACCTTCTGGCGGAGAATCGCTACATGAAAAAGACGTTCCGGGAGACCATCAATCTGTGCGGTGGCATCGAAGTGACACTATGGGACCTGGGTGTGGTGTTGCGGGGCGGATACAGCCTCGTACCGTCGCCCTATCAGAATGATCCTTCCAGCTATGATCAGCGAACGGTCACTGGCGGGATCGGTATCCGGCTCGATTCAAACGCCATGTTGAACGTAGGTGGTTCGCTGGGTCGTTGGTCATCCTTCCGAGACAATTACTACATCGACGGCCTCCCTCCGGCGTCGACTTCCGAATCTCTCGAGAACGTTCGCATCTCCGTAGGTATCGCGTATCGCTTCTGAAGCCGGTTGAACGGCGTTCACGGTTTGGGTACATTACGCCCCGGTTCGCATTATGCGAGCCGGGGCGTTCTGCTTCTTCCACCACGACATCACAAGGCCGTGAGCATCCGATCTCGACGCCTGTGGGGCGTCGCCGCAGTGTTCCTCCTTCTCCTGCTCCTGCTCGTCTCAGTTGCGGTCTGGCTGGTCAGGCGATCTTTTCCCTCGTACGATGGGAATGTGGTCTCTTCGGTCGTGAATGACGCTGTCGAAGTTCGACGGGACCGCTACGGCATGGTGCATATCTCGGCCTCATCGTCATCAGACGCCTACCGTGCGCTCGGCTACACCCATGCCCAAGATCGTCTGTGGCAGATGGAGCTGATCCGACGGGTCGGAATGGGCCGGCTTGCGGAAGCCGTTGGAGCAGAGGCGATCCCTGTGGATCGGTTGTTCCGAACGATAGGGCTCTGGCATGTGGCCGGTCAGAGCGAGGTCCAGCTGGATCCGGAAACGCGCCAGGCCCTTTCTGCGTATGCGGAAGGCGTGAACGAGTATCTTGAGCAAACGAAGGGACGTCGACCGCTGGAGTTCGACATGCTCGGGATCGAGCCCGAGCCATGGACTGTTCGACACTCCCTTCTGGTGAGCCGACTGATGGCATGGGAGCTGGACTACTCCCGCTGGATGGATGTCACGTTGGGGGTCCTCGTTGAACGGTTCGGGATCGACCGCGCCAAGGAACTCTTCCCGGCGTGGCCCGAAGAAGCCCCCCGGATCGTGCCGTCCGATGAACGCAAGAGTCGTTCGCTCGGATTTCGAGAATTCTTGAACGCTGAACAAGCCGCCCGAAAGGTCCTCGGATGGGCGTCACTCGGTCATGGGAGCAATTCCTGGGTCGTGGCCGGATCTCGGACGCGTTCCGGAAAGCCGATCCTGGCCAACGATCCCCATTTGTTGTTGATGACTCCTGGCCGCTTCCATGAATCGCACCTGACCGCTCCCGGGCTTGAAGTGTCCGGACTATGCATCCCTGGCGTTCCCTTTGCCATTATCGGGCGCAACCGAGCCATCGCCTGGGGCTTGACCAACGCCATGATGGACGACCACGATTTCTATGTGGAACGGGTCGACGATCCCACCCATCCAACGAAATACGAGCTCGACGGCACCTGGCGAGCGCTGGGCGTGCGAGAGGATACGATCCTCGTTCGGGACGGCGACCCTCTCATCCTCACGATCTACTCCACGCATCGCGGGCCGGTCGTGAACCGCATTGAGCCAGCCGCAAGGCTCACCCACCAGCTTTTGTCGATGCGGTGGAGTGGGCACGTGCCGGCAAATGACGCCCGGGCCTTCTATCTCATCAATCGGGCCTCGACCTGGCCGGAGTTCCGGTCGTCACTCGAATATTTCACTGCTCCCGCTCAGAACTTTCTATACGCTGATACGGCCGGAAATATCGGGTATCAGACAGGGGGAAAGTTGCCGGTTCGATCTGCCGGACACGCCTGGCTGCCGTCACCCGGCTGGCTGTCATCGAGCGATTGGACTGGATTCATCCCCACATCATCGCTCCCATCGCTCTACAACCCGCGGAGGGGGTTCATTGTCACGGCTAACAACCGGATCATCGATGATGGCTATCCATATCACATCTCGCACGTGTGGGAGCCACCGTGGAGGGCAGAACGGCTGAATGAAGCGCTCCAGTCAGATTCGATGATCACCGTGGAAGGCATGGAGCGACTCCAACAGGACGTATTGTCTCCTCTTGCCCGGAGGGTGGCACCTCTCATCGTGTCGGTTGTGTCCGATTCTGGAGCCTCTGCAGAAGAGCGAAATGCCGTCATGTATCTTCGCTCGTGGGACTATCGGATGGTCGGATCATCGCCAGCGGCGACGATCTTCGAGGTCACGTATCTCCATTTGGTGTCGGCCACCCTTGAGGATGAACTCGGGCCCGAGCTTCTGGCGGTCTATGATACGTTGGCCAGCATGCCGCTGACGACCATCGAGCGCTTGTTGCGTCAGCCCACCTCACCATGGTTCGACGACGTGCGGACCCCGGAGGTGGAATCGAGGGACGATATCATTCGGCGGTCATTTCATCAGGCAATCGAGGATCTGACTCGACGGCTGGGGCCGGACGTACGCACCTGGCGCTGGGACGAGGTCCACGCCGTGACCTTTGAACACGTGTTTGGCGCTGATCCGCGTCTGGCGCTGATCTTCAATAATGGCCCATATCCCGTGCGAGGATCACACTCGACCGTGAGCGTCGGCTACTATGCACTCACGCAGCCGTTCCGCATGACTGTCGGTTCGTCAACGCGCCAGGTCTACGATCTGTCCGACGTGAACAATACACGTTCGGTGGTGCCCCCAGGCCAATCGGGGCAGGCCTTTCACGCAAACTACAACGATCAGATCCCGTTGTGGCTCAACGGAGCCTCCCGGATCCTTCCGATGGATCCTGCGCGCGTCGAGCGGAGCACCGTCGATCGTCTGCGTCTGGTGCCGAAGCAATGACGTTGCCGGAACGCCTGTTCGATGTGTTGCCGCGGATTCGCCGCGTGGTAGTACTGTCGGGCGCCGGGATCTCGGCGGAGAGCGGGGTGCCTACGTTCCGTGGGAATGACGGATTGTGGAAGAAGTTTCGTCCCGAAGAACTGGCGAATGTCGATGCGTTCCTTTCGAATCCCGCGTTGGTTTGGGAATGGTATGCGTACCGGCGCCGGCTGTTGTCGGACGTGACACCCAATGAAGGTCATCGGGCACTGGTTCGCATGGAGGCGCTCGTCGATCAATTCTTGCTGGTGACGCAGAATGTGGATGGCCTCCATCAGGTGGCCGGATCGAAGAATGTGGTAGAGATCCATGGGAACATCCGACGGAACCACTGCCAGCAGTGCCGTCAACCGGCCGAGGTCGAGTTGGTGGAGGCGGCAGGTCCTCCGATCTGCCGGCACTGCGGAGGCCTGGTGCGTCCGAGCGTCGTGTGGTTCGGAGAGGCGTTACCCATGGAAGCCTTCGGGGCGGCGGATGTGGCCTCCCGCCGCTGCGAGCTGTTCATTGCCGTCGGAACATCCGGCGTCGTGTATCCGGCCGCGTCGCTGCCATTCACGGCCAAGAATGCGGGTGCCTACCTTCTGGAGGTCAACCCAGAAGATACCGACCTGACGCGGTACGCCGACGGTGTCCTCAGGGCTTCGGCTTCGGCCGGGCTGAGCGCCATCGTCGATGCGATCGAACGAGGAAGGAAGAACTCATGAGCCGTTTTGACCTCAGTGGAAACACCAAGATCATTTGCACGATCGGTCCGGCCTCGCAGACACCGGAGCGCTTGAAGGCCCTGATCGGGGCGGGGATGGATGTGGCCCGGCTCAATTTCTCGCACGGGTCGCGCGACGAGCATCGGGGATGGATCGAGCGCATCCGGGCCGTGTCGGCGTCGTCGGGTGAACCGATCGCGGTCCTGCAGGACCTTAGCGGTCCCAAGATCCGAACGGGGACTGTGGCGGGCGGCGCCGTTGAACTCGTCGACGGCCAGCCGTTCACGTTCACGACGGAAGCGGTCGTAGGGTCGTCCGAACATGTGTCGACGACCTATGAGGCGCTTCCCCGCGACGTTGGGCCCGGGAATGCGATCCTGGTGGACGACGGACGGATGAAGTTCATTGTCAAAGAGGTCAAAGGACACGAGGTACGCTGCGTGGTGGAACATGGCGGCGTTCTGAAAGACAAGAAGGGAATGAACCTGCCGGGTGTCCGGGTCAGCGCAGCGTCGCTCACGGAAAAGGACAGGGAGGATCTGCTATTTGGTCTGGAACATGACGTTGACTACGTGGCGTTGTCGTTCGTACGGACGGCGGAGGACGTGCGGGAGCTTCGCCGGACGATCGAAGCGGCCACCTCCCGGCGGGTACCCGTGATCGCGAAGATCGAACGTCAGGAGGCGGTCGAGAACTTCGAGGAGATCCTGGCGGTCGTGGACGCTGTCATGGTTGCGCGGGGCGATCTGGGCGTCGAATTGCCTCCGGAAGAGGTGCCGATCATCCAGAAGCGGATCGTTCGTCGCTGCAACACTGCCGGCATTCCGGTGATCATTGCCACGCAAATGCTCGAATCGATGATCGAGCAACCTCGGCCGACGCGGGCCGAGGCGAACGACGTGGCGAATGCTGTCATCGACGGAGCGGACGCCGTGATGCTCAGCGGAGAGACCTCGGTCGGACGGTTCCCGGTGGAGGCAGTCCAGGTGATGGATCAGATCATTCGGCGCTCGGAATCCGAGGCTGTGCGGGGGCGCTCTCCCGCGTGGGACGCTGTCTCGGTCGACCGCCATCGATCGGACGCGATCGCACGTGCAGCGTGTGTGTTGGCCGACGAGATCGGCGCCAGGGCGATTATCGTGATGACACACACGGGCGGTACGGTCCTGTCGATCTGCAAGTATCGACCGACGTCGCACATCGTGGCCGTCACTGACCAGGAATCAGTGTTCCGACAGCTTAACCTCGTGTGGGGCGTCCGCGGAATGGTCATCCCCGATTTCGTGAAGGACTCCGATTCAGCCTTCAAGCGGGTGCGGGATGAACTGAAGCATTCGGGATTCGTCGAACCGGGCGACCAGGTGGTCTTCACGGCTGGCCTACCCTTCTGGACACGAGGGGCGACCAACACCTTGAAGGTCGAAGTCGTGGAATAGAGGAGGGTATGCGGTCGAAACGGAAACAGGCGGACGCTTCTGCGGTCCGCCTGTCGCGTTCTACAGGGTTCGAGAACGGCCGTTACTTCACAGCACCGTGCTTGATCCAGTCATAAATGACCTTCAATTCCTCGGGCGTCAGTCGCTTTCGGTTACGTGCCATCTGCTTTCCGAACGGCGGGTCGGGGAGCAATTTGATGTACAGATTGCTCTTCTCTGGTTTTCCGGGGACAACGATATCCCCATGCTCGCCCCCCAGCATGAGCACATCATACGAGTCCATCGATAGCTTGCTGGGGTTGTCATTCTCCGCCAAATGGCACGGGAGACAATATTTCTTGATGATGGGGGCAACGTCCTTGGTGAAGGTCGGTTTGTCCTGCGCCGCCAGGTGTGCAGAGAGTGCCAAGACGAGAAGCTGTGCGATACGTATGCGGTTCATGCGGCGATCGCTCCTGAGGATGCTGGTTCAAAGGTCCTATGGTCAGAGATAGAGATGCAGCATGACCTGGAATTCGTTGTTTGCGCTATCTGTCGGTTCTTCAAGGTTGAAGCGGTACAACGGTCTAAGTTCTACTCCGCTGAGGACGAAGAACTCTGCTCCGATGACCATACGGGAGAAGCTCCCGTTCTTCAGTTCGGAGTCGGGGTCGTAGAATTCATATCCCAGCTTCAGGTCGATCCCCGGAGTGACCACAACGTTCAGCTCGTTCCAGAACATCAGCCCCGACAGGTCGCTCCCCGGACGTTCGATCTGGACCGCGTCGACCTCACTGTTGAGCGTCACCCGGTCGGCCACGGTCACAGCACCGAATAGACCACGGTATAGATGCGTATCTCCACCGACAGGTCCCCGGTAGACAGATCCACCCACCATCACGTTGACCATCGGCAACTTGAACCGCGCATCGCCGCGGATCGCTACAGCCTTCTTTTTTGATCCTGTCACTCCGTTCAGGCCAGGGCCTGGAGTACCATTGAAGACGCCCGCGGTCAGGGTGACCGACCCTGGGGAGAGGCCGACTTCCAGCCCCGTATCTTCTGATCGCTCGCCGAAGAGCAGCCCGGATGCATATCCAGCGGAACTCAGTGCAGCATACGATCCGGAAAACGTCCCTCCTCCGTACGGGCCACCGCGAATGAACGCATTGTGGTCATCCGTCCGCGTTCCATAGGCCGGCATGAACTTGCCGGCCTTCACGTAGCCGTCCCAAGGGAGTACCTTTGCCAAGGCAAACGCCTCAAACCCACTGTAGAGGCCTTTGTCGAGATAGAATCGTACCCAGCGATTAAGTCGGATGTCGAAGTACAGGTCTCCCTGCATCATGAGCGTGCTGGTGGCCCGGCTCCGACCATCCATGAAGAACAAGGCCCGCGCATCCAGGCCCATGTCAATGTTCGGTGTCAGGGCGACGGACATTTCTTCGAGGTCCGACCGGTCTTTCCACACGGGGAGAGTGATGTCGTCGATCCCGTACGAGCGGCCAAATTCATTGCGCATCCCCTTTCCCGACGGATTCACATGGCACGACTGGCACGAGGCACCGGTTCGGCTTGCGAATTTCGGCAAAGCAAACGCGGTTCCGATTCCTCCGGCGAGGATCAGAAGCAGGGCATATGTGCGGGCAGGTATCATACGATCCTCATGACACGATAGGCCAATATAGGCATGCTCGGGGCGAATTCCAAGATTTGAGAAGAAAGCAAGACAAGGCCCAGGCGGGGCAAGGTCTACTTGGCGGGCGTGCGATCCGTGGCGGAACGGTTCTGGTAGCGCAGCAGGTCGCCGACCGTTTCGATGCCGGCGTGTCGGCGGAGGTAGGACATGAACTTGATCAGCACGAGAGCGGTCGCGTAGGCGTCACCCGAGGCCCGATGACGTTCGGGAATCCGGATTTCGAGATGTTGAGCGACGACCCCGAGCGACTTGCTCGGGAGCTGTGGTAGGATGCGTCGGCTGAGCTTGACCGTGCAGAGCTGGTGATTGGCGATCTCGAGTCCGGTCTCACGCCGCAGTGTTTGGCTGACGAATCCCCAGTCGAACGCTGCGTTGTGAGCCGTGAAGATGTGTTCGCCGAGGAACTGACGGACCGTCGGTGCGATCTCCCGTGCCGGGGGTGCATCTCGCACCATCAGGTTGTCGATGCCCGTAATGCGCGTAATGTTCGCCGGGATCGTGACGAGCGGGTTCACGAGTGTTGAAAATTCGTCCTCAAGGACGCTCCCGCGCACGCGCAGCATGGCGATCTCGGTGATCCGGTCGTTGGACGGGTCCATTCCCGTGGTCTCGACGTCGACCACGATGAACGACGCTTTGTCGAGGGGTGTCTCGAGCATCAAGAGAGCTGCCGTTTTCCCTGCAGGAATTCCTCGCACTCGGCGACGTCTTCGTCGCTACCGATGAAGAGGGGCGTGCGCCCGTGAAGAGATGTTGGCTGGACATCGAGGATGCGTTCCTTGCCTGTCGTAGCCCGGCCGCCGGCCTGTTCGATGATAAATGCCGTTGGGTTGGCTTCGTACATCAGCCGCAGCTTCCCGTCCGGATGTCGCTCGTCCCCCGGATACATGAAGATGCCTCCATAGAGAAGCGTGCGATGCAGGTCGGCGATCATCGAACCGATGTAGCGGCCGGTGTAGGGTCTCCCGGTGGCCGCGTCCTCCTGCTGAAGGTATTTGACGTACTTCTTCACTCCATCAAACCACCATCGGTAGTTCCCTTCGTTCACGCTGTAGATCCGTCCGCGGCGCGGGATCCGGATATTCTCGTGTGAGAGCAGGAATTCACCGATGCTCGGGTCGAGGGTGAACCCATGGACACCGTCGCCGGTCGTATACACGAGCATCGTCGAAGACCCGTACACGACATATCCCGCAGCGATCTGTTTGTAGCCCGGCTGGAGGCAATCCTGCATGGTGCCGTTGCCTGACGGTGTCACGCGCCGATAGATGGAGAAGATGGTCCCGATGCTGACGTTGGCATCGATATTCGAGGAGCCGTCGAGCGGGTCGTAGAGGAGGACATACTTTCCCTTCGGATATTGCTCAGGGATCAACAATACATCCTCGTTCTCCTCCGAGGCCATGACGCAGAGGTGACCTCCGTGGTCCATCGCCTGGTAGATCTTCTCGTCCGCAAAGACGTCGAGCTTTTTGACCTGCTCGCCATGAACGTTCTGACGACCGGCCATACCCAAAATGTTCACCAGGCCGGCCTGGCTCACCTCGCGGTGGATGACCTTGATCGCCAATGTCAGGTCGCGGAGGATTCCGGAGAAGTCTCCCGATGCGCCCGGATGCTTTCGCTCCTCCTCGATAATGTGCCGCTCGATCGTGATGACTTTGCCTTGGTGCTTCATAGCGTATCCGTGGAAGAGGGATGATCGTCGATGGAAGAAAATACTGCGCGCCGCATGGAAGGGCAAGGCGGCATATTGTGCCGGAAGTCACCGTCAGGAGGCGGCGGAAGCGTTCGTCTCCTGCTGTCGGTATTGTAGCTCGTACAAACGGCGATAAATGCCATTGGCAGCAAGGAGTTCGGCGTGCGTACCGGTCTCACGAACCTCGCCCTTGTGCAGCACGAGGATCCGGTCGGCCTTACGGATCGTCGAGAGACGGTGTGCGATGACGATCGACGTCCGATGCATCAAGAGCTTTCGTATTGCCGACTGGATAAGCCGTTCGGATTCCGTATCGATACTGGATGTCGCTTCGTCGAGAATCAGGATCTTCGGCTGGTAGGCCAATGCACGGGCAAATGACAGAAGCTGTTTCTGGCCGACAGAAAGCGTGGCACCCCTTTCCTTCACGACCGCGTCGTATGTACCGGGAAGCCTTTCGATGAAGGGCTGAGCGCCGACGACGCGCGCCGCGGCCTTCACGCGGTCAAGCGAGACCTGTTCGTTCCCAAGGTCGATATTCTCCCGGATCGTGCCGGAGAAGAGAAAGACGTCCTGCAGGACGACGGCGATGTGACTCCGTAGATCTCGCGGGTCGAGCTCCCGGATGTCGACGCCATCGACGAAGATCGAACCCTTCTGGAGGTCATAGAACCGTGACAACAGGCTGATAATGGATGTCTTACCGGCTCCGGTGTGGCCGACGAGCGCTACGGTCTGACCCGGATCGATCGTGAACGAAACGTCCTTCAACACCCACTCGGGGTCGGTGCCCTCGGCAGGAACCGGCTGATACGAGAACCAGACGTTCCGGAATTCCACTCGTCCTTCGACCCGCTCGAGCTTCCTGGGTTGTGCGGGCAGGGACACGGTCGTTCCGTCGTCGAGCAAATGGAAAATACGCTCAGACGAGGCCATGGCGGTCTGAAGAATGTTGTATTTCTCAGACAGGTCGCGGATCGGACGCCAGAACATCTCGTTGAACTGGACGAACGCCATCACGGTCCCGATTGTGACCGTTCCGTCGAGAGCATTCAGCCCTGCGTACCAGACGATGAGACCGACGGAGATGGCACCGATGAGATCGACGCCGGGGTAGAAGAGCGCGTAGTAGAAGATCGACCGGATATTGGCGTCGCGGTGGGCGGCGTTGATGCCCGCGAATTGTTCGGCGGACCGATCCTCCCTGGCGAACAGCTGGTCCACTGACATGCCGGTGATGTGCTCCTGCATGAACGTATTGATCCGGGCCACCTGCAGGCGGACGTCGCGATAGGCCTCTCGTGCCCGCTTACGGAAAAGGAAGGTGCCCCAGAACAAGAATGGGAGCACGCTGAGCGTCACGAACGACAGGGTCACGTCCATCGAAAACATGAAGTAGAAGATCCCGATGATCGTGAAGACGTCAGAGAAGACCATGACAATGCCCGACGAGAACATCTCGTTGAGCACTTCCACATCGTTCGTCACGCGGGTGATGAGCCGTCCGAGTGGATTCTTGTCGAAGAAGCGCATCGACCGGGCCTGGAGATGCCGGAAGATCTCCATGCGGAGGTCGTAGATCGTCCGCTGACCGATCCATTGTGTCAGGTAGGCGCTGGCGTACTGCACGAGACCTCGCACGACGAGGACGCCGAGGAACATCAGCGCCGTCAGGAGCAACCCATGCTTGTCTCCCTTCGCGATGTCGACGTCCACCGCCATCTTCGTGAAGAGAGGACGGACGGCCTCGAGACCGCTGATCAGAATGCTGAGAAAGACCCCTGCCGCAACCTGCCAACGATATGGCCGGAGATAGCGGAGCAGACGGCGCATGAGCCGCGCATCGTACGCTTTTCCGAGTATCTCTTCGTCCTGCATCAGAGCTCCACCAGTTCCTGCTCGAGCAGCTGGCGCCGCACGAGGTTCGCGTAGCGTCCGTTCAGTGTGACGAGCTGCTCATGCGTGCCGCGTTCAACGATCCTACCGCCCTCGAGCACGATGATGAGGTCCGCGTCCTTCACCGTCGAGACCCGATGACTGATCAGGATACTGGTGCGTCCTTTCATGAAGGTCCGGAGCCCGCGAAGAATGCGCTCCTCGGTACCGGTGTCGACCGATGCGAGGGCGTCGTCGAGGATGAGGATCCTGGGGTCGATGAGGAGCGCCCGCGCCAGACTCGTACGCTGCTTCTGACCTCCGGAAAGCGTGATCCCGCGCTCGCCCACCATCGTGTCGTATCCCTTCGGGAATCCGGCCACGTCACCATCGATCTGGGAGATCTCGGCCGCGCGCCGGAAGGCCTCCTCCGACGCGTACGGCATCCCGTACCGGATATTGTCCGCGATCGTCTCGGAGAACAGGAATGTTTCCTGTGGCACGACACCACAGTGGCGACGCAGGACCTCGACGGGTATCCTCCGGACGTCGTGTCCATCGATCAGGACCTGGCCGGCCGTCGCGTCGAACAGCCGCGGGACCAGGTTCACGAGCGTGCTCTTTCCTGCGCCAGTGGCCCCGATGATGGCGAGCGTCATCCCCGGTTCGACGACGAGGTCGATACCGGACAACGTATCGGGGCCGTCGGGCGTGTGTCGAAAACTCACGTTCCGAAACTCGACGCGTCCGTGAAGGGTCGTGATCGAGCGGTCGGTCGACGTGTCGTCACGGACCTCGGGCAGCGTGTCCATGATCGCCGTCAGGCGTTTCATCGAGGCCGCCCCTTGCTGCAAGAGGTTCATCACCCAGCCAAGGGCGATCATGGGCCAGATGAGCATGACAAGATAGGCCATGAATGCCGTCAGCGTGCCGATGGAGATCTCGCCGTCGATGACCTTGAGCCCCCCGACATAGACCGTGATGATCATCGAGGTGCCGACCAGGAGGAACATGAGGGGCCAAAGGACAGATTGCACCTTGGCAAGGACGAGGTTCTTCTTCAGATACTCCCAGCTGAGCGATTCGAACCGCCGGACCTCGTGTTCCTCGCGTACATAGGACTGCACGACCCGAATGCCCGACAGATTCTCCTGGGCGCGCGTGGTCAACAGGGAGAATTGTTCCTGTCGTTCGTTGAACTTCTTGTGGATGAGCGAGCTCAGGCGGTAGACGAGCGCCGATACGATGGGCATCGGGATGAGGGCAAGGAGGGTCAATTGCCAATCCCGGACGAACATGAGCGTCAGGACCATCGCGAGCGTCAGGAACGTATCAGAGGGATACATGATCCCCGGGCCGAGGACGTTGCGGACTGCCGCGATATCGTTCGTGGCATGTGCCATCAGGTCGCCGGTCGGCGTGTTCTGGAAATACCGGTGCGACAGACGTTGGAGATGGACGAGCAGGTCGCGGCGGAGGTCGTACTCGATGTGCCGAGAGGCTACGATGATCGTCTGTCGCGTGAAGAAGGTGAAGACCCCTGCCACAAGCGTGAAGCCCACGATGAGCAAAGCCCACTTCAACAAGTCGCCGGACACGGCTGTGCCATTCGCCACGCCGTTGCGGAAGTCATCGACGGCCCGGCCGAGAAAGATCGGATGAACGACCGTGAACAGATTGCTCCCGACAACCGTGAGGAGTCCGAAGAACAGTGCCCGCTGGTGGCGCCGGAGGTACGGGATCAACCGAAGGAGTGATCGCACAGCGCCGGCCTAGGCCCGTATGAGGGGAGTGGGTTGAGACATGTCGAGGTCCTACCCGATCGTCTCCCAGCCCGTGTAGCGATGAAGGACCTTCGGGATCACGATCCGACCGTCGGGCGTCTGGTATTGCTCGATCAGCGCTGCGAGCACGCGGGGGAGCGCCAGCCCGGAACCGTTGAGCGTGTGGAGGTACTCCGGCTTGCCGCCAGCTGCCGGCCGGTATCGTAGATTCATCCTCCGGGCCTGGAACGATTCGAAGTTGCTGCACGACGAGACCTCCAGCCATCGCCCCTGGCCGGCCGCCCACACCTCGAGATCGTATTTCTTCGTCTGCGTGAATCCCATGTCGCCCGTGCACATGAGGAGCACGCGATAGGGGAGGCCGAGTGCCTGGAGCAGTCGCTCGGCGTCGGCCCGAAGCGACTCGAGCTCATCATATGACCGCTCCGGATGGACGAACTTCACAAGTTCCACCTTGTCGAACTGGTGCAATCGGTTGAGGCCCCGGACATCCTTTCCGTACGAGCCGGCTTCGCGTCGGAAGCATGGAGTATATGCTGCGTACCGTACGGGCAGGTCGGCCTCGTTGATGACCTCGTCTCGGTGAAAATTAGTGACTGGAACCTCTGCCGTGGGGATCAGGTAGAGTCCGTCGCGCTCGGCGTAGTACATCAGATCTTCCTTGTCAGGGATCTGGCCTGTCCCGCGTGCGCTGTCTTCGTTGACGACCGCCGGAGCCCAGATCTCCGTGTAGCCGTGCTGTGAGGCATGATCGACGAAGAAGTTGATGAGGGCACGTTGGAGCGTGGCGCCTTTGCCGACGTAGAAGGGGAAGCCCGCTCCGGCGACCTTCGCGCCGCGCGTAAAATCGATCAAGCCGAGCCGGTCTGTGATCTCCCAGTGCGGCTTGAGCGGAGGGTCGGCCTTCGGCAGATCGCCCCACGTAAAGACCGGCTGGTTGTCATCCGGCGTCTTGCCGACAGGCACCGTCGGATGGGGGAGGTTCGGGACGGTCAGCAACAGTCCGTTAAGGGTGGTCTCGACGTCGCGTAGTTCATGATCGATCGCCTGGATCCGGTTCTTGACCGTCTCCATTTCGGCGATGATGGGCGCGGCATCGCCCCCTTCCTTCTTCACTTTCCCGACCTGCGCCGAGACCTGGTTGCGCTTGGCCTTCAGCGCTTCACCTTCCAGGATGAGGGCCCTACGGCGGTCGTCGGCGGCCAGGAGGGCTGTCAGGTCAACGTTGATGCCCTTGGATTCAGCGCCCGTCCGCACACGGTCGATATTGTCGCGAATGAATTTGAGGTCGAGCATAGTAGTCTCAGAGAGATCGTTCGGTGATCCAAAGGATGCCCAGGACCAAGCTCGCAGCCCCGGCCACACCGCGTAGAATTGTGATGACATGGACGGACCGCGACAAATGGATCGCGGTGTTGAACAGATACGAGAAGACGGCCATGGCAAGCATGGTGCCGACGCCAAAACACGCAAGGAAGAAGGCCGCACTCAATGGCGACGACGCCATTGCGACGGGGACGAGCACAATAACGGCCCCCGTTCCGGCGAGACCGTGCGCTACGCCAACAGCAAACAGCGAATGCCCGTGATGATGATCGTGGTCATGCGATCCGTCTCCGCGATGATCGTGGACGTGGATGTGCTCGGCACCATCATGGACATGCCGGTGCACGTGCTGGTGCCAATCGCCGCGGACTTTCCAGATCGTCCATGCGCCGATACCGACGAGCAGGACGCCGACGAGCACTTCCGACCACCATTCAACGGCCGGCGGGATCGGGAGCCGCAGAACCACGAGCGTTCCGCCGACCACGAGCAGGATCGTCGAGTGTCCGAGCCCCCACAGGAGGCCCAGCCGCATCGCACCGACGGCGCGCCGCGTACGACTCGAGAGTGCCGAGACCGCGGCGATGTGGTCTGCGTCAAAGGCATGCAGACAGCCGAGCGTAAATCCCGAGACGAGGGCCAGAAGAAAATCCATTCAATTCGCCGGTTGATGAAGCAGTTCGTTGCGAAGACGCCGGCACGCGTCGGCGAGTTCCATCGGCCGATAGTCGAGGTCACGTTCGGCCTTCTCGATCCGGAATCCGGTGGAACGTGGCCGGACCGCCGGGAGGCGCAGGTCTGCGGCATCGACGAGCTGCACAAGCCCCAGATCATAGCCGAAGACGCCCGCGAGCGTACGCGCAAATTCGTATCGCGTGGCGAACGTGGCGCCGGATATATGGTACGTCCCGGTCGTGCCCCGCTCGAAGCATAGAACGGCCGCAGAGGCAGCATCGGCGACATGCGTGGGGTTCGTCCCAATGTCGTTCGTCGCCCGCACGATCGACCCTTCACGCAACAGCTTGACAGTCTTGAGGCCAAAATTTCCCTTGACCCCTGTTCCGGTCCCGAAGAGCAGGCTGACGCGCAGGATGGATGATCGCACTCCGGCGGCCAGGAGGGCGTTCTCGGCGGCGAGTTTGGTCTTGCCGTAGTAATTGACGGGAGAAGGGCGCGCCGTCTCGTCGTAGGGGCCCTGCCGTCCGTCGAAGACGTAGTCCGTGGAATAGTGGATCAGGTGGGCGTCAACTTTCCGGCACGCTTCGGCCAGGTGCTCCGCCGTCGCCGCATTTGCCTGCCAGGCCTCGTCATGGTGCAATTCGCACCAGTCGACATCGACAGCTGCCACGGCATTGATAACGACGTCGGGCTGGAAGCTGGAGATCAGGCTCCGTACGTCGCTCCGATGGGTCAGGTCCAGCTGTGTATAGTCGAAGAGATGGTGGTCAAACACGAACGAGCGTTGACGACCCGTGTTGAGCACCTCCAGGTCGGCCCGGGCGCTCAATACGAGCGCCAGTTGCTGTCCGAGAAGACCATTGCTTCCGCAGAGGAGGACCCGCTTCATCGGAGCGCTTGCTCGAGCGCGGTGCGCGCATCGGTGTGAGCGTCCCGATACTTGACAATGACCGGTGCCTGCAACGCAATGCCATGCTCAGCTGCGAATGCACCACTCAGCGTACGGCTCCCGGGCATCACCACCGCCCCTTCGGGGACAATGAGCGGGGACCCATTGGAGGCCCGGATGACCGTCTTCTTGACGAGGTCGAAGAGGGGAACGGCCGCGGTCAGGATCACGCCGGCTCCGATGACCGCCCGACGACGGATGATGGTGCCCCGGATGGCCGCCTGATCGCCGACGAACACCTCCTCCTCAATGATCGACGGCCATGCGGCTGACGGCTCGAGGACGCCTCCGATCTGGACCCCGGCAGACACATGGACACGCTTGCCCACTTGGGCGCAACTTCCGACGAGACTGTTGGAATCGACGAGCGTCCCTTCGTCCACAAACGCGCCGATATTCACGTAGGACGGCGACATGATGACCACGCCCCGGCCGAGATAGACGCCGTCGCGAACCGCGGTCCCTCCAGGGACGATACGGATCCCATCCTCCGCCGTCAGTCGCTTCAGAGGGAGCGTGTGCTTGTCGAAGAACTGTTGTTCGCGGTGGGGATGCGTCTCACTGATACTGCCGGACTGGATCCCGAGCAAGATCCCTTTCCGGACCCATTCCTGGACCAACCAGCCGGTCGGGCTCCCCGCCTGGGGGTGCGCCGCCCGGACGTCGCCCGTGTTCAGGAAGAAGCGAAGCTCGGAAAAGACCTTGTGGGCCTCTTGTCGGCGGGCCGGGTCTGCAAGATCGGAGACCGAAGCGGCCTCGATGCGTTCTTTGAGTGTCATGGAGTGCTGGCGGCCGTGGGCCGCAGAAGTTCGACGAGAGAACGAAGTTTGCCCTGCGCCGGCAATGCGGCGTGGGCGGCGGCGATCGCATTTGCTTTCGTCGCTGCTTCAAGCTGGGTCATGCCTGAAATGACGGACGAAAAGTAGACGGCCCCGAAAACATCTCCGCAACCGGTCGTGTCCTGTGCAGCCACTGCAACGGGCGGGATCTCCTCCCGGGTCAGGTGCTTATGGACATCCTGCGTGATGAGCGTTGCGCCCCGGTCGCCTCTCGTGATCAGGAGCGCCTGGACCATCAGGGGCATCATCTGATTGATGAGCGTGGTTTCGTCGTAGCGCTCGGCCGAGAGGCCAAGGGCCTCCTCTTCGCTGAGCTGGATCGAGTGGAGCATGAAACACCAACGACGCCAATCGGTGAGCGGACGACGGAACCGCTTGGCCTCCGGGTCGATACCGAGCGTCAGCGAATGAAAGTCGAAATGGATGGGGATCCGCTCTTCGCGCGTGTTCATCCGGAGATGATCGAGGGTCTCGAGGGTGATATCCGACCCCGAGATCATGTTGACGAGAAGGCCGTTCGTATCCAAATACGGCTTGATCCGCGACAAGAGGATCGGGTCGGCAATATGGCTTGAGCACTCGATCCGGGAAGCGCCTGGACGCGCGTAGATGAGCGTCACTTCGTTCGTCGGGGTCTTGACGGGAAATATGCCTGAGAGGTCCACGTTGGGGAGCGCACGCAGCAACTCCTTGACCTCATCGAGATCCTTCTGCCCGACGCCGAACACCGGATGGATGGAATCGTTCGGTCCTGTGAGGGCCGCCAATGTCGCCACGGAGTACATGATGCCGCCATATTGTACCACGGGCTCCGCTTGCTCGGCCGAACCGAGGATGCGGTCTTTGCACAGATGTCCGATGACGGTGACGTCCATGAGGATCAGATACGGCGGGTCGGTCCGAGGTCGGTGAGTTGCTGTTCGTTGAGCCGCCAAAGTGCCTGGCACGGGAACCGGTTCTCGTACAGCGGACGCCCGACGATCGCCGAATCGACCCCGTATCGTTCGAGGGTCTGCAGGTCCATGAGGTCGCGGTATGATTCGACGCCGCCCCAGCAGGTGAGTCGAATACTCGTCGTCTGAGCAAGCTCCCGGAGCAAGGGGAGCGAAAGCTCCTCGCGTTCGCCGTCGGCGCTCCGCTGAGCAACGACGATGCGGGAGACCCCGATCCGCTGCATTTCCAGGGCGAGGTCCATCGGCGTCCGGTCTGTTCGGCGTGTACCACCTTCGACATACACGCGACCGTCACGAACGAACATGGCGATGGCGATCTTGCGAGCGCCATGTGCATTGATCAGTTGTTCGACCATCTCGGGATTTTCCGCGGCGACCGTCCCTACAATGACGCGATAAACCCCCATGGCCAGAACGCGTTCGATTGCCTCTCGCGTGCGAAGACCACCCCCGACCTGTATTGGAATGTCGACGGAGGCGACCATGCGCCGGATGATGTCTTCGTTCACGACCTTCCCTTCGGCAATGCCGTCCCGGTCGATGACATGAAGCGTCTTGGCGTTCTCACCTCGCCACAGGATGGCCATCTGCACTGGGTCGACCGAGTACGTCCGTTCGTTCCCGGCCATGCCGTGAACGACCTCCACGCAGCATTCTTTGGTGATCTCGATGGAAGGGAAGATGAGCAGCATCAGGGAAGGCTCCGTCGGTACCGAGTTAATGGCCCGATTGAGCATCAAAATCGTCAAAAAGCCCCTGAGACACAAGAAAATCGGGACCTATGAGCGCAAGCGGCGACGGCGGTTCTTCAGGTAGTCGACGAACAGGAACTCGCCGAGAGCGTCGAGGGAGGAATAGTAGGCGCGCCCCTGGTTGGCCTTCGTGAACTCATCGACGAAGTCGATGAGCGTGGGGTCGCGAGCGATCATGAACGTGCTAACGGTCACCTTCTCGCGCCGACATTGGACCGCCTCGTCAAGCGTCTTGTTGACGATCCGTGGATCAAGTCCATACGGGTTCTTGTAGATACGTCCCGCATCGTCCGTGATCGCTGACGGCTTTCCGTCCGTGATCATGAAGATCTGCTTGTTGGCGTTGCCATGACGACGGAGCAATTGACGCGCCAGCTGGAGCCCGGCGCGCGTATTCGTATGGAAGGGCCCCACGGTGAGGAAGGGAAGCTCGGCCAGACTGACAACCCTGGCGTCGTCACCGAAGACGGCGCACGCCAGAAAGTCTTTCGGGAAGCGGATGCGGATGAGCTCAGCCAGCGCCAAGGCCACCTGTTTCGCTGGCGTAATCCGATCCTCACCGTAGAGGATCATGCTGTGACTGATGTCCACGAGGACGACGGTGGCGCACGATGACGTATGTTCCGTCTCGAAAACGCGCAGGTCCTCCTCCTCGAGAGAAAATGCGTCGATACCACCCCGACGGAATGCGTTCGTGAGGGTCGTCGTCAGATCGAGATCGGTCGCGAGGTCGCCGAAATGCCATGAACGCGTCTCGCTCAATCGATCGACCCCTTCGCCGGTCTGCGGGGTCTCATGCTCTCCGCCGGGCGCCTTCCGGAGGTTCTGGAAGATCTGACGGAGCGCATCCTGGCGGAGTTTCTGAACGCCTCGCGTCGTGAGTGTCGGCACGCCGTTGATCTCTTCGATGAGGCCGAGGTCTTTCAGCTTCTGCACAAGGTCGTCGAACGACAGCTCGTCATCGAAGACGCCATATCGTTTTGCCAGTTCCCTGAGCCACTCGAGGGCCTCTTCAACATCCCCGCTCGTCTTTACGACGAGGAAGGAAAAGAGGGACATCATCGATTCGAGGCGCTGCTCGTCGGTCCGGGCGTCGGGCCGCCATCGGCTGTAGGTGAACCGGCGGCTCATGGTTCGTCGTCCGGGTCCGCCGAGGCTGAGAAGATCGAACCGACCATATCCTTGTACGAGGTCCGTCGATCGGCCTCGTCCTTGGCGATCTTGGAGCATTGGTGAAGGGCATCGAGCACGAATTCCATGGCCGGACCGAGCTCGCTTTCATGGAGGTCAGGAAGATACTTGCGGGTGACCGCCTCCAGACCGTCAACGCGGCGTAGTTCTCTCACGTACGCTGCTGAGGGCACCTCGTCGGACACCTCGATCGAGTTCCCCTTCTCGAACCAGCCCACGATGGAGGCATAGGCCGGGTCACGGGCCACGCGCTCAGGACGCTCGCTCCGTTCGCGAGGCTGTCGCTGCAGCGGGTCGGGAAAATATTTGACGAAGACGCCTCTGATCGCCTTGCCGATAAGGGCCTTGCTCACCTTGACGGGGCCTTCCTGCTCACCCTCGAAGACCAGCTCCATTTTGCCGGTCATCCCCGGCAAAGCATGGTGAAGGTCGACAACGCGCGGCACCGCCGTTTGTTCGCCAAGCAGGATCGCCCGGCGCTCGGCATTGCTGACCAGATTCTCGAGCGAGGCGATCGTGAGCCGGGCACTGATACCGGACTTCTGGTCGACGTACTCGCTGCCCCTCGCCTCGAACGCGATCTGTTCGACGATCTCGCGGAACAGCCGCGGAATCCGGACATCCGGCCCGTCACGACGTACCCACGCCTCCTGCTCGGTGATGCGAATGCCGTCCTCCAGCGTATGCGGATAGTGCGTAAGGATCTGAGCGTCGATGCGGTCCTTGAGCGGCGTGATCAAGTTGCCGCGATTTGTGTAGTCTTCAGGGTTTGCCGTGAACACGAGGAGGAGGTCGAGCGGGATGCGTATGTTGAACCCGCGGATCTGAATGTCCTTCTCTTCCATGATATTGAACAGGCCGACCTGGATGCGCGGTTGCAGGTCCGGCAGCTCGTTAATGGCGAAGATGCCCCTGTTCGTGCGAGGGATGATGCCGTAATGGATGGCCCCCTCGTGTGCGTAGTGGAGCCGCTGTGTCGCTGCTTTGATCGGGTCGATATCGCCAATTAGGTCGGCGATCGTCACGTCAGGCGTGGCGAGCTTCTCTGAGAAGCGCTGATCGCGATGAATCCACTCAACCTCAACCTCCTCTCCGTATTGTCGGACCAGATCGACGGCGGCCTTACTGACGGGGCGGAACGGATTGTCGTTCAACTCGCTTCCCTTGACAATGGGAACATACTCGTCCAGTAGGGAAGGGAGGTGCCGGACGAGCCGCGATTTGGCCTGTCCCCGGAGTCCGAGCAACAGCAGGTCATGCCGCGCCAGCAGCGCGTTCACAAGATCGGGGATCACCGTCTGATCATACCCGATGATGCCTGGAAAGAGCGGTTGACGGTCGCGGAGCCGGGCAATGAGATTGCGCCGGATCTCGTCCTTGACCGGGAGAATGGTGATGCCGGCGGCCCGAAGGCCACCGATGGTGTTCGGTCGTTGCATGATGTGGTGAGAGTGAGATCGGTCGCGGAATATATCCGCCCGCTCAGGTAAAAGCAAAGCCTCGCGACAACGAATTGCACCTGCAACGGGCATGTTGTATTTTTTGTTGTGACCACACCCGCAAAGATCCTCATCATCCGCTTCAGTTCCATCGGCGATATCGTGCTCGCCTCGCCCCTTCTCCGGACGATCCGGTCGCGCTTTCCGACTGCACAGATCGATTTTGTCACGAAGGCCGAATATGCCGAGCTCGTTCGGTCGAATCACTCGCTCAACTATACCTATGCATACGATAGCCGCACGGGATTCGACGGCTTACGCGACCTCAAGCGACGTATCACAGCGGAAGGGTATGATCTCATCGTCGACATCCACAATAGCCTTCGCAGCCGATTCCTGCGGAGCGTGCGAGGCGTTGGCGACATCGTCGTCGTAGACAAGCGGGTGGTGGAACGTACGGCGCTCGTGAAGTTCAAGAAGAATTGGTACCGAGACGTCGTATCAGTTGCCGACCGATACATAGAGCCGGTCGCACCCTGGGGGGTGTCCAATGACGACAAGGGTTTGGAACTGCACGTCACAGACGAAGTCCTGTTCGGCGTGAACGCGCGTATGGCGAAGCTGAAACTCCATCGATTCGAGGCCGTGTTCGGTCTTTGTCCAGGAGCGCGGCATTTGACCAAGCGATGGCCTGCGGACCGGTATGCCGAGGCCGGTATCCGGCTTGCTACTGGGTCCGATGCGGCCATATTGCTCTTCGGAGGCCCGGAAGACAAGGAAACGACGGCCGAGATCGCATCGACGATCGGCGCGGCAGCGGGGTCGGACCGTGTGTTCGATCTCGCAGGTGCTCTCACGATCATGGAGACGGCGGCCGCCCTGGAATACGTCGACGTGGTTGTGACCAACGATTCAGGCCTCATGCATGTGGCGGCAGCGCGACGGCGACCACTCGTCGCCGTGTTCGGGTCGACAGTGCGAGAATTCGGATTCTTTCCCGTACATTCTGAAGCGACGGTGTTTGAAGTTTCAGGTTTGCCGTGCCGGCCGTGTTCGTCGATCGGCCGATCGACATGCCCCGAGGGCCATCTGCGCTGTCTCGTCGATACAAGCGTGGAAGCCGTTGTCGCCGCTGTCGGGCAGCGTCGTGCCACGGCAGGGTCGAGGGAGCGTGGCAAACCAGCCTGATCACGATCGTGAATGGAGGACTTCCCATGAGACGGTTCAAGGACCTTGCACTGCTGGTCGTGTACGCCGCCCTGCTGAGCAGCGTTGCGATCGTGCATTATGGATGTGAAGATGAGCCGACGGCGCCGAACGACTGCGGGTCCGGACCGTTCACGCGAGACTCGAAGACGGGGGTCTGTCGCGACGTCTCATCGGGGAGTATCGTCGATCCCTCGTGTTGCCCGTAGGATGCTCGGTCGATGAGCGGATCCTGCGGGAGGATCGAACGGCTGTGATCGTCCGCTTGTCGTTCAGTTCACGACGTTCGCGAAGCGTTTGAGGGTCGACGTCACGCGGTCATCGATGAGCCATCGACCCCACGATCCGACCCCGTAGCTCAGCTGGATAGAGCAACGGCCTTCTAAGCCGTAGGTCCCCGGTTCGAGTCCGGGCGGGGTCGCCAAAGAGGAGTGACGGCCAAAGCGAGAAGTGTGATATCTGAAGAATGCGGTAGAACACACAAGGCCTCCAATGGGAGGCCTTGTGTGCGTACAAGCCGGTGTGACGGTCCTACCTATTCGTACCTCATCGCTTCAACGGGGTCGAGCTTGGCCGCGCGGCGGGCCGGGTAGATCCCGAAGATCAGCCCGATGAAGATGGCGGAGGCCACGGCCACGAGGATCGATGGCCACGTGAAGCTGGCTTCGACCGGTGCAGACGTCAGGCGTCGAATGATCGTGCTCACCAGCACCGATCCGATCATTCCGAGCATGACCCCCAGCAGGCTTCCGACCCCCGTGATCGCCACGGATTCGGCAAGGAATTGCACAAGGATATCGCTGGCGCGGGCACCCGTCGCCCGGCGAATGCCGATCTCCCGCGTGCGCTCGCTGACGGATGCAAGCAGGATGTTCATGATCCCGATCCCCCCCACGATAAGCGAAATGCCCGCGATCGCTCCCATGACGAGCTTGAAGACGAGCATCGCTTGTGAAACTTGTGCGATCCGCTGTCGGGAACTGGACACGGTGAAGTTGCCCTCGACCGCTCCGTACCGCCGGCGAAGCCATTCCTCGACCTTCGTACGCACGTGTTCACCATTCTCTACTTTATCAACCTTTACGACCGACATGACCGCCTTCGGGTCCGATGAAGCGATCAGAGGCATGAGTGCACCCGAGTAGCGAGCGTATGCCCGGGGAGCCGGTTGTGCCATCGGTTCGCTCACAATGCCGATCACGATCGACTCTTGGCCGAGGAGCCGGACACGCCTCCCGACGAGGCTGACGGGGTCGGAGCCTGGCGCCAGCCGTGCGGCCGCCGTCGAAGAGACCACCACGACCGCGAGCGGTTCATCGTCGGCCTCTGTCAGCCATCGACCATGCTCGAGTCGTAGGTCGAAGATCGTGCGGCTATTGGGCAGCGTTCCAACCAAGAGCGTCGGGACCCTCGCCGTGTCACCGACAAGGGTCATCCACGAGGCCCCGTGAACGACCAGCGTCGCGCGTGCGAGGCCGATCAGGAGGCTGTCCAGTTGTCCGATATCGGAAGCGGAAAGGTTTGGTGCGTGCTCACGCCGGAGACGCACACCGTCGACCGTTTCCGTCGTGATCGGAGCGATCTGGAGCAACTGGAGGTCGGTGGTGCGCTCGATCTGCTCCCGGGAGAATCGTTCCAAACCGTCCGTGATCGACAAGATGGCCACGAGCGAGGCCACTCCGATCATGACGCCCAATGTGGAGAGGACCGTCCGCATCGTGTTGCCCCGTAAGGCGTTGAGGCCGAGTGCAACTGAAGAGAGGTTCATGCGTTATAGTGTGGCACTTTTTTGTCTTACGGATGCAACCAGCATCAGTTGCGGGCAGCGACTGCAATCTGGTGCAAATGTGGGACAGATGATTGAGGTTCTGGCAAAGTGTGGGTATTTTTTTGTGTCTGCTTGTTTGAGACAATCGTGGACGCAGCACTTCAACTGCTTGAAGCAAGGCCGTATCTCGCGGCCATATCATTCGCATGAAAGGATCGGTCATGAAGAGATCATTGTTGGTGTTGGCAGTTCTCTCACTCATTTCGATGATGGTCTCCGCCCAAGTGGCGGTGATCGCAAACCCGTCGGTCAAGGAATATACGATCGATCGGCAAGTGGTCGTCAAGTTCTACACACTTGCCGACACAAAATGGAGCGACGGCTCGCCGGTCGCACTGTTCGACCTGAAGTCTGATCACCCTGTCCGGGAAAAAATGCTGGAATACATCGGTAAAGAGCCGCTGGAGCTGCGTCGGATCTGGCTGAAGGCGGTCGCTTCGGGCGCAGCCAAGGCCCCGGAAGTCCTGACAACGGAAGAGGAAATTGTCGAGAAGGTCGCTGCCACGCCCGGTGCGGTTGGCTACGTTTCGGCCGCGAAGGTCGGGAAGGGCGTTAAAGTTCTTATGCGCTTCGGCAAGTAGGTCTCGACCCTCCCATCGCGTTGTGCGAATACAGCCGCCGGGGTGACCAAACCCCCGGCGGCTTTCCCATTCCCGCCCACACCCGTCTCCCGGTCGGCCGACCGTTGCCGGGTAGGAAATATCCTACGGTACCCCAGCCATTTTGAAGTTGATGCACGTTCGACGAGCGTGTACACTATAAGAGCCGTCAGTCGGCTCGACGAACGCCGCCCGGACGTTCGAGAGGCGATCGCGGCAGCCAGACCTCAGGCCTCACCCATGAGTTCACCAGCGAACCCCTACGAGCGATGACCGACCCCGTCACGTTCCATCGTCATCGTGGACGACTCGGGCCATTCTCCGTTCGTGCGAAGATCGCCGTCCTCAATTCATTGCTCGTTGCTGTCGTGGCGGTCTTTGTCGGCGCGCATGTACCCACGGTCATCGAGCATGAGATCCTGAACTCTGCTCTCCGCCGTTGCCGTCAGACGACAATGATGGCCGGGCGAATCTTCATTGAAACCCTGCCGCAGCGTCGGACGCTTTCCATCCCTGAAACGTTGGTGCGCGTGCCGTTCGATTCCAGCGTCGTCTACGCGGGCGTGTTCGATGCACATGGGACGCTCCTGGCCTGGCAGGGTCCGGTCGCCGAGTCCTCCTTCAGTCGTTCGGCAAGCGCTCTTGACCGCCTGACGCGTGATGACCGGTTGTTGCGCACCGTCGAAAGCCTGATCGTTCAGGATCATACGATCGGAACGCTGGTCGTCGGCTATGATTTGCAGGGTGATGTGGATGAGATCAAGGCTGGGATCGCAACCTTCCACGTCGGCGGATTCATCCTGCTCATTCTGGGGATCGCGGCGTCGATCATTATCAGTCGTTGGCTGACGCGGCCCCTGACCGCGCTCGTTCGTACGATGTCGTCGATTGCGGCTGGTCGGCTCGATGCGCGGGCCGATGCGACATCGAACGACGAGTTCGGCGCGCTTGGAGCATCATTCAACAGCATGGTCGAACACTGGACGCTGGCGTCGAACGAACTACGCAACAGCGAGGAACGATTCCGGACGCTTGTGGAAAATCTGAGTGAGGGGATCACGATCGTCGATGCCGACGAAACGGTGCTCTACAGCAACCGGGCTGCTGACGAGATCTTCGGAGAGGAGCAACAGGGCCTGGTGGGCTGTCGCATCACGGATTATCTCGAGTCCGACCAGGTGACGTTGCTCGAGCAGGAGGTGGAGAAACGGCGAGACGGTCAGCGTTCTGCATACGAATTGACGATCCGACGGCGCGACGGACTGCGGAAGACCATCGCGATCACAGCGTCCCCGCGGTCCAGCTCCGAGGGCACCTACGCAGGCGCGCAGGGTATCTTCCGGGACATCACGGACCGGAAGCTCGCCGAGGTCAGGTTGAAGGAGAGCGAAGACCGCCTCCGACTTGCCCTCGAAGCAGCCGAGATGGGAACATGGTCCTGGGATTTCGATTCGAATCGAATGGTCTGGTCCGAACAGCTTGAGCGGATCTGTGGCCTGCAGCCGAACAGTTTCGGCGGTGATCCCGAAGAATATCTTCGGATGATCCCCGGCGAGGAGCAGCGTCGGGCCCGTCGGACGATGTACGACGCGCTCTACGGTTGGACCAAAGACCTTCATACGATTACACACCGGATCGTGCGAGCTGACGGAACGACGCGTTGGGTCGAAGTGCGAGGGACGCTCTATCGGCTTGAGAACGGGCAACCCCGGCGGATGGCTGGCACGATGTCGGACATCACGCATCGGAGGATGACCGAAGGCGCGCTCGAGGCCATCGTTCGCGGGACGGCAACGACCACGGGACGAGAGTTCTTCCAGGACCTTGTGCGTGAGCTGAGCCGGGCATTGGGCGTGCGGCTTGCGTTCGTTGCCCGCGTTGTCCACGGCCCGCAACCGAAGATCCGGACGCTGGCCGTCGCTGATCGAGGATCTGTCGCACCGGCCTTTGAATGCGATCTGCACGGCAGCCCGTGTGAACACGTTTTCGGTCGCAAGCCGACAGCGTTCCCGCAGGGTGTTCGGGACCTGTTTCCGAAGAACGAACTGCTGCGGGACCTTCGGGCCGAAAGCTACTTCGGGGTGCCGCTGACGTCTTCGACGAATGAGCCGCTCGGCATTCTGGCGGTCATCGGCATGGACCCGATCGACGACTCCGACATTCTCTCAACGATCATGACAGTGTTCGGTGCCCGTGCGGCGGCGGAACTGGAACGTCTCAAGGCGGAGGAGAACGTCACACTGCTGGCCCACGCGGTAATGAGCGTTTCGGAGAGCGTGACGATCGAAGATATGAGCGGCACGCTCATTTACGCCAACGACGCCTTCGTGGGGACGTACGGCTACGCGCGTGATGAGGCGATCGGTCGTAAACGATCCGACCTGGTGTCGATCGGAGACGAGTTGGCAGAAGAGGCGTCCCCGGCGGACTCATGGCGGGGCGAACGCGTGCATCGTCGTCGCTCGGGGACCGCCTTCCCCGTCTTTGTTTCAACGTCCTTGATATCGGGTGAGGGAGGGGATGCCCGAGGACGCGTGACGATCGCGACCGATCTGACCCAGTCGAAGCAAACCGAAGAGCAGCTCCGTTCGACGTCGGAAGCTCTTCGGACCGTGCTCGAGGTCTCTCCGTTAGCGATCCTCATCTTGAACCGCGACCGGACTGTTGAGTTCTGGAACCAGGCGGCAGAACGGATGTTCGGCTGGACGGCGGAGGAGGTCGTCGGACATCCACTCCCGTTCATTCCGCCCTCATTGGCCGCTGAAACGGCGCGGATGCAGGACGCGATCCTCGCAGGCGGATCGATCACGAGCGTCGAATCACAGCGCCTCCGCAAAGATGGAAGACTTGTCGAGGTCAGCATCTCATCGACGGGACTGCCGGATGGCAACGGCCAGATCGTGCGGATGATGGGAATCCTGACGGATATCACTGAACGAAAACGTGCGGAGGTCGAAGTGCGAAAACTCTCGGTCGCCGTCGACCAAAGTCAGGTCTCCATCGTGATTACCGACCAGCGAGGTGTGATCGAATACGTGAACCCATTCTTCACCCGAACAACCGGGTATGCGCGCGAAGAAGCCCTTGGCCAGAATCCACGTGTGCTGAAGTCCGGCAAGACCCCTGTCACGGTGTACGAAGACCTTTGGGCGACCTTGATCTCGGGGCGCGAATGGCGTGGAGAGCTGTGCAACCGCAGAAAGAATGGAGAACTCTTCTGGGAATACGCATCCATCTCGCCAGTCCGCGATGCACAGGGTGTTACGACGCACTATATTGCCGTCAAGGAAGACATCACCGATCGGAAACGTACCGAAGAGGAGGTCTTGCGGCTCAATGCAGAGCTCGAGCGGCGGGTCGTCGAGCGCACCGCGCAACTCCAGTCGGCCAATAGGGAGTTGGAGGCCTTCAGTTACTCCGTGTCACACGACCTTCGGGCCCCCCTGCGGCACGTGGCCGGATACGTCGAGATGCTCCGGGATCATATCAACGGGACCCTGGATCCTACGAGCCGCCGGTATCTTGAAGCGATCACTGGCTCCGCCAAGCGGATGGGGATCCTCATCGATGATCTGCTTGCCTTCTCACGGCTGGGGAGGACCGAACTACGGCGGCATCCGGTCGATGCGGGGGAACTGATCAAGGAGGTCTGGGCGGAACTCGAACCAGACCGGGCCGGGCGCCGGGTGCAATTCTCCGTTGGCACGCTCCCCGAGGTCCAGGCCGACCGGATGCTTTTGAAACAGGTGTTCATGAACCTGTTGTCGAATGCAATCAAGTTCACACGAGTACGGGATGAGGCGATCATCGATGTCACGGGGTCGAAGGCCGACGACGACTCCGGACGGTCCGTCTTTCATGTTCGCGACAACGGAGCCGGTTTTGACATGGCCTATGCCGATAAATTGTTCGGCGTCTTTCAGAGATTGCATACCGTGGAGGAGTTCGAAGGGACGGGCATCGGACTGGCGAACGTGCGGCGGATCATCCATCGCCATGGAGGCACGACGTCCGCCCGCGGAGAGCCTGATGCCGGCGCGATCTTTTCGTTCACCCTCTGAACGAGAGACTCATGCGGAATCTTTGTATACTATGAAGGGACTTCCAAGTCATGAATCCCAATCGACGAATCCTACTGGCTGAGGACGACCCTCAGGACCGCGAATTGACCCTCAAAGCGCTCAGCGATGCCGGTCTGGGTGCCCGGGTCGACGTGGCGACCGATGGTGCCGACGTCCTTGATTACCTGCACTGTCGCGGACGTTTCTCCGGCCGCACTCGCACGGTGCCGGCCTTGCTGATCCTCGACCTGAAGATGCCCAAGATCGACGGGCTCGAGGTGGTGCGGCAGATCCGTGATGACGAAGACCTGCGCACCATGCCGATCGTCGTCCTTTCTTCGTCGCGCGAAGAACGGGACTTGATCGCTTGTTATCGCAGTGGCGTCAACGGATATGTCGTCAAGTCGATGGAATTCACGGACCATCTCCGCCATGTCCGGTTGCTCGGCGAATTCTGGGGTCTCGTGAATGAGCCGCCGCCAGAATCATCGCGCTCAACGTCCTGACCCTCCGACCCTCCGAATCGAATGGACGCGCCGCTCCAGATCCTCTCGCTTGAGGACGATGCGACCGATTTTGACCTGATCTGTCATACGTTGCGTCGGGAAGGGTTGGCCTTCGACATCGTACGTGTGCAGACAGAACGGGAACTGTTGGCGGCGCTCGACGGCCGACGGTTCGACGTCGTCCTGTCCGACTATTCTTTGCCGGCGTACAATGGCATCGCGGCGCTCCAGGCCATTCGCGGGCGCTTTCCAGACCTGCCGTTCATTTTCGTCTCCGGAGCACTCGGGGAGGAGGTGGCGATCGACTCCCTCCGCACGGGCGCGACCGACTATGTGTTGAAGGACAAGCTGTCACGGTTGGGTCCAGCGGTGCGGCGCGCGATCGAAGAATCGCGCCATCGCCTCTCCGGCAAGCAGGCACAGGAGGCGTTGGCGGAGAGCGAAGACCGCTATCGCCGCCTCGTGGAACATTCGGCCGACCTCGTGGCCGAGCTGGATGCCTCGGGCGTTGTTCAGTATGCCAGTCCCAATTTCCGGCTGTTGTTTGGCGTCGACCCGTCGACACTGGTCGGCACGCCTATCGACCGCGGGTTCCACGCCGAGGACCAGGCAGCCCTTCGGCAACAGCTCCAGGACCCGCGTCCGCGGGGAGAGTTTCGCTATCGGGACGCTTCGGGCAAGTGGCATTGGCTGGAGCTCTCGGGCCAACGATTCCAGAACCGAACGGGCGTTGAACGGGTCGTCCTGGTCGCCCGAGACGTTTCGCAGCGCAAACAAGATGAGCGGGAACTGGCCGCCCAGCGGCATCAACTACAGCTGTTCACTGAACGCCTTGAGCGGGAGCGGGAAGCCGAACGCATGCGCATATCCCGCGAGATCCACGACGAATTGGGCCAGATGCTGACGGTCTTGAAGTTTGACCTCAGCTGGCTTAAGTTGAACTACGTTCAGGGCGGCGCGGCTGTCGGAGAGCGGTTGGACCAGGTGCTGGAGTCGTTGCAGGAATCGCTCGGATCGGTCAAACGGATCGCCCGAGAACTTCGCCCTCCCCAGCTGGATGCGCTGGGGTTGGGGGGCGCCCTTCAGTACGACGTCACTCAGTTCACGAAGAAGCTCGGGATCCGCGCGCTCGTGACGATCGATCCGCCCGAGATCAAACTGGAGCAGGACCTGGCACTTGCATTGTACCGCGTGTTTCAGGAAGCTCTCACGAACATCGCTCGCCACGCGAATGCCCGGTTCGTCGAAGTAGAGTTACGCAAGGCCGACGACGTTATCCATGTTCGAATACGCGACGACGGCCGGGGGATCAATACGGCGGAGCTCCAGGGGACGACATCACTGGGTCTCGTTGGGATGCGCGAACGTGTCCGGCCATGGAACGGCCGGATCACCATCACCGGCCGAAAAAACCATGGCACCACGGTTCATGTCGAGATTCCCGTGGGAGCCGCACCGCAAGGAGCACCGCAGTCATGATAAAGATCCTCATCGCCGATGATCATCCCGTCGTTCGACGCGGGCTGAAGAACATTCTGAAAGAGGCGAGCGACATCGAAGTGGCAGGCGAAGCGGGGGACGGGCTCGAGGTGCTGGAAAAGGTCCGCGCAGAGGAATTCGACGTGCTCATCCTCGACCTGACAATGCCCAAGCTCGACGGGCTCGAGACGATCGGTCGACTGAAGTCGGAGCAACCGGATCTCGGCATCCTGGTGCTGAGCATGAATCCCGAAGAGGTGTTTGGCATGCGTGCGCTGCGTCTCGGCGCATCGGGCTATCTGTCGAAGGACAGCGCTCCCGAACAGCTCATCACGGCCATCCGGCGTATCGCCGCGGGAAAGGTCTACGTGTCTGAGGGCCTTGCAGAATCATTGGCGCTCAACGTGAGCAAAGGATCGCCAAAGATGCCGCACGAGACGCTTTCAGACCGGGAATACCAGATCATGCTCATGTTGGCCAGGGGCCGGTCGCTCAAAGAGATTGCGGCGGAGCTTTCGCTCAGCGTCAAGACGGTCAGCACCCATCGGACGCATATCCTCGAAAAGCTGAACATGGACAATAACGCCCAGATCGTTACCTACGCGTTGCACAACAAGCTCCTCTCCTGATCCCCCGCATCAGAAATTTCCTATGGGGGTAGGAATATTCCTACCCCCGGCCCTGCAATCGCACTCTTCGCTGCACCTCTTCTCAGATCTTTCCTACGAGCATCAGAATTTTCCTATGCGCGGCCCGTCGAAGTGGCTCGAATCGGGTGGCCGTATCGGAAATTTCCGATGGGCATAGGAAATTTCCTATCAACACCCCGTTTTCAACATTTTCGCATCGTTTGCTGGTCAGGTGCCCACGAGGCTCTCGGCTCGCAAACTCGCGCTTCGTGGTCCTGATCGACTGACCGTCTCCCCGCCGGCCCATCCGGAACTGCATCCAACCAGCTGACATAGGAAATTTCTGATGGGGGTCAGAAATTTCTGATGCCGCGCCTTACCGCGTGCGTTCCTCCTGCCTTCAGGAATTCCTATCCGGCCTCATCCTTCGGGTGCATGGGGGTCGGATTCATCTCACGCCACAATCGTCCCGCTTCCGATACTGTCCGCGGGAGGCCTCGACTAAATTGGGTCCGTGAGTTTGAAGGGTCGGACACACGCACTTCATGCACGAGAGACAACCCATGCAAACCTTGAAGAAACTGAGCACCTGGTTTTTGAACTTGAAGATCCGGACGAAGCTGGCGATCGCCACGATCGGGGCCATCGGAATCAGCGTGATTGTTGGAGTGTCAGGGTTGATCACGATCAACTGGATGTCGAACACCGTCCTGGCGGATTTTCGGCACGAGCTTCGGCATCAAGAAGCTTTGAAGAACCTCACATCACAATTTCTGACGCATCAGGCCGATGTGTTGGCGGCAGCGCTTGAGAAGCAGTCGAGCTCGGAAGTTCTCACGCGTTCTCAGGAGTCGCTGCTCGAATTCATGCGTACCGTGAAGACAGCCATGACGCGTGATGAGGAACGGCTGCTCTTCGAGCGCTTGGAAGGAGAGGTCAATGCGTTTCTGGGGGTTGCCCAGAATTTGCGTAACGCGATCGAACAGCGGCAGTCGGCACAGATCGTAGCGACGATCAGCGGTTCGCTTGCGTCGAACGCGCATGACATCCAGGCCAGCTTGGGACGGCTCGCGGAGATCTCTTCGAATGACAGCGAACGACTGGTCGTCGATGCCGCGTTGGCGACTGATCGTTCGCGGCTTCTCATGATCGGACTTGTGTTCTTCATGACGCTGGCCGGCAGCACGATGGGTGTGTGGATCGTCCGGTCGATCACCGTTCCGGTCGGGCAGGTGGTTCAGAGCATTCAGACGGCCGACCTGCAGACCCGATTCACGGCGGACCGGGAGGATGAGATCGGGGACCTGATGCGCTCATTCAACACGTTCAACGATACGATCAGGGACACGCTCCTGCGGGTAGGGGAGGCGTCTGCGGCTGTGGCGAGCGCCGCAGCGGAGATCTCGGCCAGCACGGAGCAAATGGCTGCCGGTGCGCAGGAGCAGAGCGCCCAGGTCATGGACGTCAGCGCGGCGGTGGAGGAGATGAGCAAGACGATCATGGAAAATTCCCGCAATGCGACGGTCACGGCCGAAACGGCCCGCGCGGCGCAGCACGCTGCATCGAGCGGAGGACAGGTGGTCGGAGAGGGCGTGAGCGGCATGCGGAGAATGGTAGACGTGGTCCGGACGTCAGCCGACACAGTCCGATCGCTCGGTCAATCGAGCGCGCAGATCGGCCAGATCGTTGCCGTGATCGACGATATTGCCGACCAGACGAACCTGCTTGCGCTGAACGCAGCCATCGAAGCAGCGCGGGCTGGAGAGCAAGGAAGAGGATTCGCCGTCGTCGCCGACGAAGTTCGGCGGCTGGCTGAGCGCACAACGACTGCTACAAAAGAGATCGCGGAGATGATCCGCCGTATCCAGGGTGACACAACGTCTGCCGTCACGACGATCGAGCGCGGAGTGCGTGATGTGGACGGAAGCATGAGTGCTGCTGACGCGGCGGGTTCTTCGCTACGCGAGATCGAGAACATCTCCCGTCAGGTCTCCGACATGGTCCTGCAGATCTCCTCGGCCAGTGAACAACAGGCCCGCACAAGCGAGCAGATCGCCCGGAGCGTCGAAGGCATCAGTGGCGTCACGCAGGAGACGGCGACCGGTCTCCAGCAGGTGGCCCGAACGGCTGAGGATCTGAATCGTTTGACTGAAAACCTTCAAGCGCTCATGGCCCGTTTTCGATTGACCGGGGCGTCACACCATGAAACCATTCGCGAGTCGATCGGCGACCTTGCGGTCCGTGCCAATGGGCACGTCGTCCCCCGGAAGACATCACGCACCATCCCGTCATAAGAAGAGGAACCGACATGTCATCGTCATCGTCAGCCACACACTCGAGCGCTGCAGAAGAGCTGCTGCAACTTGTCAGCTTCCACATCGGATCAGAAGAGTTCGGCCTGGACATCTTGCGCGTTCAGGAGATCAACCGCATGGTGGAGATCACGAGGGTGCCCAATGCCCCACCGTTCGTCACGGGTGTCATCAACCTCCGGGGACGCGTGATCCCGATCGTCGATCTCCGGGAACGGTTCGGCCTCGCACGCAAAGAGAACGACAAGAACACGCGGATCATCGTCGTCGAACTCAAGGGCCGCGTAGTCGGGTTCGTCGTCGACAGCGTGCAGGAAGTCCTGCGCATCCCGAAACGCATCACCGAGCCGCCGCCGCCGATGGTGGCCGGTATCGGGTCTGAGTATATCACGGCGGTTGGAAAACTCGAAGACCGGCTCCTGATCCTCATCGATCTCGAGCGGATCTTGACGACCACCGAACAAGAACAACTTACGGCGGCCTGACCCGGCCCCGAACATCCTCTGTCCGTTTCATTGAAGGAGACGATCATGAATACGATCGCACGATCCCTGGGTCTGCTCGTGGCCCTCATGCTGGTGACCGGCGTGACCACCGAGGCCACCGGCCAAGCAAAGGCCGCGTATGGCCAGCAGCTCTTCCTGCTCAAGTCCTTGAAACCCGGCGCCAAGACCGTTGGCGTGATCGGGGCGGCATTGTCCGACGCGGACGTGCAGGCGTTGACCCGTGCCGGGATGGGGCTTGGATTGGCGGTCGTCGTGGCTCGCCCGACGAATGCCCGGGACGTGGCCGTCCTCTACAAGAAACTCGTCTCCGAGAGCAAGATCGACCTGCTGCTTGTGACGGCCGGAGGGGGCGACTGGTTCAGCGGTCCGAGCGTTGAATTTCTCCGCGAGAACTCGCTGCTCGACCGGATCGGGCTGTGCGTTCCGTCGATGGAGCAACTGGAGGGTGGGGCGCTATGCAGCGTGCAAAGTGAGAACGGGAAGCTGGTCGTTCATGTGAACCAAAAAGTGGCACAGGTGGTCGGGGCGGCTGTCCCGGCCGAACAGAGCGGGTCGATCGCCTACGTCGTCCGGTAGCCGGTCCAACGAGGGATAAGGAGCGATCCATGAAGATCCAAACGAAGATCCAGATGACGACCCTGGCCCTGTTGGCCATGCTGGCAGTGTCGTTGTCGATCGTGTTCAGCGTCCTGATGAATAGCGTCATCACCGACGAGTTCCGGAAGCGGGGCGCCTCCGTCGTCTCGGAACTTGCCTCGAACGGCCGGATGGGCGTGCTCATGCAGGATTCGAGCCAATTGGCACCGCTCGTAGACGCGGTTCTGTCGTCGGCCGACGTCCGCTACGTAGCCTTTCTCGATGCCGGACAAATGAAGCTGATCGAACGCGGCCGATCTGCCGGTCTGGCTGTCGATGGCGAAAAGGTGGGCGACATAACGTGGACAACGCTCACAGATGAGGAGGGGAACGAGCGGGCCCAATTCCACATGCCCGTCCATTCACGCAGTGGAGGGGCACCGATCGGAATGGCGCGGGTCGAGATCTCGTTCGAATCGGTGAACGCGACTCGAACGTCGGCGATGCTCTGGTCGATCTTCATCTCTGCGGCGTTCCTCCTCATGGCGCTGGGCGCGACGGTGATGCTGGGCCGGGTCCTGCAGCCCTTGAAAGACCTCGCTGCCAAAGCCGAGCTCGTTGCGTCGGGCGATCTGACCGTTGATATCATCAGCACGTCGACGGATGAGGTCGGACAGCTTGCCTCGTCCTTCATGAGTATGGTCGAACGCCTGCGCGGCACGATCGGCAGATTGGTGGAGGCTTCGGCGGCCGTGGCAAGCGCGTCGGCCGAGATCTCTGCCAGCACAGAGGAGATGGCGGCAGGCGCCCGTGAACAAACGACCCAGGTGACGGCCGTGGCAGCGTCTGTTGAACATCTTTCACGCACGACCTCCGACAATTCCCGCGGTGCCATCGGGACCGCCGAGACCGCCCGGGGTGCTCGGGCCTCGGCCGAAGAAGGCGGCCGCGTGGTCGAGCAATCGGTACACAGCATGAAACGGATCGCTCAGGTCGTACAGGTATCGGCTGAGACGGTGAGGACGCTCGGAAAATCGAGTGCCCAGATCGGACAGATCATCTCTGTGATCGACGACATTGCTGACCAGACGAATTTGCTGGCGCTCAATGCGGCCATCGAAGCGGCGCGGGCCGGCGAACAGGGGCGTGGATTCGCTGTGGTAGCCGACGAGGTTCGCAAACTCGCGGAACGGACGACGACGGCGACGAAGGAGATCGCCGATATGATCCAGAAGATCCAGACGGACACAAACGATGCCGTGCGCTCGATGGAACAGGGGACGACGGAGGTCGACAACGGCATCAAGTTAGCGGACGCCGCCGGATCGTCGCTCCGGGGGATCGTCTCGATGTCGCAGACTGTGACGGATATGGTGGCCCAGATCGCATCGGCAAGTGAGCTCCAAGCGTCGGCGAGCGAGCAGATCTCGAAGAGTGTGGACGGTATCAGCAGCGTTGCCCGAGAAACGGCGACCGGCATTCAGCAAATCGCCCGGACGGCCGAGGACCTCAACCGGCTGACCGAGAACCTTCAGGAATTGATCGGTCAATTCCGGCTCAGGGGCGAAACGATCGCGGCCGCAGAACACGACTTACAGCATCATCACGCAGTTCCCCGGTCCTCGCGGCGGTATGAACCCCGGTTTGAAACGGAGACGCCGCATGTCTGATCCGGCGACCGGAAACGGTACTGCCATGCGGGCGCCGATGACGGATGAACAGCGGACACTGTTCAGCCAGGTCTTGATCGCTCCCGATCCCGACCTTCGCCGACACGCGGCGGAAGCTTTGGCCGATCAGGGTGGGATCAATGCTGAGATGGCGTTGGTTGCGGCGCTCGAGGACCCCAACAAAGGAGTTCGCGATGCAGCGGCCAGGTCGCTGCTCCGTATTGGCGGGGCGTCGGTGGCCCGGGCGCTTGCGCCTTCGATCGCTTCGCGAAACATCGGGACACGAAATCTGGCTTCATCACTTCTCATGCGTCTGGGCTCGGTCGCGCATGCGCCGCTGTTGCCGTTCGTAAAAGATCCCAACAAAGACGTCAGGAAATTCGCTGTCGATATTCTGGGTGAGATCGGTTGCACCGAGGCGACACCCTGGCTGACGGGCGCTCTGGACGACCCGGATCCGAACGTGGTGGTCTCATCGCTCGAAGCCCTCGGCAAGATCGGGGACCGGTCGTCGGTCCAACCTATCACAGAGATCTTCCCACGATGTGTGTATGCCCATACCCAGATCGTCGAGACCCTCGGCCGCCTTGGAGGTCCGAAAGCCTCCGTCTTCCTGACCGAATTGGCGCGGACAGACAATGAACACCGTTTTCTCGACGATGTGACCTGGTACGCGCTGGCAGAGGCTCTGGCTTCCTGCGGCGAGATCACGGCCCTGGAACCACTGCAGCAGCGGATCGGTCGGACGGCCGGAACATTGCGACGGATGGTCCTGCATGCGATCGTTCAGATCTCCGAGCGGTGCCATGCAGACGTGCCGTTCGATGTTTATGAGGCAGACCTGAGGACCGCTCTCGCCGAAGATCCGTTGCCAGTACGATTGAGCGCCGCGCGCGCCCTTCAGGATGTCCACGGGGAGGCCGTGACAGCCGTTCTCGTCCGTGCGCTCGGTCACGACGATGATCTCGACCTGCAGTTGTTCATGCAGTTGTCCCGACGGCCAAGGGTCTTCCAGGCGTTGACATCTGTGCTGAATGAATCGGTGGTCGGACGACGCGAGATCGTGCTCCTGCTCGGGAAACTGGCGCGCGAGATCATGGATGGATACGCCGAAGGCCGTGTGGCGGACGTGTCTGCAGAGGACCTGGAACGGGCATCTGCCGCCGTGGAAGCGGTGTGGGGTGAGGCCGATCAGGAGGTCCGATTCTTCCTCCTCGAGACCATGTTCCGCCTTGACGGTGACCGAGCCGTCGGCTTCCTGATGTCCCAGCTGGCAGGTGCCGATCCGTGGTTCAAGGTCCACGTCCTCGAACTCTTGTTCGACGTTGAAGACCAACGGGTCTTGCACATCGCCCTCGCATGCCTGCAGGACGAAGAAGAGACGGTCCGCATGACGGCTCAAGGGGCTCTCGAGGCACGTGGTATCGTGTTACCCGATCTTTCGACGGTTTCCTCGAACTGACCCTCACGCCCCGGCCCGACCGTGCTTCCTCCGATCGACATCCGCACCATGCCGGTGTCAGCCCCCGCCGTCGCGATGAACGACGCGACCTTCCGGCTGCTGCGGGATTTCATCTATCACCGGTTGGGCATCTACTTCCACGAAAAGAAGAAATATTTGCTCGAAGGACGGCTCGGGAAACGCGTTCAGGTGCTGCGGCTGAGCGGATTCGAGGAATACGTCCATCTCTTGCGATACGGGGCGCAAAAGGAGGTCGAGTTCGAATATCTGTGCGACGCCGTAACGATCAATGAGACCTTCTTCTTCCGGAACGAACCGCAATTCGACGCGCTCGAATCGGTCGTCCTTCCGGAGCTCCTCCAGTCACGGAGGGCGGCGGGATCTGATACGGTCCGGATCTGGAGCGCAGCCTGTTCATCCGGCGAAGAGCCCTACACGATGGCCATGATCTTCCAGGAAAAACTCCGGCATCGGTTCCCGGGTATGCGCATGGAGATCGTTGGCACCGACATCAGTTCGACGGTTCTCCAAACGGCACGCAAGGGATCGTACGGGGATTATGCAACGCGCAACACGCCACCCCACTATCTGCAGAAATATTTCACAGTCGATGGTGCTCGGCGGACGGTGCGCGACGACATCAGATCAATGGTCCGTTTCCAGCATCTGAACCTGTTCGAGCGGGACCAGATGCGAATGATGCGGGATTTCGACCTCATCTTGTGCCGTAACGTCATGATCTATTTCGATACCCCGGCGAAGGTGCAGGTGGTCTCCGATCTGTATGACAGCCTGCGTTTCGGGGGCCATCTCGTCATCGGATATTCTGAGCTGCTTCACGGGATCTCCAACGCTTTCAGCGTGATCAGCTTTCCTAAGACGACATTGTATAAGAAAGAACGGTAGCGCCATGAAGAACGTGGTCCTGGTCGTAGATGATTCTGCAACAGTCCGGAAGTTCGTCTCCGCAGCGCTTCAGCTGGAAGGGATCCGAGTGGTCACCGCCAGCGACGGGATGGAGGCGCTTGAGCGTCTGCCGCTCGAGGCGGTGGACCTGATCATCACGGACCTCAACATGCCAGAGATGGACGGATTCGAACTCATCCGAAATCTCCGTGCCTCGGAAGCATATCGGGAGCTACCGGTTATCATCCTTTCCTCGATCACGGACCAGCCGGAAAAAGAGCTGGGGCGTGAGCTGGGAGCCTTCGCGTATCTCGAAAAACCGTTCAGCCGAGAGCAGGTCTGCACCGAGGTCCGCCGCCTCCTGTCTCCCGAGCCCGCTCCGGCCCCATAGCCCCTGTTTCTCTCCACAATCGCCGCTTTTCACTGTCCGAAACCATAGGACAGTGTCCTGACCCGCCCTCGTCTCAGACCCGAGCCGCAGTAGGAAAAATCCGACCCGCGAATCAACAACGGACCGATACTCACCGGGTCCGGCGATATGTATGTTGCATCCACACTCGACGCGTACTTCGTGCGATCATGCAGACCACGTTCACATCTCCATCGAAAGGGCCACTCATGGCATCGATGAAATTTCTGGTGGTGGATGACTCGATCACCATCCGCCGGATCATCACCAACACCCTCAAGACCATCGGCTACAACGATGTCGTCGAAGCCGTCAACGGCAAAGACGCCCTCGAAAAGCTGTCAGCCGGCGGCATCGAGTTCATCATCACCGACTGGAACATGCCGGAAATGAACGGCCTTGATTTCACGAAGGAGGTCCGCAACAACGGTGCGACCAGCGATCTTCCGATCCTGATGATCACGACCCGCGGCACGGAGTCGGACGTCATCGAGGCATTGCAGGCGAAGGTCAACAGCTACATCGTGAAGCCGTTCACGCCGCAGGAACTAAAGGACAAGATCGACGATATCGTCAAGGTCGCGTCGATCTCTGCCGCCTGATCCGAATCCCGGTAACGGACCGCAACTACCACGAGACAACTATGAACGCCCAAGAGCTTGACGGCATCCTCGAGAAAGCATCAGAGCTGAAGGTCTTCTTCGAGTTCGGACAGAAGACCTTGCCGGCCCTCGAAGAGGTCGGAACGTTCGTCCAGCGGATCGGACCATTGGTGGACGGGATCCGGTCGCTGTCGGCGATCACCTCCGAGCGCTTGCCCAAAGCGACGGCGCAACTCGAGCGTGTCAACCTCGCGTCCGAGAAAGCGTCGACCGACATCCTCAACACCGTCGATCGCATGATGAATCAGATCGAAGATCTGAAGCGGCAGGTGCGAAGCCAGCTCGGCGCGGAGAACCTGGTCGAATCGTCGCGTGATATCAACGCCGCGATCGACGCCATCGCGTCGAAGCTCCCGGGGGACGCCGACCTCACGTCACTCCTGTCGTCCTGGGACTTGCATCGTCAGAGCATCGCAGCCATTCAGCCATCGACGACCCTGAGCGCGAGCCTTGAGCAATTGAGTGATGACTGCACCAACGTCATGATGGCGCAGCAGGTCCAGGATATCACAGGCCAACAGATCGCGTCTGTCATCGGCCTGATGCAGGCCGTCGGCGATGTCCTCCGGCGCCTGGTGGCCGAGATCGGCGATGCTGCGCCGGTCGCTGAGACATCCGCGCCCGCAGAGGTCGCCAGCCCGGCTTCCGGGTTTGTCGGCGCCGACGAGCGCAAACGCATGGTCGAATCCCTTCTGGCCAAGGCCCGGAGCGGAGATCTTCGGTCCAATCCCCCAGTCTGATCGGAATCAACCGACATGGAAACCCTGAACGTACCAACCACCGTAAACCCGTCGACGCCGACCGGCGCCGTCGAAAGCGTGGTCATCGCGTTGCACAAGGTGATCGACCTTCTCGACCGGATCAAAGGCGCCATCGAAGAGAGCTCGAACAAGATCCCGAAGGCCGCGGTGCAACTCTCGACGGTAACGCAAGCGACCGAGATGGCCACGGTCGAGATCCTGAACGTTCTCGACACGATGTCGCACAAGATCGAGACGGTCGAGAATGCTGTCGGTCGGATGTCATACGGGTCGATGAATGGCCAGGCGGCGCTCGCGCAGTCGGTCCAGGAAACGCTCGCCGAGGTCCGGCAGGACACCATGAACATCACGATGGCCTTACAGGTGCAGGACATTACGGCACAGAAGATCGCTGCCGCGAATCACCTCATCGAATCAGTGCGGCTCGAGCTCATGCACGAGCTGAGTTACTTTGAGGGGACGGAGCTGCGGGACAGGCTTATCGTCCCGACGGTTGCGCTTCCGGCGATGGCGACAGGCGTGGCCTTCGACAAGAATGCATCATACATGAAAAGCTCGGAGACGCAGGAGCGGATCGACAACGTCGTCCGTCAGTTCCGCGAGCAGGGTCGTTCCACGCAGGACCCTTCCTAAGGTCCGGCCATGGCAGATCAACAGGCGAAGAACAGCGCCGCACTTTCCGACGCGATGAACGACGAGCTGCTCGAGAGCTTCCTCGTCGAAGCGCGCGAGATCCTCGAGATCCTGGGGCACGATCTCGTCGAGCTCGAGAAGCGTCCGGCCGACGCTGAGCTCCTCAACAAGATCTTTCGAGGCGTGCACACGCTGAAAGGCACGTCGTCGTTCCTCGGCCTCGGCTCGGTCTCGGACCTGGCGCATGAATACGAAGACCTGCTCAACAAGCTCCGGAAAGGGGTGTTGCAGGTACGACCGTCCATGATGGATGTGATGCTCGAGGCTGCGGATGAGCTGCGTCACCTCGTCGCGGCTGTCGAGCATCGGGATGAAACGGTGCGGGATTGCAGTGCAACGATCGAACGGTTGCATCGCGAGATCCGCGGAGAATCGGCGGAACCGGCCACCGCCGTCGCTCCTGCGGAAGCCCCTGAAATGGTCAGGTCAACGGACGCGAAGACCGCCGACCTGTCGATCCGTGTCGATGTGAGCCGGCTGGACCATCTGATGAACCTCGTCGGGGAGCTCGTCCTCGCCCGCAACCGCCTCTCGCAGACCTCGGCCGCCATCGGCCAGGAGTTCGCGGCGTCGGAGCGGACGGGTGAACTGCAGGAAGCGAGCACCCAGGTGGATTTCATCACGACGGAACTCCAGATGGCGGTCATGAAGACGCGCATGGTTCCGGTCGCGCGTCTCTTCAACCGGTTGCCGCGGCTTGTGCGTGATCTATCGCGTGAAACGGGGAAGCCGGTCGACCTGCAGATCTACGGTGAAGAGACCGAGCTCGACAAATCGATCATCGAAGAACTCAACGACCCGCTTGTCCATCTGATCCGCAATGCCGTCGACCATGGCATCGAGCCTGAGGCCGAACGGAGGGCTGCCCATAAAGACCCGGGCGGAACGATCGTTGTCAACGCAGAACATCAGGGAAATCACATCGTCATCTCGATCGAGGATGACGGTCGCGGGATCGACCCGGAGCGCCTTCGTCGCAAAGCGATCGAGAAGGGTATGATGACCGCGGCGCAGGCTGCCGACCTCACCGATCGCGATGCGATCAATTTGATCTTCGCCCCGGGCTTCAGCACAGCATCCGAAGTGACGTCGATCTCCGGCCGCGGCGTTGGGATGGACGTGGTACGATCGAACATCGCCAGACTCAAGGGGATCATCGACGTACAGTCGCAGCTCGGGCGCGGCACGCTTATCACGCTCAAAGTACCGTTGACCCTGGCCATCATCCAGGGATTGCTGGTGCGGGTGGCGCAGGAGATCTTCGCCGTGCCACTGGCATCGGTCCTCGAGGTCGTCCGCGTTCATAGAAACGATATCCAGACGGTCAATGGACGATGGACGATCCGTCTGCGCGATACGGTCCTGCCGCTCGTGTCGCTCGGCGGGATCTTGAATGTCCCGCATGTGTCGAATGAACATCCGTGGCTGTATGTCGTCGTCGTAGGATGGGCCGACCAACGCACCGGCCTCGTCGTCGACGCGATGATGGGACAGCGGGAAGTAGTGATCAAATCCCTGGGGGATTATCTGAGCAACACCACCGGCATCGCGGGTTCGACGATCCTGGGTGACGGCCGCACGATCCTGATCGTCGATGTCGGTCAATTGATGACGTTGGTCAGCGGATCTACCGCCGACGTGAACCGCTCGGCTGCCAGCCTGCGCAGCTGAATCGAAGAGGAGAACGATCATGCCAGTAGCGTGGATGCACTACCGGAACAAACCGATCCTGTTCGCCGACTACCGCGGACTGAACGGTCGCCACAAGGCTCGTTTGTATCGTCGCCAGGCGAACGAAATGGACCGTGTGGACAGCGGCGTGGCGGTCATTTGCCGCTTTGATGGGGCACCGCTCGAGGGCGGTTCGATGACCCGCGTTCTTCGACTGGCACGCGCCGTCCTCCGCACCAAGTCGGGACGCGGCGCCGTCGTCGTCGAGAACCCGGTCTCGCGCGCGGCCGTCCGTCTGTGGGCGCATCTGGCTGGTCCCCATCTCGTTCCTTTCTCGACCGAACGCGAAGCCTTGGAGTGGGTGGTACGATGATGCAGCGGGGCCATATTGCCCCCGTTGGACCGGGTACCTCGCGGCCGATCAGCGTAATCGTGATCGACGATTCCGCGTTCATGCGCAAGGCCCTGAGCTCGATGCTGGAATCCGACCCGGACATCAAAGTGGTCGCGGTCGCACGCGACGGTCAGGAAGGACTGGATAAGATCGACCGTCTGCGGCCGGATGTCGTGACGCTCGACGTCGAAATGCCTGGCATGGACGGCTTGTCGGCTCTCCGGGTCATCATGCGGGAACATCCGGTACCCGTTCTGATGGTCAGCTCGTTGACGACCGAAGGCGCGCAGGCGACGATGGAAGCGCTCGACCTCGGCGCCGTCGACTTCATCTCGAAAGAAATGTCGTTTGTCTCTGTCGGTATCCTTCAGATCCGGGACGAACTGGTGGCGAAGGTCCGAGAGATCGCCACGAGCCGGTATGTGCGTTTGCGGTTCGAGACCATGCGGCAACGCAAGAAGCCAGCGGTTGCCGCGCTAGCACGCCCCTCGATCGCGCCTGTCGGCGTTCCGGCCTCTGGACTGTCTGCGGTGGCGGTCGGGATCTCGACCGGCGGACCGCTGGCGCTCCTGGAGATGATCCCGCGGCTGCCGGCAGATTTCCCGCTGCCCGTGGTCGTCGTGCAACACATGCCACCCCATTTCACGCAAACAATGTCCCAGCGGCTCAACTCGGTCAGCGCGGTCACCGTCAAAGAAGCGGCCACGGGGGACCGCCTCGCATCCGGTTGTGTCTACGTTGCACCTGGCGGTCGGCACCTGACATTCGCACGTGACCGGGAAGAGATGACCGTGGTCGTCACTGACGAGCCGCGGACCACGTTGTATAAACCCTCGGCCGATGTCATGATGCTGTCGCTGGCGGCTGTCGCCCCTCGTCCCGTCGTAGGCCTGATCATGACGGGAATGGGGAAGGATGGACTGAACGGCCTTCGATCGATCAAGAACCGGGGCGGCCTGGTCATCGCCCAGGATGAATCGTCATGCGTCGTCTACGGCATGCCACGGGCCGCCGTCGATGACGGCATCGCAGATGCCATCCTGAGTCTTGATGAAATCCCGTCTGCCCTCGTCGGCATTGGCCAGCGGATGCGCCGGCCGGCGACCGTACCTTCAAACTTGACCCATGACCTACTTGCCTGACATCGAAATCTTGCTGGTCGAAGACGACCCGCACGATGCGGACCTGACCATGCACACCTTGCGCGGACACGGCCTGACGGATAAGCTTGCGCACGTCTCCGACGGAGCGGACGCGTGGGCATGGCTTCAGCGCTATGTCGATGCCGGTCAGTCGTCGTTGCGGCTCATTCTGCTCGACCTGAAGCTTCCGCGTCTCAACGGCATGGAAGTGCTCGACAGGATCAAGGCACATCCCCAGATGCGCCGTATCCCCGTCGTCGTCATGACCTCCTCCCAGCAAGAGGCTGACCTCCTGACCTGCTACGACCTGGGCGTCAATAGCTACATCGTGAAACCCCTCCAATTCACAGACTTTTCCCGGGTCGTAACGGGCCTGGGGGAATACTGGATGGAACTGAACACCACTTTGGCCAGCCGGTAGGCGGCCGACTACGGAACCGACCATGGACAATCGAGTCAACATCCTCCTTGTCGAAGATATTCCAATCGACGCCGAGCTCACCGAACGGGAGCTGATGAACGCCAATATCCCGTGTCAGGTGACACGCGTGGCCACGAAGAAGAAGTTCCTTCGGGCCCTCGAGGAAGACCTACCGGACATCATCCTGGCCGACTACACGTTGCCGCAGTTCTCCGGTCTGGAAGCGCTCAAACTGGTCAAAGAGCGAAACGTATCGGTGCCGTTCATTCTGGTGACCGGTACACAGCGTGAAGAAGTGGCCGTTGAGTGCATGAAGGAGGGAGCGGACGACTACATCCTGAAGACCAGCCTCAAGCGCTTGCCGGGTGCCATTCAGAACGCGCTTGCCAAGCGGAAGGCCGAACAGGAGAGGGTGGTACTGCAGGAAGAGCTTCAGCGGTCGGCGGCTCGTACGCTCACGATCTTCGAGAGCATCACCGATGCGTTCTTCGCCGTCACGGCCGACTGGCATTTGATGTATCTCAACCCAAAGTCCGACGACTTCTTGAAACGGATGCAGAAGTCCCGCCAGGACCTTTGGGGAAGCATGTGGTGGGATGAATTCCCTATGCCCGAGGCGTCCCCGGGTCGAAAGGCGCTGTTGCGCGCCATGACCGAGGGCGTCCCCGCAGAATTCGAGGAATATTTCGCCGCGTTCGATGCCTGGCTGTACGTTCGTGCATATCCGGCTGACGACGGACTTTCCATTTACGCGCAGGACATTACCGACCGCAAGCGGTCGGAAACGCTTCAGCGCGCCGTCTACCGGATCTCGGAAGCCACGAGCATGGGGGGCAGTCTCGTCGAATTGTTCGGTCGTCTACATGAGATCGTCGGCGAACTGATGCCCGCCCGGAATTTTTCCATCGCCCTGAGGAATGCGAACGCCGACAGCCCCACGTTCGCCTATTTCTCGGACGAACATCCTGATACGGCCGCGGTGCGTAGCACGGGCATCTGTTTGGCGGAGTACGTGCTGCGTCAGAACCGACCGATGATCGTGTCGGCCGAAGAATATGCGCGCCTCCATGACACTGGGGCCATCGCGAACGGACCGGCCCATTTCATAGACTGGCTCGGTGTACCGCTCCGTTCCTCACAGGGTCCGGTCGGCGTCATCGCCGTCTGCAGCTATGCGGAAGGCATGCGGTTCGGAGAAAACGAGCAGAACATCCTCTCCTACGTGTCCGAACAGATCGCGATGGCGATCGAGCGAAAACGAGCCGAGGAAAAGATCCGCGATCAGGTACGCCTGCTCGACATCGCACAAGACGCCATTCTCGAGCTCGACATGGAGCATCGTGTGGTGTTCTGGAATAAGAGCGCTGAACGCATCTACGGATGGACCTCATCAGAGGCACTGGGTCAACGGGCCGAAGACCTGTTCCAGCGCCAGCAGACTCATCTGGAAGCGGCGCTGAAAGAAGTGATGGCGTCCGGGCTCTGGTTCGGCGAGCTGACACAGGTCAACAAGGGCGGACAGCCGGTCCTCGTTGAAAGCCGCTGGAACCTCGTGCGGAACGACGAAGGCCAGCCGAAGTCGGTCCTCGTGATCAACACGGATATCACAGAAAAGAAGCAACTCGAGCGGCAGTTCCTTCGTGCCCAACGCATGGAGAGTATCGGCACGCTTGCCAGCGGCATCGCCCACGACCTGAACAACGTCCTGGCGCCGATGCGGATGGCGATCCCGCTCCTGCGTGACGCGCTCACGACCCCGTCATCGAAGACCATCCTTGAAACGCTCGAGATGACGGCGAAACGGGGCGAAGGGATCGTGAAGCAGGTTCTCTCGTTCGTGCGTGGAATGGAAGGCGAACGCTCGGCCTTGAAGTTGAAGCACCTCGTCAACGAGACCTCGCGGTTCCTGCGCGAGACGGTGAACCCGTCGATCAAGATCATGACCCGATGCCCGGCCGACCTCTGGCAGGTGAAGGGCGACGCCACACAGCTGTCGCAAGTCCTTATGAACCTGTCGGTGAACGCTCGCGATGCGATGCCCGAAGGCGGCACCCTGCGCGTCGAGCTCCAGAACCTTACGTTGAGTCCGGAGATGTCGGCCCGCCACCTGGATGCCAAGCCTGGCCCGTACGTCCTCCTGACCGTGGCCGATACCGGCATGGGGATCCCGGCCGAAAACCTGAGCAGGATTTTCGATCCGTTCTTCACGACGAAAGACCCGGGCAAAGGAACAGGTCTTGGCCTGGCGACCGTGGCAACGATCGTCAAGAGTCACGGTGGCTTCATCGATCTCCAAAGCGAGATCGGCCGCGGAACGCAGTTCAAGGTCTACCTGCCGGCGACGGAGGTTGAACAGGCCGAGGTCGAAGCGGCAGCGCAGGAGATCCCGTCGGGACACGGCGAGACGATCCTGGTCGTCGAGGACGAAGAGAGCGTCTCGGGCCTCATCCAGACCATCCTGTTGGGAAAAAACTACAACGTCCTGTCCGCAGCGGACGGAACCGAAGCCCTCGCGGTCTACATGGCCAACCGCGAGCAGATCCAACTCGTCCTCGTGGACATGCTCATGCCCGTGCTCGATGGAGCGGCGACCATCCGTGCGCTTCGAAAGATCAACAGCGACCTGAAGATCGTCGCCATGAGCGGCCTCCTGCTGGAGAAGGCCTCGGACGAGAACACGACGTTGCTGAAATCGCTTCCATTCCTGTCGAAGCCGTTCGATCCTGAGGCCCTGTTGCGGATCATGGCGTCGGTGCTGGCGACGGAAGAATCACTCGTCGAAGCGGCGTAAGGGCGCAAAGGAGAACGCATCATGGCCACGCCCGCAAATTGGGAACAGAAACGCATCGGTACCGTCCGCGACGTCACGACGAGCGGCCTGACGGTCGAGATCGACCCGAAGGTGTCGAAGCTCATCCTGCCGCTGAACGGCAAGAGCTACCCGATCGGCCAGATCGGCACGTATGTGCTCGTTCCGGTCAACAAGTCGGTCCTGCTCGGCATGATCGCCGGATTCCACAAGGTCGGCGTCCACGAGAACGGAAGCGTCCACTCGCTGTTCGAAATGAACGTAACGCTCGTGGGCATGGTCAAGAACGGCATGTTCGAACGGGGCGTGTCGACGTTCCCGACGGCCGATGCCCCCGTGTATCTCCTGGAAGACAAAGACCTTTCCGTCGCCTTCTCCGTCTATCAGCGCTATGGATTCTCGGTGGGACGCCTGTCGTTGTTCGAGAACGAGCGCGCCCATCTCGACCCCAACCGGTTCTTCGGCAAGCACCTGGCGGTCGTTGGGGCCAGCGGTTCTGGAAAATCCTCGACAGTCGCGTCGATCCTACAGAAGGTCGTCGGATACCCCGATACGAACGTCATCATCCTCGATATTCACAACGAGTACCAAAGCGCATTTCCCGAGAACAGCCAGTATCTCAATCTGACAGAGCTCGAGCTGCCGTTCTGGCTCATGAACTTCCAGGAGCTGCTGGAGCTGTTCATCGACAATTCTGACGAGAACGCCGCCGCCCAGATCACCGTCCTCAAGGACCTTGTGTATCAGGCGAAACGGGACCAGAACCCCGAGCTGAAGAACGTGCTGACGGTCGATACGCCCGTCTACTACAATCTGACCGAAGTGCGGACGAAGATCGAGGCCCTCGACAGTGAACCGGGAGGACCGTTCCAGGGCAAGTTCGCCCGCTTCCTCGTCCAGCTTGACACCAAGTTGAATGATCCACGATATGATTTTCTCTTCCGGCCTCGGCTCTACATCCATTCGTCGACCATCGAAGAACTGCTCGGCAAGATGTTCGGGATGAACGGCCGTTCGAAGATCACGATCATGGACATGAGCGGCGTGCCGTTCGATATCGTCAATACGATCGTCTCCCTTGTCGCCCGTCTTGCCTTCGATTTCAATTTCTGGAACAAGAACCGCCGGGAGTTCCCCATCCTTCTTGTCTTTGAAGAGGCGCACAACTACCTTTCTTCGTCGAGCGAGGGAACCCGGGCAGCTCGCCGAACGATCGAACGGATCGCGAAGGAAGGACGGAAGTACGGCGTGAGTTGCATGATCGTGAGCCAGCGTCCGTCCGATATCTCCGAAACGATCCTTTCGCAGTGCAACAATTTCGTCGTGCTCCGACTGACGAATCCCGTCGACCAGAACTATGTCCGGCGGCTCGTGGCCGACACGTTCCCGGGACTCGAGAACCTCCTGCCGTCGCTGCGTCCGGGGGAGGCGCTCGTCGTTGGGGACGCCGTTCCCATGCCGTTGCGGGTGCAGGTCGATATGCCGGACCCCGAACCGACGAGTGCGGACATCAAGTTCTTCGACAAGTGGAAGCTGCGCCAGGCGCCGACCGACGTCAGTGACGTCGTCCGACGGTGGTGGTACCAGGAACGAGCATAAGCGGTCCAATCAGGGCCATGTCTAAAGAAACTCCCCATACCCTCAGCAAGCCCGAGGAACTGCGCAAGCAGGCGAACGAGATCCTCAAGGGCGTCGATCAGCTGATCAAGGCTGGCAACCTTCCGGAAGCCCAGGCCGAGATCAGTCGGGCGAAGGCCATTGATCCGAACAACGCGTACATCTACGCGTTCGAGGAACGGATCTCGTTCTTGCGCGCGGAGGATCAGCGGAAAAAGGGAGATGCCGCCGTTCGCCAGCAGCGCGAGGACGATGCGAAAGCGCGTCTCGAAGCCGAGCGGAAACGGTTGGAAGACGAACGGAAGGCCCGTGAGGAAGAATCAAAGCGCCGGCTTGAGGCAGAGCGGGTCAAGAAGGCCCAGACGCCGGCACCAGCACCCGCGGCGGCCAAACCGGCCGGACTGACCGACCGACAGAAGGCCGAGCAGGAAGCCAAGCGCAAATTCGAAGAGGACTTCAAGAAAGCCGAAGCGGAACGGCAGAAGGCGGCGAAGCCGGCGGCGAGCAACAACGCCAACGATCCGGCGAACATTTACAAGAAAGTACTATTGCTGGCGTGGGCAGACGGGGCTTTGTCGAAGGAAGAGGTGGCCCAGCTCGCAGCGCTCCGCACGTCGCTGACCATCACCGATGACATCCATAACCGCCTCGAAGCGGACGTCAAGCGCGAGTCGTATGCACAGGCCTTCAAGATCGCATGGACTTCGGGCCTCAATGCCAAGGAACGCGGTACGGTCGTCACAGAATTGCGCCGAAAGTTCTCGATCGGGCCGACCGAGCACGCCAAGATCGAGTCGAAGGTCCTTGCCGAACTCGGCCCTGAACATCATCAGCAATCGATCGTCATCGTGGATGATGAAGATGCCATGCGGATGCTCATCACTCAGGTGCTCGAGGAATCAGGGTTCGTCGTCCAGGCGTTCAGCACGTCAGACGAGGCCATCGTGGCCCTCAAAGACCTGACGCCCGACATGATCCTCTCCGATATCAATCTTGACACGTCAACGATGGGCGGATTCTCCTTCTATGAAAAGGTCCGGCTCTATCAGCACCTCGCCATGGTTCCGTTCATGTTCCTGAGCGGCCTGAAGGACGAGGGGATGATCCGCTACGGCAAGGGGCTGGGCGCGGACGATTACCTCACAAAACCCTTCTCCAACGAGCTCCTGCTCGACACGATCCGCGGCAAGATCAAGCGCTATCGTCAGATGCGCCCGCAGCCGGTCGCCGCTTCCTGATCTTCTCGGTCTTGCGACGAGAGTCGTGTGACGGTGGTCGCGCACGCGACTTGCGCGCTCTCGTGCGCATTCGTACCTTGCCTCATGCACCTGAACGATCACGTTGACCGCCCGGTCCTCCGGTTCCTCCTCATCTCTCTTCTCGCCTTCCTCTCGACAGCAGTCGGTTCTGCTCAGGATGCTGGTGTCGACAAGAAGACGGTGTTTGGAAACATGTCGGTCGATGAGACCGGACACGTCTGCTATATTGAACCGATCGGCAGGGGCCCGCTCGACCGGCTGGAATTCCGGACGGACGGCAAAGACGTGCTCTTCTTGTATCTAACCGCGAATGAAAGTTCAAAGCAAGTCGAAGTGACCGACCTCGACCGGGACGGACGTCCGGACTTGATCCATATCGAATGGGTGTCCCCGAAGGGAATCACGACCCAGGCCAGCTACTACCGGGGTCCTGAATACCGGGAACATCTCCGGCACCATCTGCTTCATGCACTCGCCGCAACGCGACGGCATTTGATCAAGGACAAACCCGAAGAACAGCAACGAGCGACGATGATCGAGGCCCGGCTGAAGCAGATGGAAGCCAGGACGATCGCGCCATCGGAGATCGGGGTGTACCGTGACAAGCCGTCGTTCACGCCGTCTGATCATAAAGACCTTCGGTATGCGTTCATCGCCTCCGATACGCTCACCGCAGCCCTCCGATCGCTCGTCGACGGGGATGTCCGCATCCTGTCGCGCACTCCGGAGATCGTTCCCACCTACCGGATCGACATCGATCTGCTCCTGGCAATCGACCCGTCGTTGACCAGACTGCGCTGACCGTCGGCTCGGGATTGACCTACGCAAACCCCGGTCCGCCGGGGTTTTCTATTCCTGGGAATCATTGCAGGATGATTGCGCGAGGATGAAGGAGGATGTACATTGCTGGCGCTGCCACCAAATGCCTGAACTGCGCCAGAATATCGTAACACGTGACTGGGTCATTATCGCGACCGAGCGTGCCCGGCGTCCGGATGCGTTCGCGATGCCCCTTCGAGCTGATGGACCGCCTCTTGCGCACGATCCGGCGTGTCCGTTCTGTCCGGGTCATGAAGGCGATACGGCGGAGGAACACGCACGCGTGGATGGACCGGACGGCTGGCGGATCCGCGTCATCGCGAACAAGTATCCAGCTCTGGTGCGCGAGGGTTTGCCGATGCGCAAGTTGAACGGGATCTACCGTTCAATGAACGCCGTCGGCTATCACGAGGTGGTCATCGAGAATCGGCGCCACGACGTCCACCTACACCAGGCGTCACTCGACGACCTCTCGGAGCTGCTCGGAATCTATCGTCAGCGGTACCAGGAGCTCCGGTCCGACCCCCGGATCGAGGCCGTTGTGATCTTTCGGAACCACGGCGCGGGAGCCGGCACGTCGCAGCCCCATCCGCATTCCCAGATCGTTGCGACCCCGATCGTCCCCTCGCAGGTACGGACACGACTCGAGATCGCCGTTCGCTACTTCGACGAGACGGGGGAGTGCGTCTTCTGTCGCACGGCGCGCGACGAACGCTCCGTCGCCGATCGCGTCATCTGCTCCAACCGGAACTTCGTCGCCTTCATTCCGTACGCGGCGCTCTCACCATTTCACCTCTGGGTCTTCCCGTTGCGGCACATGTCGTCATTCGACCTGTCGACCGATGAAGAACTGGCGGACCTGGCCGAGATCCTCCGAACGCTGCTCGGAAAACTGCACACCGGTCTGAACGACCCCGATTTCAATCTGCTCATCCGTTCGCTGCCAGTCCGAATGGTCCAGTCGGACTATTTCCACTGGTACTTGTCCATCGTCCCGCGCATTTCGGTGGCGGCAGGCTTCGAACTGGGCAGCGGCATTTTCATCAATCCAGCGATCCCCGAGGAGAGTGCCCGATTTCTGCGCGAGATCACGCCGGTCGGCTGAATGCCGGTCGTGAGATGACCCAGCAGAAAAGGCACGCACGCGTATGTCTACGGTCTGGGACGAGCGGTACGGTACGGATGCCTACGCGTACGGTACATCGCCGAACGATTTTCTCACATCCGTGGCGGACCGAATCCCCCGCGGGCCGGTGATTTGCCTGGCCGAAGGGGAGGGGAGGAACGCAGTCTTTTTGGCCGAACGTGGCCACGCCGTCACGGCCATCGATTGGTCGCCGGTCGGGTTGGCAAAGGCCGAGCGGTTGGCGGCCTCCCGCGGAGTGCATGTCGAGACCATCTGCTCGGATCTTGCAGACGTGCGATTCGAGGAGGCGCGGTGGAGCGGGGCGGTCGCCATCTTCGCTCACCTTCCCCGTGCGGTACGGGCCAAGATGTATGAGGGCGTTCGCCGAGGGCTTCGGCCGGGGGGCATGCTGGTCGTCGAAGCATACACGCCGAAGCAATTGGCGTACGGCACCGGCGGTCCGAGCGATCCGTCGCTCATGCCGACGCTGGAAGACCTCCGGCGTGAGTTGGAGGGTCTCGACCTCATCATCGGCCGGGAAACGGAACGTGAGATCCACGAAGGCGAATTTCACGACGGTATGAGCGCTGTCGTGCAGGTCTTGGCGCAGCGACCTGTGTAGCTATCGAACATCCAGTCAACTTCCATGGGACACATGACCCCGCGATTCGAAGGTGTGTATTCGGTGCTTCCGACGCCGTTCACCGCCGGCGACGAGATCGACACCGCCGGACTCAAGAAGATCATCGACCTGTTCATCGAGGCTGGCGTCGATGGTTTCACCGCTCTCGGCGTGACGAGCGAAGTTGCCCGGCTCACCGAGCGTGAACGAACGCTGGTCCTCGAAACGGTGCTCGGACACGTCAACGGCCGCGTTCCCGTCGTCGTGGGTACGACCGCCGAGGGGTTCCGGACCTGCATCGAGTTCACGCGTGCTGCCCGGACGGCCGGCGCCGCGGCCGTCATGATCAGTCCGCCGCGGCTGCCCAAACTCAACTCCGACGCCGTGGTTTCTCACTTCCGGGCCGTCGCCGACGCGGTGGACGTTCCGATCGTCGTCCAGGATTTTCCGCCCATCTCGGGCTTCGCCATGGAGGCGTCGCTCCTCCTCCGGATCGCCCGCGAAGTCCCGACGGTCGCGTGCATCAAGCTCGAGGACGCGCCGACGCCCTCAAAGGTCACGCGCATCCGGGCCGAGGCTGGAGACCATCCTGTGAAGATCCTTGGCGGGCTCGGCGGCGTCTATCTTCTTGAAGAGCTCATCGCCGGGGCCGATGGGGCCATGACAGGGTTTGCGTACCCCGAGATCCTCGTCGCCGTTGTCAAGGCATTCCGGGCGGGTGATCACCGGAAGGCGGCAGAGCAGTTCTATCGCTTCGTGCCGCTCATGCGGTTCGAGTTTCAGGAAGGCGTGGGTATGGCGATCCGAAAAGAGGTCCTGCGCCGCCGCGGGGTCATCGCAAACGCGCGCGTGCGTCCGCCCGCCCCGCAGGCCGATCCGGTCGTTCAGCGGATGCTGGACACGTTGCTCTCGTACTACCACGGCAAGGAGGATGCACCATGGATCTGAAACTTCGGGGAAAAGTTGCGATGGTCGCCGGAGCGAGCCGCGGGATGGGCTTTGCTGTCGCACGAGCCCTGGCGATGGAGGGGGCGCAGGTGTCGATGGCGTCGAGGAATGAAGCGTCGCTGAAGGCTGCGGGCGAGAAGATCGCGAAAGAGTCGGGGGCACCAGTGATGACGTATCCGGCAGACCTGCACTTGGCCGGGGCCATCGACCATTGGGCGGCCGCGACTGTCGAGCGATTCGGGGGCGTAGACCTTCTCTTCGCCAATACGGGCGGCCCGGCTTCCGGATCGGCCCTTTCATTCGACGACAACGCCTGGAAGGAGGCGCACGAACTTCTTGTGCTGAGCTCCATCCGAATGGCGCGCGCCGTCGTCCCGTCGATGCGATCACGAGGTGGCGGCAGCATCCTGTTCAATACGTCCACGTCGATCCGCGAGCCAATCGCCAACCTCGCATTGTCGAACGTCGAACGACCCGCCGTTGCTGCCCTGTCGAAGACACTCGCCGTTGAATTGGCACCGTTTCAGATCCGCGTCAACGTCATCCTGCCCGGCCGCATCGACACCGATCGAGTCCGGGAGCTCGATGCGATCAGGGCGTCGAAGGAAGGTGTCACGCCGGCGGAACAGAAAGCGAGAACGGAGAAGACCATCGCGCTCGGTCGCTACGGACAGGTGGAGGAATTTGCGAATGCCGCGGTGTTCCTCTTGTCGGACGCCGCCGCCTATATCACTGGAGCATCGCTCCTCGTCGACGGCGGCCTCGTCAAAGGCGTCGCGTAGAGACCTACGTCATGGGCCTGATGCGCAATGCCCTCTTGTGGGCGTCACAGAGCCGCACGCTGCGGGAAACCCTTCCCCGCTATCGGTTCGTCAAAAAGGCCGTACGAAGGTTCATGCCGGGCGAGGACCTCGGGTCTGCCTTGGGAGCTGCAGAACAGTTGAGGTCGCTCGGGATCGCGAGCACGTTCACGCGGCTGGGGGAGAACGTGACGACGGTGGAAGAGGCGACCGCCGTCCGTGACCACTACCTGATGGTGGCCGACCGCATCAAGGAGCGCGGACTCGACACGCATATCTCGACCAAACTGACACAGCTTGGCCTGGACATCGATCCCGAACTGGCATACCGGGGCATGCGGTCGATCACAGAAAAGGCGGCCCGGTTGGGGAACGTCACCTGGATCGACATGGAGCAGTCATCCTACGTCGACCGTACGCTCGATGTGTTCTACCGCATCCAGAAGGAATTCCCGAACATCGGCATTTGCCTACAGTCCTACCTCCGGCGCACGCCTGCTGACCTCAACGCCCTCCTGTCGGTCAACGCTTCGGTTCGAATGGTCAAAGGGGCCTACAAGGAACCGCCTGACAGAGCGTTCCCGAAGAAGGCGGACGTTGACGAGGCATACTACCAGCTCTGTGCGGACTATCTTCGGCGCGTTGACCCCGCGCGATCGAACCTGCAGTACGGGACGCATGATCTTGCGCTCATCCGACGGATCGCGGCTGAGGCGGAACGGCTGGGTTTGGGGAGATCGGCGCCGGAATACACGATGCTGTATGGCATTCAGCCGGAAGAACAGCGAAGGCTGACGGCGGCGGGGTATCGGGTGAGAGTGCTGGTGGCGTACGGAGAATACTGGTTCCCGTGGTACATGCGCCGCTTGGCCGAGCGGCCCGCCAACGTCTGGTTTGTCCTGCGAAATCTTCTGCCGTAGTTGCTTCCTGCCCTCTCTGATCTGCTACCTGCCTGCTACGGCAACGCCCGGCCTCGTCCGGCGGTGAACAAGCGGTACCACTCGTCCCGCGATAGTTGAAGATCCATCCCGCGCAACGACTCCGTGATCCGCTGAGGGTTCGTTGTGCCCAGAACCGGTTGAATGTGCGCCGGGTGTCGTAGAAGCCACGCTGCCTGGATCGCATCGGGCGAGACTCCGCGGGCCCGCGCCACCTCGTGCACTGCCACAGAGACCGAGCGCGTTCGTTCGTCAGCATCGGCGGGTGGGGACGAAATGCGCCCTTTCGCGACGGGTGAATACGCCTGCACGCTGACCTGATGCCGGCGGCAATGATCGAGCGTTCCGTCTCCGCGGACGACGGTACGTTGCAGGTGGTCGACAGTCACACCTTCGTCAATGAGGTCGCTGTGGAGGAGATTCAGCTCCACCTGGTTGACGACCAGCGGTTCCGAGAGGGACTGCTGCAGGAGGTCGATCTGTCCGGCATTATGATTGCTGACGCCGAAGTATCGGACCAGTTTTTGGGACCGAAGTTCGTCGAAAGCGCTCGCGACCGATCCCGGTTCGACGAGCGGATCCGGACGATGGAGGAGAAGGATGTCGAGGCGGTCCGTCTTCAGACGCCGGAGAATGTTCTCGACCGACCAAAGAATATAGTCACGGCTCAGGTCATAGCGATGCGGCGCGCCCGGAGGATCGTCGGGCCTCCGGATCCCGCATTTTGACTGGAGGATCACCTGATCGCGGCGCAGGCCGAGCTCCGACCACGCGTGGCCGAAGAGTGCCTCTGACTTGCCGCGGCAGTAGATATCGGCGTGGTCAAAGAAGTTCACGCCTCCGTCCCATGCGGCTTTGATGCTGGCAAGACCGTTGGCGATCTCTTCTGGGCGCAGGGGCGCATCATCCCACGATCCGCCGATCTTCATGCAGCCGTAGAGGATCGGCGAAACGTCCAGCCCGGTCAGCGGAATACGGATGCGAGGCTGCGTCACTGCGTTGTTTCCTTGTACGAAATGACCTCATCGTTGCGGATGAGGACCATCACCATCATACGCTGTCGCACGGTGCGCCGTCCTTCGGTCGCTGTGCGCGAGAACGTGACCTCGACCTCGTAACCGTACTTCGGCCCGCCACTCTCCAAGGCGCCCGGCAGATGGTAACCCTTGGCCGGCTTTCCATACTGGACGTCCCGGATCCCGGCCTGTACATAGTCACCGTAGGTCTCCTTCAGCCAGGAGCGGAGCAACTCGACATGGTTTGTCGGCGGCGGTCCGTAGTCGGCGGAGGCCAGTTCATCCGCCGTCGGCTTTGTGGAGGAACAGGAAACAAAGAGCAAAGCAAGCAGTACGATCGATGTGCGCATGGGGGGCTTTCGAAAAGTGACGAAGCAATGTAGGCGAACGTTGGGGCGGTGTCAACGTTGGCACGGCGAAGATCTTTCGACTGTGCCAATTTTGGGAGAGGGAGCGTCCAGCAGATCTGGTCGACTGCCTCGCATGCGCAAAACGTCCGATGCTCGTGGGGGAGAGTGTGGATCTCGACATGATCGGCGCGTTCTTGGATTCCTGCGCTCCCTCCGGTACCTTATCCGATTCCAACACCCCAGGAGGTGAGGTCCACCGATGCAGATCCGCAGGTTTGGTTCCACGGAGTTGAAGGTCAGCGTCGTCGGGTTCGGAGCTTGGGCGATCGGAGGGGCCGCCATGGCCGGCTCAACGCCTATTGGCTGGGGGCCGGCCGACGATGATACCTCACGTGCCGCGCTCCGTGCGGCGCTCGAGTCAGGCATCAACTTCTTCGATACGGCCGACTTCTACGGGCTCGGCCGGTCTGAAGCGCTTCTTGGGGAGGTGATCGGCAATGCAGATGGCGTGGTCATCGCGACCAAGGTTGGTCACCGGCTGAACGATGATGGATCTATCGCGCTCGACTATAGCAGCAAGCACATTCGTGCTGCTTGCGAGAAGAGTTTGCAGCGACTACGGCGAGAGAGCATCGATCTCTATCAATTGCATTCGGCCAAGATCGCGCATCTTGAACAGGGGGAGTGTCTCGCCGCATTGGACCAGCTGCGGCAAGAAGGCAAGATCCGGTACTGGGGTATTTCGCTTCATACCTTCAACCCTGAACCAGAAGCCTCATTCCTCCTGTCCCGCGGGCTCGGGTCCGGATTCCAGATCGTACTGAACATTCTGAACCGGCGAGCATTGCCCGTGATCGAGCAGGCCCGCCATGCCGGTGTCGGCGTCATCGCCCGCATGCCCCTGCAATTCGGACTGCTGACCGGCGCGATGCGGCCGGACCGACAATTCGCGCGGGACGATCATCGCTCGTTCAGACTCAATCCGGAGATCATCGACCGTACGCGCATGCTTCTGGCGCCTGCATGGGAGCTGGCGGCTTCGTCGGGCAATACCCCGGCCCAGTTGGCCATGAGCTATAGTGCTTCCATCCCGGGAGTCTCGACGGTCATCCCCGGCATTCGCACGCCGGCACAGGCCGTTGAAAATGCGAACGCGATCGCCATACCGGGCGACCGCGTTCGAGAATGGATGAGAAGTGTGCCGGATCAGGAGGCGGCCGAGATCGTCTCCCTCATGCAAGCGCGGGGTTGACGGATCACTGTCCGTGCTTGGTTGTCATGGTCGAGTAGTCCAGCTCGCTGCCGAACGCGCTGTGCGGGATCAAGTACACGATCAGCATGAGCAGGGCGGCTCCGATGACCCATGGCGCCGGCCGCTTTGAACGCCGAACGGCAACAGCCGCGACGAGCCATCCGAGGAAGGCCACGAGCGTTTTGTTGTCTGTCATGTCGTGGTCGAACGGCCAGCCGGTCCACCAGAGGTCGAACGCATACCACTGCATGATCGGACCAAGCACGAACCCGCCGATCCCCAGAACGACGAGCGTCCAGGTGGTGAAGGTACGGTACCGGGGTTCTGCTACGAAGCTCTCGAGTCCGGTACGCGTTGCCAGCAGCATGGCCATGAACATCGCCAGGACGTGCGGAATGATGATATACAGGGGCACGTCTCCCTTGAACCGGATGTTGATCGGTCCCGCCGACGGGATCCTGACGGTCTCCTGGCCCTTGGTCGCTTCGAGATAGTACTCCAGCTTCCCGGCCTTCGGCTGGCGTGGCAGTGACCCCACGAGAACCCCATCATTCGCGGTTAACGGGACGACCGTATAGGGATCATCGGTTCGAAGTCGTTTCCAATAGAGGGTCGCATGGACGTCCGGGTCAGAAACGACCAGTCGGACGGGGGCATCCTCGTCGATAACGTGGCTGCGCTCCAGGCGATACGTAATCGGCGAACCGCCGACCTGGGCCGAGCCGGAGACCGGATATGTCGGGCCCGTCATTCGTTGATACACGGCGGAACCGATGGTGACGATGCTGGCGATGATCCAAAATGTGACAGTGCGCTTCATGTCCTTGATCCGTTTCGAAGGTGGTTGTTCAACGGATGAAATATCGTATTCTGTTCCTTCGAACTCCACTTTTCCAGCGGCTCATTGAAGTTCGTTGTATGTTCCGATAGAGCAGTGCGGCATATCCGAGACCATGTCTGACCCGATCCTGGCCACTCGACAACTGGGCAAGCGCTTTGGCGACCGGTGGGCCGTTCGAAACGTCGACCTCGTGATCCATCGGGGAGATGTCTTCGGATTCCTCGGCCCGAACGGCGCCGGCAAGAGCACGACCATTCGCATGATCTTGTCGCTCATCCGGCCAACGGAGGGCGATGCCCGGCTCTTTGGCCATTCGATCCGATCGGAGCGAGAAAAGGCCCTTCGCCGCGTCGGGGGCATTGTCGAGAAGCCAGACTTCTATCTCTATCTCTCCGCCGTACGCAACCTCGAGGTTGTCGGTGCCCTCACCGGAGGCGTGAGCCGGCGGCGGATCGACGAAGTGCTCGATCTCGTCGGTCTGCTCGAGCGTGGACGCGATCTCGTGAAGACGTATTCACACGGCATGAAGCAGCGGTTGGGGATCGCACAGGCCCTCTTGACGGATCCGGAACTCGTCGTCCTCGACGAGCCGACGAATGGCCTTGATCCTCAAGGAATGAAAGAAGTGCGCGAGCTGATCCGGTCGCTGGCCCGGGACCGTCAGAAGACCATTATCCTGTCGTCGCACCTTCTCAACGAGGTCGAGATGGTCGCCAATCGTATGGCGATCATCCATCGCGGCGAGCTGGCCGTGCAGGGTGACGTGCGAGCGCTCCTGGAGGGAAGTGGTTCAGCTGTCATGATCCGGGCCACACCGCAGCGGAAGGCCGCTGCCATCTGCCGAAGGCACAGGGCGGTCGCCTCCGTTGACGAGCTCGAATCCGAATTGCGGGTCTCTGTCGGACCGAAGGCTGTGCCCGACCTCGTCGCATCGCTCGTGCGGGCGAAGGTGCGCGTGATGTCAGTGCGCCCTGTCCGTTCGCTCGAAGAGTACTTTCTCTCGATCACGGAACAATCCGATCGCCGATAGACCATGGCACGATTGTTCTGGGCCGAGATCGTCAAGACCTTCCTGAAGAAGCGCACCTACCTGGGCTTTCTCATCGTCCTCGTCATCCTCCCGATCATCGAGGTGGCCATCGCGTCAGAGGGGGACCGGTTCCTCCGGATGGCGACCAGAAACCTGGCGAACGACTTTTTCATCCTGGGGAATTTGTTCAACGGATGGTTCATCGCCTACCAGGTGATGAACGTGTTCTGGATCCATGTACCCCTGCTCATTACGTTCGTCGCTGGCGACATGCTTGCGGGCGAAGCGACCTCCGGAACATACCGGCTTCTCCTGATCAAACCGGTCTCTCGGTCGCGGATCCTCGCCGCCAAGGCGTTCGCGACGATGGCCTACGTGATGCTGTTCGTTGCCTTCCTCGGCGTCTTGAGCGTCGGTCTCGCACACGCGCTCCTGGGAAGCGGCGACTTGGTCGTCATTCAGCGTGGCATCCTCGTACTACCGGAAGCGGACGTTGCCTGGCGGTTCATTGTCGCGTATCTTCTGGCTGTCGCGCCGATGCTGACGGTCGCGTCGATCGCCTTCTTCGTGTCGTCGTTCGTGGAGAATGCCATCGGCCCGATCGTGACGACGATGGGGCTGATCATCATCCTTACGGTCGTGACGGTGATGCCCATCGAGGCGTTCGGGGCGGTCCGAGAGTACCTCTTTACGTATCACATGGTCGTCTGGCAGAAGGTCTTCGACGACCCGGTGAACTGGCACGCGATCGCTGCGTCACTGCTCAATCTTTCGTTCACCGCGGGTGCCGCCCTCATCGGCGCCTGGCTGGTCTTCACGCGCAAGGACATCCTGTCCTAGCGGCGCTCGTTCACGTTCCCGGAGGTTCCCGTGTCCTTCCGCAACACGCTGTCAGATCTGCGTTCTGGTTTTCATCCCACGTTCTGGGTGGCGAACGGGATGGAACTCTTCGAGCGGCTGGCGTACTATGGCCAGCAGATCGTCTTCATGGTCTATGTCCGGAACAAGCTCGGGTTCACGGAATCGGAGGCCGGAACGCTCTCGGGCATCTTCGGAGGCCTCATCTATCTCCTTCCGATCCTCGGAGGAACGCTGGCTGACAAATGGGGCTTCCGGAAGGCCTTCAACGTTGCCTTCACGGTGCTCGGACTGGGTTACTTCCTCATCGGTTCGCTCGGAATGGACGCCTTCGCCGGCGTCTATAGCGGCCTCGATCAGTATTGGCTGTTGATGGCATTCCTCGTCTTCACGGCGTTCGGCGGATCCTTCATCAAGCCGTCCGTGCTCGGCACGGTGGCCGTAACGACCACCGAGAAGACGAAGTCGCTGGGGTTCGCCATCTACTACTGGCTGGTGAACGCAGGCGCCATGATCGGACCGACGATCGCGTACTTCGTCCGCGACAGCTACGGCAACGAGTTCGTGTATGTGGTCTCGTCGGTGAGCTGCTTCGCAATGCTCGTGGTCAACCTGATGCTGTACAAAGAAGTGGCGGACCCGTCGAACCAGGTCACGGAGTCGCTCGCGAAGAAGATCGGCAACCTCTTCATCGTGCTGGCAAACGTCAAATTCATGATCTTCCTGCTCATCTACTCGCTGTACTGGATCATCTTCTGGCAGGAATTCATCATCGTTCCGTACTACATCACCGACTTCATCGGTCCTGATGAGCCGTACGAGATCATCCAATCCTGGTCGGGGGCCGGCGCGATCATCCTGCTCCAGATCCCGATCAACTGGCTGACACGTCACTGGAAGACCCGGAGCGCCATCCTGATCGGGTTCGCCGTCTCGTCACTTATCTGGGTCATCATTGCGATATCGCCCAGCATCCCCACGATCGCCGCCGGCATCGTAGCATTCGCGATCGGCGAGATGATCCAGGCCCCCCGCTACTACGAGTATATTTCCGAGATCGCGCCTCCGGGCCAGCAGGGATTATTCCAGGGCTACGCGTTTCTCCCCATCGCGATCGCGCGGTTCGTCGGCGACCCGATCGGTGGCTGGCTGTACCAGAACGCCCGTGCGTCAGGCGATCCGTCGCTCGTGTGGTATTCCATGATCGGGATCGGCGTTGGCGCAACGATCCTGATGGCTGTCTATAATGCCGTCGTCCAGAGGATGGAGGCGCGGGCAGCATGAGGCATTGGCTCCTCGGACTGTTGGTGGCGTGGACGATGGCCGCCGGCGCGCAGTCCTCGCGCGCCCCGACCGCAGACGAGGTACTTCGCAATCTCGAGCGGGCTTTCCGAGACGTCCACGATTTTGCAGTGACGGTCGTCGGTGACGTGAACATGGAGAACCTGCGTGTGCCGAGGACGACGGCGACCATGTATTTCAAGCGTCCGGACAAGGTCCAATTCGTGTCCACTTCCTTTTCGATCATGCCCCGCGAGGGGATGTCGCCGAACCCGGACCGTCTGCGGGCCGAGTACGATGCAACGATGATCGGGCCGGATACTGTCAACGGGCAGATCGCGCTCAAACTGCAATTGGCCGCGAAGGACCCGAAGGTCCGGCTCCGCCAGGCGTATGTGTGGGTCGACCCGATGAATTGGACGTTGTTGCGACTCATGTCCATGCCCTATGGCGGCCGGACGATCACGTTCGAATTCACCTACGCACTCGTCGACGGCCTGTACTGGCTTCCCTCGACGCTGACGGCGCTCTTCGGTTCAGTGGGAGAGAAGACGGAGCCGTTGTTCAAGGTTCCCGAGGGGGCCCCGGACCCGGCGCCACAGTTCAGCGAGATGCAGCGGTCTACCCGCTCAGGGTCCGTGAAATTCACCTACCAGCAGTACCGCATCAACACCGGCCTTCCGGATTCCCTGTTCGTATCCCCCGGGCGGCGCTGACGCGGTGTCCGCTCGCCCTCCGGTCAAGTCCATCGGGCTTGACTCTTCTTTTGGCCTTGCGTAAGTTTAGGCTGTCCTAAATCATTAATTCTGGCGACCAAATGTTCCCGGAGGGCAATCCCTCCGGACCGCGCCCAAGCGTGGTCGTTGGTGCGGAGATCCTCGTCGTCGATGTCGTTCGAACACCGTGGAGGCCGAGATGGCCAGCGAAAACTTCGAGAACTACCTGAAGAACATCTATAAGATCCAGGAAGAGGAGGGGCGCGTTGCGACTTCGACGTTGTCGCAGCGGCTTCAGGTCTCGGCCGCCTCCGTCTCGGAGATGGTTCGTCGACTGGCCGATGATGGTATGGTGCGGCACACGCCCTACAAAGGCGTGGAACTGACCGACCGAGGACGCGCGCTGGCGCTCCGCATCGTCCGGCGTCATCGGCTGTGGGAGGTGTTTCTCTTCAAGGTCCTCAACTACGACTGGGACGAGGTCGACGCAGAGGCGGAACGCCTCGAACATCTCACGTCCGACCGTCTCGAAGAACGGCTCGACACAGTTCTGGGCCATCCGACGCACGACCCGCACGGGCATGCTATCCCCACGCGCGACGGTCGGTTGGGACGTGACCGCCATCGCCTACTGGCAGATGCGCAGCCCGGTGAAGTGCTCGAAGTCCGACGCGTGAGCGATGACAGTCCGGAGCTCCTGAAATACGCTGCGCGACTGGGTATTGCTCTGGGCAGCAAGGTTCGAGTACTCGAACGACAATCGTTCGACCGAAGTTTGCTTGTCCGCATCGCGGGTGATGATGTCGTCATCACGGATCAGTTGGCATCGAACGTCCACGTTGCGGGGACGGAGCACCGGAGGAAAGCCACGTGATCACTTGGCTGATCGTCCTGGGAACGGCCCTGCTGCTGGCGGCCTCCTCGATCGTCGGTCGTCGGTGGGCCCAGCGCCGTCAACTGCGCTCGCGTGCGTTGAGAGAGGATGCGGTCAAGCACCTTTTCCATGAGGTCGAGCGCGCTGGCGTCGCGACGTTGCACAGCCTTTCGGGCGGCATGGGCATCACGCCGGACCGGGCGGCGGAGATCGCCGCATCGCTCATGAATGAAGGTCTGGTCGTTCAAGAGGAGGGCAGGCTCCGACTGACAACGCTCGGACGTGAGCAAGCCCTGGCGGTCATTCGGCGTCATCGCCTGTACGAGCGATTTCTGGCTGACGAGACCGGCGTGCGGCCGGAAGCGTGGCATGATCGTGCCGACCGCGAGGAACACCGGTTGAGTGAATCGGAGGCGGAACGGCTGGCCAGGAGACTTGGCGATCCGTTGTTCGACCCGCATGGCGATCCGATCCCTTCGGCAGCAGGATCGCTTCCGTCGCCCAGAGGGGGCCCGTTGAACGCTGCACAGCCCGGTTCCACACTGATGGTCGTTCACCTGGAGGATGAGCCCGCCTCCGTGTTTCGCGAACTGCAGGCCACCGGACTTCAACCGGGCGTCAGGCTGCGGGTGCTTGAACGCACGGACCAGATGGTGGTCATCGAGCGACGCGGGCAGCGCGCATCACTTCCAGTGGTGGCGGCCGCGAACGTCACCGTCGTGCCCGCAGCACCAGAACGACGTGTGCTTTCGACGCTGGACTCGGCTCCGATCGGAACGACCGTTCTCGTCGAGGCCATCGACGACGCTTGCTATGGCGTGCAACGCCGCAGACTCCTCGATCTCGGGTTCGTCCCCGGGACCCCTGTGACCCCGGAACTTCCAAGTCCGGGGGGAGATCCCATCGCCTACCGCGTGCGTGGCGCGCTGATCGCCCTCCGGCGAGCCCAGGCGTCGTTGATCCTGGTAGAATCCACAAAGGAGACATGATGACAGCCGATCGTCTATCGGCATGCGAGACCTGTCCGGCCAACCCGCAGGCTTCATTGGTACGTCTTGGTGAAGGTGTCGAAGGCGCGACGTACGTCGTAGCACTTGCTGGCAACCCAAATGTCGGCAAGAGCACGGTGTTCAACTACTTCACCGGCCTGCGACAGCACACGGGCAATTGGCCCGGGAAGACCGTGGCACGGGCCGAAGGTTCGTTCACCTATCGCTCGAACCGATACAAGGTGGTCGACCTCCCCGGGACGTATTCGCTCCTCTCCACGAGCACGGACGAGGAGGTGGCCCGCGACTTCATCCTGTTCGGACGACCCGACGTGACCGTGATTGTCGTCGATGCGACGCGGCTTGAGCGGAACCTGAACCTCGTCCTGCAGGTCCTCGAGATCACCGACAGGGCCGTCGTCTGCCTGAACCTTGTCGATGAGGCGGAACAGCACGGCATCAGCGTCGATGCCCGCAGCCTTTCGCGAGATCTTGGCATCCCCGTCATTCCGGCCGCGGCCCGCAACGGCACCGGTATGGCGGAGTTGCTGCAAGCTCTCCATGATGTTGCAACCGGAGCATACGTGTGCACGCCGCGGCGATTCCCACTGACGTCCAAGGACCTGAAAGCAGTCGAATTGCTCGCCAAGCAGGTGGAGGGCGCGTTCCCAGGTTTGCCGAACGCGCGGTGGGTGGCACTGCGACTGCTCGAAGGGGACGCACGCATCGTCGATGCGATACGAAGCGGCGAGATCGGTCGTCTGGCCGATGCTCGCGCACAGGGACATGAAGGGAAGGAACATGCGTCAGCCTGATGATCTGCTCAAGACGGCTTCGACGATGCGATGGGACATCGGCGAGCGACTGCACGACCGCACCCTCGAGGCCATCTACGACGAAGCAGCCCGCATTGCCGGTCGCGCCGTCGTCACAAGCGGCGTGACAGGTCGCCGGAACTTCGAGCGGACGCTCGACGGGCTCCTGACGAACAGATGGACCGGGTTTCCACTCATGTTCCTCATCCTGGCGATCGTGTTCTGGTTGACGATCGAGGGGGCGAATGTCCCATCGGCGCTCATCGCGAACGTCCTTGTGGACCTGGGCCATCCGTGGCTGAAAGGGGTGATGGCGACCGCCGGGTCGCCCGCGTGGATTTCCGGTCTGCTGATCGACGGCGTCTATCTTGCTGTGGCATGGGTGGTGAGTGTCATGCTCCCCCCCATGGCGATCTTCTTTCCTCTCTTCACGTTGCTCGAAGACTTTGGCTACCTGCCGCGGGTGGCGTTCAACCTTGACGGTCTGTTCCGTCGTGCCGGAGCCCACGGGAAGCAGGCGCTGACCATGGCCATGGGCTATGGATGCAACGCTGCCGCAATGATCTCCACACGGATCATCGATAGCCCGCGGGAACGTCTTATCGCCATCCTGACGAACAACTTTTCGATCTGCAACGGCCGATGGCCAACGCAGATCCTCATCGCCACCATTTTCATCGGATCCTTGGTACCAGCATCATTGGCAGGGCCGGTCTCTGCTCTGGCGGTCGTCGCCGTGGTCCTGCTCGGGGTGGTCTTCACGTTCATCGTTTCGTGGGGACTTTCACGGACGGTGCTGAAAGGTGAGGCATCCTCGTTCAGCCTCGAATTGCCACCGTACCGGCCACCGCGGGTCCTCCAGACGCTCTACACGTCGGTGATCGACAGGACCATCATTGTGCTGTGGCGCGCGGTGGTGTGGGCCGCCCCTTCGGGCGCAGTGATCTGGCTGGTGGGGAACGTGCACATCGGCGACTTGACGATCGCCGAGCATTTCATCGCCCACGTCGACCCCTTCGCTATCTTTTTCGGGCTCAACGGTGTCATCTTGCTGGCGTACATTATCGCCATCCCGGCGAACGAGATCGTGATCCCCACCGTACTTATGCTGACAGTTCTGACGTCTGGATTGAGCGGAATGGGAGGGGGCGCGGGAGTGATGTTCGACACTGGTTCCGTGTCGGCGACGGCGGAGATCCTCCACTCTGGCGGTTGGACTGCCCTCACGGGGGTCAATCTGATGCTGTTCAGTCTGCTTCACAATCCTTGTTCGACGACCATCTACACCATCTACAAGGAAACGGGGAGCGCGAAGTGGACGGCCGTGGCTACGTTCCTGCCGTTGGTACTCGCATTCGTGGTCTGCGCCGGCGTGGCTGCTCTCTGGCGGGGACTCATGTAACGTCACGCAGTTTGGGCCCTGACCTGTCCTGCGAGTTCCTCGAACAAACCAAAGCCGCCATCCCGGGAAGAACCAGGATGGCGGCTTGCGTTTCAGACGTGTCGGCGGATCAGCGGAGGAGCAACATCTTCGCAACTGACCGCTGGCCAGGCGCCACGAGGACGGTCATGTAGACGCCGGATGGAAGGTCCTGTGCATTGAAGTCAACGCCATGTCGGCCGGGTTCGACCACCCGATCGAGCAGGCGTGCAACCTCCTGCCCCAACGCATTGTAGACGGTCAGCCGGGCTGGTCCCCGTTCAGGTGCATCGAACGCAATATGCGTGTTTGGATTGAACGGGTTGGGGTAGTTCGGCAGCAATCGCCATGTCGTTGGCAGGTCGGCGTTCGACGGTCGATCGATGTCCGTGATGCTGGAGCCCACGGTCAGGTCGTCAAAGTACAGCGTGCCCGACCGTTCTCCCGACGCATTCTGGTAGACGAGGAAGCTCGTGAACTTGCGCGGCGAACCGTTCCCGACCGGGATCGAAGAGGTCGGGACCGTCTTCAGCTTCCATCCAGTCCAATCGATCGGTCCTGCGGAGACGGTAATGAAGTTGCTCGTCGACGTGCCGGTGTAGTAGTAGCATCCGAAACGAAGTTCGTGACCGCTCTTGTCGCCGTAGACCCAGGCGCCGAGAAGCGAGCCCCCCTCGATCGAAGGGGTCGATGAGTTATGTTCGCGGATCACACCCCCGGAGGACTGGGTGAAGCTGTAGGTGACCCTGCCGCTGCCCGACCCGGAGTGACGGATCGTGTTGTCGATCGCGAAGGCCGCTGTGACGTTGACGGTCGAACCGCTCGTGCTCGGTTGCCACCATGATCCCGTGGCGTCGAGCGTGTTGATGACGGTCCCATTGAGGATGCTGACCGGTTCGGTCGTGAACGAGACTGTCGAACCGCGATCAAGGAAGTTTCCGCTCAGGTCTCTGAGCGTCGGACGGATGATCAGACGATAGATACTGAGGGGTGAAAGCTCGGCCGTTGTACGGAACCGCACACGGGAAAATCCGACGCCTGTGGAGTACCGGATGTCCGTGACGGGCAGGGGTGCGCCCCCTTCCGTTTCAAGGCTGAACCCATCTGAAAGAGTGGCCTGGTCGATCTGTTCGGAGAAGGTGATGATGAATTCCGCCGAGCGGCTGATCGATGTTGTCCCCTCGGCCGGATAGGTCGCCGAGACCGTCGGAACCACGGTATCGCGTAGGACGGTGCGGAATGAGTATCCGTACGAGTCGCCACCCGTGCCGTCGCCATTTCCGTCGATCGGTCCTCCAAGATAGTTGTGTGCGGACGTATCGACAGACACGCGGTACTCGGTATCGAACGAGAGGTAGGATGCTGGCTGAAACTGAAGCGTGCGGCCGTTGTTCGTCCACGTGATGGTTCCAGCGACAGAGGGAGTGATCCGCAGAGCTGCGGCTGTCGATGTCGGCTCCATCCGTTGGCTGAATGTGATGGCGATGCCGGCGTCCACGTACTGGAGCCCGGCCGGAGGAGTCGAGAGTACCCGTGGCGGTGTTGGGTCGTCGTTGATGATCTGTAGGATGAATGCCCAGTCCCAGTTCGGGCCGGGGTCGGTGTGGGAATTGCATGTTCCGAACGTGGACGGGAACCCGTTGTTGATGGCCCACTGGACCCAGGCACCGTTCTGCCACTCGCCATGACCGACCAGGTGGTTCCTATCTTTGGGAATGTTGTACTTCTCACAGAGGTACTTCACCAACTTGGCCGACGCGAGGTACATCTCGGGAGTGAACCATGCTGGATTCGAAGCGAATCCTTCGTGTTCGATTCCGATCGAATACGTATTCAGGCAGACCGCATGCCATGCGTAGTACTGTTCTTCGACCATTTGAGCAACATCCCCGGCGGGATAGTCGGAGGGGCTGTCTTGCAGGCCGTTGATACAATAGTGGATGCTCACCGTACGGCCGTCGCTCAGCGTTTGGAAATACGACAGGACCGACGCGTAGTATCCTTCCATGTCATGGAAGACCACGAACTGCTTGCCATTCCCCGTCGTATAGTAGTATCCCGCCTTGCCCGGGATCCAACGTGCATCCGGGTAGTCAGGAGTCCCTTTGGTCTTGAGCGCCTCCGGCGATGGCGCGGCTTCGACGGCCAACTGGCGGACGCGTTGCCGCACCGCACTCAGCTCCACCGGTTGTGCCGGAACGGAGATCGCCTCGCTCTGGATCCCCCGCGACAGGCGAGTGAGTACCTCGTAGGCGTGCCCGAGGGCGAGGTCAGGTTGGCGAATGCCCGTGTACGCAGCGATCGCATCGGCCCAATCTCCGAGCGATGGCATGATCGGTTCGGGTGTCCGTGAATTTGCTCTCCTCAGCGACGCGAGATACGCAGCGGCCCCGCGGATATTTTGCACCGGGTCGCGCTTGAGGACATCAGGTTCTTCGCCGATCAGGTCCGCCGCCCTGCGGAGCGAGTGCCCGAAGAGGTCGTTGTCCCAAAGCGCCATGACGCCGTACGGCCGCGGCATCCCCATGCACGAGGCGGTATCGCCCTCGGCCCACGTCAGGTGTTGACCACGGGTTTGTGAGAACGAGATGGCCTTGAGAAGAGGGGAGGGGACGCTGAATTCAGCGGCTGCTTGATCGAATGCGCGATCGAGGAGCGATCGGTCTTGTGCCAATGCAGAGCTGCACAGCGATGCAACGACGACGAGGATCGGGAGTCTCATGCGTGGATCAT
>CAYYOV010000001.1:80976-111466 GCA_964473365.1 uncultured Ignavibacteriaceae bacterium
GAGCTGCACAGCGATGCAACGACGACGAGGATCGGGAGTCTCATGCGTGGATCATCGGAATACGAGAGTTACTGCGGGGAAGCGAAGACGCATGAGACAATGCTTCTCCGTCGCGTCCTGGCGCCTTTGCGGTGAAACAATCCTGAGCATCACTTGATCAGCATCACCTTGATCGCCGAACGAAGTTCCGTCGTCCGCAGCTCACACAGGTAGATCCCCGACGGCAGCTGGCCGGCGTCGAAGCGAACCGTGCGTTGTCCGGGCTGCAGTTCTCCCTCGAGTAAGCGTGCCACCTCACGTCCGGCGGCGTCGTACACCACCAGCCTGCCCGAGGTTGGCTGAGGAATGTCGATGACGATGGACGTGGAGGGATTGAAGGGATTGGGGAAGTTCTGGCGGAGACCGAACGTCACGGGGGCAGTCGATGATCCGTCTTCTACAGAGGTTGTCCCAGCTGTACGGAAGGAGATGACGAGCGGGTTCGGAACGCCCGTGTTGTTCGCGTCGAGCCTCATACCGCCGGCCGAGCGGGCGGTGGTGTCGATCGTCCACGTGTAGATCGTGCCGCTCAAAAGCGACCCGGTCGGGTCGAACAACATGGTCGTGTTCCCGTTTGTCCAATAGAAATTTCCGGGGATCGACGGCGTCAGGCTGAAGGCACGTCGCACCGAGGTCGTGTCCATCGCCCGCGAGAATGTGACACCGAGGACGCTGGTGACCGGATAGGATGTATCGCTGCTCTTCGGACTTGTCAGGACGACGAACGCCGCGACGTTGCTGTAGATCGTTCGATCGAGAAACGAGGGAGTCGCGGCTGCAACGGTAACCTGGGCGGAGTCGGTTCCGTACCCGGGATTTTCGAAGCGGACCCAATGCGTGCCTGGCGCCACCGAGTCGAACATGAAGAAGCCGTTCTGCCAGCTGTCACCGACGGAGAGCTGTCCGGTCGTGAGCAACCGCACGCGTGCTCCGTTCATCGGCTTCTTCGTTTCGTTGTCGGTCACGATCCCCGCGATGAGGCCTACTGCATCGGACGGCGCCCCCGTCAACGCCTGGAACGACTGACAGAGGGCGTACGCTTCCATTTCCCGGTAGCCTTGGTTCATCAGCCGTCGGGTCTCGGGATTGAAGTCGTGGAAAGAACCCTCGGACAGTTCTCCCGGCATGAGTAATCCGCGGAGGACGCCAAGACTGAAGCCACCAGTGGCGCCGCCGTAGAAGGTCCAATCAAGGAACGGACCTTGCACTACGTTCGTCCGGATGAAGGACTTGATCCGCGGCCCGATGATCTGGGCCATTGTCCACGATTCCGGCAACTCCGGGATACCGAGACCGTTGCCGGTGCTCGCCGCTGGGTCGGTCAACGAGCGCTTCTCCCGAACGAGGACCAGCGTGTTGTTCGTCCCGGTGTTGGTGCCGCCCGTGGCGTTGCTATGGATCGAGTGGAACCAATCCACATTGTTGGAGTTCGCAAACGCCACTCGTGCCGCCAGGCTTGGTTCATCGGCATCGTTGGGATAGGTATTCGTGTTTCGGGTGAGGAGCACCACCGCGCCGCGGGCTTCCAGGAGCGGCTTGAGAAAGTTGGCCTTCTGCCAGTTGCTTTCCGATTCGTAGAAATCGATGGTCCCATTGCCGTCAATATCGAGTGGACGGTCATTACTTCCGCTGCCCCCGTGTCCCGGATCGATGCAGATTTTCATCCCGGAAAGCCCTTGGGCCTGCGAAAACGAGATTCCCAAGGCCAAACAACCAGTAATGAGAACTATCTTCTGTTTTCTCACCGCTGGACCTCATACGTCATGAGCAACACCTTCCCATCCAGCGTGTGGCAGACGATTTTGTTTTCAGTCGGTGAGCACGAAGGGTAGAGTTCTACGGTCTCGGCAGTAGACGTCAGCGCGATCTTCCCCGATCCGTCGGCACGGATTGCGTACAGCTCCGATCCCGTGACGGCGTGGCCGTCGTTGACCTCGTCGAACGTGACAATCCATTGTCCATCCCGCGACCAGGTCGGACCATCAAGGCCGCCAAGGTTGGCCAGTACGCGGCCGTCAAGGTCGGAGACGAACGCTCCGCGGTCCATGTCATACGCCATGAGCCGTTTCCCGTCGGGTGAGAGTGACGGCCAGATATAGCTGCCGCCATTCATTGGGTCGAGTTGTTTCCGCGTACCGTTGACGACAAGTTGGATCTTGCCGTTGTCGATGCCGAGGAGGACCGCTCGTCCCTTTGATGGCGCCGGGTTGAAGACGGCGCCGGATTGAATGAATGCCGGACTGTTCGCGTCGAAGACCGGAGTCGAGAGCGATCGTGCCGACCCGAGGACCGTTGCCTTCCCGGTCGCGAGCGTCAAGGTGACGACCTCTTGTCTGCGGTCACGCCATGAGCGGCCGGCCACTGTTCGGCGGTATGCGATGGTACGGCCGTCGGCGCTGAGGGCGAATTGATATCCTGCTCCGGCATCGGAAGTGATCTGCCGCGACGAGCCGCTCGCTATGACATATTCCCAAATACCGTCGTAGGCGAGGGTTGTATACAGTATCCTTTTTCCGTCGGCAGAGAAGCGGGCAAATCCCCAGCGGTGGTCATTCAGAGGCAGGGTTTGAACCGAGAGGATGCGAGGCTGGGCGGATGCAACGACCCCAAGCAACGCGACGGCGAACATGAAACGGAATGCTCGATGCATATCAGTCTCCTTAATGGATAACTTAGATAGAAGTGCTTGGAAGGGCAAGCCGTCGTGTGATCGAGGTCAACCAGAGTGGTCTCGATCTCCACATGAGGGAAATACCTCAGAGAATGCTTGACTCACATGGCGGTGATTGCTAGATTCTATCACATCCCGCAATTAACTCCGAGGCATTTCTCGGGCGCACCGGTCGGCCAGTGGTCCGCCGGGTGTGTGCGTATTTCATTCCTTACCACAACTCAGGAGACCCACTGATGAGAAAGTTGGCAACGATTGCATTGCTGTCGTTGATGGCGATGGCGCTATACGGCCAGTCGGCGTCCGTATCAAGGGCGTTCAACTACGCTACGACGGACACCCTGCAGAGGGGTATCAATAGCATCCGTGGTTCGGCTGTCGGAAATGACATCGACGGCGACGGCAAGAAGGAGATTGCCGTCACGAACTACCTCTACAACGGCTTCGTGCACGTGTTCGAAGTGTCGGGCACAGATTCACTGAAGCTGGTGTGGACCTCGCCGTACTATGCGTCGGGTGGCGGTTCCACGCCGCGGTTTGTGATGTTCGGCGACCTCGACAAGGACGGGAAGGGTGAGGTCATCTATCAGCTGAACACCCAGGGGATCCTGATCTTCGAATGGGATGGCGTGGTCGGAAGCGACAATTACGGCACTTCCTATTCCGCCAAGATCGGCACACCGACGCTCCTGAACGCCACTGGCAACGCCGAGTACTTTGACATCTCCGATGTCGACAACGACGGTCAGCCGGAGCTTCTGGTCGCGTACAACGCCAGCTCGAACGCGACCGACGCCTACTACATCATCAGCGCCGTCGGCGATTATGCGACGAACGACCCGGGTTTCTCCACGTTCACCGTTGAAAAGCAGTGGGTCCGCACGGACCTCGTGAAATGGGCGGTTTCGGGCGGCAGCCCGATGATCCTGATCGCGGCCCAGCTCGATGGCACGGGCATGAAGGAAATGCTCCTGCACAACTGGAACAACAAGAACATCGTGCCGGTCCGGACGGTGGGAGCGAACACGTACGAGCTTTCCGACACAACCAACAATCGCCAGAACTTCCGCTTTGGCCTTGCCAACGACGACGTCGCTCTGATGGGCGCGGTTGCGTATGACATCGACAAGGACGGCCGGCAAGAAGTCTACTTCCCGACCTACCCGACTCCGGCTGCCGGACCGCACGGAGGCTGGCTCCATATGCTTTCGTATGCCGGCGGTGAGAGCCTGACCGAGATCGATTCCGCAAAGGGTACGATCATCGATTTCTCCTCGGTGACCGGTCGGACGGATCAATTCGGCGTCGGTTACGGTGATATCGATGGCGATGGAAAGCCGAACATCTATGTCGGTGGAGCCTATCCCTACAATATCTCCTCGGCGGAATTCCAGGGTGGCGACAAGAGAAATCCGGCCAACTGGACGATCAGCACGATCTATGCGGGTGAGCCGACGATCTACTCGACCATCCGTTACCGCGATTCGCTTGGCGTGAAGGACACTACCTACACGATCAACACGGGCTTCGTGTCAAAGTTGTATGCACGCCATACGGACCTTGATGGCGACGGCAAGGAAGACCTTGTGCTGCCGTACCAATCGGCGAACGATTCCATCACGATTCAAAACATGACGTGGAACACCGACTCCTTGAAGTTCGTGACCGTGCTGTCGAAGATCCTCAACCCGAAGCGTTGGTCGCTCCGCGTCATCGAGGGCTCGGCTACGACGACGGGCGTCGAGGTGCAGGAATGGACGATGATCACGCCCGAGGATTATGTGCTCGAGCAGAACTATCCGAATCCGTTCAATCCGAGCACCACGATCCGGTTCAGCCTGCCGGTCCGCGAGCGCGTGTCGCTCAAGATCTATGACATGACGGGCCGTGAAGTGCGGACGCTGTTGAACAGCGAAGAACGTCCTGTCGGTGCCAGCGAAGTAGTGTGGGACGGACGTAATAGCGCCGGCCAGACCGTCGCCAGCGGCGTCTACTTCTACACGCTCTCGTGGGGCAACTTCTTCAAGACGAACAAGATGACCCTCGTCAAGTAAGCACGGGGGTTGAATCAGCGTCAAGCTAAGGGCCGCTCCCGAACAGGGGGCGGCCCTTCGTGCTTTTTGTCCTTTTTTGTCGCTAGTTGGTAGTGCCAGCCTGGAGCGATCATGCGCTTGCCCCTTCGAATGCTCATCGCCGCCCTCATCCTCGGGACGTCGATCTCTGCGGCTCAAACGGAAGAACCCCTCGTGAATCTTCGGGAGATCATCCCCGACATTGTCCTCGACCTCCGCTATGCGGGGCTCGACAATTTCCTTCACCAGAAGCTCTACACGGTCCCCGAATGCTATGTGGCTTTGAGCGCGGCACGCCGGCTCGTCGTCGTCCAAGATTCGTTGCGGCGCCGCGGACTGGGACTCAAGATCTTTGACGCGTATCGGCCCCGCTCCGTGCAGTTCATGATGTGGGAGATCCTCCCCGATCCAACGTACGTCGCCAACCCCGTGAGCGGATCGGGCCATAATCGCGGCGGGGCCATCGATCTGACGTTGGTTGACCTCGGAACGGGCGTGGAACTTGAGATGCCGACCGCATTCGATCATTTCGGGCCGGAGGCCTGGCATGACTATGCAGCCCTCCCAGCCCCAGTCATCGCCAACCGCGAGCTGCTCCGGACAATGATGGAGGAGGTTGGAGGCTTCCAGAGCTACTCGGCGGAGTGGTGGCATTACAGCCTGCAACAGGCAAATGTGTTCCCGCTCCTCGACTTTCAATTGCGGTGATGCGATGAGAACACTTCCACTCTGCATCTGGCTGGCCGTCACCGTCGGAGCTTCGGCGCAAACGGAGCATATGGTCAATGTGACCCGCGATTCATCGCAGCGGGCACCTCGGATTGCATCCGCTGCCGATGGGCGCATGCTCGTCGTGTGGCAGAGTTTTGCGGCCACGGATCCTCACCGGCCTCGCATCGTGATGCGATGGCTCGCGCCCGACGGTACTCCTGATGGGGCCGAATTTGCCGTTGCGCCCACTCCGCGGCCGACCGGGTCCTGGAGATTCAGGCACCAAGGCGCTCAGGAACAGCCGGCATTGGCCATGCATCCCTCGGGGGTCGCAGCCATTGCGTGGGTCCAATACGACAGCCTGTCGTCGTACGACATTCGCCTCCGCATCGTCCGCGGCTCGACGGTCGTGGATGTCTCCGTGTCTGACCAGGTCGGCGAGAACACAGCTCAGTCACATCCGTCGGTCGACATGAACGAATCAGGCGTCGTCGCACTCGCATGGGATACGTGGGAGCCGGGAGCAACGCATCAGTCAGTCCGCGTCCGGTTCTTCGACACGACGGGCACCCCGCTTGGATCATCCTTCCGGCTCAATGATTCGCCGGGTCCCTCGAATCTTCGTCCGGTGATCCGGCTCCGGCCAGACTCCAGTGCCCTTGTGGTCTGGGAGACCTGGGCGAGAGAGGTCGACTTCTTGGAACCCGACGGTACGCTGCCCATACCCTCGAGCAGTGGTACCGGCCTCCTCGCGCGGGTCGTCCGGCCGGAGGGTCCATCCGCACGGCCGGCAGCGTTGATGAACCGCACGATGGGAGACTATCAGTGGCAGGCCGCTCTCGAACGATCGAATGACGGCTATTTCGTCGTCTGGTGTTCCTGGGAGCAGGATGGCGACGATGGCGCGATCGTGGGACGAGCTCTCTCGGCGGAAGGGACTCCAGTGAGCGAGGAACGGATCCTGAATGCCACGACGCGCTTTCACCAATGGCTGCCTCGGATCGTCCGTCGGCCGGGCGGATACGTAGCGGTCTGGTCCTCATGGAAGACTGATGGGGACCGCGAAGGGGTCTTTGCCGCCCTCCTCGACCAGACCGGACGCCGAATGTCATTCGAGTCTCAGGTCAATCTGAGGGGCGAGAGCTTCCAGTGGGAGCCCGACGCGGTGGTCCTGAACGATTCGACTGCAGTAGTGGTCTGGGCAGAATGGTTTGGTGAAGGTCTGGACTATGACGTCATGGTGCGGAGGCTAAACTTCGAGCGCCCCGTCGGCACTCTGAAATCTGGGACCCCCAATTCGGGCGGCAGGAGTACGGCGATGTTCGTGCCGCACGTCGTCGATCGCAGTGCTCTTACTGGACATCGGTATGAGGCCGCTGTTACCTCGGTGGTGGGGGATACGGCAGAGGTCTCCGTGACCGACATGTCGGTTGGTCAGGTCAAACTCGGCGTATACCGTCTCGATCGCGGAACGGGATTTCAGTATTTGACGCCGCCATTTGACGGCATTCGGCTCGAGATCGTGCCGCAATTCCGTCTTGAACTGGACCAGTCGCGCTCGGGACTTCGATCAGAGCTGGGCACGCCGCCCCCCTTTCTGCTGACCCTGCCGACGGCGGGGAGCCCGAATCTGGCGCCGATCGACATCGACCTGACATTCGGGTCCAACGACACGCTCCCTGACGGGTCGTACGCTTTCCCCATGGACACGGCCATCAATGTCTCGGGCCAACGGATCGTTCGTGTACCCTTCAAAGCATGGAATGCGACTGACAGCGCCCGGGTCGACCTGCTGATCGTCGACATGAACACCAATGCACGCTGGGACCGCGGAGAACGGATCATCTTTCGAACGCCGCTTCCGTATCGGACCGCATCCAATAACACTCATGCCGAGCTGTCGCCAGGCCTCCTGACCGCACGCTTGCCACAACAGGGCGACGTGTATTCCGTGTATACCGTCAGGCCGATGACGACCTCGGACCGCTACCAGTTCATCGCTGATCCAGGGCTCGTCGTACGGTCCGAAGAAGGCGCATCGATCCCCCGGACGCTGCGGCTGGAACAGAATTTCCCCAATCCCTTCAATCCCATGACGCGGATCGCGTTTGAACTTGATCGAGCGCAGTGGACAGTTCTGGAGGTCTACGACATTCTTGGAAGGCGCGTAGAGGTGTTGGTAAACGAGGAACGCTCAGCAGGAAGGCACGTAGCGACGTTCGACGCACGAGGTCGATCGAGCGGGATGTACATCGCGGTCTTGAGGACCGGCGGAACTTCGCTAGCACGGACGATGGTGCTCGTGAAATAGCAGACATCATCGAATGTGCAGTACGCACGAAGGCACAGAGGATCGCTCTGTGCCTTCAGTGTATTCTGGAGGGGGATGTCAGCCAGCCCTAGAGCCGTACACCCAGAGAGAGGTAATGGACGCTCTTCAACCGTCCATAGTCGGCAGTACCGTAGTCGAGCTTGATCTGCACACTGTTGACGATACCGTAGTGGAACCCGAAGCCCCAGGTCATGCCTCCCTCGGCGTCGCGCTGGAATGCTGAGCGATAGCCGGCGCGCAGGAAGAGCACTTCAGTCCACGCCACCTCAAGCCCGCTGTTGATGTACTCCATGTTGTCGTTCGGATGTGCGGCGTCGACGGCTGCCGTCATCCGGACATCCTCAGTATTGACCGCATCATAGGCGATCCCCACCCGAAAGAGCAAGGGTAGGTCGAAGTCTCCGGTGCGGTACTGTGCCGAGACGTTGTTCGGGCCGCTCCCAACATCATTGTTGGGGTCAGCGTTGAAGATCAGATCGCGTCCCTCGAGACGCATTCGGGTCCCGAAGTTCGTGATCGAAGCGCCAAGGGTGAGTCCGGGCAATTCTGATACGTACAGTGTGCCAATGTCGAGCGCAAAGGCGCTCGCCGATTCGCTCCAGATCGACTCACGCACGTATTTCGCGTGGAACCCGATCGAGAACCGATCCGTCAAGTTCTTGGCATACGCCACGCCGAGGGCGAGCGAACCGGCGTCCCAGCGGCGGCCGTCCCCCTCGGGGAAATCGACCGTACGGACGATATCATCCGGAATGCTCAGCGACGTGACGCTGAATCCGAGGGTGCCCGCCGGCCCAAGGTCGAGGATCGCTCCGGCGAAATCGAAGGATACGTCGGCAAGCCAATTGACGTGGTTGAAGGTCAGTTCGCTGGCGGCGTCGATGCGCGACACGGCGGCGGGGTTCCAATATAACGCCGTCACGTCGTTCCGCACGGCTACCTGAGCGCTTCCCATCGCGATGGCGCGGGCACCTACGCCGATCTTGAGAAACTGTGCCGCGGTCGTCCCCACCTTTGATGTCGTGCGGAACAGCTGGGCGGAAGCGGTAGCTGTCACGACGGCGGCGATCAACAAGATACGTATCATCATACGTGTGGTCATGGTCGTCTCCGTCTCTTACTTGATGAGGGCGAAGCGGCCGATCTTCTCGCCGACGCCAGGTACATCAACATGATAGAGATAGACGCCGTACGCCAACCGCTGGCCTTCGGACGAAAGCAGGTTCCAGTCGGCGAAGCTCAGGCCGTCATCTTTGCGGATCGTGTCGACGAGTTCTCCGAGGAGCGTGTAGATTCGGATCGTGCACGCAGGCGGCAGGTTGCGGAACTGCAACCGTCCGTCGCCCCGTCGTGTCGCCAGGGTAGCTGGCGTCTCGAGCGAGCTATACGCGACATACGGATTCGGGACGACATAGATGTTGTCCAGGGCCGATCGCGCTGCCGACGCGCTAAACGTCGGCGCCGTCGTCGTGTAGCGGTAGAGATCACCGGCCTCGAACGGCTTCGTCGTCTTTGCCACGTAGACATTCCCCTGCGCAGGCATGATCCGCTGGACGCCGTTGTTCGGGGCGCTGAACACGATGCTCATGTAGGTCGTGATGGGGCCGCTCGGCGTCAGAATGATGATCTCCCGTCCCGGACGCCACAAACTGTCATTGACGGCCGAGTTCGTGTAGAGCCGGAACGTCCGGTTGTCGGTCACGTTGACCACTCGGAATGGCGCGACCGCGTTCCGTCCAAACGGCGAAATGAGCGTGTCGCCGGGGAAGGCCCACTTGCCGTTGGCAAGCGTGTCTGTCGCGTTCCAGCGGACCTCGAAATCGGCGGTTATCGGGGTGAACGCTTGCGTCAGCGCCACGGGCCTCTGCAACCGGACCGTCAGGTTGGTATTGTTCCTGACCGCCCATCCGCTTCGCGCGGAATCGAGGCCGAGGGGTTCGTTCTTCACGAAGAGGCGGACTCCGTCGACGACCGGATTGTCATCCTCGTTCGCAAGTCGGCGGCTGGCGTCGACTGCCACGTACTTGTACCGGATCTCGTAGGTCGACCCGCGTGGCAGGGAATTGATCGCAGTTCCGCGGATACGTCCTTTTGCGGTGTCGACGCCGTAGAGCGAAGAGGCCACCAGCGTCCCGTTTGCGTCCCGGACCTCGAGGCTGTCGTGCAGGAGGCTCTTTCGTGACAGCGGCACGAAGATCGTGTCGTTCGAGGTGAATCGTTCCGTGTAGAACCGCATCGGTTGCACGTCGTACACCATGCCGCTTCCGTTCTGCCGGAATCGGACCTCGTATGTGGTGCCATCCTCGATGATCGACCGGTTCAGGACCTTCGGCACGATGGGACCTGTGGATATCCCCGTCACTCGCTCTGCATATCCACCGTTGATCCGCGGGTCGAGCATGCCGCTCGGGGGCGGACCGGGAGTGACCGCCACCGTGTTGACGTCGAAGGTGAGCTCGGAAGTGATCGGATCCGTCGAGATGACCGCCTGCGATTCGGTTGGCGGCAGGTCGATTCCGAGCGAGTCGAATCCCCGGTCGTACGATACGACCGCATAGTAGTATGTCTTGCCATTGGTGACGCTCGAATCAATATACTCGTGGACCAGGCCACTGTTGGAACCGAGTTGATACTTCACGCCGCGGCCGGTGTATTCCACAGGATGGAGGCCTGACCAATTGTTCACGATGTCGAACTGGGCCGGTTTGCCGTTCTGGAGGAACGGTTTCCCAAGGAACGGCGTGCCATTAGCATCGGAGATCGTGTAGATATCGCTGAACGTCGGGTCCTCGCTTCGGTAGATCTTGTAGCCTTCAAAATCGTTGATCCCCGTCAAGGGATCCTCGGAGTTCTCGGCAGCGCCATCCCAGTACAGCGTCACCCGGCCGTCGCCGGCGACGGCGGTCACGTTTGGCTTTGGAGGCGGCTGTGCAAACCGGTAGTTCGCCTCAAGCACTCGCTGAGCGGTCTCGGCATTCAACAACAGGTCGGGGAGGTCGTTCCCCATCAGCAACGCGATCGAGAACCGCTGCGTGGCTCCGGGGGCCAAGTCGAACGGTCCTGAGCCGTAGACGAAGATATTGTCGCCAGGCGTGTCGAAGAGTGTCTGGTCGGTCGAGATCGAGTCCGAAGAGAGGAGCTCGTAGTAATAGACGTCATTCTTCGGGACGTTGGGCAATGAATTCGTGTAGGGAAGGGCGTAGAAGCTCGTCAGTCCGATCTGGTCTGACTCGTGGACATCGCGGATGCCGAAATTCGGCTCTGCGGTCAAGTTTCCGTTCGCGTCGACTCCGATGTCGGGCTTTCCATTCCCTTCGCCAAAGTCACCTGTTCCGGGCAGTCCGTCGATACCGACGTCGTCGCGGACCGGATCCCAGTTTCCGTTCTCGTCCCCCTGCCAGCGGGGTTTTGGCGACCCAAAAATGGCCCGATATTTCGCGGTATCTGTGATCCCATAGGTAAGCGGATAGCTGATCCCGTCAATGTAGACGCCAGCGTCGTTGAAGGGGCTTTCGTCGATCAGGCCGTCGTCATCGTCGTCCCGGCTGTTGTTGGAGTTCGAGGGGCTTTCAAGAAATTTGAAACCAAAGTAGCCGGCCGGGAGGCCGCCTGACCCGGACATGTCATCATCCCACGCGTAGACCATACTACGGGCTCGCTGTGGATACGGGTCGGCCAGCGGGCCGAGCGGAGGGATGAAGAACGCGCGGTCGTCGCCGTAGTCGGAAGGTCCTCCCACGTGTGGATCCCCGTGCATGCCGAAGTAGACCTTGTTGAGCGTCTTCGGGCTGCGGTTCGTGACACGATACACGAGGAAGATAATGTCCTCGGCGAGCGGGTTGTTGAACTGGAAGAAGCGTACCTCGAGATCCAGACCGAGTCCGCGCTTCGACGAATCGCCGGGGAAGGGATAGTACTCGTACTTCTTGTTGGTGTAGTCGTCCGCGACGAAATAGACCTCCTCGTCGGGGGTCGTCGCGTCGTTTCCCAGGAATGACGGCCAGACATAACGGCCCAGGGCGTTATTGTAGAACGACTCCGGCCACGAGTGCGGACGGCGTGACAGATCCCCCTGGACATCGGAGCGATGGCTCCATGCGGCGATATCAGCCTGACCGGGAGCGGCGTATCCTGCCTTCGGGAGCCAGCCCCATTTTTCAGTGCCGTCGGGTGAGGACCCGCCCTGGTTCGGGAGCCACATCCCATCGTCGACGATGTGAACGGTATCACCGTTCTTGTCAACGGCCTCGGCAGCGACGAGGGGTGTGAACTCGAACCCGTAGCCAAGCCGGTTCCACACGAGGTCGGCGACGTTGCCGAGGGTATTGGGCCGCGTGATGTTCCCGTAGTTGTATACGATGGTCGTGATCTTGTTGCCTCGCATGATGAGGCTCTTGATCTCCCGCGCATCGCCGCCGCGTTTGGCGAGCTGACGGTCGAGATTCCTGTCGAGGAAATCGATCACGCGTTGCATCTCTGCTGGCGAGGCTTTCTTCGGGTCGAACGTCTTCCAGTCGATCGCCTGAGCCATGGCGAACGATGGCACCAGCAAGAGCATGCAGACAAAGGCGCTACGGACGAGGATGGTCGGGAGCATATTCAGGTTCATTCGCATGGGGGACCTCAAAAGATCACCGAGAAGCCGGCGCGGACCAACCGTGGTGTGCTCACGTTGCCGGGATTAGCGTAGTAGTTGTCGACAGCGCTCAACGGGACCATGCCCCGGTCGCCGCGCTTGATGCGATTGCGCAGGTCGAGGAAGCGCGTCGGATCGGTCACTTGTTCGATGTTGTAGAGCGCCCGGCCAGAATTCGCATAGACATAGAGCTCGTTCTGTGTGTCGAACAGATTGTCGATCTGCACGAAGACCGATGTCCGCAGCCCTCCGAAGAAGAAGTACTTCTCTGCTTTGAGGTCGACGTTCCATTGGACCGGCTGCCGATCACTGTTCTGTTCGAATTGGATCGGAACGACGTTCGAAGGGAAGGAAGGCGTGTACGGTGTGCCCGTGCGCAGGAACCCGATCATGCTCACGACCCAGTTGTCGGGGTCTGTCAGCATGACGGTTGTGGTCAGCGTATGTGAGCGGTCGAAGTCCTGGGCGACTAGGTAGGTCTCGGACAGTCGGCCTTTTTGTTCGCTGTAGAACAGCTCATCCGTCGGTTCGGTGCGATTTCCGTCAGCCACCTGGAACGTATAGTCGATCGAAGCCGATACGAGTTCTCCCGGCGCTCGGCGTTTGGTGAGCGAGAAGCTCAGACCGCGCGTGTTCGCATAGGCCAGGTTCGTCAAGAGCCGATACTGCTTGTCGCCGCGGGGCGTAATGACCGTTTGATAGAAGATGTAGTCACGCACGTCCTTGTAGTAGCCGGTCAGTTCGATCTTCAGATCGGGGGTCAGCCCCTGTTGGAGGCCGAGCTCATACTGGACGCTCCGTTGCGGCTGCACATTCGCATTGCCGAAGGTCGGCGATGTGCCCAGCGGCGCCCGAAACTGGTTGTTCGTGTACAAGCTCGACAACGAACCGATCTGGTAGAAGTGGCCGTACGAGAACCGGATCGTTCCCTGGTCGGTGATCGGGTACGACACGCTCACCCGCGGGGCGATCATGTGCTTCGGCGTTGACTCCTTGAGGTTCTTGTACAAGAATAGACTGTCCTGGAGCACCAGCTCATCCGAGATCGAGGCATGGTAGAGCGATGCGGGGTCGAAGTAGTCCCATCGCAATCCGACGTTCAGGATGATCGACGTGAACAGCTCGATCTTGTCCTGAAGGTAGGCGGAGGCCTGGATCGGCTTCTTCTTATACTTCACATAGCCGCCGGTTTCGTCCGGAATAAAGGGCCTAAAATCTCCGTTGTTCACGAGGACGTTCGTGAAGCTGGGATCGAGTGAGGGGCGCGCCGGGTCCTTGAACTGGAGGGTGTACGACTCGACCTCAAGGTCATGTTGACGGATCTCCGCACCTACCTTGACCTCGTGGACCTCGAACATCTGGCTCACGAGGTCGAACTTCAATGCCGACGTATAGGTGGCACGTTGGAATCGAGCGAGGTCCACTCCACCCGTCAGGAACGTCGTATTGGGGATCACACGTGAGTAGAAGGATGGGAGATAGCGAGGGTCGTTCCAGTCGTCGAACGTCCTGCTGTGGGCTTTGTCGATGATGTACGACCCCTTGAGGGTGTAGAACGTCCGCTCTCCCAGGACATGGGTCAGTTCCAGCGACTGAAAGAGGCCGTTATCTTCCGTGATGGACCGCCCATCTGGCTTGTACCAGTAGGATTGCGAGGACGATGTTGGATAGCGAGAACGGTCGTAGACCGCCTCCATCTTGATCTTGAGATCGGAAGAGATCCGGTAGCTCAGATTCGCCTGCACATTGAATGATCGGCTCCAGTTGAGGGGAACGATCTCGCCATCGCCGCTCGGACCTCCCGTAAGGTCGGTTGTTGCGTTGCGCAATGGGCCGAAATAGTACGCATCCCCGGCCGACCCTCGCCGCGGGTCGCCGGTGGGGAAACCTTCGCGCGAGAGATACGAATCCTCAGGCCGGTAGAGACGGCGGCCATACAAATAGCCGCTGGACGCATTGTACACGCCGGATGCAAAGAACTTCAGGTCGTCAACGAGGATCGGACCGCCGAAGGAACCCTCCATCCGCCAGTCGTTCGTCGGGTTCTTCTCGCCGATGTTGAAGAACAGGTTGGGGTCGCCGCCGACGCGGTCGCCACCGAGGTAGCGAAAACTGCCGTTCCACTTCTGGCCCCCTTCGCGCGTGACGTAGTTGACGACGCCGCTGAGGGCCGTGCCATACTCGGCGCTGAACGTCCCGCTGGATACCGAGACCTCTTGGACCGCATTCGTGGCGAGTCCCACCGAGCGACTGTTGCCGTAGGGGTTGTTGATGTTGACGCCGTTGAGTGTGTAGGCGATCTCGTTACCGAAACCACCGCGGATGTGAATCGAGCCGTCGTCGTCCACGGTCACGCCGGCCTGCAAACCGATGATCTCGCTGATCTCCGTGACGGGGAGTTCGCCGATCGCTTCAGCGGAGATCGACGAGACCGGGTTTGTCAGGTCCTGCCGGATGAGCGGTGACCGCTCACTTCGGACGATGACTTCCTCCATCTGAATGTCCCCCTCCTCGAGCCGGAAGTCCTGCGTCGTCGTGAAATCGACCGAAATCCGGATGTTCTGCATGCGGAGCCGGCGGTATCCGATAAACGATGCGGCAGCCGTGTACTGGCCAGGGGGAATGTTGAGGATCACATATCGTCCCTCGACATCGGTCATGGCTCCTAGCGTGGTGCCCTCGAGGAGCACATTCGCCCCTGGAAGCGGGTCGCCTGTCCGACTGTCGAGGACGCGGCCGCTCAACTTCCCTGTGTTGCCCGCGAACAGTGATTGACCTACCAGAACGGACAGAAAGACGGAGAGAAGCGCCAGGCGTCGGAACATAGAAGACCTCAGGAGGTGACAGGAACCAGCCGGAGTATCAGGCGTGAATAACGCTTGCGTAGAATAAAAAAATATAGAGGATTGAAATCGTTGATGCAATGAAGGGTCGTTCTCGTGGGGGACGTGCGGTCCCGCCAGATCGCTCAGCGACCGCCGATCCCTTCGTTCACATCCCGCTCGTACACGGTTCGGTACGACCGCAGACCCTTCATGATCGCGTCCGCGATCTGATGTTGTCCCGTCTGACTTCGCAGGTAGGCCTCGTCCTTCGAGTTCGAAAGATAGCCGGTCTCAATGAGCACGTTCGGCATCGATGCACCCACAAGCACGTAGAACCCGGCCTGCTTGACGCCGCCGTTGCGCATCGTCGTATGATCGTCCAGAGCCTTGGCGGCTGTTTCAGCGAACCGTTCGCTGTGCTTCATGTACGCCGCTTGAGCCATTGTGACGAGGATGAATTCCTCCTCCGTCAGCTGCTTGTACCGCGACCGGTCTGATTCGAGCTCGACGACGGCATTCTCGAGCGCCGCGACACGGATCGCATCGTCTGTGCGGCCAGGCCGGAGGAGATAGATCTCAAATCCATTTGCCCGCGAAGGCTTCTTTTCGACGGCATTACAATGAAGGCTGATAAAGAGCTTGCCGCCGGCCTCGTTGGCGAGCTGCGTCCGACGATACAGTTCCACGAACGTATCAGTCGAACGCGTATAGACGACCTTGACCTCAGGCCACGTCTTCTTGATCAATTCACCCAGTTTCAGCCCGATGCCGAGGACGACGTTCTTTTCGTAGGTGCCCCGCACGCCGATCGTGCCCGGGTCCTTGCCGCCATGGCCCGGGTCTATGACGATCACGTCAAGCTTCCATCGGTTGCGGCGCTCAGCGTCATCCCTGTCCTTGAGTGCCTGACGGCGGCGGTCCAGATCCTGTTGGGTTGTGGCCGATCGGGTCCGAAGTGTAACGAGCAGGTCGTTCGAATTCGGGTCCTTCACGACCTCGGCCGCCTCGACATCGGGGGCGACCTTGAGTGTGATCTGTACCGCAGTGGCAGACTGGAAGACAAGGACCTGCCGGACGGCTCCTCCGGTCCTGACGGAACGAAGCGCAACCGTGTCGGCCCGGGCATTCTCGACCGTCAGAAAGAGCCACCCGTCTGGCTTGAGCCACGATTCGACCGAGGCCAGTGGACGCGACGCCCGGATGGTCATCAGATATCCGTTCAGGCGCTGTTCGACGTGCAGGCCCGTGATGTCGAATACGGAGGCGGGGTCGGCTGTCGAATCCTCGAGCATGAGCGTCCGTTCATCCGGCCATGTGATTGCGGCAGAGCTGACACTGCGTAGGATGGCCTCGAGCGAACGCAACGAGAGGTAGGGCCTCTCGCCGTATCGTCGCGGTGGAGCGGGCAACTGGATCAGGCCCGCATCGCCCGTCGCGCGGACGATGACCACAGCGAAGGGATTGCGTTCGATGAGGCGGACCTGATGTGTGGGGAAGCGCAGGTCGTAGGCGGCGAGCGAATCGACGAACGTGATCGAGGCCCCCGCCGCGCGGACAGATTCATACAATGGCACGAGCGGGACGCCATCCAGGACCGCTCCGCGGACCAGAACGGTATCGCGACTGACGGCGAGAAATCGGGGGAGAGAGTCTGGCGGGGAAACGGTTGACCGGGCTGACGCGGCGAGCGCCATGACGAGCATGACGAGGGTCAGGAGGCGTCGGGCCGGAGGACGGGTCATCTATCGGTAGTTGGTGAATTGTACGGCGAACGGAAGGTCGGCCCCGCGTACCGCAGCAATGGCGGCCTGAAGGTCATCCTTGTCCTTACCGGTGACCCGGACCTGGTCGTCCATGATCTGCGCCTGGACGCGGATCTTCGTGTCTTTGATGAGCGCGACGATCTTCTTGGCGTCCTCCTTGCTGATCCCGACCAGCAGCGAGATCTTCTGGCGGACCGCACCATGAGCCGCGGTTTCGGGAGTTCCGTAGCGCAACGCCTTCAGGGGGATGCTTCGCTTGATCAACTTATTCTGAAGGATGTCCACCGCCGCTTTGAGGTGGTAGTCGTCCCCCGTCGTAAGCGTCAGCGTCTTCTCCTTCTGGTCGAGTTCCAGTTCGGTCACAATGCCTTTGAAATCGTACCGCTGGCCGAGCTCCTTTCGGGCCTGATTGACGGCGTTGTCGACCTCCTGAAGGTCGATCTCTGAGACAATGTCAAATGAATAGGATGAGGCCACGGTCGGGACGGGGTATGCGACGATGGGAGATGACGGAACCGTCCGATCGGCGGACGGCGCATGATGCGGCGGGAACAGCCCTTTCAACGACAACGCTCTACCGAGGGCACGTGGTCCGCATCGCTAAAGATCTGCTGCGGATCTCGTGCAGTCCGGACGAACGCAACGCTGGAAGGCCTAGTTCAGATACTCGATCTGGCTCGAACGCTCGTTGATCCGAAGGCGAACGCGAACAGAATCGGTGCCGATCGCCATGCGTCCAACTCCGGCGAGGACTAGCTCGTCCTTCGCGGCGCTTTCGATATAGTACCGCCCGTTCTCGTTCTCGTTTCCTGCCGTGAAGAACAGGTTCATGTTCGCGACGTTCGCAAAGTCGCGGCCAGCACCGCCCAGGTACGGAGGACGCCAGTAGTAACCACGCGCTTTGCCAGCGAACATCAGCAGGTCGTGTATCAATACGGCGCGGGTGTTCTCGATGGCGTTGACTTGTACCATGGTCAAACCCACGACGATGGCGACGCCAATAAGAACCATCGACAACACAACCATCAGGAGTTGTTGCTGACCCATTGAGTTGTTCGAACTGTGGTGGTAGAAACCAACTTATCGGCCGGAGACCAGTTGCATTGTCCGGTCGATGTGGATACCACGCGCATCGAGCGCCGTGAGCATCGGATTCAGTGGCACCGATTGCTCGGGTGCCAGAACACCTACTTCTTCTATCACGTCCAGTGCCAGAAACTGCAGAATGATGGACGTAGGAAAAGAAGTCATTCGCATCATTGACGTAATATTGGCAGTTCCATCAAAAAAATCAACCGCTTGATAACTTAAGTTTGAAAATCCACCCAATTTCGAGCCTGTGATCGTCGCGCGAAGAAGAACGACGTCGGGGCCGGAGTTCGGTAATTTTCGCCTTAGAAGTTCAGCAAATACCTCTCTTTCGGTAAAAATGTTCGACCCCATCTGGACGGGCTCGTTGGACCCGAACCCCAGATCCAGAAGCTCCTTGATTCGTTGACAGTGTCCCGGATATCGAATGGTCTTGTAGTCGAGCGTCCGGACCTTCCCCTCCAAAAGCTCAGGGAGCAGGGAGGCCCCGCCAGTCGTTATGAACGCTTCCATCGCCCCAAACGGGTCTGGGAATTCGATCGATTCGATTTCGGTCAACGCCTCGACTGCTATGCGCTTGCCGTTCCGGATCACGTCGGCCTTCCCGGAGTATTCGTTGAGGAGCCCTTCAACGGAAAATGTGAGCTGGTAATTCAATGGTGGCCGAGGATGTTGCGGTAGGCCTCCGACGCGCAGTGCGACCGTATCGACGCTCTCGAATTCCGCGAGCGATCCCATCGCGAGGATGTTGACGAGTCCGGGGGCAAGCCCGCAATTCGGCACCACGGCGATGCCAGCCCGTCGCGCATCTTCGTGGAGCCTCCGCTGTGCGGCAACCACGTCGTCATTTCCCCCCAGGTCCACCAGGTGGCATCGGGCCGCAATGGCTGCGCGCGTCAGCAATTCGTTGAACCGGAACGACACGGCCGACGCCGCGCCGTCGTGATGTCGCATCAATCGGACGACGGCTGCCTCGTCACGCACATCCACCTGTGCTGGAATCACCGAGCCATGCGGGATGCGGGCGGCGGCGTCCTTCGCCCGCTCGAGGTCGAGGTCGGCCAGCGTGACCGATGTGGTTGCGTCGGACCGCGCGAGGTCGTAGGCAAGCGCATAGCCCATCTGACCAGAACCGAGTACCAAGTATTTCATCGGAAGACGTCAGGGACAGTGAATGGCACAACAAGAGTACGCACGAGGAGCTATCCGAACGGCTGGTTCACTTCCTGATCTCACCCGTCTCCATTGACCAAAAGACAAGGTCCAGCTCCTCGATCGGAATGCCAATCTTCCTCGCCAGGGCGTCGAATCGGCGCTCGATGGAAAGATAGTGTTTTGTCGTGAGCGTTGGAGGAATTGACCGAATAGCGCCAAACCGCTTCAGGTTTCGCAGAATGTGGCGATCCAAAATCGCCAGGCCGCCGCTCTTGCCGATATTGCGCATGAAATGCGTGGCTTCTTTCAGTCCGAACCCGTTCACCTGCTCTACCAATTGTCTGCGCAATTCGACCGGCCCCGGATCGGCCAGAATGATCCGCATCGTCTCGGAGAGACGTGTGCGGGCCTCCAACAATCTCAGCGATTTGACCCGGTGGAAGCGTATGTAGTGGGCGGGATCGCGAAGGAGGGGCTCAGGGTCGATCCCGTGTTCGAGGAATCCGGCCGAACGCAGATCTGCGACAACAGCATCCGCATTCACGGCGCTGGATTGAGGGGTCAGCAGGCAATATGCAAGTTCGTAGAAGTACTCAGACGGTTGGACGGCGTCAAACTCGGCAAGCCGCGACCGAATGCGTTGCGCCAGGTTACGGTGTATCCGGGTCAGTTCGGCAAGCGAGGATGGAGTCGACATACTGATAAGCCACGAGCAGAGATTGGTACAAAGGCAGCCATTCCAACGTCCTGACGCTCAGGTGCAGAACGGATGAGTTGCGACTGCGACACCTGAACTCGACTGCCCTGCTACCGTACGGTTCTGACGATCCAGCCCGTTCGGCGCCGGCTGATATCGATCAAGCCGTCCTCTTCCAGCGAGGTCAATACCCGCCGGAGATAGGGAAGGTCGCCGGGTCTCACGACAGGGAAGAGCCTCCGTGCCAGCGACATGTCGGACGCGGCTGACCGGCCTGTTGATCGGTGCAGCGCGGAGAGCACGCGTCCTCGGTAGATCCTTCTGGGATGACCACGGTATCGTGGTTCGGACGTAGGACGCTTTGACCGGAGATGGGCCGCCTTGCCCGCGGATGGGCACTGCGTGGCGATCGGACAGATCCCGCAATTCGGTCTGGTCGGGGCACAGATGGTCGCTCCAAGTTCCATGACGGCCTGATTCCAGTCGTGGGAGGACCGGCTCGCCAGCAACCCGTCAGCAAGCGCCTGGAAGTCGGACTCCTCCGTCGAGCGCGGAAAGAGCCGTCTCAAGATCCGTCGGACATTCGTGTCGACGACCGCCTCCGCCCGCCCGAAGGCGAATATCGCTACCGCGCGCGCGGTGTAGGGACCGATCCCGGGGAGTTCGAGCAGTCCTTCGACCGTCGTCGGGAATCGACCGCTCCGATGCCGATGGATCTCGACCGCAATAGCGTGAAGGCGCATGGCCCTCATATTGAATCCAAGCCCCTGCCATGCCCTGAGGACGCTTCCGGGAGAGGCCGCGGCCAGCGCTCTGATGGAAGGGAACCGCCTCAGGAATGCTCTATAATGATGAACGACCCGGGAAGCCTGCGTCTGCTGGAGCATTATCTCAGAAACGAGAATGCGATATGGGTCGCGAGTATTACGCCATGGGAAGGACCGAGCCGCATTGCGATACCAACGGAGGAGTCTTCTGCGCAACGTGGGGAGGTCCATCTTCATATCGAGCGAGCCAGCGGCCCCCGCACGAGCCGTTCGACAATCCCTTTGTTCCCCTCGAGAATGTCGAGTGTCAGCAATTGGTCTCCGGAGACCCAGCGCACATCCTCGAATACACGATTTTGGAGAGGCGTGAGGAGCTCCTGGAACGTGAAGTAGTGAACCTCAAACATTCCGCCGTCTTCGTAGTACGCAGTCTCCGATTCGATCGTGATCACGGGGCCGACCTCGGCCGCAAGCTCTTCCAACAGTTCGCGTCGGACGCAGGTTTCAAGGGTCTCGTTGGGTTCGAGCTTTCCGCCGGGGAACTCCCATTTCAATTCGTAGCGGCTGCCCCGCTTTCGCTTGCAGACGAGGACACGGTTGTCTTGAAGGATGATCGCAACGGCAACACGTTTCATAAAAGTAATGTACGGATTCAGTAATGTACAAGAAACGGCCGCCTGATGTGGGCTGCTCTCTTGGTGAGGCGTGGAATTTGGAGTATATTCATTGAGTAGGGTGAGAAGCCCAGCGTGTGTCGCACCCGCCACTTCCTTACAGACACGGACAGACCAATGACTCGCTTCAGCACCGTATGCCTGTTCCTTCTCCTTTCGACCGGTGTTCTTCTTGCCCAGCCGACAAACCATGTGGTCATCAGCGAAGTCTTCTATTTGGGCCTGACCGGAGCCAACGCCGAATTCGTTGAGCTGTACAACCCGACCGGCAGCGATATCACGCTGACGGGTCTGTCGCTCCAAACGGAAATCGTCGCGGGCAGTAATGCAGGAAGTTTTCATGTCGACCTCACCGGTCAGACGATCAAGGCGTTTGGTTATCTCCTGATCGGCCAGAGCGCGGTTTCGCCGACCCCTGATCTTTTGTTCCCCACCGGGAAAGGCCTGAACAATAGCGCCAACCGTGCGGCGGTGAGAATCTTCAACACGGCGACAAGTCAAGTCATCGACCTCGTGGCCTGGGATCCGGCCAACACCCTCGGGCTTGAAGGGACCGCATTCACAGCTGCCGGCGTCACGTCATCCAACCCAAAATCTATCGAGCGAAAGGCCAAGTCCTCTTCGACGACGGCGACGATGATCGGAGCCGATGCAAGTCTTGGAAACGGATTCGACACGAATGACAATTCCGTCGACTTCGCTCTCCGAGATGTGCCGCAGCCGCAGAATTCCGCGAGCGCGATCGAACAGCCTTCGTCGGGACCCGACATTGATCCACCCGCCGTGCTGTCATTGGCTGTCCTGAATTCCACGACGATCCGCCTCCAATACACCGAGGCGGTCGATTCGGCTACCGCATCCACGACACTCAACTACTCGATCACCGGCGGCGTCAACATTGTGACGGCCGCGCGCGATGTCGCCAACATTTCGCGCGTCCTCCTGACTACATCAGCCATGGCCCCCGGCGTCTACACACTGACGATCTCCTCGGTCAAAGACACGGCCGGGAATGTCATGATCGCTCCGCAACCCTTGACCTTCGCTGCCGGCATCATTCCCATCGCGCAGGCGCGGACGTTGGGTACAGGAGCAACGGTCCGCCTCCGGGGCACCATCACCGTCGGCGGCGAATTCGCGGCGCCGGCCTACCTTCAGGATACGAGCGCGGCCATCGCCGTCTTCAACAACACGTTCAGCCAACGGGCGAAACCGGGGGACGTGTGGGAGGTCGAGGGCGTGCTCAAGGATTTCAACGGCCTGCTCGAGATCGACCCGCTCACCGATTCGCTCCGCATCAGTACGGGCAATCCGACGCCGGCACCGTTGACGATCAGCTCGGCCGGCCTCTCTGAGGCCAACGAAGCCCGGCTCGTTCGGATCAACCGCGTGAAGTTCTTCGCCGCCGGCGCCTTCGGAACGGGCGTTGACAGCACGTATGCCGTGGGCGACGCCCTCGGCGCCTTCCAAATCCGCATCGACAAGGATTCGAACATTCCCGGTACGCCGATCCCCACCGATTCGGTGAACATCGTCGGCGTCGTCAACGACTTCAACGGCGCCTATCGACTGATGCCCCGCGGGTTCGGCGACATCGGCGTGAGCGATCCCGTGCCGAACCAGACGTGGATCGACATGAGTGTGGCCCGCAGCTACTCGGTGGGTGCACCGGTGCGAGTGCGGGGGCTTGTCACCTACGTGCAGCCCGGCGCTACGAAGACGGTATTCTTGCAGGACGCCACGGGCGGCGTGGCCCTCTATTCAACAGCCACGGACGGGCTCCTCGAAGGGGATTCGGTGGAAGCCCGGGGGACGATGGATGTCTTCAACAACCTGCAGGAGGTCAAGAACATCGACAGCGTCTGGTCGTTCGGCTCGGGGCATCCGTTGCCTGCGGCTCGACTGCTGACGGTCCCGCAGGCCCAGGAACCGTTCGAAGGGATGCTTGTGCAGTTTCAAAAGGTGACGTTCATCCAGACTGGATTGTTCGCCGGAAACACGACCTACCAGGTTACCGACGGGACTACGCAGCTGGATGTGCGGATTCCGACCGGATCTGCTCTCGTCGGCGCAGCGATCCCGACCGGCGCGGCCAACATCGTCGGCGTTCTCGGTCAGTTCCAGGCGAAGTACCAGCTGATCCCACGCACGGCCGCGGACCTCGTGGCCCTGCCGGGACCGCAGATCACCGGGGCTCCGGTCGTCGATTCGCTCTTTGATACGGGCTTCCGGGTCCGCTGGTCGACGGTATCCCCTGGGACAAGCACGCTCCTCTACGGAAGCGGCGAAACGTTGACCGATTCCATCTGGTCGGCCGCCGAGACGAATGACCATTCGGCCATGGTCACCGGGTTGCAGCCCGGCCGGATCTACGTCTATCGGGCGGCCTCCTCAAACGTATCGGGCTCCAGCGAAGCCGGCCTTGCCTACGCCGTCACGACCTCATCAGGCAGCAGCGGCCAGATCCTGGCCTACTTCAACTATCCCGTCGAGACTTCGCTTCCGTTCGCGGAAACAGCGCAGGGAGGCGTGGACCTTGGTGCGAAGATCCTCGAGCGCATCTCGGCAGCGACGCGGTCGATCGATGTGGCGTTGTATTCGTTCGACGACCTCAGCGGATCGGTTCCCGACATCGCGCAACGGATCGCCGATTCACTTATCGCATCCAAAGGCCGCGGCGTTGCCGTCCGGATGGTCTTCCACGACCGGCCGACGACAGGACCCCTGACGACGCTGATGAACGCCGGTATCTCGGTTCTGAAGCGCACCGTGATCAGCACGGGCTCAGGCATGCACAACAAATTCTGGATCTTCGATGGCCGTGACGGTGTGAACGCCGGCGACGACTGGGTGGTGACCGGTTCGTGGAACGCGACCGACGAGGGGACATACCGCGACGCTCAGAACGCATTGTTCATCCAGGACCAATCGCTGGCGGCGATCTACACGAAGGAATTTGAAGAGATGTTCGGCAGTTCGACGGACGTCGCCAACGCGGGCGCCGCCCGATTCGGCCCGACGAAGCGCGACAACACACCGCACTGGACCATCGTGGGCGGACGCAAGGTCGAGGTCTTCTTCAGTCCGAGCGACCGGACGTCAGGCGCGATCACCCGGGCCATGGGCTCGGCCCAGTACAACGCCTTTTTCGGTCTCTTCAGTTTCACGCGCGATGAGATCGGTTCGGAGTTGATCGCGCGCCGCAATGCCGGAGTCATCGTGCGGGGGATCATCGACAACACGGGAGACTCCGGCTCCGAGTTTGCGCCGCTCCAGTCCGCCGGCGTGGATGTCCTCGCCGCCGTTCACAGTGTCACCACCGTCGTTGGCGCCTTCCACCACAAGTATGGCATCGTTGACCCGTACCACGACAACAGCGACCCGATGGTGATCACGGGGAGCCACAACTGGTCTACGGCGGCCGAGTCGGACAACGACGAGAATACGGTCATCGTGCACTCCGGCGCGATCGCACGGCAATACGTGCGGGAATTTGCCCGCCGCTACAACGAGGCGGGTGGTACCGGATCCATCACCGGCGTCGCGGACGTGTCGCCTGTTATCCCGACTGAACCCACCCTCGAGCATCCGTATCCGAATCCGTTCAATCCAAGCACGACCGTGCGCTTCACGCTGCCGCAGGCCGCTGACGTCCGTATCCGCGTGTTCGATTTGCTCGGGCGTCCCGTTGCCGACCTGGCGGTCGGGCCGCGTCCGGCCGGGACCTTCACCGCCAAGTGGCAGGCGGATGATGTTCCGTCGGGCACATACGTCATCATTTTTGAGGCGGGCCGCCAACGATTGGCGCGCAAGGTGTTGTTGGTCCGCTGACGCAGCCCGTCGGCCATTGCCGCCGCGTTGCAATTGCCGGCTGTTGTGGCTACGTTCAGGGCACGTAGCCGCCCCCTGGAAATCGACTCCTTGCGCTCGATCGACGACCTTCGAACCATCTTCTCCACGTCGGATGATTTCAACGTCATCTTCGACGCGTTCGAGGATGCGCTCCGGCAACAGATCAAGGATCTGGCTTTGTACCGGCTGCTCTTTTGGAACAGCGCGCTCTCGCCCGACGAGGTGCGACTGTTCGGCGACCGCCTGGCGAAGGAGTTCCTCGACCTCGCATACGACGTCCACCTCTGGCTTGCCAGCGTCTTCGAGGTGACGTATTCCGCGTACGACAACTTCGAGCTTGCCTTGCTCTATTATCGAAAGGCTGCGGAGGCGCGACCGGAGGAGGTTGAGCCGTACGTCAACGCTGCTGACTGCTATGAACCCGACCTCAATATCCCTCCGGCCGACCAATTGCTCTCGTTCCTTCGCTCCGGGCTTCCGGTTGTGAGCAACAAGAAGGTGCTTCTCGGTCGATTGTCCTATCTGTGCGAGATGATCGGCGACGAGAAGCAGGCCCGCTACTACCGAACGCTGGCGGATGACCTCGAGCGATCACGTAACTGATCACCCTCGTCGCGTCCTGGCCGGCACGCTCGCCATGCTGGCGGCCGTTGTTCTCTGGGGCAGCTCGGCAGGACTGGCGAAGCTTCTCTTCCAGAGGTCATACTCGCCGCTGATCATCACACAGATGCGGCCGACGTTCGCATTCGTCATGCTCGCTGTCTGGTTCTGGTGGCGGGACAGAGGCGTCTTTCGCGTGAAGAGGAGCGACCTCCCGCCATTCGTCGGCCTGGGGATCGTCGGAATCGCCTTCACGAACTTCGCGTACTACTTCACGGTCAGCGAAGCGAGCGTTGCGGCGGCCATCCTGATCCAGTACACCGCTCCGGCGCTTGTGATGCTCTACATGGTGTTTGTGCGGCGGGAGGAACGCGGATCCCTCCTGAAGTTTGGTGCGTTGGTGTTGGCCCTCGTCGGGTGCTATCTTGCCGTCAAAGGTGAAGGAGCCACACTCGCCTTGCCCGGGTGGTCGATCGTCACCGGCCCCGGGTCGGCTGTGTGCTTCGCTGTCATGATCATCGGCAGCAAGCGGCTGTTGAGCCGATATTCGCAATGGACGGTGCTCACCTACTTGTTCGGCGTCGCCTCGCTCTTCTGGCTCCTGGTCCGACCGCCGTGGGTGATCGCATCGGAAGGATACACGTGGAACGACTGGGGAGTGTTCGCGTTCTTCTCCCTGGTCTCGGTCCTGATCCCGTACAGTTTCTTTGCATACAGCCTCCATCGGCTGGAAGCATCCACCGTGGGGATCGTGGGGACGCTCGAACCTATCGTGGCCATCGTGGCTGCGTGGGCTTTCGTGGGGGAGACGATCTCGTTCACGCAAATGGTGGGGGCCGGAGCGATCCTCGTGGCGGTGCTGGTCGTGCAATTGCGGGGTAGCGGCGTCGAGATCCCGGAGGAACATGTATGAGGACCGACGAACGCCTGGCGAAGCTGAGCGCTGCATTACAGCGGCGCCAGCCCGACCTGACCGTGGTCATGGAGAACATTCACGACCCGCACAACGTCAGTGCGATGCTCCGGTCCTGCGATGCGGTCGGGGTCCTGGGCGTGCATCTTGTCTATACGAACGAGTCGTTCCCCGACATCGGGGCCAAGAGCTCGGCGAGCGCCCGGAAATGGGTGGAGCGAACGACACATCGTTCCATCGCCGACTGCTATGAACGTTTGCGGGGCAGCGGACACGCGATCTATGCGACACGGCTCGACCCCACTGCGCACTCGCTTTACGATCTCGACCTGACGAAGCCGACGGCGTTCGTGTTCGGCAACGAGCATCGAGGTGTTTCGGACGAGGCTGCAGCGCTTGCCGACGGAACGGTGATGATCCCGATGCTGGGGATGATCCAAAGTCTGAACGTGTCCGTTGCCTGCGCGGTAACGCTGTTCGAGTCGGCGCGGCAGAGACTTCACGCCGGCGGCTATGCCCACCCGAAGCTGAAGGAGGTCGAGGTGGAGCGACTGCTGAAGATCTGGGCCATGAAAGAATGAATCGTCAGACCTTCGCCGCACTTTTCGAGCTGTTCCGATTTGAGTTGCCGTTCACTGCCGGATTGTGTGTGGTATTGGGCCAGATCCTGGCGCTGGGTCAGGTCCCGGGTATTGTGGAGATCGGACTCGGGTTTGGGAGCATGTTCCTCGTCTCCGCCACGGCGCTCATCCTGAATGACTTTTTTGACCTGGAGGTCGACCGGATCAACGCTCCCCAGCGTCCGTTGCCCTCGGGCCGGGTGACCCCGCGTCAGGTGCTTGGTCTGTCGATCATCGTGGCGCTGGCAGGCCTTGCGGCGAGCGCTGCCCTCGGCCTCATTGTTTTTGCAACGGCCCTCGTGGTCTGGGTGGTGGGGGTTCTCTACAACTGGCGGTTCAAGAGGACCGGTTTGACGGGGAATCTCATGGTCGCGTTCTCCGTTGGTATGACGTTCATCTACGGCGGGATGAGCGTCGGCCGACCGGATGCGTTCTTCGTCTGGTGGTTCGGCATGATCGCGATGCTGCTCGATCTCGGAGAGGAGATCGCGGCTGATGCGATGGACGTTGACGGGGATCGGCTCATCGGTTCGCGCTCGCTGGCCATCGTGTACGGACGGGAAGTCGCCGTGCGAGTCAGCGCCGGAGTCTTTGCGACGTTGATCGCCGTGAGCCTCGTCCCCTTCGTCGGGGGCATGATCGAACTGATCTACCTCGTCCCGATCGGGATCATGGACGTCGTCATTCTCTTTTCGACCGTCAAATTGTTGGACCCGAACATTGATCGTCCGAGGAGCTACATTCGTTGGATCTATCTCAGTGGTACGTCCGCAGTGTTCATGTTCATCGCGCTCCGACTGCTGTGGTGACCGCGGCCGGGTTGGTGGCGCGTGGTCCCCTTGCGCTGGGCTGATATTTCGTGGACCCGAACAAAGCGAACGCTGGCATGAAGAACGCAGAATTTCTGACCCTCCTGGAGACCGACGGGAAAGGGCCGGTGGGCAACCGCGAGGCGGTGATGCTCCTGCTCGAACAGGCCGAACGCGGCCTTGCCCCACCGTTCCTGGATGCCTGCTTCCAGGCCAAGTTCCTCATTCGGTCGCAGGAGGTCATGCGCCGCATCGGGCGCGGGGCCGACGGATTTGACAAGATGGCCGCCGAATTCCAGTCCGGAGTCGAGCGTACGATGACGCTGCTCCGTACGGTCGTGAAGGAGGCGCCGACAGAACGTCGCGATCGTTTCCTCCATGAGCATGTTCGGCCTGAGGGGGAGGCGTTCGCCAGATTTCTTTCACTCTGCGCCGACCTGGCCCGGATCAAGAACTGGGAGGTGGACGGACGTCCGCTCCCGTTCGTGTCCGCTTCGTCGACGCCCTCAGACACCATGACACCACAGCGGGGGATGGCATCTATGAAGGACCTTTTGCGCGCTTTGCGGTTGGCACTCGTCCTCTTCATCATTCTGCTCATTTTTGATGGTCCTGCCTCCATCTTCGGATGGATCACGGCGTTCATCATTGTCGGGCTGTTCGTCGTCGTCGAGTACGCGGCGGCCCGACATCAACAGGAACACGGAGCCTGACATGCGCACGACCTGTTCGTCGATCCTTTTCCTCCTTTTGATTGCGCTTCCGCTTCTGGCCGATGTGCCCGGCGCTCCGACGGTCAAGCCGGGGATCGATGTGCTCCGGGAACGCGAGTTTGACATTCTCCGCGGCAAACGGGTCGGGCTCATCACCAATCCGACGGGCGTTTCGTTCGATATGACATCGACGATCGATATCCTGTTCAACGCCACCGGAGTGCGGCTCGTCGCGTTGTTCGGGCCTGAGCACGGCGTTCGTGGAGACGTCGAGGCGGGCAAGTATGTCGAATTCTACAATGACCGCGCGACCGGGTTGCCCGTCTACAGCCTCTACGGAAAGACGCGTAAACCGACGCCCGAGATGTTGAAGGGTATCGACGTGCTCGTGTACGACATCCAGGACATCGGCGTTCGGTCGTACACGTACATCTCGACGATGGGGCTGGCAATGGAAGCTGCAGCCGAGGCAGGTATCGCGTTCGTCGTGCTCGACCGTCCGGATCCGCTGACAGGTCTCATCGTGACGGGACCGATGCTCGAGCCAAAGTACAAATCGTTTGTCGGTGCGTACCCTGTGCCGTATGTCTACGGCATGACGGCCGGAGAAATGGCGGAGATGATCAACGGCGAAGGCTGGCTGAACGGGGGCCAGCGATGCCAGCTGACTGTCGTGAAGATGGAGGGATGGAAGCGGTCGATGTGGTGGGACGAAACGGGCCTCGAATGGGTGCCGACTTCGCCGCACGTGCCGCACGCCAGCACCACGGTCCATTACGTCATGACAGGTCTGCTGGGTGAATTGGGTACGGCCAACCAAGGCGTGGGGTATACGCTCCCCTTCGAACTCATCGGCGCGCCGTGGGTGAAAGGGACGGAGCTTGCAGCGTACTTGAATTCGAAGAACCTGCCCGGGGTGGTCTTCCGGCCCATGTGGTATCGGCCTTTCTACTTCGATACAAGCGGTATCCGGTACGAAGGAGTGCAGGTGCATGTCCATGATCGCTCGCGCATCGACATGACGCAGGTACAGGTCCACATCCTGGCGGCCTTGTTGCGGGTCTATCCGGACTGGAACATCATCGACCGAGCGAAGCCGGATCGGATCCAGATGTTCGACAAAGTCGTCGGAACCTATGATATCCGGCGGTGGCTCGTGGCCGGAATGGATCCTGACGAGATCGTCAGTCGGTTGGATCAAGCCCGCGCCCCGTTCATGATCAAGCGCGAAAAGTATCTGCTCTATGAATAAGCAGCGGCCTGGCGCCGGCAGGACGATCGGCGCGATCATTCGGCACCTGACCTTCATCATCCTCTGCGCGGCGGTCGGCCAGACAATGGAGGCACAGACACGCGGGATCGCATTCATCCGGTTCACTGACCACTCCGACTTCGTCGGTTCGTGGGAGCCGGCGATCGAGTTCCCGAGATACCTGGGAGCGTACCTGCGCGCCGAACATCGCCTTTCCGTCGTCTCGGCTTCGGTGATCGGCACCTTTCGTGAGGAGCAGCATCCGGTGCCGGCGTGGGATGACGTGAAGTTCTGGCGGCA
>CAYYOV010000001.1:111566-136274 GCA_964473365.1 uncultured Ignavibacteriaceae bacterium
GAGTTTCGCGACCTAAACTCGCTCCGGTTTGGAAGCGACGAGTTCACCCGAACGGTGATCGGCCAGGCGTGCCTGGAGTCGGCCCGTCGATTTGCTGACGATCTGCTGGAGCGCATTCCAGGCCTTGCGTCGCATCGGTTCGCCGGCGAGGGAGAGGAGGAGGGGCCGGATTCGCTTCGGATCAGCTTTCGGGAGCGGGTCGTCGAGGGACGGATCGTCTTCATCGAAGAGAAGGATGCTTTCATCAGTCTCGGATCGGACGATGGCGTGCGCGAAGGCCAAGTGCTCCCCGTCATCGAACGATCGGGCGAGGAATCGCACCAGGTGGCCACGGTTCGCGTCGTCCAGATCCGCGGTCCCCATTTGTCGCTGACCCGTTTCATCACAGGAGCCGATGCGGCCACGACGACCTCGACCGTTCGTCTTCGGGTGCTGGAATGAACCGTTGTTTTTGAGACCTGCCATGGGTATCTTATATAAACCACCCCGTCAATCACCCCTGTCCCTCATGTTTCATGCCCCTCGGGTATTGTCCGCCCGGTAGTTTCGCATTTGTCCGCAGCATCGGTTCACCGTCCCCGTTTGTCAACCTCCGATCATCCGCCGTCGCTCCCGAGTTCTCCGTTACGACCCTGGCCTACCGGCCGATCTCGGCTGGGCTTTCCCATGTCGAGTCCGGAGCGCGATCATGATCCTGGCAGGACTGAAAGTGGCTGGGTCTGTCGTCTGGACCTTCGTGATGTCGTTCATCATTTTCGTCGCGCTGCTCCTCAACCGAAATGTTTCGTGGTTCCACGCTCATGCACGACGATGGGCTTCGGGTGTCCTGCGGATCTGTCGCATCCGTACGCGGTTGGTGGGGGCCGAACACATCCGACGCGGTCAGCCGTACATCTACGCGGCCAACCATGCGAGCATGTTCGACATCATGGCAGCGCTTGAAGCGATACCGGACGACGTGCATATCATGTTCAAGAAGGAGCTGAGCCGCGTCCCGATCTGGGGTTGGATGCTTGCGATCAGTCCTTACATCATGGTCGACCGCGCCAATGCACGCGATGCCAATGCGGCGCTCGAACGTTCGGCGGCGACGATCCGTTCGGGCAAGTCGGTCCTCATCTATGCGGAGGGCACACGGACGACGACGGGATCGTTGCAGCCGTTCAAGCGGGGAGCGTTCGCTCTGGCCGCAAAGTCGGGCGTCCCGATCATTCCGGTGACGATCAACGGTACATTCGGCATTCTCCGGAAAGGCTCGCTCAACATTCAGTCGTCGGAGATCGAGATCATCCTTTCACCGGAGGTCCCGACCGCAGGGCGTGAGGGAAAAGAGGGGGAACTCGCGTTGATGTCGGACGTGCGACGTGAGATCGAAAAGAATTATCGGGATCAGAGCGGGAAGTAGGGGGAAGCAGGAGGCCAGAGGCTTGCCCTGAGCGGTAGCGAAGAGCCAGAGGCCAGAGGTCAGAGGCCAGAGATCAGAGACCAGAAGCCGATACCAGGATACGCTTTTCAATTCTCTATTCACCATTCACTATTCACCAGCTCTTCTCATGTCAGTCACCATTCACGACGTTGATCACATCGCTACGCTCGCTCGGTTGTCGTTCTCGGACGATGAGAAGCGCCAGTTCACTGACCAGCTCAACACGATCCTGGCCTATATCGACCAACTGAACACGCTGGACACTTCATCCGTGGCCCCCTTGACCCAGGTCGTCGAAGCGGAGAACGTGTTGCGGGCCGACGACGTGAAGCCCGGCCTGACCGTCGATGCGTCGCTGGCCAATGCGCCCGCCCGCACCGAAGAGTTCTTCAAGGTCCCGAAGGTCATCGGCGAAAAATGAACGTCGTCGGCGTCATCCCGGCCCGCTATGCATCGACCCGCCTTCCGGCGAAGCCGCTTGTCGACCTGTTGGGCCAGCCCATGGTCCAGAGGGTCGTCGAGCGCGCGCGGAAGGCTCGCAGCATCAGCAGGGTCGTTGTGGCCACCGACGACGAGCGGATCGCGTCGGCCGTCAAAGCATTCGGGGGCGAGGCCGTCATGACGTCGCCCGACATTCGAAGCGGAAGCGATCGGGTGGCCGCCGTGGCTGCTCAGATCCCCGGCGACATCTTCGTCAACATCCAGGGAGACGAGCCCCTGATCGCGCCGGAGATGATCGACGAGGCCGTGGCAGTCGTGCGGGAGCATGCGGACGTGACGATGGGAACGCTTATCCGACCGCTCGAAGATCCGGCCGATGTGCTGAATCCTTCGATCGTGAAAGTGGCCGTGGCCGCCAACGGCGATGCGCTCTACTTCAGCCGATCGGCGATCCCGCATGTGCGGGACGAGTCCGACCAGCGAAGATGGTTGACGTCCGGGTTGATGTACAAACACATCGGCATTTATGTTTTTCGCCGTGACTTCCTCCGGACATTCGCGGCCTTACCAGAAGGCCGCCTCGAGAAGCTTGAGAAGCTGGAACAGCTCCGGGTCCTCGAGGCAGGTCACAGGATCCGCACGGCGGTGACGCGATACGACAGTGTCCCGATCGATACGCCCGAGGACGTCGAGCGGGTGACCAGGCTTCTGAAGCAAAGGCAGCAGGGTTCCTAGCTTGGGAGTGATGAGAGAATGTCTGCAGGCTCGATAGTCCGACAACCACAATTCCACTCGTTCCCCTCATTGTGACCCACGACAATGGCCAAGAACAACGTTAAGTTCATCTTTATCACGGGGGGCGTCGTCTCGTCCCTGGGCAAGGGTATCGCTGCCGCGTCGCTCGGCATGCTGCTGAAGGCGCGGGGCCTCAGGGTCACGATCCAGAAGTTCGATCCGTACATCAACGTCGATCCAGGAACGATGAACCCGTTCCAGCACGGCGAAGTGTACGTGACGGAGGACGGGGCTGAGACGGACCTTGATCTGGGCCATTACGAGCGATTCCTGGACGAGAACATGACCCGTCAGAACAACACGACGACGGGCCAGGTCTATTATGAGGTGATCTCGAAGGAACGCCGCGGAGACTATCTGGGCGCGACCGTCCAGGTCATTCCCCACATCACGGACGAGATCAAGCGACGCATGTGGGCCGTCGCCCGGACGGGCAAGTACGACGTCGTGATCGTCGAGATCGGGGGGACGGCCGGTGACATCGAAAGTCTGCCATTCCTGGAGGCCATCCGCCAGATTCGGCTGGAAGTGGGAGCGCGCAATGCGATCAACATCCATGTCACGCTGATCCCGTACATCCGTGCTGCGGGAGAAGTGAAGACGAAACCGACGCAGCACAGCGTCAAGACGCTGCTTGAGATCGGCGTGCAACCTGACGTCCTCATCTGCCGGACGGAGAAGCCGCTGACGAAGGACCTTCGCGAGAAGCTCGCGTTGTTCACGAACGTCCAGGCCAGCGCCATCATCGAAGGGCGGGACGTCGAATCGATCTACGAAGTGCCGCTGGTGTTCGAGAAGGAGCACTTGGCCGAGACGGTGCTCACGAAGCTGAACCTGACAACGGGCCGTCCAAAGCTGCAACAGTGGACGAAGTTCGTCGGGAAGGTGCGCAAGCCGGGCGGGAAGGTCCGTATCGTGGTTTGCGGCAAGTACACGGACCTGAAGGACGCCTACAAGAGCATTTCTGAAGCGTTCGTGCATGCCGGGGCCGCGAACGACGTCGAGGTCGAGCTGAATTGGGTGAAGGCCGAGGAGGTGGAAAAACACGGTCCAGAGAAGTTCCTGAAAGGGGCGACTGGGCTTCTGATCCCCTGGGGATTCGGCTACCGCGGGATCGAAGGGAAGATCAAGGCGATCCAGTACGTTCGCGAGCATAAGATCCCGTTCTTCGGCATCTGCCTGGGCCTTCAGTGCGCGGTGATCGAGTTTGCCCGCAATGTCTGCGGCCTGCGCGATGCCAACAGCACCGAATTCAAGAAGACGCGTCACAACGTGATCGATATGATGATCGAGCAGAAGGCCGTCAGGAACCTGGGCGGAACGATGCGGCTGGGAGCGTACCCGTGCACGATCGTCAAAGGCACCAAGGCATACGCCGCATATCGCAAGGAATTGGTGTCCGAGCGGCATCGTCACCGGTTCGAGGTGAACAACAAGTTTCGAGAGCAGCTTGCAAAGCATGGAATGGTTTTTAGCGGCATGTTCATGAACAATGACCTTGTCGAGATCATCGAACTGAAGGACCATCCGTGGTTCGTGGCCGGCCAGTTCCATCCGGAACTGAAGTCGCGCCCGATCAACTCGCATCCGCTGTTCCGCGAGTTCGTCCGGGCCGTCAAGACATATTCATCCCCAACGAAAGGTCGTTGACCATCATGCGTCGACTGTCACTGTGGGTCTGGGTGTTCTGCGTGCTGGTGCCGGCGGCCGATGCGGTTGCCCAGCGTACGTTACCGATGAGCCTCGACCGAATGGTGCGCCAGGCAGGCGTCATCGTGCACGGCCGCGTCATTTCCACCGAGACGGGCCGCGATCCGCGCACCGGATTGCCAGCGACGTGGACAACGGTGGAAGTGCGCGAGAACTTCTACGGGGCGGCGGGCACCACCGTTCGCTACAAGCAGTTCGGCGGCACCGTCGACGACATCGTGACGCCGACGCCCGACCTGCCGCGGCTCGCGATCGACGAAGAGGTGATCCTGCTGCTCTATCCGGCCTCGAAAGCGGCAGGTTTCCAGAGCCCCGTGGGGCTCGGCCAGGGCGTCTTTCGCGTGAAAGCTGTCCGGTCGGGGAAGCGTGTCACGCAGTTCACCCGAACGGCCCAATTGATGAAAGGTGGGACGCGCACGCCTCCGTCCGCTGACCGGGAGGGTTCGTACGACCTGGACGCATTCGCCAAGAGCCTGCGAAGCCTTGTCCGCGAGGTGAAGCCATGACGCGGACCTTTCGCGCGACGCTCGCATTCCTCGTCACGGCGGTGGGTGTGTCGGGACTGCACGCAGGCGGGCCAATGAACGTTCGTAACGGCGTTCCGGTGCGGTACCGGACGACGCAAGCGATCGTATTCCATGTCGACAAGGGGGTGATGGGGGGGTTCTCGTCTGCCGTTGCGCAAAACCTTGCGGCCTCGAGCTTCCAGACGTGGGAGGACGTTCCCACCGCCGTCATCGCATTTCATCGGGATTCCTTGTCCGTCGACGTCACGGTCGCGAACTACCAGACGTACATCGGCAATTACTCGGATGGACTCAATCCCATCGTGTTCGACAATGATGGGTCGATCATCGACGCGATGATCGGCCAAGGTGCGTCGGACGGGGTCATTGGGTTTGCCGGCTCGTCGTATGCCGTGAGCGGGGTGAACGCCGGCTTCTATATCGAAGGGCATGCCGTCATGAACGGCAGGATGGCGGGGACCGTGTTCACCGAGGCCGAGTTCAAGTCCACCTTCGTCCATGAGTTCGGACACTTTATCGGACTGGACCACACGCAGATCAACGCTTCGCTGGCTGCGGACGGGAATCCTGTCAACGACCAGTACCTGCCGACGATGTACCCCACGTCGTCAGACGACGACACACAATTGGCGACGTTGAACCCGGACGATATTGTCTCCGTTTCGCTGCTCTATCCTACGGCCTCGTTCGCTTCTACGACGGGCACGATCTCCGGTACGGTCACGCGGGGAGATGCCAGCGTCGTGCGCGGAGCCGTCGTCGTCGCCATCAACATCGCCGATTCGCTGATGGGCCAGTATTCGACGGTCAGCGACTACCTCCAACAGGGGACGGGCAACTATACGATCGCCGGACTTCCGGCGGGCACCTACTGGGTGAAGCTCGAGCCAGTACGGACTGCATTCAATGGTGGTTCGAGCGTTGGGCCATACGCCGACGACCTCGCAGGGCTGTCGTTCGTCAACCCGGTAACGATAGAGTTCTACAACGGGGCCAATGAATCGGCCGACCCGCTGATCGACACGGCCACCAGCCGCGTTGGGGTACCTGTCACCGCGGGAGCGTCGTCGTCGGCTCCTCTGGTGGCGAACAACGCCTCCGCTCCGGTCGACGCAGCCATCCTGCAGTATCATGGGGCTCTGGCCTTCGTGTTCCGGCTACCGTCGGAATTTGACGACCTGAAGTATGCGGTCCGATTTACGCCCGGCCGGACTGCGCCTCTCCTGAAGATCGACTTCCGCTTGAACGGCTCTCAGACAGCCGTCCGCGGGACCGGATCGCTCCGTGTTTCAGTCTACTCCAACAAATCCGGCAGCGTTGGCGGGGTCCCGGACGCACAGCTGGGTTCGTCTGTGACGCGTCCGTTCTCGACGTTGGTCGCCGGTCAATACAATGAGGTCGATCTGACCTCGATGAACCTGACCGTCCAGAACAACGTCAGTTTCCACGTCGTCTTTGATGTCGTCGGCGTCGCCGGGGACACCCTTCAGTTCGTTGGCGACGATGGCAGCGCGGCGACCTCGAGGTCTTCCTCGTACTATGATGCCGGTTCCGGCCCCCAGTGGTATAACTTTGAGGATATAGACAACTGGGGCTTCGGTTACAACCTGGCCGTTCGTGCCTATCTCGGTGCCGCTGTTGTGGGCGTCGAAGGATCGGATCGCCTCCTGCCCGACGACGCGCGGCTTATGCAGAACTATCCCAATCCGTTCAATCCGACGACCATCATTCCGTTCCGGCTGGACCAGTCGGGTGTCGTGTCGATCGATGTCATCGACATGCTTGGCCGTGTCGTCGCGAGCATCGTGGACCGGCAAGAATACGGAGCCGGTTACCATCAGGCCACCTTCAGGGCCGACGGACTTCCCAGCGGGACCTACGTGGCCCGCCTCCAGTTCGCTGGCAGACAGCGGTTGATACGGATGGTCCTCGTTCGCTAAATGGTCGAGCATATGACGCGTTGGTCCACATATTGCTGTGTCGCTTGCCTCGTGGCCGTGGCAGGATGCTCGTCATCGACGCCGGAGCGTCGCTCGGACGAGTTCTTCGAACCCGTACGCGTGACACAGGTGACGCGTGAGCCCGAAGGAACGCCCGTGCCCGAATTCTCCTCCCCGGCCGATGTGCCGGCGGGCGCCGAGCCCATGCTCCGCCAGATGATGCGTGAGCAGAACCGACGGATGGCAGACCTGGAGCGGCGCATCCAGACGATGGAGACAAAGCAGGAGATCGCGCAAGTTGAGAACGAGCGCCGGCAGGAGTTGACGGCTGGAGAGGAAACGCTCCTGGCGCTGATCCGGCAACAGAACATGCGGCTTGAGGAGATCATCGAACAGGTGCGCCTCATGGCCGAACGGAGGGAAGGGCCCGAGCCCGTGGTTCGGCGTTCGCCAGCACGGACACCGAAGGTCTCCTCTAGGGGGATCGTCGGAAGAGCACAGTACGCAACGGCCGTGGCAGCGTACCGGCGAGGTCAGTATCGTGAGGCCGAGATCCTTTTCGCCACAACGCTTCAGGGCCCGGTCGCGGCGTCGTTGGCGGACAACTGCCGGTTCTGGATCGGCGTCTGCCGGTTCCAGCGCAGGGATCTCGTCGGAGCACGAGCAGCGCTCGATCCGGTGAGTCGCGACATGTCGTCGGATAAACGTACGGCGGCGATTCTGATGCTCGGGCAAGTGTATGAGGGGCTGGGGAGATTCGACTTGGCGCGTGCAACATTCCAGGAGATCATACGCGATCATCCGCAGTCGTCGCTCCGCACTGTAGCGGAGCAGAAACTCTCGGCCACGAGGTCTCCCCGGTAGTGCGGATCTCAGCTGATTGCAGTACGACGAACGCCGGCACGTGCCGGCGTTCATCGTTTCTGGGAGGGTTGGTAAATAGAGAAGGTCCGGAGGGGGGAGGCCGGACCTTCAGTTCCTGATGACGATCGTTCATGGTGCCCTTCAACCCAAAGGAGACCCGAGACGATTCGTCCGTGCATGCTACTCCTTGGGAGACCCTGTTGGGGATCCCGGAGTCCGACTACTTCCCACGTCGGCAGATCATGTTTATGCCACTACCGTGCCAACGAGAGAACATGGGAATTTTGGTTAAACGGAGCGTTCGTGTAGAAACTAGTATTGTACTTTCTACAAATTACAATCGTGTGTCGGGAGGATCGGACGGCGCCGAGTGGGGAGGGCTGACTCTCTCTATATGATAGGGACACCGAAGGTGAATATGTGTTCACGGCTGGGGGCGGCGGGTCCTCGTGGTCTTCTTAGCGTTTGCCCTTGAGGTCCGGCTGGCTCTTTTCGGGTGTGGCTTGCTCGAGGGACGCTCGAGGGGAACGGATTCGACCACGACCGGAGAGGGAAGCGCAAGCTGATGTGATCGTTGCGCGTCGCGAACTTCCTGCAATTCATTTCTGAGACGGTACGCGACCCGAAGGGCGGCGATGGAAATGAGGGCCAAGACACCTGACAGGACATAGAGATAAAGGAAGGAGCGTTCCATCTGCTCAGAAAGTGCTTCGGCCGCGCGTATGGAATTCATTCCAACCGAGTCAATAGCCTGGTGCCCATCGTCCAAACGGTTCGTGTAGCCCGCCTCGTACGCCTTTCGCAGGCTGTCCGAGTGGTACGGGCACACGATCATGACGGGAATCGGCGGCTCTTCTACGGCCTGGGCTCTAAGGAGACCCGTTGGCAGTGAGAGGAACGCTAGAAGCAAGAGGAGAGATGAACGCATCACGTGATCGTTGGTGGTCAGACACAACGTACGGCACGGTTGTGACATGTTCAACCTTCTTCGTTTGAAATTGGGCGCCCTTGTCGGTACTTTGGCGCACGCCCACTCTCCGAGGATCCTATGACCGGACGACTTCTCCTTCTCACAGCACTCCTGCCTCTCTTGGCGCACGCTCAATCGGGCACGGCAGATCTCGTGTTGCTCAATGGCAAAGTGTGGACCGTCGACCGGACACATAGGGAGGCGGAGGCCTTGGCGATTGTCGGAGACCGGATCATCGCCGTCGGCTCGAGCCGGGAGATGCGACGCATGGCCGGTCCGAAGACCCGGGTGATCGATCTGAACGGGCGACGCGCGCTTCCGGGTTTCATCGACAATCATACGCATTTCATGTCGGGCGGCTTTCAGCTGCAATCCGTCGACCTGCGCACGGCGAGTTCACCCGAAGCATTCACCCGTCTGATCGCCGATCGGGCGGCGAAGTACCCCGGACGATGGATCACGGGGGGCGACTGGGACCATGACGCCTGGCCGGGTGGGCCCCTGCCGACAAAAGATATGGTGGACGCCGTAACCGGAATGACGCCCGTGTTCGTGAATCGGTACGATGGCCACATGGCGCTTGCGAATTCCCACGTCCTCGCGTTGGCCGGGATCACGAAGGAGACCCCTGATCCACCCGGGGGGACGATCGTTCGTGATCCGGTGACGGGTGAGGCGACCGGTGTCTTGAAGGACGAGGCGATGTCGCTGGTCTACCGCATCATGCCGGGTGAGAGCGCGGCCGAAATGGAAGAGGCGGCCTTGCTGGCGCTCGCCGAGGCCCGACGATTCGGAGTGACCTCCATCCAGGATGTCTCTTACGGTCCGCACATCCGTGCGTACCAGTCGATCCGACGAAGCGGCAAGCTCACGGCACGTTTCTACTGCCGCCTTCCGATCGGCTCGTGGAAAGACCTGGGGGATGCAGGACTCGAGATGCCGTTCGGCGACGAGTGGATCCGGGTCGGATCGCTCAAGGCGTTCGCCGATGGCTCCCTCGGCTCCACGACAGCCCTTTTCTACGCGCCGTACGATTCTGACCCATCGACCTGTGGACTTCCGAGCGACATCGTGCTCGACGGCCGGCTCACGAAGTGGGCGCTCGATGCCGACAAGGCACGGTTGCAGCTGTCGATCCATGCGATCGGCGACAGTGCGAACAGTCTGATGCTCGACCTGTTCGAGAAGATCCGGCGAGAAAACCCCGCATGGGACCGGCGGTTCCGGATCGAGCATGCTCAGCACATCCATCCGAAGGACTTCGTCCGGTTCGAGCAATTGGGTGTGATCGCATCGGTCCAGCCGTACCACGCTATCGACGACGGCCGATGGGCGGAGAAGCGCATCGGACACGAACGATGCCGCACGACCTATCCGTTCCGCTCCTTTCTCGATGCGGGCGTGAAGCTGAGCTTCGGCAGCGACTGGACCGTCGGTCCGTTAGATCCCCTGCTGGGAATCTATGCTGCCGTGACCAGACGAACGATCGACGGGGCCAACCCGGGCGGATGGTTCCCTGAGCAGAAGATCACGGTGGCCGAGGCCGTCGAAGCGTACACGCTGACCAATGCATATGCGGCATTCGAGGAAAGCGAAAAGGGAAGCATCACGCCGGGCAAACTCGCCGACGTCGTCGTGCTCTCCGAGGACATCTTCACCATCGATCCGGTGAAGATCGAGGGCGCCAAGGTCGATCTGACGATCGTGGGTGGACGCGTTGTGTATGATCGTCGCGCTGAAGTGAAATGATGATCCACGAAGTCACACGAAGCGACACAAGGAGCACAAATGATTGTCTGGTTCAAATGATCGTCGCACAGCTCCTTCCCCCCATGCTGCTTCGCGTTCTTCGTGCTTCGATCCTTCTTCATGAGGGGCGAGCGTGAAGTCCGCCGCCGTAACTCCTTCCGACCTGCAGTACCTCAAAGGCATCGGTCCGAAGAGGGCCGAGGTGCTCCGGGAACATGGCATCCATTCTGTGCGGGAACTCTTGCTGACCTTCCCGCGGGACTACCTGGACCGTAGCCGCATTATCACCATCAAAGACGTACGGAACGCTGCGGCTGGTGGGTCGGAGGTGACCGTCGTCGGCCACGTCGTGAAAATTGAGGCCCGCAAGACAAAGACGACGCACCGGGTGCTCTTCCTCCTGAGCGTTTCTGACGGCACGGGCACCCTCACCTGTGTCTGGTTCGAGGGGTACCGCTGGCTGAAGGACGCGTTCACGGAAGGAGAAGTGCTCGCGCTTTCGGCGATCCCGACCCTCGACAAGATCGGGCGGCCGCAATTCGTCCATCCGCAGTTCGACCGCCTGGCAAGTTCTGAAGAGGATGAGCCCGATTGGGGCAAGCTCTTCAACACCGGGGCGATCATCCCCAAATACGCCTCGACTGCAGAGCTCACGGCCGTCGGACTCGACAGCCGTGGGTTTCGGCGCGTGGTGCGCCATGGGCTACCACGCATCCCGGCAGCGATCGCCGAGCGCCTGGCCCCTTCGATCGTGCAGGAGGAGGGTCTGCTCCCGATCCACCAGGCCGTCGAACAGGTACACTTTCCTCCCTCATGGCCGGCGTTGACGGAGGCGCGCCGCCGCCTCGCCTTCGACGAGCTCTTCTTCATCCAGTTGATGATGCATTTGCGCAGGACCGCAACTGCCGCCCGACCGGGCCGCGCCTTCGACGGAGCGACGCCGCTCGCAGACCGCCTGCGTGCTTCACTCCCGTATCAATTGACGCGGGCTCAGGAGCGTGTCCTTTTGGAGATCACGACCGACATGAGGTCGTCACGGCCGATGCATCGCCTGCTTCAGGGTGATGTCGGAAGCGGAAAGACGATCGTCGCGCTCTTGAGCTGCCTGCGAGCGATCGACCACGGGGCGCAAGCAGCCTTCATGGCGCCCACGGAAGTCCTGGCGGAACAGCACGCCTGGACCTTGAAGCGACTGACGGAGGGGCTTGGTGTGAATGTCCGCTCGCTCGTCGGAGGGCAGAAGAAGCGTCTGCGGGAGGATATTCTCCAGGACATCCGAAGCGGGGCGGCCCAGTTGATCGTCGGGACGCATGCGCTGCTGGAAGGGACCGTGGAATTTGCAGACTTGGGGCTGGCCGTCATCGACGAACAACATCGCTTCGGCGTCGAGCAGAGGGCGGCGCTTCGGAAGAAGGGGACCGACCTCGATTTGCTGGTCATGACCGCCACGCCAATCCCGAGGACGCTGGCGATGTCGATCTACGGCGACCTGGACGTCTCCACCATCGATGAACTCCCTGCCAACCGGCGTCCCATCCGCACGGCCATCAGGACCGAGGATCAGAAGGGTCGCGTCTATGAATTCGTCCGGAGCGAGGTAGCGCGTGGGCGTCAGGCATACGTCGTCTTTCCGCTCATCGAGAGGTCCGAAAAGGTCGACCTGAAAGCCGCCACCGAAGCCTTCGAGGAGCTCCAAAAGGGCCCTCTGAAAGGCCTACGGCTGGCCCTCCTGCATGGTCGCCAATCGTCAGAGGAAAAGGAGGGAGTCATGCGGGATTTCCAGGCAGGTCGGGCAGACGTCCTGGTCTCCACAACGGTCATCGAGGTCGGGATCGACGTTCCCAATGCCACCGTGATGATCGTCGAGAACGCCGAGCGCTTCGGACTGTCCCAGCTGCACCAGTTGCGGGGTCGGGTGGGGCGGGGGGCTGACCAGTCCTACTGTATCCTGGTCTCGAACGCTCAATTCTATCAGAAGACTCTGAAGGGGATGGACCCTGCCGAGCAAAAGGCCGAGGAGCACCGGGCTCTTCGGCGGCTCAAGACCATGGAAGAGACGACCGATGGCTTCCGGATCTCCGAGGTGGACCTAGAACTGCGGGGTCCGGGGGAGTTCTTTGGCACCCGGCAGAGCGGTGCGCCGATGCTGACGATGGCCGACCCGATCCGGGACCGCGACCTGCTCGAACGGGCTCGGACGCTCTCCGGACGAGTCGTTGCATCCGACCCACACCTCCGGAAGCCAGAACACCGCGAAATTCGCGCGCATTTCGAGGAAAACTACCGCGACCTCTTCGATCTCGGAGGAGTCGGATAGCTCCTGGCACCTTCCTGAACGCAACGTTCGACATGCCTCCGACCACCTCTCCACCCGTTGCACCCTCTCCCTCCTTCGCCGTCACCCTTCCATCGACGTACTGCTTCACCCCGATCGTCCGACTTCCGGTGGTAGCATCCCGAGACGTTCGCTCGGACCTCGTCACCTCACGACTGGTCGTCGACGTCTCGCGTACGATCGGACGACCTTCGTCGGATGATCTTCGACGATGATCTGGTGAGCGACTCACCTCGTCTCCGATGACGCTTCGAGCGCCAAAATGCTTGACAACGGACGCCAAAACCTTATATTAGTATCAACGTTGAGCGTCGATCATGACGCGACGATGTTCCACTAACACGAGGTTGATAGCGCTGCTTGAGTACCTCCCTGCACGTCGCTCTCGTTTACAATATCAAGCACGAAGATACACCGGTCGCTTCCTCCACGGAAGCGCCGTCGACGGCACTGCGACCGAATGACACCACAGGTGTCGACACAGCTCGCGCGGCCCTCACGAGAGACGACACATACGCAGAATGGGACACTGAAGAAACCATTCTCGCCGTCAAGTCAGCCCTGGAGCAGCGCCATCGAGTCACTCTCGTCGAAGCCGATCGTAACGCCTTCAACGCACTCGCCGCACTGCAGCCCGACATCGTCTTCAACATCGCCGAAGGCCTCCGCGGTCCTTCGCGCGAAGCGCAGATCCCCGCGCTGTTGGAGATGCTCGGCATTCCGTACACCGGTTCTGATCCTCTCACCCTCGGCATCTGCCTCGACAAGTCGCGTGCGAAGGAGATCCTGGCGTATCACGGAGTCGCCACGCCGGCATTCCACGTCGTCGATTCGGTGGACGACCTTGTCGGCCTCGACCTTCCGTTGCCCGCCATCGTCAAGCCGCTCCATGAAGGGTCGAGCAAGGGGATCATGAATTCCTCCGTCGTCCGTACTCCGCAGGAACTCGAGTCTGAAGTACGACGCGTGACCGGTCGATATCATGAGCCGGCCCTCATCGAACAATTCCTGACCGGACGCGAGTTCACGGTTGCGCTCATCGGAAACGGAAACGACGTACGTGTGTTGCCGATCGTCGAGATCAAGTTCGACGATCTTCCTGCCGGCGCGAACCCGATCTGGTCCTTTGAAGCGAAGTGGATGTGGGACACGCTTGACAAGCCGCTCGATGTTCACGAGTGTCCTGCCAAGCTCTCACCCGAACTGGAAGCGAAGATCGCCGCATTGTGCACGCGCTCGTACCGTTTGTTGCGGTGTCGGGACTGGTGCCGCATCGACGTGCGCCTTGACGCCTCCGGCGAACCGTACCTCATCGAGTTGAATCCTCTTCCTGGCATTCTTCCCAACCCCGACGACCATTCCTGTTTCCCTCAGGCAGCCCGCGCAGCGGGCATCGATTACGCACGGATGATCAACATGGTGTTGGACGCGGCACTGCTCCGCGTCGGACGCCGCAACTCCTTGCCATCATGACACCTGCCGACGATTCCTCAACTTCCGGCAGAGAACGTCGGACCGAACGCTTCATCCTCCAATAACTTGCGGGAAGAGCCATGGCAAAAAAGGTGCATGTTGCGGTGATTTTCAACGAACCGACCATCGAGACGCGAAACGGCCGAAAATACGTCTCGGAGAGCGGCGAGTTGAAGGCGGTGCCCAGCCATGCTGAGATGAAGGAAAAGCCGGCTGTCGACCTCTCCGAAGTTGGGGTGCTCGAGGAGCGGGAGCATGTCGAACAAGCCTTGAAAGATAGCGGCTACCGGACCTCCCTCTTCAATATGAACGGGGACATCAAGCGGTTGATCGCGTTCCTGGAGGATGGGAAGCCCGATATCATCTTCAACTTGTGCGAATCGGTCGGGAACGAGTCGATCCACGAGATGCACGTTGCAGGTATCTACGAATTGATGGGCGTTCCGTACACCGGAGCTTCGGCGTTCGCGCTCGGCACGTGTCTCCACAAGTTCCGGACGAAGGAGATCCTGACGGCCCACGGGCTCCCCACGCCGCGGTTCGCCCTCTTCAAGCACTCGAACAACCTGAACTTCGACGAATTCGACCTGCGATTCCCTGTCATCGTGAAGCCGTCGGGCGAAGACGCGAGCGTCGGGATCGACAATAACTCGATCGTCGACTCGATCCCCGCCCTGCGAAAGCGGATCAAATACATCTTCCAGACGTTCGATCAGCCGGCCCTTGTGGAAGAGTACATCGTCGGACGCGAATTGAACGTGGCGATCATGGGGAACAAGCGCCCCATCATCCTGCCCATCTCAGAGATCGACTTTTCGGGCCTGCCGGAGGACTATCCCAAGATCGTCAGCTACGCAGCCAAGTGGATGGAAGGGACGCCCGAGTATCTCGGGACGAAGGGTGTCTGCCCGGCCGACATTCCCAAAGAGACCGAGCAGAAGGCGAAGGAGATCGCCCTCAAGGCGTACAAACTCATGAACCTCCGCGACTACGGTCGCGTGGACATGCGTCTGGATGCAAAGGGGAACCTGCACATTCTCGAGGTCAATCCGAACCCCGACATCTCGGACGACGCCGGCTTTGCGCGTTCGGCCCGGGCGTACGGGCTCTCGTTTAACGAGATCATCGGGCGGATCGTGGAGTATGCGTGGGAGCGGACCCCTTAGCAGAGTGCGAAATGTCGATTGTCGATTGTCAATTGCGAAGTGAGGCGGAATGGCTGAGGTGATGTCAGAGATGACGGCGGAGAAGTCGGCCCGGGTGAGCGGACGGATCCGCGAATTTCGGGCGGGCGACCGCCAACCGTTACGGTCGATCCTCGAAGCGACCGGCGTGTTCCGCGACGAAGAGGTTGAGGTCGCGCTCGAATTGATGGACGTTGCCGTCAACGATCCGGCGCAGACCGACTACGTGTTGGCGACGTTCGAGGACGAGCGAGGGATCGTGCGAGGCTACTACTGCTATGGACACACCTCGATGACGCGATCGACGTATGACCTGTACTGGATCGCCGTCGACCCATCACTGCACGGATCGGGGATCGGCTCGGCGCTCCTGAAGCATTGTGAGCAACGTGTGGCGGCGGCTGGAGGCTCGCTGATTGTGGTCGAGACCTCGTCGCTGCCCAAATACGAACCGACCCGGCGCTTCTACCTCCGGCATCGGTACGACGAATCGGCTCGAATCCGCGGCTATTACGCCCCGGACGACGACCTGGTCATCTATACCAAACACCTGTAACGGAAGGAGGACGTACCCCCAGTATGGAACTCTGGCAGGAGATGCTGCGTCAGAGCGTGGACAGCGGCAAAGACCTCGTCGAACGGTTCGGGTTCGAAACGAGCACCGCTGAGAAGCTGAACAAGTTCTTCCACATTCGGGTCAACCCGTACTACCTGAGCCTCATCAGGTATCCGGGCGATCCTATCTGGCTGCAGTGCATTCCCGATGCCATCGAGCTGGAGGACGACGGCGCCCCCGAAGATCCGCTGAACGAGGACGCCCACAGCCCGGTCCCGAGCATCACGCACCGCTATCCCGACCGTGTGCTGTTCCTCATCACGAGCCAGTGCTCGATGTATTGCCGCTTCTGCACGCGCAAGCGGAAGGTCAGCGACTCGACGAAGATCAACGCGAAGTGGATCCAGCAGGGGCTCGACTACATTGCGGCCCATCCTGAGATCCGCGACATCGTGTTGTCGGGGGGCGATCCGCTCATGGTGACCGACTACGCCCTCGAACGGGTGCTGTCAGGCCTGCGTGCGATCCCGCACGTCGAGATCATCCGTCTGGGCACAAAGATGCCATGCGTGCTGCCGCAACGTATCACGCCGAAATTTGTCAAGATGCTGAAGAAGTACCACCCCATCTACGTCAACACGCACTTCAATCATCCGTGGGAGTGCACGCCCGAGGCCGAAAAGGCCTGCGCGATGCTCGCGGACGCTGGCTGTCCGGTCGGCAATCAAGCCGTGCTGATGAAAGGCGTGAACGACGACCCCGATGTGATGCTCGAGCTTCACCGCAAGCTGCTGAAAATGCGGGTCCGGCCATACTATATCTACCAGGCGGACCTTACGAAGGGGACGAACCACTTCCGCACCCCCGTCCGCGTCGGCCTGGAGATCATGGACAAGCTTCGCGGACACACCTCGGGCTTGGCCGTTCCGTACTACGTCATCGATGCCCCGGGCGGAGGAGGCAAGATCCCGCTCCTGCCGCAATACGTCTTGGGACGGAACGGAAAGGACATCATTCTCCGCAACTATAAGTATGATATCTTCACGTATCCGGATGTTGAGGAGCAGCAGCCGGAGCAACATCCGGTGGAACGGAAGTATATGCGGAAGAAACGTCCCTCGCGGCGCAAGACGCCCGTGCCGCTCGAAGCGGTGACCACCTCGGAAAGTCCCGCTGGGAAGTAAGAGGACGAGGATGTACATTGAAGCCCGGGAGCGATCCTGGGCTTTAGTGTTTGTACGCGTCCAATGCGAATTTCGAATTGACGATTGCGAAGTATCGGAAAAGGGCATTCGACGATCATCCGACACCGATGTGCTTCGCGCCCTCGACGCTTCCCATGAAGCACGTGGTTTGCATTACCGCTTCGCACCAGAAGATCCCACGATGTCCTCACATGACAATTCGCCATTGACCATTCGCAATTCGCAATCACAAGGGGTATTCCAATGACCTCCTCCAGAATACTTGAGATCCAGAAGGTTCTCCGTTCCGAAGGCCTCGACGGGTGGCTCCTGTACAACTTCAGGGGTTCGAACGTGTTCGCTACCCGCTTGCTCAATCTGCCGACGCATATCATGTGTACTCGTCGGTACTTCTACTTCATCCCGGCGAACGGTGAGCCGCGGAAGCTGGTCCATCGGATCGAGGAGTGGAATCTGGACAGCGTTCCCGGCTCCAAGGCGATCTATCTGAGCTGGTCCTCGCTGGCGGCCGGCCTCAAGACGACATTAGGCGGGGCCAGGAAGGTGGCCATGGAATACTCTCCCAACTGCGCCATCCCCTATGTGTCCAACGTCGACGGCGGAACGGTCGAACTCGTCCGGTCGGCCGGCGTTCAAGTGGTCTCATCGGCCGATCTCGTCGCTGCATTCGAAGCGGTGTGGGACGAAGAACAGATGCGGGACAATGCCGTGACGGGCAGGCATTTGCGCGAGATCGTCGACCTGGCCTTCGGATTCATCCGCACTCGGATCACGACTGGCAAGAAAATCACGGAATACGATGTCCAGCAGTTCATGCTTGCTGAATTCAAGAAGCGCGGCATCTACACGGAAAGCGACCCGAATTGTTCCGTCAATGCCAACAGCGCCAATCCACACTACGAGCCGACAAAAGCTGTCCACAGCCCTCTGAAGAAGGGAGACTTCGTGCTCCTCGACCTGTGGGCCAAGAAGAAAAAGGCCCGGTCCGTGTACGCCGACATCACGTGGACCGGGTTCATCGGTGAATCTGTGCCGGAGGAGTACGAGCAGATCTTCCAGGTCGTGAGGGGTGGACGTGATGCCGCGTTGGCGCTTGTGCGACAGCGGTTCGCAGAGCGCAAGCCTGTCCGCGGGTATGAGGTGGATGACGCCGCGCGGGCGTTCATCGCACAGAAGGGATATGGCGACTTCTTCGTTCACCGCACCGGCCACTCGATCGGCGAGGAGATCCACGGGAACGGCGCCAACATGGATAATCTGGAAACGCATGACGAGCGACGGATCCTTCCGGGTACGTCGTTCTCGATCGAGCCGGGCATCTATCTGCGAGATCGATTCGGCATCCGAAGCGAGATCGACGTGGTCATCACGCCATCGGGCGATGTGGTCGTGCCGGGGCTGCCGATGCAAGAGCACCTGGTAGCGATCCTCGCAGGCGCTTCCGGGACCAAGAAGGCATCGCGGACGAAGACGCGATCGGCCAAGAAGCCCGCCCGCGCGGCAACGCGCCGTTCCGGGCGCCGATAGGACCAGCGAATGACGTATCCCCACCGTCCAGGCCCTGCATGCGACTGAGGACCCTCTCGTTGATCGTGGCCGCCAGCTTCGTTGTCCTCCTGGCCCTGAACAGCTACTTGCGGCCTCCACTCGGTCCGCCAGATGTCAATGAACCCGTGCGGGTCTACTACGCGGACCACATTTCCAGGGCTCATCGGCAGGTCATTCAGGATTTTAACCGTTTGCACACGGGACGGATCGAGGTCGTGCCGGTCGACTTGCCGTTCGACAAGTTCTCGACAAACGAACGGAAGGAGCTCCTGGCCCGGTCGCTTCGGAGTAAGAGCGAAAAGCTCGACGTCTTTGCCGTCGACCTGATCTGGGTCTCCCGATTTGCGCGATGGGGGGAACCGCTCGACGCGTACTTTCCGGCGGCCGACCAGTCGAAGTTGATCGGGACCGCCCTCAGTTCCTGCATCGTCGGCGATACGCTCGTTGCCATGCCGATGTATCTCGATGTCGGTGTGCTCTACTATCGGACCGACCTCATCCGCAAGCTCGCCGACGGTAAGGCCGTGGAGCGTCGGCTCCAGGCGGGGATCACATGGGACGAGCTTGAGTCGCTGCGCGGTCGTATGGGATACGGCCGGCGGCCATTCTACGTGTTTCCTGCCAAGGCCTACGAGGGGCTCGTCTGTGCGTTCCTGGAAGTGGCGATGGGTGAGGACGGATCATATCTGAAGGACAACCGACTTCAGATGAGCGGACCCACAGCCGCGCGTGCTCTCGGCCGACTGTCACGTTTCGTTCGGGACGGTTGGACGCCACTGGAAGCGGGTGGATACGACGAGAACCAGAGCTACCGTTGGTTCCTTGACAACGATGCCGTGTTTGTGCGGGGTTGGCCCAATTTCATCGAGAACTTCTCCGGGTTCTACGCCGACACCGCGAAATTGCGGACGGTCGGACGGGCGCCATTGCCGCATGTGACCGGGGGATCTTCCCGTTCGGTCTTCGGCGGTTGGAATCTGATGGTCTCACGCTCTTCGTCGAAGAAGGCTGAAGCCGTGGAGTTCATCCGCTACCTTCAGTCGGCAGAGGCGCAGCGAACGCTCTTCGAATTGAGCGGCTACATCCCCGTGTTGGCGGAAGTGTATCGCGATTCCACGCTCATAGCAGTCCATCCGGAGCTGTCATTCTACCACGGGCTTGTGCAGAAGGGTTTCCACCGGCCGATGATCGTGGACTACACGCGAACCTCCGACATTGCTTCGCACTTCCTCCATCGCGCCATCCTCGGAGAGCTGTCGGTTGACGGCGCCCTTGCGCAGGCCGATGCGATGATCCGGTCGAATTCGGTGCTCCTGAAATGAACGACGCCGTCAGGGCCCGGATCGCCACCTTCCTTGGCCCGCTGCGAAAATACCGATTCGAGATCCGGCACCTGACGGTCCTGCTGCTGGTGCTCATCGCGTTTCAGGTCATCGTCCTGTTCCTCAATCAAAGCTCCCTCCACGGCGTCTTCGACCGGACCCAGCAGTGGTACCGCCAGGACGCCGCAGAACGGATCGCCAATTTATCTGCCATGTCGCTGGAATTGCTCCTGGAATCGCATCCCACGCAAGAACCGATCAGCGATGATCGGGCGACGCAGATCGTCCAGGAGTTCAACATCATCTTCAGCCAGCAATTGCTGGACAAGAACGTGCACAGCATCTGCATCCTCATATCGGGGCCGAGCGGGGTGTCGGTTGTGGACGACGGACAGCAATTGTTCGACCTGTTCTACCGCTCAACGGATCGTGGACAGACCGACAGCTCCGACCACAGCGAGGCGCTGCAATGGTACCATTCGCTCGAGGCCCGGCTTCGCCAGGAGGAGCAGATCACGACGGTCGTCGACAATGCCGGGGCGTTCCACGTCTTTGTTCCGTTCGTTCCCCAGGGTGAATATGCTGGAGCCGTCTATATGAAAAGCGCTCCGGACCTTTCATTTCTGACCGGCGCGTTGGCGGCGATCAACGACCAGACAGCGCTCGTCTATGCCGGCCTCATCTTCATCGGGTTCCTTGGGATGTATTTCATTTCCACGCGAACGCTGCGCGAGCGGAACGACGCACTCCATGCCCTGTTCGACGAGCAGAAACGCCACCTGGCTGATGAGATCCATCACCAGAAGGAGACCGTCTTTGCCAAGCGGATCTACCACGCGCACCACAAGGCGGAAAAGATCGGCGGCTTCATCAAAGAAGACCTGCGGGCTATGACGCCGGAGAATATGGAGCCGATCCGGCACCGGATCGGCAAATATGCCAGCTTCATCGCGCGCGTCATCTACGACATGAAATGGTACGACCCGCCCATCCAGACGCTGCGCGGACCGATGTTCTCAACGGATATCAACGACGTCCTGCGGTTCATTGTCGAGAACATCTTCCGGCGTGTGGTGGATGGTCAGGCGTCCTTCCGGTTCGACCTCGCCCTCGATCCGTCCCTTCCGCGCGTGGCCGTCAACGAATACGTGCTGTGGGAGATCATCGAACCGATTCTGCAGAACGGACTTGATCATGCGGGTGTGCCCGGGGTTGTCGTGAACGTGAGGACGACGCATGACCCATTGACCCGACGGTCGTCCATCGTGATCGAAGACAACGGTCGTGGAATCCGATCGGAGCTTCTGTACACAGACGAGCAGGGCATCCAGCAGTTGTTCCTGGAACACGTGAGCGCGGCCGCGCCGGGGACGAAGGAGCACTCCGGCTACGGATGCTTCATCGCCCACGAGATCGCCACGCAACGCCTCGGCTGGTCGCTTCGCGCGGAGAACATTCCTGGAAGCGGCGCGCGGTTCACATTTACCTTCACTCACTGAACTCCCAGCCAACGGTCGCCACGATGCTCGTCAGCCATCCGGTCCGCATCCTGCTCGTTGAAGACGAGGCCTTCGATGTCCGCCGCGTACGGATGACCCTCCAGCCATTCGCGGAGCAGCTGCAGATCCGTCATGTCGTATCGCATGGAGACACGGCGATCGAGCTCGTCCGCTCGGAAGGGCACGATCTGGATGTCGTGATCATGGACATGCAGATCGCGGGCGGGATCATGGGCGAAGCGCTGATCCGCGAGATCCGGCGCTGGCAGCCGTCGTTGCCGATCATCGTCATCACGAAGATGACGGTCAACATCACGGACTATGAGTTCGCCAACCGCCTGCTCAAAGCGGGGGCCTATTGGTATTGCACAAAGTACCCGACAGACATCGAGCACGCCATCTACCAGCCGACCGACTTCATCCTCAGCATCGTCAATGCCGCCGAGCAGCGTCGGTTGCGGCGAGAGCAGGACCGCACCGAGGGCAAACTTGTGCGGAATGCTGAAGAGATCCTGACCCGCACGCGGCTTGTCGGCGTCTCGACGGCCATCCAGAAAGTTCGTGCTCAGATACGCCAGGTTGCGTCGACAGATGCGTCTGTCCTTATCAGCGGTGCCTCGGGGACGGGGAAGGAGCTCGTCGCCTCACAGATCCACTATCAGAGCACGCGCAGGCTCGAGAACTACGTACCGATCAACTGCGGCAGCATCCCCGACGAACTCGTGGAGAGCGAGCTCTTTGGATATGAAAAGGGGTCATTCACCGGGGCTGACCGGCAGAAAATGGGCCTGTTTGAGTCGGGCCACCGCGGGACGATCTTCCTTGACGAGGTTGCCGAACTTCCGCTTCCGGCCCAGGTGAAGCTGCTGCGTGTGTTGCAGGAAGGGGAGATCGAGAAGATCGGCAGAACAACCCGGACCAAAGTCGATGTGAGGATCATTGCGGCGACGAACAAGGTTCTCCAGACGGAGATCACCGCCGGGCGCTTCCGCGAGGACCTCTTCTATCGCTTGAATGTGGTCCCGATACACATCCCCTCACTGAAGGACCGCAAGGAGGATGTGCCGGTGCTGTGGGAACATTTCGTCCGCCTGATGAGCGCGGACATGGGACTTGTGCCGCCTACGACAGAAGATGGGGCTTTCCAGGTCCTGGCGACGTACGCATGGCCTGGTAATGTGCGGGAACTGAAGAACGTCGTGCAGCGATTATTGCTGATGGGTGAGACGGCGATCAGTGCCGACACGGTTTCCGAATACTTGTCGCTGGCCCCTCCGATCCCGCCGGCAGACAGCCCACATAGTATCGCTTTTAGCACGAGCAGCGATCTCCTGCCGTTGAGGGAAATGGAGCGCCTCTTTCGTCTCCGCTATTTCCAGTTTGTGCGCTCACATTCGTCGTCCGATGCTGAGGCGGCGAAGAAGCTCGGTCTGGCTCCTCCGAACTATCATCGGATGAGCAAGGACCTGGGCCTCAAGGAGTGATCTTCATCTTGTGTTGACCCGCCTTTCCGCCCCGCTCTATTTGTACTAGGCACCCCCTTCTCCTGCTCCGCCAGACCAGAATCCGGGCAAAACGGCTATCGGTCGCCTTCTTCCCATTGTTGGGAACAAGAATCGGCGTTATTGTTCCGATAAGATTATCGGGCCTCCGATCAACGAATATCCATTTTTTCCACAGGAAGGGTGCTTCTTTCTATGGTACGAAGATTGAGTGATCTGCCACGTCTTGGGAGTGCTCCGGGCTGTCGGTCGTTCTGGGCTTTGTGCGCTCCTGGCAGTCACTACGTCTTTCAATCCTTCACAGTCCCAAAGGAGACCGCGTATGCGGATGCTACAGTTCCTACTGGTGATCATGGTTCTGGTAGCGGTCCCGGCGTACAGCCAGACCGTCATCGAATCCTTTGATACACCGAAGCCCGATACGACATTTGCGTTGGCGTCGGAAGGTTCCCCCACATACATCCGTATGACGCAAGATCTTGCGGACAAGCAGGAGGGGATAGCTTCGACGAACATTCGCACCTCTATCGGCGCGTTTCACGGATGGGGTTCCTTCTCACAGATCGAGTCGAAGTGGCCCGCCGGAACGGTGGTGGACATCAGCATCAGCGACTCCGTCAGCATTTGGATCAAGGTCACCGAAGCGCCGAAGATCCCGGCGAACATGGTGATGCGCATCCATTTGATCGATTCAACGGCGGGCGAGCCGCGTGAAGATTGGTTGTATGAGAACGGCACGATCCTCGATGCTGTTTCAGGTTGGGTGAACCTGAAGATCCCGCTCACCGAGCGCGTGTCGGACGGTACGACGATCCCCAGCGACGCCGGTTTCGTGTATGCTCCGACCGGCTGGGGTGGCTTTACATACAACAACAAGAAGTTCGACCGCAACAAGATCGTCGGATGGAAGATCGCGTTCGTCACCTCTGGTTGGAATCCGAGTGCCAACCTTCCGGCGGACTCGCTTGAGTTCAAGCTGGACGGTTTCCAGCGTTTCGGTCTGCGGGCTGTGCCGGCGGTGCTGTTCAATGGCCGCGACTATTCGGCGAATATTACCAATGCTTGGTCCTGGGGTCAGTCGGCCGTGGGCATCGAATTGAACGCAGGTCCACTGCCGAAGACCAACGCGATCAAGTGGACGCAGGGGAACGAATGGGGCAACGGCTGGACGGGGATGGGATTTGACATCAGTCCTGCGTTCAACCTCGCCGGTGGTTGGGTGAAGGACAGCCTGAAGTTCCAGATGAAGGCGGAAGCGGGCGTGGGTGCTCTGCGCGTGCAGTTCGAATCGCCGAAGCTCGGTGATCCGGCCGCGAAGGGGAAGGTCGGCAAGGTCTTCACGCCGACGGCGGATGGCTCGTGGCATAAATACGTCATGGCGCTCAAGGACCTGACGATGCAGGACAACGCTCCCGGCTTTGACTCGTCGAACGTCAACACGTTCGGCATCATGGCGGAAGCGTCGGGCGTGGCTGGTAAGGTCATCTACATCACTGACCTGTGGACCGGTTCTCCCGAGTTCGATGTCATTCCGCCGGATGCGCCGGGGAACCTGGCCGGCGCGGGTACGGGCTATGTCAACCTGATCACGTGGAACGATGTCCCGAATGAACCGGGCATCCGGTACAACGTATACTTTGCTGATCATGCGTGGACGGCGTA
>CAYYOV010000001.1:136374-160378 GCA_964473365.1 uncultured Ignavibacteriaceae bacterium
TGTCGACGGTCACCGGAACGGCCCACGCCGTGCCGAACTTCCCGATCACGGACGACAACGATCTTTCCGCGCGTGCGTTTGTGGCCATGGATGCGACGTACCTCTATGTCGCATTCGACGTTGTCGACGACATCGTGCTGGCGGCAACCACGGGGAATGACTACGAGCAGGACTGCCCGGATATCTTCATCGGTCTCTACGACTGGCGCGGCAAACGGCACTCGGCGTACCAGCGCGGAGCCAAGCCGGATTATCATCTGCGGTTCTCACGCCACCGTATCTGGATCGATAACGGCGGCGTCCGGATCGATACGATCAGCGCAAACTACGCGTGGACGGAGAAGCTCCTGTCTCCTGGATACGTCGTCGAAGCGCGCATCCCCTGGGCTACGCTTGCCACGAAGCTGACGGGCAATGATGTCGTCTTCTCGCCTGTCGAAGGCATGCGCATCCCGATCGATTTCGCGATCAACGACCGCGATTCAGACGTCCGCAACGGGATCCTCGTCTACTCGACGCTGTCGAACGACGATTCGTACAAGGCCCCGTTCTACTGGTCGTACACGTGGATCGGCGCAAAGTCGAGTCCGACCTCTGTCGAACAGATCAGCGACGTTGCGACGTCGTTTGAACTGGGCCAGAACTATCCGAATCCGTTCAACCCCTCCACGGAGATCCGGTACAGCGTCCCTACGTCAGGGCCGGTGTCGTTGCGGGTCTATGACATGATGGGTCGTGAGGTTGAGACCCTTGTCGACCGCACAATGGAAGCGGGTTCGTATCTCGTGACCTTCAATGCTGACCGGTCGGCCCGTGCCTTGGCCACCGGCGTCTACTTCCTCCGGCTCGACGCGGGTAACCACACCGCGATCCGGAAGATGCTGTTGGTGAAGTGACCATCCTGGAAAGGGGCGCACCTCGGTGCGCCCCTTCCTTTTCCCGGCCGAACCCATGAATGCTCTTCTACGACCCTCCACGCACGGCGGACGTGTCGCTCGTCTGCTCTGCATGTTCCTGTTGCTCTCCGGGTTGATGCTCGCCGGCACGACCGGTAAGATCGCCGGTACGATCACCGACGCCACGACCGGCGAGCCGCTGATCGGCGCCAACGTCCAGCTGGTCGGGACGACGCTGGGGACGACGACAGACGTCGACGGCTACTTCACGATCAACAACATCCCCCCGGGGATGTACCAGGTGGTCGTGAGCTACGTCGGCTACCGTCGGACGACCGTGACGAACATTCAGGTGCGCATCGATCAGACGACGCGCGTCGATGCGAAGCTGCAGTCGGAGGCGATCGAGGGAGAAGAGGTCATCGTACGGGCCGAGCGTCCGCTCGTTCAAAAGGACCTGACGTCGAGCTCGGTGACGATCTCGGCAGACGACCTGAAACGCATCCCCACGGAGAATCTCAGCCAGGTCGTGAACATCCAGGCCGGGGTTGTCGGCGGGCATTTTCGCGGCGGGCGGTCGAATGAAGTGGCCTACCTGATCGACGGCGTGTCCGTCGTCGATCCGTTCAATGGACAGATGAGCGTTCAGGTGGATAACACGACCATCCGGGAAATGGAAGTGATCAGCGGCACGTTCAATGCCGAATACGGGCAGGCAATGTCAGGTGTGGTCAATATCGTCACGCAGGACGGCGCTCCCGAATTTCACGGTTCGTTATCGGCGTATGCCGGTGACTACGTGACGTCGCATCAGAGTACGTTCATGAATCTGCGGACGATCGAGCCGATGAGGACGGCCAACATTCAGGGGAGCCTGAGCGGCCCTCTGGTTGCCGGCGTGTCGTTCTTCGGAAGCATGCGCTCGTATCAGGACGACGGATATCTGTTCGGCAAGCGGACCTTCAATACTACGGATCGGGCGCCCTACATACTCCGCGACCCGCTTGGGAATTCGATCCTCGGGCCGGACGGGCAGGCCATCTATGTGCATACCAACACGGGGGACGGTGCGTACGTGCCGATGAACCCGACGAAGCGTCTCACCGCCAACGGAAAATTGTCATACAGCCTGGGCTACCTGAAATTCAGCGGCAGCCTGTTGTGGGAGGACCACTGGAACAAGTACTACGATCATGGATTCTCCCGGACGCCTGATGGGATCATGAATCATTACCGGACGAACTGGGTGTCGTCGTTCCAGGTGACACATTCGCCGACCGCCAACACGTACCAGACGTTCAAGGCGTCGTACAATCAGTTCGACTACAAGGGGTACGTGTACGAAAACGAGCTTGATCCGAAGTACGTCGACCCGTCGCAAGGCACGCCGATCTCGAATTACACGTTCCGCTCAGGCGGGAACAATCCGGACAGATACGATCGTCACACGCGCTCATGGATCGCCCAGTGGGCGCTCTCATCGCAGCTCGATGCCCACCACAAGGTCGGCGTCGGCGTCGAGGGCCGTCGGCACGAGATCTACAACCATTGGAAGACGATCCTCAATCGCAATACGGTGGTCGCTGACAGCACGGGCGCCCTTCTGTTCGAAATCGGCTACCCGGACGTCGGGACCTCGGGCCACACCTTGTACTACAAAGAACCGTACGAGTTCTCGGCCTACGTGCAGGACAAGATCGAATACGACATCATGATCATCAATGCGGGGGTGCGGGTAGACTATTTCAACCCGAACTCATCGTACCCGCTCGACCTGCGGAACCCCTCGGGCAATCCGGAATTCCCCGGCGCTGGCCTCTTGAAGAAGACCACGCCAAAAGTCCAGGTCAGCCCGCGACTCGGCGTGTCGTTCCCGATCACTGATGAAGGGATCATCCACTTCTCCTACGGTCATTTCTTCCAGATCCCGAGCTTCGAAAACCTGTACCTGAACTCGAACTACCTCGTCAACCAAGGCGACAATCTGTCGAGCGTCCTCGGTAATCCCGACCTGGAGGCGCAACGGACGGTGATGTACGAGCTGGGACTGCAGCAAGTCCTGTTCGGTCAAGTTGGACTCGACTTCACTGTCTACTATCGCGACATCCGCAATCTGCTCGGCATGGAGATCAAGAGCACGTACGAGGGATTTCGGTTCTCGCGGTTCATCAATCGTGATTATGCGAACGTGAAGGGCTTCATCGTGAGCGTCGAACGTCGGTTCCTCGACGGGTTCAGTCTTCGGGCCGATTACACATATCAGATCGCTGAGGGCAACGCGTCAGACCCGTATGCCGTGTACTACAACAACCAGACCGACCCGCCGACCGAGACGAATAAGAAGGTGGTGCCGCTCGATTGGGACCAGCGTTCGACGCTGAACGTCTCCATGACCGTGGGCGACCCGGGAGATTGGACTGTCGGCCTTATCGCGCAGTATGGGAACGGCTTCCCGTACACGGAGGATGTCCGCGTGTCGAACGGGCTTCGGTTCGAAAACGGCGGGATCAAGCCGACGACCTTCAACGTTGACCTGCGCGCTGAAAAGACCGTGTCGTTCGGTCCCGTCGACTTCACGGTCTTCGCTCTTGTCTACAATCTGCTTGACACAAAGAATGAGTACGGCGTCGACGCCGCGAGCGGACGTTCGAACATCGACCTCTATACGTATCTTGCCGGCCCGATCATCGGCCTGAACACGCTTGATGAATATGTCAACAACCCGGCCTCGTTCTCGGCGCCCCGCCAGGTGCGGTTGGGTGTCACGTGGAATTTCTGATCTGCACGCCCAGGAGCTGACTGTGATCCGATCGACCATTGCTTCGTTGCTGCTCTTCGGCGCCACGGCCGCCGTCGCCCAGCCTGTCCTGACAACGCCGCGTGATTCCATCCACCTCGGGAGTGTGCGCGTCGGCCATCCGCTGTCGACGAGCAGCCTCGTCGTACGAAATTCCGGCTCGGGGATTCTGACGATCTCGGCCATCACGTCGTCGAACTTTGCCCTAAAGGTCGGCACGACGCTTGCCGCCATCGCCCCGGGCGACTCGATCCAGGTGACCCTGACGTGGCGTCCTCGCAAAGCGAACTTCGATACGGCATCCGTCACGTTCGCCAGCAACTCGGCGTCACCCTCACCGAGGGTCCGGGTCACGATCGTTGGCGACGTCGTTCTGGATGCCAGCACACAGACATACCGGAATGACCGTATCGGCGAGGTCACGGCGCGCCGCGAAGGGATCATGAACGGCAACCTCATATCGACCTTGTTCTACAATCACGGCGAAGTCGCGAAGTGGAACTTCCAGCCGTCCGTCGTGTGGCCGAAGGGAACAAACCACTCGTACATGGACGGCGTTGCGGTCCTCATAGGCGCCCGTACGAACGCTCCTGGCAACGGCAATGTGATCTCCCCGATCGAATCTGCATACCGGGAAGAGGTGGATAAGGACCCGGTGACCGGCCTGGAATGGGTGCTGCAACCCCTGCCCGGATACGACAATCCGTCCCGGCGACCGTCGCCGACACCTGCTGTCAACCGGGATACGTCGACCTTCCCTCGCGCGTGGCCTGCGGCCCTCGGGCTCGACGCCACGTGGAACGGGCATTGGTATGGTTACTTCGGCCGCGGCGTCACGAACGCTGACCTCGAAACATTCTTCGTGATGGATGACTCGAAGGACAAGGAATTCACACGACCGCCGTTCCTCTTCTATCCGATCGCGGCGGATTCAGCTCGAGGTGGTCTTGGATTGCGCATCGAAGTGCGGGGCTTCCAATGGTCGCACGTCCTGGCCGAGGACATCATCTTCTGGCACTACGATATCGTGAACATCTCCGACTGGGACTACGATTCGACCTGCTTTGGCTTCTACACCGACCCAGGTGTCGGAGGGCCGAGCGCACCGGGCAACAGTGCCAGGTATGATTCGCGGCTCGACTTGGCCTATGCGTGGAACACCAGCGGGATGGGGGTGCCGGACAATTGGAAGACCGGCTACGTCGGATATGCCTATCTCGAAAGTCCAGGCAACGCGATCAACGGCGTGGATGACGATGAAGACGGGCTGATCGACGAACGCCGCGACGACCTGATCGACAATGACAATGACTGGGTGCCGTTCACTGACCTCAATGCCAATGCGACCTGGGATCCGGGCGAGCCGTTGAATGATGACCTTGGGCGCGATGGGGTGGGCCCCACGGACCTGCAATACACCGGTCCGGACCCGGGCGAAGGGGACGGCATTCCCACGACCGGCGAACCGAATTTTGACCAGACGGACAAGGACGAATCGGACCAGATCGGTCTGTCGTCCGCCGCGATCTGGGCCCTTGCCGACAAAGGTCCGTCGGGCGGCTGGCCGAAGAACGACGAGATCATGTGGCAGAAGATGAACAGCGGGTTCCGCGACACCGCGGTCGCGAACACGAATATCAGCATGACGTTCTCCTCCGGACCGTTCCCGCTGCGCCAGGGTCGCCGCGAGCGGTTTTCGATGGCCCTCGTCTTGGGTGAAGATCTGGACGACCTGACCTTCAACAAAGAGACCGTTCAGGAGATCTACAACGCCAACTACAATTTCTCGAAGCCCCCGTACACGCCGCATCTGACCGCCGTACCGGGCAACGGGCGGGTCTTCCTGTATTGGGACGCCATTGCCGAGCGCTCCATCGACCGGTTTATGGGATTTCAGGATCCGGCCGACCCCTCCAAAGGCTACAAGAAGGACTTTGAAGGGTATCTCCTCTATCGGAGCACGGAGGCGGAATTCAACGACATCAAGATCATCACCGATTCCAAAGGCTCGGGGAAATACTGGAAACCGATCGCACAATGGGATCTGGTGGACAGCATCGCGGGACCCGACCCGGTTGGTATCAATGGTGCCAGCTTCTGGCGGGGCTCGAACACCGGCCTCGTCCATTCGTACATCGATACGACGGTCCTGAATGGAGTTCGCTACTACTACGCTCTTGTCTCGTATGACATGGGCGACCCGAAGCGCGGTACCAAAGGACTCCAGCCGACCGAGTGCACGAAGATCATCACGGAAGACTTCGCTGGATCTCTAAAATTCCTGGACATCAACTGCGCGGTCATCACGCCGAACGCTCCGGCGGCCGGATATCAGCCGCCGCTAGCGGAAGGAGATCTCCAGCACGTCACAACCGGGCTCGGGACTGGCTCCCTCGGACTTATCATTCTTGACCCCAGCCAGGTGATCGACGGGGCGCGCTACACCGTACGCTTCAAAGCAGATTCGACCATTCCGGCCTACAAGACCCGCTCCTACGACCTGCTGCGCACGACGGGGACGCTGACCGATACGCTCTATCGCGACCTCGATAGCATGGTCATCGGAACGAACCGGTATTCACCACCGTTCGACGGTATGGTGCTCTCAGTCGCGAACGATACGGCCATAGCGCTCAACGACACGGCGACAGGCTGGCTGGTCGGCCGAAGCAATCTGTTCATGCGGGTGGCTCGGGACATGACGATCAACTCGAGGTCCGTCGCATGGCCGACCGACTATGAGATCAAGTTCTTCTCGGACCCGGTTGATACGACCGCGCTGAACGCCCCTGCGTCGAAGTATCCGCTGATGCCGGTGAATTTCACAGTCACGAACCTCTGGACGGGACAGAGGTCAAAATTTATCGTCCACGATATCGACAACTCGGGAACGCTCAGTATCGGCGACACGATCCGCGTCCTCGAAGCGTTTGTGAGCCCCTCGAACTTCAAGTTCACGTGGAAGTTGACGTATGGCCGTCCCTTTGGGGCCGATACGCTCTATCCGCAGGCGGGCGACCGCTATATGATCCGCACGCGGCGTCCGTTCCTGACCGGTGACGAGTTCCAATTCACGACGCGCGGTTCCCGGACGGACCAGCAGGCCGCGGAGAGCGGCCTCAAGGCCATCACAGTCGTTCCGAATCCATATATCGCAACGGCGCCCTGGGAACGACGGACGTTGTACGTGACCGGCCGAGGTGACCGGAAGATTGAATTCAAGAACCTCCCGGCCGTTTGCACCGTCAGGATCTACACGGTCAGCGGCGCCCTTGTGGCGACGCTCCACAAAGACTCCTCCCCGATGGACGGCTCGCTGCCGTGGAACCTGATCTCCGACGACGGCATGGAGGTGGCGTTCGGGCTGTATATCTACCATGTCGAAGCTCCCGGCGTCGGTGAGCATGTCGGCAAGTTTGCGATCGTGAAGTGAGGCGACCATGAAACGACTGATCATTGGACTTCTCGCAGGCCTCACGGCTGTCGCATCGCCGGCAATGGGCCAGAACGTGTCGAAGCGCGGCACGACCGCTGCGACGTTCCTGTCGATTTCGCAGGGAGCGCGGGGAACGGCGATGGGTGGTGCGTTTGTCGCCGTCGTGAACGACGTGTCGGCCATGTATTGGAACCCTGCCGGACTCACGGACGTGGAAGGCGTCGGCTTTCTGGTCGATAACACGAGCTGGATCGCAGACATCACCTACAACTATCTCGGCGCCACGGTCTCAGCCGGCTCGATCGGCGTGCTGGGCCTCAGCGTGACGATGTCGAACATCGCTGATATGCCTGTGACGACGGTCCTGCGACAGGAGGGGACGGGCGAAGTGTTTGGCGTGTCCGATCTCGCCGTCGGGCTTTCCTACGGCATTCGACTGACGGATGCCTTCTCGATCGGCTTCACGCCGAAGTTCATCCATCAAAAGATCTGGAAGATGAGCGCATCGGCGTTCGCCCTCGACCTGGGAGTGAAATACCGGACGCCGTTCGAGGGATTCACGCTCGGCATGTCGATCTCGAACTTCGGGACGAAGATGCAGATGCAGGGGAACAACGCGCTCGTCCTCTATGACCCCGATCCGGCCGGTTCCGGCAACAACGGCCGCATTCCAGCCCAGCTCGCGACGGATGAATGGGAATTGCCGTTGAACTTTCGGGTGGGATTGGCGTACGACCTTCCGCTCGGCGACCTCGGTCATCTGACCCTCGCAGCGGATGCACAGCATCCGAGCGACAACTATGAAAGCGTCAACGTCGGCGGTGAATTCCAATTCAACGACGTCCTGTACGTCCGGGGCGGTTACAAAACCCTGTTCTTGGCCGATTCGGAAGAAGGGCTGGCGCTTGGACTCGGGGTGCGGCAATACATCATTGGCAATATCCGCCTGGGCCTGGACTATGCCTACCAGGATTTCACTCGCTTGGCGAGCGTCCAAAAGGTGACACTCGGCGTGCAGTTCTAACGCCCTTCGGAGCCCTACATGATCGATCGAAATCTCCTACGAACTCTTGCAGCCTCAGCGGTCGTCGTGTTCGCGGCGACCGCCCAACCCGCGAACCAACGTGTCGAAGCGCTGATGCGTTCCATGACCTTGGAGGAGAAGGTCGGCCAGATGACGCAGGCCGACTACGACGCCCTCAAAGGTCGGTATGAGGATGTGACCACGTACAGCCTGGGATCGGTGCTCTGGGGCGGGAATACAGAGCTGCCGAATGTTTCCTCGGCGAACTGGGCTCGCGTGTCGCGTGAGCTCCAGGCGTTGGCGGCCAAGACGCGCTTGCGCATCCCCCTGGTGCTCGGCATTGATGCCGTGCACGGTCATAATAATCTGACGGACGCTGTGATCATGCCGCACAATGTCGGCCTGGGCGCGACCCGCGACCCTGCGGTCGTCGAGGCCGTCGCGCATGTGACGGCCGTTGAGATGCAAGCGACGGGGATCACCTGGGCGTTCGCTCCGTGCGTCGCTGTGGCCCAGGATGAGCGTTGGGGGCGAACCTACGAGAGCTTCGGCGAAGATCCGGCCTTGGTGCGTCAGATGGGCGCGGCCCACGTGAGGGGACTGCAAGGCGTGCGTCTCTCCGATCCGACATCGGCTCTAGCGTGCGTGAAGCACTATGTTGGGGACGGCGGGACGACCGGTGGAAAGGATCAGGGAAATACGGAGGTCGATGAGGCCACGCTTCGGAGGATCCATCTTCCCGGCTATGTTGACGCGATCAAGGCGGGGGCCCGTTCGATCATGGCGTCCTACAGCAGCTGGAACGGCTCGAAGTCGCATGGGCACAAGTATCTCCTCACCGATGTGCTCAAAGGCGAACTTGGATTCTCCGGATTTATCGTATCAGACTGGGCCGGCATCGATCAGTTGTCCGGGACGTACCGTGATCAGATCGCGGCGTCGATCAACGCTGGGATGGACATGGTCATGATCCCATATGGGCCCGGGACTGCGAACAACTACGTTGATTTTGTCACGGAGCTCACGAAGCTCGTGAAGGATGGGGTGGTTCCGATGTCGCGCATCGACGACGCCGTGCGCCGCATCCTGACCGTAAAAGCCGAGATGGGGCTGTTCGACCGAACGACCCCCGGGGCGGAACTTTCCGTGATCGGCTCAGCGGCACACCGGGCCGTAGCCCGTGACGCCGTACGCAAATCGTTGGTGCTCCTGAAGAATGACAACAAGACCCTTCCGCTGGCCAAGAATCTGAAACGGATTCACGTGGCCGGCCGGGCCGCAGACGACCTGTCGCGGCAATGCGGGGGATGGACGATCGACTGGCAGGGGAAGGAAGGTCGACGCGTGATGGGTGGGACGACGATCCTCCATGCGGTGGAACAGAGTGTCGGCCTGGGCTCAACCGTGACCTATACGCCGAACGGCGAGGGGGCCACTGGGGCCGATGTCGTCGTCGTCGTCGTCGGTGAGGAGCCATACGCAGAGATGTTTGGAGATCGCACTGACCTCGCTCTAAGCGATGAGGACCGAGCGGTCATCGAAACGGTTCGCGCGAGTGGCGTGCCGATGGTCGTCGTGCTGCTCTCCGGCCGACCAGTCATGATCGAGGACCTTCTCCCGAAGGCCAACGCGTTTGTCGCAGCGTGGCTGCCGGGCTCGGAAGGCGCCGGCGTGACGGACGTCCTTTTTGGAGATGCGTCCCCGAAGGGGAAATTGCCACACACGTGGCCCCGCACGATGAAGCAGATTCCGATCAACGTCGGCGACGCAAAAGCCGATCCGTTGTTTCCCTTCGGCTTTGGCCTGAGCTACTGACACCGGGACCTTCCGGACCACGAGAACCTGAATTCTGATCCGACACCTGACGCCCATGGCGACGACCCCGATCACACCCTCTGCTCGTTCGACCACCGCCGTTCCGCCTGCAGCCAACTACACGCCGGCGTTGACCGTGCTGACCTCCTTGTTCTTCATGTGGGGTTTCCTGACCTGCCTGAATGATATCATCATCCCGCACTTGAAGGCGGTCTTCGACCTGAACTACACGCAGGCGATGCTCATTCAGTTCAGTTTCTTCACGGCGTACTTCGTCATTTCTCTCCCGTCCGGCTGGTTCGTGGAGCGATTCGGGTACAAGGCTGGTATCATTGTCGGTCTCGTGACGGCCGCCATTGGCTGCCTGCTGTTCTACCCGGCGGCTGGCCAGCGATCGTATGAGATCTTCCTCGTGGCGCTCTTCATTCTCGCATCGGGGATCACGCTGCTGCAGGTCGCGGCGAATCCGTATGTCGCGATCCTCGGCCGACCGGAAACGGCCAGCAGCCGACTGACGCTCACCCAGGCGTTCAACTCGCTCGGCACCACCGTGGCGCCGCTGTTCGGGTCGTGGATCATCCTCTCCGCAGCGGTCAAGACGCCGGCGGAACTGGCGTTGATGAGCGTCCCCGACGTTGAAGCCTATCGGGCGGCAGAGGCAGCCACTGTTCAAAACCCGTATCTCGGCCTGGCCACGGCATTGTTGATCGTGGCGTTCGTCTTCGGTCTCTTCAAACTTCCCCGTGTCGAGGCGGCCGAAGGCGCCTCATCGGCCGATGGTGGGCACAATCACGACCACCTCTTCCAGAGCGCGTGGAAATACCGCCACCTGGTCCTCGGGGCTATCGCGATCTTCGTGTACGTCGGCGGCGAAGTGGCCATCGGGAGCTTCCTCGTGAATTACATCAGCCAGCCCTCGATCGGCGACATGTCGGTCGCCGAGGCGGGACGGTATGTCTCGTTCTACTGGGGCGGGGCTATGGTCGGACGGTTCGTTGGTTCGGCCGTCATGCGCACCGTCAATCCGGGCAAGGTGCTGATGATCAACGCGTTGGCGGTCATGGTCCTCGTCATCACGGCGATTGTCACCTCCGGTCACGTTTCGATGTGGGCCATTCTCTCTGTCGGTCTGTTCAACTCGATCATGTTCCCGACCATCTTCACGCTTGCGATCAACGGCCTGGGACGCCACACGGGCCAGGCCTCGGGCATCCTCTGCATGGCGATCGTCGGCGGAGCCATCGTGCCGGTGTTGCAGGGTGCGATCGCCGATTCGGTCGGAATTCAACTGGCATTCATCCTTCCCGTTCTGTGCTACGCCTACATCGCATACTACGGAGCCCGCGGACATCGTCCGGCATTCGCCCACGCGTAAACGGCCGACGGGATATGAAAGCCATCCCTTCGACCGGTCTCTGCCTCGGCGTTGATATCGGCGGCACGAACACCGTTCTTGGCTATGTGGACGGTTCGGGGAGACTCATGGGCGAGACCTCGATCCCGACGCATGCCCACGAACCGGCGGCCGACCTGTTCCGGCGCTTGCACCAGGCGGCGACCGTCCTCGGGAAATCGGTCGCTGGCCGGTGGGACCTGATGGGCATCGGTATCGGCGCCCCCAACGCCAATTACTATCGCGGCACCATCGAACAGCCCCCGAACCTGAGCTGGGACCACGTCGACGTCGTCGCGGAGATGTCGCGATTCTTCGAGGTCCCCGTGGCAGTGACAAACGACGCGAATGCTGCGGCCTTGGGGGAGATGCTCTTTGGCGCGGCGAGGTCGATGAAAGATTTCATCGTCGTAACGCTCGGAACGGGCCTCGGGAGCGGAATTGTTGCCAACGGTCAGCTCATCTACGGGGCTGATGGATTTGCCGGCGAGCTTGGACACACCGTGGCGGTCCATGGCGGGAGGGAATGCGGCTGCGGTCGACGTGGTTGCCTCGAGGCCTATGCGTCAGCCAACGGTGTGCGTCGCACCGTACATGAGCTGATCGCGACGACGCTCGATGCGAGCGAGTTGCGCGATGTGTCGTTCAATGAACTGACGGCAAAACGGGTTGCGGAAGCCGCCGCACGCGGTGATCGGTTGGCGCTCGAGACCTTCGATCGGACCGCCCGATGGCTCGGCGCCAGTCTTGCCGACGCCGTCGCTTATCTCAGTCCCCAGGCGATCATCCTGATGGGTGGTGTTGCTGCTGCCGGAGACCTTTTGTTGAAGCCGGTGAAACGGTACATGGAATCCAGCATGCTAAACATCTTTAAAGATAAGGTGGCCATTCTGCCATCAGGGCTGCCAGGCGGGAACACGGCCGTGCTCGGCGCCGGGGCGCTGATCTGGAATGAGCTCAAGTCGGATCACAAAGGTTCGTAGTGGATCATTTGCGGCAAACACGTAACGGCGGCCTCAGAGCCGCCGTTCTTGTTGGACAGCCTGGCGTGTGGTTGCAGAACGTGATGGGCCGATCGTCTGCTTGGCTCATCTGGGGTATGACGCTCCTCACCATGCTTTGTTCGTGCGCGACAGGCCCGGAAGAGATCATACCGCACGATGTCATCAGTGGATCGACCATCGTCGGAAGCGTCACGGACGCGTCGACGCACGCACCGCTTGCGTATACACGCATCCAGTTGACCGGCAACGGCGTGGACCGGCTTGCGCTGACAGATATGCACGGCGCATTTGCCTTCTCCGGCGTGATCCCTGCTGCGTACCGTGTGAACGTGGACCGTGCCGGATTTGATTCGGTATCCTTCGTCGTCCCTGAGAGCGTGCGTGATACGTCAGTGGTTACGATCTCGGCGGTCCGCAAGTTCGGCGTACCTGTGGTCAAGCCCCAAGGGACTGGACTTTTCCGGATCGAGGGAAGGCTGCTCCACGAGGACGTCGACGGAGACGGGATCTACAGCGTCTACCAGGTCAAAGGCGCGGCGTACTCTCCAACGCCGATCGGCGGAGGATGGCAGACCCCTGCGATGATCGAGAGGTCGTTCAAGTATCTCGATACCTTGAACGCGAACACGATCCGCACGTACAGTGGAGCATCTGGAGAGATGCTCACGATCGCGGCTGCCCATGGTGTGCGCGTCATCGTGGGATTCTGGGTCCTGACCGATGTGGACATGGCAGATCCAATCTTTCGTCAGAACACTGTGCGGTCCTTCCGCCACATGGTCCGCGCCCTGAAGAGCTATCCGTCCGTGCTCTTCTGGAATCTGGGCAATGAGCAGAATCTTCCGCACGTCAACGGCGATACGCCCCTCTGGTACGACCTCGCGGAAGAACTGGCCGTCGCGGCGTTCGAGGAGGAGGGAAGTGCCTATCATCCTGTCTGTATCAGCAATGGCGGGGTGACCAATATTGGCGATGCGGCCAAGCGGGCCGACGATGCGTCGCTACGCTACGTCGACCTCTGGGCGTCAAACCTTTATCGCATCAATCTGTCGTCTGCGCTCGCGTCGGTCCGTAGCACGACATTGAAGCCGATCGTGCTGACGGAGTTCGGCGTTGACGCATACGATCAACGGATCCACTTCGAATCGGAGGCGGTCCAAGCTCTGGTGGACAGCATGAACTGGTCACAGATCCTGGCGGCGAGCGATGTTTGCATCGGCGGGACGGTGTTCGAGTTCACAGACGAATGGTGGAAGGCAGGAGATCCCCTCTCGCACGACGAGGGTGGCTACTTCACAAACGAGCATCCGGACGGATATTCGAACGAGGAATGGTGGGGACTGATCGCCGTGACGCCTGATGCGAACAATGACGGGATGGACGAATGGCGCCCCCGTGAAGCATTTCGAATGTTTCAACGACAATGGAAATGAACCGGATCTATTACATACTTGCCTGCGGAGTATTGCTCTCGCTTTCACTGGCCGCGCAGGTACTCGTTGATCAGGTCGGCTATCGTCGAACGGCGGGGAAGTACGTCTTCACGCCTGTGGCAGCAGATAGCTTTGCCGTGGAAGATGCCGTCAGCGGGTCCACGGTGTGGCGCGGTGCACTGTCACCATGGAGGTCGGGCGATCCGGCAACGGGATGGTCCGTCCGGCGCGGTGATTTCTCCGACGTGACACTGAGCGGGCGCTTCCGCATTCGCACAAGTGCAGGCGAAACGTCGCGGGAATTCACGATCGACGATACGGTGCAGAACAGTGTCTGGCGAGCCGCCCTGAAGGGATTCTACTACCAGCGATGCGGAGTTTCACTTCCCTTCACGTATGCCGGGTGGTATCTCCACGGCTATTGCCATACGTCGGACGCCAGCTTCCATGCCACGGCAGAATCGTCTGGTACCGCAGCAACAACGGGCGGTTGGCACGATGCGGGCGACTACGGCAAGTATGTCGTCAACGCGGGAGTGACCGTCGGGACGCTGCTGCTGGCGTACGACCTCTTTCCCGATCGTTTCCTGGCCGACGACATCGGGATCCCGGAAAGCGGGAACGGCGTCCCCGACCTGCTGGATGAAGTCCGGTTCGAGCTGGAATGGATGCTCCGGATGCAGAGCGGCAATGGAGGCGTGTTCACGAAGCTGACGAAGACCGCCTTCGAATCTTTCGTGATGCCCCAGAATGACGGAGGACCGCGATACATCTACCAGATCTCCTCCACGGCCACGGCCGACCTGGCTGCTGTGGCCGCGCGGGCATCAAGGACGTACCAGCCATTCGACGCCTCCTTTGCGGCACAATGCCGACAGGCCGCTGAACGCGCCTGGGCCTACCTGGCGCAACATCCCTCCATCGTCCCTGCGGGCGGTTTCATCAATCCGGTGGGAACGTCGACCGGCGAATACGGCGACGCGGACGACCGCGACGAACGCCTGTGGGCCGCGGCCGAGCTCTTCGCAGCGACCGGGTCGACTGACTACGAACTCTACTATTCGCTGAACGCTTTGGTTCGTGGGTTGTTCAATACCGGCCTCTCCTGGCAGAACGTGACCGACCTGGCCCACCTGTCGTATCTGACGGCTTCCGACCGAACGCGGGATGCTGGCATACTCGCCGATCTGTCGGCCTCGTTGAAATCGACGGCCGATATCCTGATGTCACGCCGCGCCGTCAGCGGACTGCACGTCACGCTCGTTCCCGGAGAGTTCGTATGGGGGAGCAACAGCGTGGCGTTGAATCACGCGATGCTTCTTCTGAGCGCGGCGAAAGCGCTCGGCGTGCCCTCATATCAAGCAGGGGCAGAGGACCAATTGCACTACATCCTGGGCGTGAATCCGCATGGCCGGTCGTTCGTCACGGGTCTTGGTTCCGTCCGCGCCATGGCGCCGCATCACCGGCCGTCCGCTTCTGACGGCGTCACGGAGCCCGTTCCGGGCCTGCTTGTGGGCGGTCCGAACCAGTATGGCGGAGACCCGGTCCTGAACGCTCGGTTCACGTCCGCCAACCCCCCGGCATGGTGGTACGCCGATGAGCTCGACAGCTATGCATCCAATGAGATCGCGATCAATTGGAATGCTCCGCTCGTCTTTGTTGCGGGAGTGCTGGCAGGGGAGGGCACCTCTTCAGGGGCCGTGGAGCACGGAGACGATGTCCCCCGTCGGTCGAGCCTCGACCCGGTCTTTCCGAATCCGTTCAATCCCCGGGCGACGGTCCGGTTCACGCTGGCGTATCCGGGCCATGTAGCGCTCGACGTGATGGACCTGTCGGGCCGGACGCTCGAGCGGTTGATCGATGCCGACCTCCCCGCTGGAATGCACGACACCTCGTGGAATGCCGACGGCTATGCAAGCGGAGTCTACGTCATGCGATTGTACGCTCGTGATCAGGTTGCGACGCAGAAAGCGGTGCTCCTCCGATGAGATCCGAGCGTCTGGTCGCTTGCATCATTGCGTTTGCAGTCATGAACAGCTGGACCTGCGCAGATTCGCCCACAGTCCCGCCGTCACCTCCGGCAGTGCTCTCGCTCGATGAGCGCGTCGATAGTCTGCTCGCGTTGATGACGTTGAATGAGAAGATCGGCCAGATGACGCAAGCAGAGCGGAGTCGCGGCTCGATCGAGCAGGATGTCCGGACGTATTTCCTGGGGTCACTGTTGAGTGGAGGTGGATCTGCTCCGGCGGACAACAGTCCCGGCGGATGGGCCGACATGTACGACCAGTATCAGCGGGCCGCTCTGCAGACCCGGTTGAAGATCCCGTTGCTGTATGGGATCGATGCGGTCCATGGCCACAACAATGTGCGCGGGGCGGTGATCATGCCGCATAACATCGGATTGGGATGCACCAATGATCCGGCGCTCGTCGAGGAGGTCGAACGCGTCGTAGCCCGCGAAGTGGCCGGTACCGGCATCGACTGGACCTTCGCGCCTTGTATCGCGGTCCCCCGCGATGAGCGCTGGGGCAGGACGTACGAAGGCTTTGGGGAGACCCCGCACCTGACGTGGACCATGTCGGGTGCAGCTGTCCGGGGCCTCCAGGGAACGACCCTGTCCGGTGGCCAAGGGATCGTGGCGTGCGCAAAACACTTCCTGGGCGATGGCGGGACTACGGGGGGTGACGATCAAGGAAACACCCAGCTTGACGAGCTGACCATGCGGGCCATTCATCTGCCCGGCTACGAGGCAGCGATCCAGGCAGGTGTGGGCACCATCATGGCCTCGTACTCCAGTTGGAATGGCCAGAAGATGCACGGCAGCCGGTTCTGGCTCACGACGGTCCTGAAAGAGGAGCTCGGGTTCAAAGGGTTCGTCATTTCGGACTATCAGGGCGTCGATCAGCTGCCCGGCGGCTACGAAACGGCGGTCGAATCGGCGATCAATGCCGGCATCGACATGGTGATGGTGCCGATCAATATCGAAACGTTCATCACGACGCTTCGCGGATTGGTCAATGCCAACCGCGTACCGATCAGCCGCATTGACGATGCCGTTCGGCGCATCCTGCGCGTCAAGTTCCGGATGGGGCTGTTCGACCGACCCTTCACAGACCGGTCGTTGACGGCGGCGGTCGGATCTCCGGAGCATCGCGCCGTTGCACGCGAGGCTGTCCGCAAGTCCATCGTACTTCTCAAGAACCAGCCGGGGACGTTGCCGCTCTCGAAATCACTGACGCGCGTGCATGTTGCTGGTAAGAATGCCGACGACCTCGGAAATCAATGTGGCGGTTGGACGATCACGTGGCAGGGACAGAGCGGGCCCGTTACGACCGGAACGACGGTGCTACAGGCCATCCGTGACGCCGTGTCCCCGGGAACGTCGGTGACCTTCACGCGAGACGGCAGCGGGGCCGCCGGCGCAGACGTGGCGATCGTCGTAGTGGGAGAGACGCCATATGCGGAGATGCATGGCGACCGAGCCGATCTGAACCTGACGAGCGAAGACCTGACGACGTTCACACGGGTCCGCGCCACAGGCGTGCCGACCGTCCTCGTCCTCATCTCCGGCCGTCCGATGATCGTGACCGATCTGGTGTATGCCTCCGACGCCTTTCTCGCGGCGTGGCTACCGGGAACAGAAGGAGCTGGCGTTGCGGATGTGCTTTTTGGAGACTACAATCCAACAGGGATTTTGTCGCATTCCTGGCCCCGATCGATGGACCAGATCCCCGTGAACGTCGGAGATACATACTACGACCCGCTCTATCCGTTTGGGTTTGGACTACGCTACGAATGATCGAATGCCCTGTCGTTCGCATATCCTGATCGTCCTCGCCACCGTCTCGGGCGTCATGATCGGCCAGCCATCCCGCCGGTCCTCTGCCGATACGCTCGCGTGGGTGGATGGAACGCCGATCGTGGCACGAGAGCTCCGTGCCCGCATCGAGCTGATGCCGTGGCCCGGTCCACTCCGTCCGTCGACGATCGATTCCGTCAAGGCGCATGCCCTTTCGTCGTTGATCGCGGAGCGCTTGCTCGCAACAGAGGGAATCCTTCGCGGACTCGCCTCTGATCAACGATTCACGCTGTTGCGTTGGGGACTGACCTCGGCCTTGCTCAAGGATGCGCTCTTCCAGCATGAGGTTTCGGGTAAGTCGAAGCCAGATGAAAAGGATGTGGCAGAGGCCCTTCGGCGGTATCGCGAGAATCGGAAGGTCCTTGCCCTAATGACCTCGAACAGATCCGACGCCGACTCGGTTGCATCGATGCTCCGCCGAGCCCTGAGGGATGGCGCTGCGCCTGTGGAACTGGGCTCGGCCGTCCTTGATCAGGATACGATCGCGATCAGTTTCGGTATGACGGATACGCTGCTCGAACGGATGGCGTATGAAATCGGACCTTCGCGGGTTCTGCGGCCTCGACAAATGACAGAAGGACGGTGGATAGTGGTCGCCCTGCTTGAGCGAAGCCAGAATCCCGCCGCCGAGCGTCAGGGTATCGACGAGCAGCGACGAGTGACGACCCGGATCCTTCAACAGCGCCTCGACGCCCGAACGGGCGAGCGCTTCTTCCGGACGACGCTTGCGGATAAACGCGCCCAGTCAGATCCTGAAGCGTTCCAAAGGCTCGCACGCATCATCTCGGAGATCTGGCTGGAAGATTCGACGCGATTCAAGCGAAAGGCCGGGTTCGAGTTGAGCTCAGAGATGGTCGACATCGTTCACCAACGCATTGGCGAGTGGGACGAGAAACCATTGGTCGCAATGGATGGAGAAGGGCTCACACTCGGTCACGTGATCGAGATGTTCCGGTATGAAACGTTCGTCAGTCCGGAAGCCAGCGGTCCTCGATTCGAGAATCGGCTCAACGAACGAGTCCGATCGATCGTGGCAGGAGAATATCTGGCCCGGATGGCCCGGGAACGAGGGCTGGCTTCCTCGCCATCCGTCCAGGCAGATCTCCGTTCCTGGTCCGAGTATTGGGCTGCGGGCGAAATGGTCCGAGCGATCCGTGACACGATCCAGATCACGCGCAAGGATGTCGTCGATGAGTTGATCGCCCGCCGTGAGACGTTTCGAGGCAGGGCGACCGTGCTGACGGAGGAGGTGTGGACGACGGACGCACGTGAAGCGTCCGCACTCACCGCTTCGGTACTTCAAGGGACGTCGATCGCATCGCTGGCGTCGGGGCGGACCCGCCGCCTGGCACGGATCGCGGAAAATGGACTTTCGGGATGGTTCGATCCGGCCGATGATCCAGTCGTCGGATTCCACGCCCTGATCGCTGATTCGGGGTCCATCGTCGGTCCGGTGGCAGCGGACGGCGGATATGTCACGTTTCGTGTCCTGGGGGTTCGTGAACATGACGGCGGATCACGTGGCGAAGCGTTACAGCGGACTGTCGAGCCTCTGGCACGATCGCGAATGGGGATGGAGCGGGTGAACGCATTTGTGGCCGAGCTCGCACAGCGCCGGCAGGTGCGTGTCGACGCGGATGCGGTCGGAAAGATGACGGTTACTTCGGTCCCGATGTTCACCCGCCGGTATCTCGGATTTGGCGGGTGGATGAACGGTGCCCCCATGCTCTTGCCCTACTGGGAGTGGGTTCGGCAGCTTCCTCCATCTGTTCAATGGCCGCTTTAGGTTTGTACAACGATCCTTCGTATTCAACCTCGATACCAATGGGCATTATCATGAAACGATCAGGGTTCATCACCATCGCCGTTGCGGTTGCCGCCATCGCCGTCTTGTCGTGTCAGGACAAGTCATCTCCCACCAACGGACAGCCGACGGCGCCGACCGACACGATCCCGGTCCCGGCTGGATGGACGTTGGTCTGGAATGACGAATTCTCCGGCCCGCGGATCGATTCGACGAAATGGTCGCACGAAGTCAATGACAACGGTGGCGGCAACAACGAACTTCAGTATTACACGGCTCGTTCGGAGAATTCGTTCATCCGCGATGGTGCGCTGGTGATCCAGGCCCGCAAAGAGGCGTATCTGACGCGACAGTACACGTCGGCCCGGATGGTCTCACGGCTGAAGGGAGATTGGCGTTACGGCCGGTTCGAGATCAGCGCGCAGGTACCCTACGGCAAAGGTATGTGGCCTGCGATCTGGATGATGCCGACCGATTCGGAATACGGCGGATGGCCGGCGAGCGGCGAGATCGACATCATGGAGATCCTGGGGCACGAACCCTGGAAGACCTACGGGACGATCCACTTCGGGAGCTCACCGGCAGCCCATCAGCAGGCCGGCGGGAACTACTCACTTTCGGCCGGAACGTTTGCCGGAGGGTTTCATGTGTTCGCGATCGAGTGGGATTCAACGCAGATCCGCTGGTATGTCGACGGCGCCAAGTTCTTTCAAACGACGATCAGCCAGCCCTTCGACAAACGGTTCTTCATGATCTTGAACGTTGCCGTCGGCGGAAACTGGCCGGGCAATCCGGATGAATTCACATCCTTCCCGCAGGAAATGCTGGTCGACTACGTCCGCGTATTCCGGCGCAAGTAACTCTCCAGCCGGGTCCGATCTAGTCGGATTCTCAAGTGGCTTTCCCATGAGAACCACGGTCCTACGGACGGTATCCATCGCCGTCCTTGCGTGTGTCCCCACGATCACGTCCGCTCAATCTCTTGAGGAGCGGATCGATGCGATCATCGCCAGGATGACGCTCGAGGAGAAGATCCTGCAACTGCACCAGCAGGGTCCAATGAACACCGAGAACAACCTTCGGCTGTCGATCCCCGGGTTCCAAATGGCTGACGGGCCACATGGCGTCCGTGATGGCCTCGCCACGTCCTTCCCGGTCGGGATCGGAATGGCCGCGACGTGGGACACCGACCTTGCCTTCCGCGTCGGCGTCGCGATGGGAAAAGAATTCCGGGCCAAAGGGAAGAGCCAAGCGCTGGGTCCGTGCGTTGACCTCGACCGGGACCCCCGCAATGGCCGAAGCCCGGAGACCGGCGGGGAGGATCCATATCTCTGCGCCAGGATCACGACCGCCGTCGTCCAGGGGATCCAGACCCAGCCCGTGATCGCGACGGTGAAGCATTTCTCGGCGAATCATCGCGAGAATGGACGCACGTCGAACAACATCCTCGCATCGCGACGCACGCTCGAGGAGCACAATGGGTTGCCCTTCCGTTCCGCCGTGCAGGAGGGGGGCGCATTCTCTGTGATGAATGCATATAACCTCATCAACGGTGAGAAGTGCGCCGAGAGTCCGACGTTGTTGACCGAGATCCTGAAGGAGCACTGGGGCTTTCCCTACTATGTCGTTTCCGACTGGGGATCGATCTGGAGCGCGGAACGAGCGATCAAAGCCGGCTGCGACATCGAAATGGGCTCCGACCTCTACCGTCAATACCTTCTTGGACTCGTCAACGCCGGAGCGGTCTCCGTTGGCACGATCGACCGTGCTGTTCGCAACGTCATCCGAACGAAACTGCTATCCGGCGTGATCGGTTACCTGCCTCCGGGCGAACCGGGAGACCTGATGAGCGCCGATCACCGTCGCCTCTGCGAAGAAGCGGCCCGCCGGTCGTTCGTGCTGCTCAAGAATGAGCATCAGCTCCTGCCGTTGGATGCCTCAGCCGTGCGCAGCGTGGCGGTCATCGGACCCAGCGCTGCCATCTGCCAGATCGATGGAAGCGGAAGCGCCTACGTGACCCCTGCGGTGACCGTCTCCCCGCTGCTTGGACTCCAGCGATCGCTCGGCGAGGCGAAAGTGTCCTATATCAAAGGATGCGACATCAACTCGGCCGATACCTCCGCGTTTCCCGCAGCCCGGCTGCTGGCCAGGAATGCCGATGCGGTGATCTACATCGGCGGTCTGGATCCGTCGCAGGAAGGGGAAGGGTTCGACCGTGTGGGCGGTTCAATAGAGCTTCCCGGCAAGCAACAGGACCTGATCAACGCCCTTGGCGAAGAGAACCCGAACCTGGTTGCGGTCATTTACAGCGGCGGCATTACAGGGCTGAGTCGATCGATCGGCGCCATCAGGAGTCTGCTGTATGGCTTCTACCCGGGACAGGAAAGCGGCACAGCGTTGGCGGAGATCCTGGTGGGGATCACGAATCCTTCGGGCCGTCTGCCTGTCACGTTCCCGAGGTCGGACGCCCAGCTACCGGCATGGAACGACGACTTCACGGACGACCATGGCGGCGGGTACCGATGGTTCGACAAAACGCAGCAGATCCCACAATTTGCGTTCGGCTCAGGTCTGAGCTACACGCAGTTTGTATACTCCGATCTCTCGATCGTCCCGGCCGTCATTGCGCCCGGTGAGGCCGCAACGGTCACCTGCACCGTCACCAATACGGGCACGCGTGACGGCGAGGAGATCGCCCAATTGTACCTCGGCGATTCGGCAACGACCCATTCCATCGCCGCAAAGCAGCTGAAAGGGTTCTCACGCGTCCGTATCCCAGCCGGCGGATCGGCAACCGTGTCGTTCACCGTGGGCAGCGAGGAACTCTATTACTATGATGAATTCCTGAGCTCGTTCACTGTCGAACCCGGCCGATACTCGATCTCCGTCGGACATGCATCGGATCAGTTGCCGCTACGGGGCATGTTGGAGGTTTCGAACACAACCGCCCGCGCAGACCTCGTGCTCGGGAGCATTCGAACGGTGCCGGCATATCCGCAACCGGGCCAAGAGGTGCTCTTCGTCGCGACTGTCCGAAATGTGGGCGCTGCGGCCACCGCACCTTCGCTCCCCCTTCGAGTGGAATTCTCTGTCGACGGATCCGTGGTGGGTTGGTCAACGACGACGATCGGCTCGATCCCTCCGGGAGGAATGGCGCAGGTATGCGCGACAGACGGTCCGTTGGGTGCCTCGACCTGGACGGCGAATGTCGAGGGCAGTCACACGATACAGGCACGAGTGGACGCAGATAGTCTGGTGACGGAGTCAAATGAGCGTAATAACTCCGGTGGTCGATCATTCCGCGTCTATCCGCCGGCCAGGTTGAATCTGGCGGTCGGGAAGCACGCCTCGGCAACGTCGACGGAAGGCACCGGATACGGCCCCGAGCTGGCGGTCGATGGCGACATGGGGAGCCGGTGGTCGTCATCCTTCCTTGATCCGCAAGCGATCATCGTCGATCTGGGTTCCGTCCAGGCTGTGGAAGATGTTACGCTCTACTGGGAATATGCGTTCGCAAAGGAATACATCATCAGGGTCAGCGACGGGGTCGGCGCTTGGTCCGATGTCTGGCATGAGACCTCGGGCGACGGCGGGATGGACCGCATCCCGATCGGAACTTCCGCCCGCAAGATCATGATGCTGGGACTCCAACGCGGGACCGCCTTCGGGTACTCACTGTATGAGTTTGAGGTCCATGGGTCGGCAGTCTCAGGGATCGCCACGGGAGGGCCGAAAGTCCCCGATCGCGTCGTTCTGGCCGATGCGTTCCCGAATCCGTTCAATCCCGCGACGCAGATCCGGTTTAGCCTGCCCGACGACCGCATGTGCTCGTTGACCATCTATGATCTTCTGGGGAGACGCATCGCGTCCCTTCTTGAAGGACCTCGCAACGCTGGTGAACACAGCGTAACGTGGAATGCAGCGGATACCCCCGCGGGTATCTACTTCTGCCGCCTGCAGGCAGGTGACGCTCAGGTGACCCGCAAGCTGGTGCTCACGAAATAGCTCCATTAAGACATTGACCGCAATACACAAGAACGCCTCAATCTGATGAAATCTTCTCAGCTACTTCTCAGCGTTTTGTTGTGCATCATCTCGACCGCCGCCCGGGCACAGGCGGTTTCGGCGTCATCCGATCTCGAGAGCAAGGTAGCCCACCTTGTCGCACGGATGACAATGGAAGAGAAGGTCTCACTGATGGGTGGAACCGGCTTCGATACGCATTCGATCCCCCGGCTCGGCATCCCTTCGCTCCGAATGACGGACGGTCCCTTGGGCGTTCGGACAGGACGCGCGACGGCCTGGCCGGCTTCGATCGCCCTGGCTTCGACTTGGGATACTGCACTTGTGCGGCGTGTCGGGGGCGCGCTCGGGCGTGAGGCGAAGGCCAAAGACAAGAATGTATTGCTTGCGCCGTGCGTGAATATTCACCGCGTCCCGCATGGAGGACGGAATTTCGAGAGCTTTGGAGAGGACCCGTTCGTGGCGGCCCGCATGGCGGTCTCGTACATTCGCGGCGTCCAATCGGAGGGGGTCGTCGCAA
>CAYYOV010000001.1:160478-162744 GCA_964473365.1 uncultured Ignavibacteriaceae bacterium
GCCCGCATGGCGGTCTCGTACATTCGCGGCGTCCAATCGGAGGGGGTCGTCGCAACCGTCAAACATTTCGCAGTCAATAACCAGGAGCGTGAACGGGAGACCGTCGATGCGCGCGTCAGTGAGCGAGCGCTTCGCGAGATCTACCTTCCCTCATTTGAAGCTTCGGTGCGCGAGGCAGATGTGCTGGCAGTCATGAACTCCTACAATCGGCTGAACGGGCCATACACGACGGAGAACGCGTATCTGAACCTTGAGATCCTCAAGGGAGAGTGGGGCTTTCGCGGTGTTCTGATGTCCGACTGGGGCGCGACGCACAGCGTGGCTCCTGCGGCCATCAACGGTCTAGACCTTGAGATGCCGACCGGGAAACATTTTGGCGACAGCTTGCTTGCCGGTGTGAAGGCGGGTTCGGTGCCAGCGTCGGTCATTGACGAGCACATTACGCGGATCCTCCGCGTGGCGCTCGACAACAGGATTTACCAGGGTTCTCCGAAAGCCGACACGACGGTCCTGATGAGTCGCGAGCATCAACTCTTGAACCGTGAGGCCTCGGCTCGAGGCATCGTGTTATTGAAGAATGACGAAGCGGTCCTTCCGGTTGACCGCTCTGGGCTGAAATCCCTGGCCGTGATCGGTCCGAATGCTGACTTCCTACGAACGGGCGGTGGTGGCAGTTCCATGGTGAGCCCGACGTCAGCCGTCTCGCCGTTGGCAGCGATCCGGGCGGCGGCTCCCGGGGTGGACGTACGATTCGCCCAAGGTGTAAAGCTCGAAGGTGACCTTACTCCGATCGATCCGGCTCTGTTGACGCCGGGGAATGGGATGTCCGGCAGCGGATGGAAGGCGGAATACTTCAACAATATGGAACTTGCTGGGAAGCCGGTCCTGACCCGGGTAGAGCCAGTGCTCGATCATGATTGGGTAGGAGACGGACCCGGAGGCGGCATTCCGTCCGATCAATTCTCGGCGCGTTGGACGGCCACACTCCGTCCGGCAACGACCGGCGAGCGTCTTCTCGAGGTCTCAAGCGACGATGGCATTCGACTGTGGATGGATGGGGAGTTGTTGATCGACGATTGGACGAACCACGCCGAAATCTATCACAGCGTTCCCGTGAGGCTCGAAGCCGGTAGACCGTATGAACTCAAGATCGAATACTATGAGGACGCCGGGAGCGCGGTCGTTCGATGCGGTTGGTCTGTGAAGGATGATGGAAAGATCGCAGAAGCGGCCGACGTTGCTCGCGATGCGGATGCCGCAGTCCTCTTCGTCGGCTATTCGTCGCGTTTTGAAAGCGAAGGGTTCGATCGGCCCGACCTGCTGCTCCCTCCTGATCAGGTCGAGCTGATCGAGGCGGTTACGGCAGCGAACCCCCGCACCGTCGTCGTTCTGAACAGCGGCGCCGCGGTGTTGATGGAGGACTGGATCGACCGCGTGCCGGCGCTGCTGGAAGCATGGTATCCCGGTCAGGAGGGCGGTCATGCGATCGCCCAGATCCTGTTCGGTGATGTGAATCCCTCCGGCAAGCTGACCACGAGCTTTCTGCGGCGCTGGGAGGACTATTCGTCATTCTCAGAATATCCCGGGTCCACCGGCGTTGCGAACTACACTGATGATATTTTCGTAGGCTACCGGCATGCCGACAGGACCGGCCTAGAACCGCGTTTTCCGTTCGGCTATGGCCTTTCGTACACGACCTTTGGGTATGAGAATCTGACGGTGACCACCGTGGCCGGATTGCCGTCGCCGAGGCTCGTGGTGACGTTCGACGTTGTGAATACAGGTCCCCGGGCCGGTGCCGAAGTCGCTCAGGTCTATGTGTCCAATCCGGCTGGAGCCGTTGAGCGTCCTCGCCAGGAGCTTCGCGGGTTTGCGAGGGTCGAATTGGCCCCCGGAGAGCGCACGTCGGTCCGTATCGATCTGGGCCCCAGGGCGTTCTCGTACTTCGATCCCACCCAACGTGCATGGACGGCCCCGGCGGGCGACTACGGTATCCGGGTTGGAAGTTCCTCACGGCACATCCACGCTGCAGAGATTGTCACACTTCGGTGAGAAGAATGAATACGCTTCGAATCCTGATGCTCTTGGCGATCTTCACCCTACCACTCTCAGCCCAATCGTTTGTGACCGTTCGCGGTCCGGAGATCGTTGATGGGCAGGGAAGGCCACTGCTCCTTCGGGGGATCAACCTGGGGAACTGGCTTGTGCCGGAGGGGTACATGTTCCGGTTCGATACCGCTGCATCGCCACGCATGATCAGCGGGGT
>CAYYOV010000001.1:162844-166292 GCA_964473365.1 uncultured Ignavibacteriaceae bacterium
GGTCTGCTCGTCATCCTCGACATGCATTGCGCCCCCGGCGGTCAGACCGGCGACAATATCGACGATAGCTGGGGCATGCCGTTCCTGCTGACAAGCCCCGCCAGCCAGCGACTCACGATCGACCTTTGGCGCAAGATCGCACAGCGCTACAGGGACGAACCGACGGTCATCGGCTACGACCTGCTCAACGAACCGATCCCGCATTTTGCCGACACGACGAGACTCTATCCGCTCCTGGAGCCATTGTATCGTCGGATCGTTGCTGCCGTGCGTGAGGTCGATACGACCCATATCGTATTCCTGGGCGGAGCCCGCTGGAACACGAACTTCCATGTCTTCGGCGCTCCCTTCGACCGGAAGGTCGTCTACACCTTCCACAAGTACTGGATGCCGCCCGTTGCCGCTGAGATCCGTGAATATGTTGAATTCCGGGATCGATGGAAGGTGCCGATCTATATGGGCGAATCGGGCGAGAACACGAACGAGTGGATCGCCACCTTTCGCGCGTTACTCGATGACAACCGCATCGGATGGCATTTCTGGCCCTATAAGAAGATGGATGCGACGAGCTGCTTCGTCAGCATTCCTAAGCCGGATGGCTGGTACGTCATTCAGCGATTCGCCTCTCGTCCGCGGGCCACGTACGCCGACCTGCGGGCCAACCGTCCGGATGACGGAGCCGTGAAGGCAACGCTCGAAGCATATCTTCGGTCGTGCGCTCTGGACAAAACGACGGTCAACCGGGAATACATTGAGGCATTGGGGGGAAAGGCCCCGTCGAATCGATGACCGACATGAAGATCAAAGCGTTCAGTGCCCTTGCGATCGTTCTCTGCGTCATTCAGCCACTTACGGCGAAGATCTACAAAGGGGCCGAGTACCGTACGAAGCAGTCGTTCCTCTACGGCCGCTTCGAGGCCCGCATCAAGGCGAACGGCCGGTCAGGCATGCTTGCATCGTTCTTTACCTACAACGATTCGTATCCTTCCACGCCCTGGAACGAGATCGACATCGAGATCATGGGCCGGTACACGAACGACGTCCAGTTCAACACGATCACCCCGGGACAAACGAACCACGTCAGCCATCAGTACGTGCCATTCAACACCTCACAGGAGTTCCATGTCTACGGGTTTGAATGGACACCCGAGTACGTCGCCTGGTTCATCGATTCCGTGGAGGTCTGTCGGCAGACAGGCGACCACATTGCTACGCTGAATCAGCCGCAGAAGCTGATGATGAACGTCTGGCCCCCGGCATTTCCTGACTGGGCGGGACAGTGGAATGCCGCGGTCCTCCCGGCGTTCGCCTACTACGATTGGGTGCGTTACGCGTCATACACGCCGGGGTCTGGAAATACCGGGACCGCGAACAATTTTACGACTCAATGGCGAGACGATCTTGACAGCTGGGACCAGACACGGTGGGACAAGGCGTCGCATACGTGGGGAGGGAACAACTGTGACTTTGTCTTCGACAACGCGGTCTTCCAGGGTGGGAATCTCATTCTGTGTCTTACAGGGGAAACAGCGCTCGGGTATCAGGATGCTGTGGCCCCAACGCCGCTATGGGCCCGTATCGAACGCGATGCGGTGCGGATCTTGTTCTCGGAGGAGGTCACGGTTGCTTCTGCCACGAACATCGGGAATTACCTCATCCCGTCCAACGCGATCGCCTCGGCCGAACTGCTCCCCGATGCCCGCACGGTCCTCTTGAAGGTCCCGGGAGTGCATACCACGTCAGTGGCATCGATGGCCACGACGAATATCTCTGACCGTTGGACGCCATCCAACACTTCCGGCCTGAAAGGGATAGTCCCGGTCAGGTCGACCCCGTTGACCTTTCCGCTTTCCATCAATGTCGGAGGACCAGCCTCCGGATCGTTCCTCGCAGACCAGCCATGGAGCGAGGCGGTGGAGTACGGGTACTCCGAGGGGAGCCCCGGGGCATTCCCGTCGGCGACGATCAACGGTACGACAACGCAAGAAGTCTACCGGACAGAATTGGCAGGGCTTACGGAGTACTCGATCCGGGTCCCGAACGGGATCTACGTTGTGACGCTCATGATGGCCGAGAACTACTTCTCAACGGCGGGGCAGCGCATCTCCACGTTCGTGGTGGAAGGTGCGACCGCCGTCTCTTCGCTCGACCTTGTGGCGAGCGTCGGGGTGCGTGTTGCCTACCAGCGGAGTGTGCTCGCGAACGTGAGCGACGGGATCTTGAACATTCACGCCCGGTCCACGGTCGACCGGCCGTTGTTGAATGGTATCACGGTGACCTTCGTCAGCACGGGGGTCGAGGAGGAGTCGGGCGATGTTCCGGGCGAAGGCGACTCGGAGATCCTCGGCAGCTATCCTAATCCGTTCAACGGTTCCACCCAGGTGGCGCTTCGTGTGGCCTCAGGAGACCAGGTGAGATTCAAGGTCTTCGACCTTCTGGGCCGTCAGGTTGCCGACGAGGAAGTGGTAGTTGCCGCTGGAGACGTTGCGCTGGTGCGATGGGATCCGCAATCCGTCGGTGGAGTACCGCTCGCAACCGGCCTCTATGTCGGCATGATCGAAGGCCGGCGTCGATCCAAGCCCCATAAGCTGATGTATATCCGATGAAATGACCCTCTCAGGTCGGAGAGGAGCGGAACTCAACCGCCTGAGTCTGTGGCGAGCATGCTACGGATGATAAAACGAAGAACGCCGGCCCCAGGGCCGGCGTTCGCTCTTTACATCTGCAATGCCAGATTGCCGGATCACTTCGTCAATACCATGCGTCCGCTCTGGATGAAGGGGGCCTCGGTCCCGGAGGTGGGATGAATTGCACACGTGTAGAAATACACTCCCGAAGGGACGCCGGCTGCGTTCCATCTGACCACGTGTGAACCCGGCCCTTTGGTCCCTTCATCGGCACGATACACCACCCGGCCGAGCACGTCTGTGATGGTCAGGACAACGCGCCGCTCAGCCGGAAGTGTCACGTTGATCTGCGTCTCCGGGTTGAACGGGTTCGGGAAGGGGGAGGTGACGGCGATGGTTCGGGGTGTCTCTTCATTCTCGGCGCCGGTGCTGATGAGGGTGAAATTCAGCATGCTAAAGTTCCATCCTCCCGCAAGGATCTTGACGCGAAGGTCCTTCGTTCCCGCGGTGAGCGCGACCTGTCCCAGCGAAAGTGTTGACCAGGACTGCCATCCGCCCGTCGCGGGCACGTTGAACGGAAGGGATTCGCCACCATCAAGCACGAGACTGAGACTTCCGCCACCGCTTGCAGAAGCGACGCGTGCAGTGATTCCGTACGTGCCGCCGACGGTCACATTGACCGTATAGCCGAGCCATTCGCCTGCGTTCGTCCATCCGACATTGTACCCGTTCCCAAGCGGGTCGCTCGATCGCTCGATGTCCACGCCATCATTCCGATAGGTCCAGCCGGAGTTGTACGTTGATCCACCATTGCCGTTGAC
>CAYYOV010000001.1:166392-187392 GCA_964473365.1 uncultured Ignavibacteriaceae bacterium
CCTTCGGCGAAGATCAAATGATTGTTGTCGACCGTGCGGATGCTGTCGGTGATGCGCACAAGCAGTGCGCGCAGCGGTCCGTTGCCTGAAGGGAACGACCAGGCGGTCTCGTTCAAGAGGTCATAACCGCCAATCCAGGGTTCGTCCTTGTATCGGGCCGCGATGGTCTTCCAAAGAGATGCGGTCCAGTCCTGGTAGAGCGTGCTTTCCCACAGCGACGGAGGACCCTGGTAGTCGCTGATGTTGCCGGTGTTCTGGCCGCCAGGAGCGGCATGCAGGTCGAGGATCAGGTAGATCCTGTTGGCTTCGCACCAGTCCAGAAGGCTGTCGATGATGGCGAATCCGCTTTCGAGATATACGCCGGGGGCCGATGTCAGAAGGTTGTAGTGCATCGGCAGCCGGATCGAATTGAACCCCCACTTGGCCAGGCTGTCGATGTCCTTGCGGCGAACAAAGCTGGCCCGATAGGCCTGGAAGAAGGTCTCGGCATTCTGCGCCCCGACGAGCTGCGTGACGACGTTCTTGAATGCCGTGGGGGAGTCGGCGAACGAGGAGGTGCCGAGCATGTAGCCTTCGGGGACCAGCCAGCCGCCGAGTCCCATGCCGCGGAGGAGGATCTGGTTGTTGGAGCCATCGACGATATAGGTGCCTGAGGCGTGGAGGTAGCCTTGGGCAACGATCGATGGAGGCAGCGTGAGTGCGAAGGCGAGAAGGAGGAAGGTTAGTGCCGTCGTCGAATGAAGTCGTCGGAACGTCATGAAGTCTCAGGGTCGGGTGTGGAAATCTGGTCTAGTCATGATTCCTGTCGCAAATTCTGCGCCAACAAAGCGTCGCCAGCAAGGCGAGAGTGCCATGTTTTGGCCAAAAAATGGGCACAAATGTCATGGTCTAGAGAAGCGGAGCAGATCTGGGAGGTCACTTACCTTGTTGATAAGAGACTCAGTCAGAAGAAAAGACTTGACAGCGATTGATATGTGATGTATATTGGAAACGCAAAAAACGAATTGAGTTTCCATGAGACAGGCCCACTTTATGGGCCTTTTCTGGAGCCAACTGGAAACGCAAGATACCAATAGAGTTTCCGTGGAGAATTTCATGCCAGACCTCGAAGAGAAAGAGCGACTTGTCCTCAACGCCCGTGACCAGTTCTTCAGCAAGGGCTTCAGCAAGGTCACCGTCGACGAGATCGCTAGTGAGCTCGGGATGAGTAAGAAGACGGTCTACAAATTCTTCCCAAGCAAGGACGACCTCCTTCGCGGCGTCATCGATTTCATGACTGCCCGCATCGGACGACAGATCGACGAGGTCATCGCCTCGAACAAGCCGTTCGAACAGAAGCTGGCAGAGATCCTGGCCATTGCCGGCCAGGTGACGAAGCGCATCAGTCCTGCCTTCATGGATGACGTCCGCCGGAGCATGCCGGGGGTCTGGAAGCACATCGAAGAGTTCCGGCGTGTGCACATCTTTGAGAAGGTCAAAGTGCTCATGCAGCAGGCCAAGGAGGAGGGGGTTCTCCGGCAGGATGTGAACGTCGAGTTGTTCTACCTGATCTTCTTCCATTCCGTTCAGGGCATCCTGAATCCGACGGCTCTCCTCCAGCTTCCTGTGGCCCCGGACGAGGCCTTCCGCAGCATCTTTCGCATCCTGTTCCTGGGAGCCATGGCGTCGAACGCCGAAGAACGCTATCACGCAGTCGAAGAGATCCTGAATCAACATACTACGCAGAGGTCGTTATGAGAATGTTTGTCGCTGCGCTTGCCCTCACGGTCGCTGTCGGTTGCTCGAGCAGCGACGGAACTGCCATCGAAGCGACCGGAACGATCGAGGCCACCGAGGTCACGATCAGTGCCCTGGTGCCCGGAACGATCGCATCGATCCGTGTTGACGAAGGAGCTCGGGTCGCCCCCGGAGACACGCTCCTGACGCTCGACCAGGAGGAGTATCGCATCCAGGTGCGTCAGGCAGAGGCGAACTTGGCGGCGGCGGAAGCGCAATTGCGGCTGGCCGTCACGGGGGCACGCTCCGAGGACATCCGGCAGGCTGAGGCGACATACGAAAGCGCTCGCCGCGATCTGGAGCGGATGCGTGAGCTTCGCCAGAGCAATAGCGTTCCGCAGAAGGTGCTCGACGATGCGGACCTTCGTGCCACCGTCGCCGAGCAAACGCTCCAGAAAATGCGCCGGGGTTCGCGTCCCGAAGAGATCGAGGCGGCACGAGCCCGCCGTGATCAGGCCGCAGCGCTTCTGGCCCTTGCCCAGAAGAAGCTCGGCGATGCCGTGGTCGTCTCGCCCGTTGGCGGAACGATCCTCAATCGCTTCGTCGAACGGGGCGAGTTCGTCGGAATGGGCTCCGCGCTCGTACGCGTCGCAAACCTCGAACAGATGGACATTATGATCTATGTGCCTGAGACCAACCTGCCGCGGGTGACGATCGGGCAGACAGCACGGGTCACGGTTGACGCGTTCAAGGACCGTTCTTTCGAAGGCCGTGTCGTCTTCATCTCGCCGACGGCCGAATTCACCCCCAAGAACATCCAAACGAAGGACGAGCGCACGAAGCTGATGTTCGGAGTGAAGGTCCGCGTCTCGAATCCCGACGGAGCTCTGAAGGCAGGCATCCCGGCCGATGTCGTTTTGTAGCGACGCGGGAGCTCAGCCATCGTGCACTGGCCTCTAACCTCTGATCTCTGACTTCTGGCATCACTCCCGAATGGATGCGCAATGAATGCTGTCACGCTGCTCAATGTCACGAAGGACTTTCACCGCGAAGGTGGCCAACACCTGCGTGCGGTGGACGACCTGTCGCTCACGATCGCGCAGGGCGAAGTATTCAGCCTGGTCGGCCCTGATGGTGCTGGCAAGACCACAGCGATCCGCATGATGTGCGGCGTCCTGCCACCGACCTCGGGGACCGTGAAGATACGCGATCTGGACGTCCTCCGGGACCGGAGTGAGGTCAAACGCCACATCGGGTATTTGTCTCAGAAGTTCTCGCTCTACCAGGACCTCACGATCGACGAGAACATCGACTTCTTTGCAGAGATCCATCAGGTTCGGGATTACCAGCAACGGAAGTCAGAGTTGCTCGAGATGACGCGTTTGACGCCGTTCCGGGACCGGCTGGCTGGAAGGCTTTCTGGCGGAATGAAGCAAAAACTGGCGCTGGCATGCACGCTCGTACATGCCCCGGAGGTGATTTTCCTGGACGAGCCGACGACAGGCGTAGATCCCGTGTCGCGGCGCGATTTCTGGCGCATTCTGTCGGGGCTGCTCCGTTCCGGGATCACGATCATCGTCAGTACGCCGTACCTGGACGAGGCAGAACGCAGTTCCCGCGTGGCCCTGATGAGCGAAGGCCGGGTTCTGCAATGCGACACGCCAGAAGCGGTCCGGGCTTCTTTTCCACTTTCGGTGGTGGAAGTGGTGGTCGAGCCGGTGCGGGAGGCAGCCGCACGGCTGTCAGAACGCATGGGCCACAACCGGGTCCAATTGTTCGGGGACCGGCTCCACGTGCTCCTGGATCGTGGTACACGGTCGCAGGATGAGACGAAACGTGTGACCTCGATGATGCGCGAGATCGAGATGAAACCCACGTCGGTGAGGACCGTCCTCCCATCCCTTGAAGATGTCTTTATTGCACGCACACAGTCGTGAGAACCTCTATGAATTCCATTTTGGATGGCACCCTTCGAAGAACAGATCGCGCAAAGTCGCAGCGGCCGCTGAGAACGAGGATGTGGCAAGCCGCTACTCTGCGTCCTTTGCGAACGTTGCGCCTTTGCGTGGTACCGCTCTTCCTCAGCTCGACGATAGCAGTCGCTCAGCCGGCGCCTCGCCAGGTCTCTGTTCGCGAATGCATCGATGCGGCGCTGTCTCAGCATCCGTCGATGAAGCTCGCCGAGGCACGTTTAGCGGCCGCTGAAGGCCGGCGTGATGAAGCCTCTGCCGCCCGGCTTCCCCAGCTCAAGCTCAACGCGCGATTTGCGCAGCTCAGCCACGTCGATCCGACGACGATCGCGCTTCCGATACCGGGGTCGTCACCCATCACGCTCTTCCCGTCCATCGATCAGCAGTCGTCGGTCCGGTTGTCGCTGAGCCAGCCGATCTTCACAGGATTTCGATTGAGCGGTGCTGCCGATGCGGCGCAGGCCAACGCCGCCGCTGCCGGAGAGGAATCCGCGCGCGATCGTGCTGACCTGGCCCTCAACGTCGAGCAGGCCTATTGGTCGTGGGCGCAATCGATCGAGGCCGTCGAGGTGCTCGAGCAAGCGCAGAAACAGCTGCGTGAACACGAACGGGTGCTTGAGCGCATGGCCGAGGAGGGTCTAGCAACCTCGGCGGATGTGCTCTCCGTCCAGGTGAAGCGGGCCGATGTTGATGTGCGGCTGATCGACGCAAGGACACAGTCACGCCTGGCCATGATGACGCTGAATAGCTTGATGGGTGAACCGCTCGATGCAACGATCGTTCCGTCGGAGCATCCGCTGGATTCCGTCCGCGTGCAGACGGTGTCTGAACCCTCAACGCTCGTCGGTCAAGCGCTCCGTTCACGGCCGGACCTTCTGGCGTTGCAGCATCGCAAGGAAATGGGGGAAGCGGGAGTGACGGCCGCTCGCGGCGGTTGGTATCCGCAGGTCTTTCTTGCGGCCGGATTTGATTACGCGCGTCCAAACCAGCGGATCATCCCTCCGAAGGACCGGTATGACGGCACGTGGGACGTGGGGGTATTGCTCCAATGGAACGTCTGGGACTGGATGACGACCGAAACTCAAACCGCACAAGCTGAGGCGCAACTCCGCCAAACGGAGGCGGGGATCGAAGTGCTTCGGAGCGCGGTCACGCTCGAGGTTGCGCAGTGGTCGCAACGGGCCGCAGATGCACGCCTCCTGGTGCGTGCCGCGGAGGTCGGAGTTCGGGCCGCGGAGGAATCGCGCCGGATCTCGGGGCAGAAGTTCGATCAAGGAACGGCCACGCCTTCCGACGTGCTGGATGCAGAGGTGGCTCTCTTGCAGGCCCGGCTGGCGCTGACGCGGGCAGGGGCAGAATTGCGCATGGCCGATGCGCGGTTGCGCCGTGCCGTGGGAGATCGTCCATGAACGACGTGGCTGTCGAGGTCAGCGACCTGTCGAAAGCCTTCGGACCGTTCGTGGCGGTGGACCGCGTGAGCTTTCAGGTGCGCCGTGGAGAGGTGTTCGGATTCCTCGGCCCGAATGGAGCAGGAAAATCGACCACAATCCGGATGCTCTGCGGCCTGCTCGCCCCGAGTTCCGGGACAGCGACCGTAGGGGGGATCGATGTCGTCCGCGATCCGGAAGGTGTCAAGGCCAATATCGGCTACATGTCGCAGCGGTTCTCGCTCTATGAAGATCTCACCGTCGACCAGAACATTGAGTTCTATGGCGGGATCTACGGGCTCGAGGGAGCACGGCTCGAAGAGCGTCGCTCCTGGGCGGTCCGTATGGCAGGATTGGAAGGGAAGGAATCTGAATTGACCGGGACGCTCTCGGGGGGATGGAAGCAACGGCTGGCGCTCGGATGTGCGATCCTCCATGAACCCCCCATTCTGTTCCTGGACGAACCGACCGGGGGGGTGGACCCGATCTCACGCCGGAATTTCTGGGACCTGATCTATCAGCTCTCGAACGCCGGGACGACCGTCTTCGTGACGACGCATTACATGGACGAAGCAGAACATTGCAGCACCATCGGGTTCATTTACGCCGGGCGGTTGGTGGCGATCGGTTCTCCGACCGAGCTGAAGAAGCGCATGGGAGAAGGGACGACGTTTGAGATCGTTTGCGAGCGTCCGCTGGATGCGGTCGACCTCTTCCAGCGCGAGTCCTGGGTGGTCGAGACCTCGATCTTTGGGTCGAACTGTCATGTCACCGTTGCCCCCGACATCGGACCTGCCAAGATCCGGAAAGCGTTGGCGGCAGCGGGCAATCGCGCGTCAAAGATCGAATCGATCACGCCCTCCTTGGAGGACGTCTTCATCCACCTGATCGCTGAAGAAGACCAGCGCCGTGCCGCTGCGGAGGCTGCATGACGATCCTGCCGATCGTCCGCAAAGAATTCCGCCAGATCCGCCGTGACAAGCGGGCATTGGGCATCCTCATCTTTCTGCCCGGCTTCCTGCTCATCCTTGTCGGATATGCGCTGAATTTCGACGTCAAGCATGTCGGTGTAGCGGTGCTCGATGAGGACCGCACGCCAGAGAGCCGCCGGCTGGCCGAAGCGCTCACAGGCTCGGAATACCTCGAATATCATTGGGCCTTGCGGGACCGGAGCGAGATCGACGGCATTCTCGACGGCGCCGATGCGCGCGTGGTTCTCTCGATCCCGCGAGGCTTCTCGAACGATCTATTGCGAGGCGGGACGGCGAAGGTCCAGGTGCTCGTCGACGGGTCGAACCCGAACACGGCCAACATCGCGTCGTCGTATGTGCAGCTCGGCGTACGGGATTATTCGCAGCGGGTCCTGACTGAGTGGCTCGACCGACGGGGCATGCACATTTCCCCTCCGATCGAGATCCGGCCGCGCCTTTGGTTCAACCCTGAGCTGAAGACCGCGAAGTACCTCGTTCCGGGTGTGTTCGGGTTGATCCTATTGCTCTCGACAGTAATTTCGACATCGCTTTCCGTCGTGCGGGAAAAGGAACTGGGGACGATGGAGCAATTGAAGACATCTCCGCTCCACGCGTACGAGATCATCGTCGGGAAGGCGGTGCCCTATGTAGGCATCGCCATGGTGGCCGCGACGATCATCCTGCTCATGGGCTGGGGCCTGTTCGACGTGTCGGTTCGAGGCAGTATCCTTCTTCTGTATGCAGCCATTTTTCTCTTTGCGCTGGCAGGGCTGGGGCAGGGGCTCTTCATTTCGGCGGTCGCGCAAACGCAACAGGTGGCGTTCTTCATGTCGGTCTTCTCGTCGCTCCTGCCGACCTTCCTCCTGTCGGGATTCGTGTTTCCGCTAAAGTCGATGCCGCTCCTGTTGCAGATCATCGGCGGCATCTTGCCGACAAAGTACTTCCTCATCATTGTTCGCTCGATCATCCTCAAGGACGTAGGCTTCTGGCCGCTCTGGCCCGAATTCCTGGCGATCGCCATCTTCACGGCGGCCACGGTCGCGATCAGCAGCATACGACTCCACCGGGACCTGTCGTCATGAAGAAGCTTCGCCATATGCTTATCAAGGAGTTCATTCAGATCCGGCGCGACAAGCGGATGCGACCGATCATCATCGTCGCGCCGATCTTCATGACGATCCTGCTTGGGTACGCCGCGACAGTCGACGTCCTGCATGTGGGGCTTGTCGCCTGCGATCTGGACAACAGCCCCGAGAGCCGCGAACTCGTCACCCGGTTCACCAATACGGGCACGTTCGAAGTCGTTGCGGCGGTGGACGATCCATCAGCCATTGATGAATATTTCGACGATGCGCGCGCGGTCGTGGCCGTGGTCATTCCCCGGGGATTCGGGAAGGGTCTGGCGGGCGGGCAGCCGACAGTCCTGCAGTTGCTCGCAGACGGCGCCGACGCCAATACGGCCAACATCAGCCTCAACTATGCGCGTCAGATCACGCTGGGATTCTCGCAGGAACTGCTCGTGGAGCAGGTGTTGCGGCTGGGCGCGGCGATGCGGGTGCCTCAGGTCGTGGCAGAGACGCGCGTATGGTATAACCCCGATCTGCGCAGCGCGAACTACATGGTGCCCGCGGTCGTGGCCATGATCCTGATGCTCATCACGACGACATTCACGTCCGTCGCCATCGTGAAGGAACGCGAGATGGGGACGATGGAGCAGCTCATCGTGACGCCGATGACGAGGGCGCAACTCATGCTCGGCAAGCTGTTGCCGTACGTCATCATCGGTTTCTGGGAAGCGGTGGTCGTGCTTACGGTCGCGGTGCTCTGGTTCGGCATTCCGCTCAAAGGCAGTATTCTGCTGTTGTTTGCGCTGTCCGCGTTGTTCATTCTCACGACGCTCGGCCTGGGGTTGTTCGTTTCGACCATCTCGCATACGCAACAGCAGGCGATGATGACAGCCCAGTTCTTTGTCTTCTTCCCGATGCTCTTTCTTTCGGGCTTCACGTTCCCGATCGAGAACATGCCGGTGCCCGTGCAGGTGGTCACGTACGTCATTCCGCTCCGCTACTTCCTCGAGATCATTCGAGGTGTGGTCTTGAAGGGAGTAGGGATCGAGACACTCTGGCCACAGGCGCTGGCCCTCCTGGCGATCGGGGTCATCGTACTGAGCCTGGCGGTCTCGAGATTCCAGAAACGCCTAGGGTAAAGCATTTCACAGAGCCAAACCGAGGAGCACGGAGTTCCACCGAGAGAAGCATAGACATCATTCCGTCTGTGGATCTCTGCCTTCACTCTGTGGAGCTCTGTGTTCCGCTTCTCCCCACAGTTGCATTCCTTCCAAGAATCGCCGAGGTTTCCCTTGACGACTTCGGAGTCCTCCTATGCGTATCCCTGCCACATGTGCCACCATCGTGCTCGCCAGCGCCATCGCCATCGCACAGATCCCGGGCGATGTGGGGGACAAGGTCGTGCTTCCGAATGGATGGTCATTGACCCCTGCAGGGACGCAAGCGTCGGTCGGTGACTTTCCGATGAACGCATTGCTTACGCCGGACGAGCGGCTTCTGGTCGTCGTCCATGGTGGGCAGTCGAAAGCGGAGCTCCGCGTCCTGCGCACATCCGACCGGACGACCGCACAAACGATCCGCCTCAAGGATGCGTTCTGGGGTATGTCTCAATCGGACGGCAAGATCTACGTATCCGGAGGGTATCAGGACTGCGTCTACGTTTTTGCGGTCAGCGGGGACACGCTCGTCGTCGCCGACACTCTCTGGGTGGGGGCGCGCGGGAAGAAACGTGGCGTGGCAGGCGTCGAGGTCGCCGGTTCGACCCTCGCGAGCGTAACTCGTTTGGACAGCACGCTCCATCTCGTCGACCTGACGAATGGAGCGAGCAGGTCGATCAAACTGTCAGCTATGCCGTACGCCGTCGTATCCACCGGTTCGGACCGGTGGCTCGTTTCGCTCTGGGGCGGCAAGCGGATCGCGGCGTACGCCGGGGGAGTCGTCGAATTCGAGGTGCCGACTGGAGAGCATCCGAATGAGATCACGCTCTCGGCGGATCGATCTACAGCGCTCGTTGCGTGCGCGAACGACAATACGGTCTCGGTCGTCGACCTCAACGCACGGCGGGCGATCGCGTCCGTGTCAACGGCGATCCATCCCGATGCTCCGGAGGGTTCGACCACGAACTCTGTGGCGTTCGTGCCACATTCCTCCTTCGTCCTGGCTGCCAATGCCGACAACAACAGCGTGGCAGTGGTGGACCTTGCCGAACCATCCCGTCCATCGATCGCCGGTTTCATGCCCGTCGGTTGGTATCCGACCAAGGTGCTCGTCCGACGCGACGGGAGCCTCATCGTGCTGAACGGCAAGGGAGGCCGATCGCTGGCTAATCCCAAGAAACAGTACATCGGAGGACTCTTCCCGGGCTCAGTCTCATTCATTCCATTCCCGTCTCCGAAAGTATTGACGACCTACACGCAGCAGGTGTATGCCAACATCCCGTACCGCGACGAACAACGTCGGATCTCGGGTCATGCGGACGATGTGCCGATCCCGAAGCAGGTGGGAGGGACATCGCCGATCAAGCACGTGTTCTACATCATCCGGGAGAACCGGACGTACGACCAGGTGTTTGGCGACATGCCGAAGGGGAATGGCGACACGTCGCTCTGCCTGTTCGGTGAGAAGGTCACCCCGAACGCGCACGCATTGGCCCGCCAGTTTGTGCTGTTCGACAATTTCTACGTCAACGCCGAGGTGAGCGCCGACGGTCACAACTGGTCCGATGCGGCCTACGCGACTGACTATGTCGAAAAGACCTGGCCTCCGAACTACGGGGGACGCGGTGGCCGGTACGATTTTGAAGGGGATGAACCGACGGCGCGGCCATCTTCCGGCTACCTCTGGACGGCGGCAGCGAAGCGAGGGCTTTCCTATCGCACCTATGGAGAGTGGGTGGAAACGCATGATTCGGTCGGAATGCCGGGCACGCCGAAGGACAAGGACCTGATGGAGAACTTCAGCCCGACGTATCGAGGATGGGACCTTTCCTACTCCGACCTGGATCGGGCGAAGGCGTGGGAAGAAGAGTTCGATCGATTCGAAAAGGAAGGAGGTCTTCCGAACCTGAGCATCATGCATCTGCCAAACGATCACACCTCTGGCACGAGCCGGGGGGCATGGACGCCCCGCGCGATGGTGGCTCAGAACGACCTTGCGTTGGGCCGGATCGTCGAACGGATCACGAAGAGCCGCTACTGGAAGGAGAGCGCGATCTTTGTCCTCGAGGACGACGCCCAGGACGGTCCCGACCATGTGGATGCTCACCGGTCGCCTGTCCTGGTGATATCGCCCTACGCACGCCGAGGTCACGTGGATCATACCTTGTATTCGACGACGTCGGTCCTCAGGACGATGGAGCTCATTCTCGGTCTTCCGCCGATGAGTCAGTATGACGCCGCTGCTACCCCCATGGCCGCTGCCTTTATGAAGAGAGCGGACCTTACCGGCTACACGGCACGGAAAGCGACGTGGGATCTGGAAGAACGAAATCCGCCGAAGAGCGTGGGAGAGGAGATGATGGAGACGTTCGACCTTACGCGCCCCGATGCTGCCCCCGACCGGGCGTTCAACGAGATCATCTGGGCATCGATCAAGGGAACGCCAATGCCCGCGCCCAGATATTCGGTGTTCTCACGGGGAGGGGCGGAGGGAGAAGATGAGGGGGATGAAGACTAGCTGGGGATAGAAGTGGGTGCGCAGAGAACGCAAGTGCATCTGAGTGTGCCGCTTCACCTCTTCTCAGTTCGCTGATACACCCGAACATAGTCGATGTCATGGAATTGGGGGAAGACCGTCGTCGAATCCGGGTCACCCGGCCAGCTTCCGCCTACCGCCGTATTGAGGATCAGATAATGCGGCGCGTGTGGAATGCCGCTCGTCGTCGCATGTATCCGCTCGTCATCGATGTACCATCGGAGCGAATCCGGCTCCCACTCAAAGACGTACGTATGGAAGTCCTTCGTCACGTCGACGTTTCCCCTCCAGGTCCCTGAGCTTGTTCGCTTCTGTCCCTCAAAGCTGTAGTAGTGGTGTGTCCCGTAGACCACGTTCGGTTCGTGGCCGAGGAACTCCATGATGTCCATCTCGGTGTACCACGGCCGGAACTCCGGAATGAGTCGTTCGTCCCCTTTTGCTATCGCATCCGTCATGAGCCGCTCCATTGCCCAGTCCCGATTCTGTGGGTACAGCCAATGGGCTGGCCAAAGCCCCTTCCCGCCCGGCAGCTTCGCCCGGATCTCGAACCGACCGTAGACAGGCGCGAAGTGGCCGCGCGTGTCCAGCCGACCGCTCGTGTATCTCATCGACCCGTACGCTCGCACGCGGCTTCGGATCCGCAGGATCCCCTTCTCGATCCACACTTCATCCGGCAGATAGTACTGCCGCTCGTTGTGCTTGCTCTGTTCACGGATGAGGACGTTCCATTTGGACGTATCGAGTCGTGCGCCCTCGAATTCGTCCTGCCAGATCAACTTCCAACCTGCCGGCGGTGGGGGAAGCCCTTGGGCAAAGAGAAACGAAGCGAAGAAGAGGTGGAGAAGGATGGTGAACCCAGCGGTGCGCATACCAAGCTCCTAGGTTGCTGTGGCGCGAACAACCGCGACTGTGGCATCGTCGTCCGGATCTCGGCCGTCACCGAAAGCACGAACGGCATCGTTGAGTTGTCTGATCAGCTCTGTCACCTCGAGTGAGGCATTCTGACTGGCGAAGGCCCTGAGCCGGTCGTCCCCGAACTGCTCGCCGGCCGGATCAGTATGTTCGAGGATCCCGTCTGTGCAGCAGATCAGGAGGTCCCCCGGACGAAAGTCGACCGTCTGGACTCGTACCCCGGGCAAGGGAGCCGACACGCCGAGCGGCATGCTGCCGCGTGCGAGAGTCTGGGCTTCTCCGTGAGAGACGAGTACTGGAGGCAGATGGCCGGCACAAACGTAGCTGAGCGTACCCTGCGAGGGAACGATCTCCACGGCGAGCATCGTCACGAACGTCTTTCGATCGGTGCTTCGATGGATCAGCATGTTGAGCCGTTCGGCGAGGTCTGCCAGACCGCGGAATTCCTGGGCCAAAACCTGCACGGCCGCGCGCACTTCAGCCATGATCAGGGCCGCAGGGGCCCCTTTGCCGGAGACGTCTGCCACGATGACCAGCAACCCGCCATCTCTGATGGGGACGAAGTCGTAGTAGTCTCCCCCGATCGCTCGTCCCTGGCGCACAGATCCCGCGAAGGTCACTCCGGGGACGGATGGAAGATCGTGTGGCAAGAATTGCTGCTGCACGCTCCCGGCAAGCCTCATCTCCCAATCCAGCGCCTCCCGGGCCTGGCGTGAGGTCAGCTCTCCTTCCACGAGCGTCGAGATCAGGCGTCGGGTGTACCGGGTCTGATAGGCCACAAGAAGGACGAACAACGCCAGGAGAACGAGCTTGGTCGCCTGACCGACGATCGTTACGTCAGGGCTGAACAGCTCGCGGTCATAACCGCCATGGACGAGTGAGACTCGTCCGGTCGATACGAGAATTGCGATGAGGAGGGCATAGAGGCCTGCTGCAGCGGTCCCGGTGAAGAGCGTGAGGCGCGGATCGAACCGGAACGCTGTGAGGGCGATGATGGGAAAGAGGACGAGAAAGACGTAGTTCTTGAGCGCTACGGATGGGATATCGATGCTGGCGTACAACCCGAGAAGCAACAACACCAGCCCGACGTCCATCAACGAGGTAACGTACTTCATGATGGACCGGTACCCGAATCGCCGCATGAGGAGGACCACAGCGAGGCTGTAGCCCCATCCGATCCCAAGCACGCCGAAGTTCATCGCACTGGCATGGCGTGAGACCGCTCCGATATTGAGCGCCGCGATGACGGTCAGGAGGGCCAGGAAGCCGAATCGCACGGCCCCGGCCAATCGTTCAGCCCGGATCTCCTCCCGGGCGAGCGCCTTTTCCAATCGATGGCGGAATTCTTCCATGGGTGAGCTACATCTTCATCCGATTTCGGCGAGGTGCGATCCGATCTCGTGAACGTCGGAAGGAGATGGATGACTGTTCCGCTACCGACCGTAGTACATCACGATCGAAGCTTTCTGGAGAGTCTGCGAGGTTAACGTGAATCCGACGACCGCCGGCCGGGCATTCGCGTCAAGGCCGAGCTTTTCGGTCTTCAGGGCGTAGACCGTGATGATGTACGTGTGGAACCCATGGCCCGGAGGGGGGCAGGGTCCACCATATCCGGGCTGGCCGAAATCCGTCACCCCTTGGATTGTTCCCTTGGGAGCGAGATTCAGCGCGACGTTCCCCGCGTTGGAAGGGAGCGAGGTGGCCGTAGCGGGAATATCCCACGCAAGCCAGTGCCACCAACCGCTCCCCGTGGGAGCGTCAGGGTCATACATTGTCACGGCAAAGCTCTTCGTCCCAGCCGGCGCATGTTCCCATGCCAGCTGAGGAGAGACGTTCGCTCCGGTACACCCAAAGCCGCTAAAAACCTGTTGGATGGTGGCCTGTCCACCGACATCTGAACTTTTCAGCGTGAACGTTTGTGCCTCCAGGCTCGATGCGAGGAGGACGAGAAGCGCTGCCGCGAAGCGTAGGTGCGACATGGCGGGATCTCCTGGTGAGAAAGTAGGCGGTTCAGAACCGGACCTCGAGGTCCTCGGCGTCCAGACGGTTTCGGCCTCCAGGATCGGTCACAAGTGAGGCCAGTTCCTGCTGGATGGAGGCTGGGTCGAGACCGTTCCGTTCAGCGGTGCTCCAAAGCCATTGGAGTTCGGACGGATGCAACTCACTGTCGGAAGAGGCAATGCGCAAGCCATCTTTGACGAATTTCAACGCCAGGTCCGTGGAGGAGAAAGAGGGAGGGACATCCACGATATGTTCGTTCTCGAGGATCTCCCGTATGGCGCTGTCGCAGAACTCCTTTTCGAACCCGAGGTTCGCACCGACGCGCTGCAGGAGTTCGATCTCGGAGTTCGTCGTCTTCAGGTCCTTCCGGACGAGCAAGAGAAGACCGCGAAAGTAGTTGCTTGCGTCGAGGACGGTGATGATCATGGCGGGTTCACGCCGTATCGTTCACGCAGGACGCCGAGATGATGCCTGACATGTCCTGCCATGATGTAGGCTATGGCCCGTACGCTCACCGGATGGCCGCTTGCTGTCCCGATCGTGGCCCATTCCGGGGCGCCCAGCGTGTACAGGTGCGCAAGGTTCGCTGCGCGGACCGCCGTGAATTCCTGCACCAGCTCCCGGAGAGGCCGTTCGTCGTTCCGGGCGCTGGCAACGTATCGATTCTCGTCGAACGACGGTAGATGGGCTTGTTCTCCCCGGCTGAAACAGAACGCTCGTAGTCCGAAAATTCGTTCGGCGTCGATCAGATGACCGACCACCTCCCGGATCGTCCACTTTCCCTCGGCATAACGGAACTGTTCACGATCAGGCGGGAGTGAGGAGGCCAGATGGTGCAGGATCGCGGACTGATCGTGCAGGACGGACAGGATATTCGATTCGGTGACGAGAGCGACATACCGGCGGTAGTATTCCGCATACTCCGTTTCGAGCGGAACCTGCGGGACCGTGCCGATCGATCGACCTGGCGGAGCATCAACAGGCTTGATGGCGCCAGCTTCGAGGAGCGGCATGAGCATGTTGGCTGCCCCACCGTGCTCGACGATGCGTCCGTTGACGACACGGTCGAGATTGACGCCCGTGAAGGTGAGGGTTCTCCCCGTGGGTGAGATGCCCATCCATTCGCCGCGATGGCTGCCCCGGGCGGTGATCGTTGTGGCAACCCATTCACCGTCTGCGATCTGTGAGTCTATCGTGACCCGCAGGTCGGGGTACGTGGTCCGCACGCCGCGCACATGGTCCCTGGCACCGGCGATGCCGATCGGATACCGTCGGCCATCGTACACCTCGGTGTACTCCGGAGCGATGAAGTCTTCGATCCGGTCTACGTTTCCGGTGTTGATTACCTCTTCAATGTACCGACGGACGATCGCCCGGTTGTCGGGGGCAGGCATAGCGGTCACCTCCTGCTCGAAAGGTAGGTGTGGTGGGAGGAAGATGCAACCTATCGGATCAACGACCGCGATTCCCGAACGTGCGACAGAAAGACGACGGGCCGACCTTCCTTCGAAGATCGGCCCATTGAACAACGGGGGTCCTTCACCCTCAGATTGTCGACACCTGGTAGCGCGCTTGTGACTTCAGTTCACTCCACATGCGCCACCGCAACATCCCCCGGTCTCACAGCTCGGTCCCGACGAGGCTGCAGGAGCATACGACGAACTTCCGCTTCCCATCACGGCCGCAGCCGGTACGCTCATGAGTCGTGTGTGCTTCGACGAGCTGCACGATGGACAGACGATGTCCGTGGCGACCTCGCGGGTCTTGTGGTAGATATCGTAGGTTGAACCGCAGTCGGAACAACGGTAATCATAAATTGGCATGACTTGGACCTAGAAGATCAGTTTGGATGGAAGTAGGTAGATGCAAGACGTAAGACTGACGCCGATACTCCCATAGTTCGATGCGGGAATGGGGGGAAAGGATTCGCTCCCAGAACCTCGCCCCCCGTCCTTAATCTTTTATCTTTAATCTTCCATCTTTCATCTTCCATCTTTCATCTTTCATCTTCCATCTTGCCTCTCCCATCCCCCTCAGCTCTTTAGCAACTGCCGAAACACATACGGCAAGATCCCGTCGTTTCGGTAGTAGTCCACCTCGTTTGGAGTGTCGATCCGACACAGCACGTTGAATGTCTTTTTCATCCCATCAGCCCCGACCGCCGTGACTTTCATCATTTTCCGCGGTTTCAGGTCCTGCGCAACGCCTTCGATGGTGTACGTCTCGAACCCTGTCAACCCGAGCGACTTGGCCGACTGTCCTTCCTCGAACTGCAGGGGCAGCACGCCCATCCCCACCAGGTTGCTCCGGTGGATACGCTCGAACGACTCCGCGATGACCGCTTTGACGCCGAGAAGCCGAGGTCCCTTGGCCGCCCAGTCGCGCGATGAGCCCGACCCATATTCCTTCCCGGCAAGGATGATCGTCGGAACGGACTCAGCCTGGTATTTCATGGCTGCGTCATAGATCGAGATCGGCTCCTTCGACGAGGGATGGACCGACCAGCCACCCTCTGTTCCTGGAGCAAGCTGGTTGCGGAGACGGATGTTTGCGAATGTTCCGCGCACCATCACCTCGTGGTTGCCGCGGCGGGCGCCGTAGGAATTGAAATCCTTCTTTCCGACCTGGCGTGCGATCAGATATTGGCCGGCAGGGCCCTTCTCGGCGATCGATCCGGCCGGCGAGATGTGGTCGGTGGTCACAGAATCACCGAGTACCGCAAGCACCTTCGCGTTGGCGATGTCCTTCAGAGGCAGCGGCTCCTTGGGGAGGTTGTCGAAGTACGGCGCGGCCTTGATGTACGTCGAGTCCTTCTCCCACGTGAACTGCGCCCCCGACGGGACCTTCAATGACTTCCACTGGTCGTCTCCGTCGAACACGTTGGCGTACTGCCGGTGAAAGTGCTCGGACTTGACGCACGTTCGCATCGTCGTTTCGACCTCTTCCGGCGAAGGCCAGACATCTTTGAGATACACGGGCGAGCCGTCCTTTGCCGTTCCGATCGGGTCCTTGTCGAGATCGATGTCCATGGTCCCGGCAAGCGCGTAGGCGACGACGAGTGGGGGAGACGCCAGATAGTTCGCGCGCACGTGCTGATTGACCCGTCCCTCAAAATTGCGATTTCCGGACAGCACGGAGACAGCCACAAGATCGTGGTCGGTGATCGACTTGGCGATCGGCTCGGAGAGCGGTCCGCTGTTGCCGATGCAGGTCGTGCATCCGTAGCCGACGAGGTTGAAGCCGAGCTCGTTCAGCGACTGCGACAGCTTCGCTTCGTTCAGGTAGTCGGTCACCACCTTCGAGCCAGGGGCGAGACTCGTCTTCACCCACGGCTTCGAGACGAGTCCCTTGTCGCGCGCATGCTTTGCAAGCAGGCCCGCCGCGACCATCACGGACGGGTTCGACGTGTTCGTGCATGACGTGATCGCCGCGATGACGACGGAGCCGTGTGCCAGGTCGAAGGACTGCCCCTTGTAGGTTGTCGGAGCCTTCTTGAGGATCGTCCCCGCGATGGTCGGATCCGACGATCCGTTCTGCGATGCGGCCCATGCAGAAGCGGCTTCTTTGTTCAGCGTTGCACCCTTCGCCGTGAGCATGTCGACCAGCGCGGCGCGGTAGGACGGCTTCGACGTGCTGAGCGGTACGCGGTCCTGCGGACGCTTCGGTCCGGCCAAGCTCGGCACGACCGTCGCAAGGTCGAGTTCGAGCGTGTCTGAGAAGACCGGCTCGGGGGTATGCTCGGTATGGAAGATCCCTTGATCCTTGCAGTATGCTTCGACGAGCCGCACCGTTTGTTCGTCGCGGCCAGTGAATGTCAGATAGTCGATCGTCTGTTTGTCGACAGGGAAGAATCCCATCGTCGCGCCGTACTCGGGCGCCATGTTGGCGATCGTTGCGCGGTCGGCCAACGACAGCGCCGCCAGGCCGGATCCATAGAACTCGACGAACTTTCCGACGACCCCCTTCTTGCGGAGCATCTGCGTGACAGTGAGAACGAGGTCGGTGGCCGTCGCTCCCGGACGAAGCTTTCCGTGCAGCTTGAACCCGACGACCTGCGGAAGGAGCATGGAGATCGGCTGGCCCAACATCGCCGCCTCGGCCTCGATGCCGCCGACGCCCCAGCCCAGCACGCCCAGACCGTTGATCATGGTCGTGTGCGAGTCGGTGCCGACGAGCGTGTCAGGATAGGCCAGCGTCTCGTTCTTGTTCTGCGACGTGAAAACGACGGTGGCGAGATATTCGAGGTTTACCTGGTGGACGATGCCGGTATCGGGGGGAACGACGCGAAAATTCTTGAACGCCTGCTGGCCCCACCGAAGGAAGGTGTAGCGCTCCTTGTTCCGTTCGAATTCCAGTTTGGCGTTAATCAGAAACGCCGCATCCGACCCATATTCATCCACTTGGACCGAGTGATCGATGACAAGATCGACCGGTTGGAGCGGGTTGATCTTGTTCGGGTCACCGCCGGCCTTGATCATCGCATCGCGCATCACGGCGAGGTCGACCACACACGGCACTCCCGTGAAATCCTGCAACAGGACGCGGGCAGGCATGAAGGCGATCTCCGCATCCGGGGCTGCCTTCGGGTCCCATCGAACGATCGATTCGATGTCCTCTTTGCGAACGACGGACCCGTCCTCGCGGCGAAGCAGATTCTCGAGGAGGATCCGGAGCGAAACGGGAAGCCGTTGAAGGCTGGTTCCCATCGAAGCCTCGAGCCGGGAAAGGGAGTAGATGACGTACGGTCGGCCGCCCACGGTGAGCGTGGAGCGGGCTCCAAATGAATTCTGGCTGTTCATCGGTCGTATCCGGTAGGGGGTGAAATGGTTCGAGGAAAAATATAGAGAAAAGATGGAACCGACGGAAAAGAAATCGCCCGCTGTCGACAGAATCCACGATATTTTCGTATCTTGTACTCCGAAACTCGAGCCAGAGGACGGATCGACCAGCGAGGACGGTGGGAGCGAAGTGGGACGTGCTCTATCTGGTGGTCTGCCTCCTCAAGCCGCATTCTGCAGCCTTCATGACCGAACCATCTACCCCCAAACACACTGTTCTGATCGTTGACGACGAAGACGTCATCCGTGACCTTATCGTCGACGTCGTTTCGGACAGCGGCTACCGCGTCCTCTCGGCTGCGAGCGGCGGTGAGGCGCTCAATATCGTCCGCGCCGAACAGGGGGCGATCAGCATGGTCCTGTTGGACATGCTGATGCCGGACATGGACGGTCGGCGCACCTACGAGCTCATGCGCGAGATCGACCCGGGTATTCCCGTGTTCATCGCCACCGGTTTCGGCCGCGAGGACATCTCCCGTTCGCTGCTCGACATGGGCGTCCGTGGCGTCGTGACCAAGCCCTTCCATATCGAAGACATCCTCACGCTTATCAGCTCGAACCTTCGTAGCTGACGCCGTGCGCGACGTTTCAGCAAAGACCACCTCGCTCCGTATCGCCCGGGCTGGCGCAGTCCTGCGGGTTGCGCCTTCCACCATCGACCTTATCCGTGCCGGGCGTCTCCCGAAAGGTGACCCGCTTCCGGTCGCCCGCGTTGCCGCCATTCAGGCCGCCAAACAGACCAGTCTGCTGATTCCGTACTGCCATCCGGTTGCGATCGAACATGCCGATTGCACATTCGAAGTGAAGACGGATACCGTCGAGATCTTCGCCAGCGTCAGGGCGGTCCATAAGACAGGAGTCGAGATGGAAGCGCTGACGGCGGCCAGCGTCGCCGCGCTCACAATCTACGACATGGTCAAGATGGTGGATGGATCGGCGGAGATCCTGCATGTTCGTCTTCTGGATAAGCGTGGTGGAAAATCGGATCATCGTAGACCGTTGCAGCGGCCGATCCGTGCCGGAGTTCTCATCATGTCCGACAGCGTCGTTGCGGGAACGCGAGCCGACGAGTCGGGCAAGCGGATCGCGTCCCGGCTCGCTGAGGAGGGGCTCGACGTCCTCGAGGTCAAGGCGGTTCCGGATGAGCGCCCTGCCATCGAGGCCACACTGCGAGCTTGGGCCGATGAGAACCGATTCGACATCATTTGCACGACCGGTGGGACGGGTTTGGGGCCACGCGACGTGACCCCGGAAGCAACCCTTGCCGTCATCGACCGGGAGGTCCCCGGTTTGGCCGAGACCGTGCGCCAGTATGGCCAGGATCGCGTACCGACGGCCATGCTCTCACGGGCCGTCGCGGGCCTCCGCGGAACCACGCTGATCGTGAATCTTCCCGGTTCAGTGCGCGGAGTTGAAGAGAGTCTCGACGCACTCATCCCGGGAATGCTGCATGCCTTCGCCATGATCGACGGCGGCAGCCATTGAATATCGGCCCCGATTTCGGTATCTTACATACCCGAAAGGGCGGATGCATTCCCCAGCCTCGTCCTGATGACGAGGCTTTTTCATATTCGCTGAACAACACCACATTGCCGCATAGAACGCAAGGATCACAGAGAGCACGGAGGATCGTCGGACGACTCAAGTCCGGCTCCGGGACCGTGTTTTCTCTTTGTGCTCGTTGTGCTCTCTGCGGCTAATTCTTTTCATTCGCCACCGTGCCCAAACGCACTGACATCAAGTCCATCCTGATCATCGGCTCCGGTCCAATCGTCATTGGACAGGCGTGCGAGTTCGACTATTCGGGTACCCAGGCCTGCCAGGTCCTTCGCCAGGAGGGCTATCGAATCATCCTCATCAACAGCAATCCGGCGACGATCATGACCGACCCGGAGCTGGCGGATGCGACCTATATCGAACCGATCACGCCGGAGTTCGTCGAGAAGATCATCGAACGCGAGCGGCCGGACGTTATCCTGCCGACGATGGGTGGCCAGACGGCCCTCAACACGGCCGTGGCGCTGGCCGAATCGGGGGTCCTGAAGAAGTACGGCGTCGAACTCATCGGGGCGAAGCTCGGGGCGATCAAGAAGGCAGAGGACCGCGAGCTCTTCAAAGAGGCGATGGACAAGATCGGCCTGCAGGTCTGCCGCGGCGGGTTCGTCAACTCCCTCGAGGGGGCCCTGAAGGTCGCCGAGACGATTGGATTCCCGATCATCATCCGTCCGTCGTTCACGCTCGGCGGGACCGGCGGCGGCACGGCCTACAACATCGAAGAGTTCCGCGAGAAGGTGGTCTTCGGCCTCGAGGCCAGCCCCATCCATCAGGTGCTCGTCGAAGAGTCGGTCATCGGCTGGAAAGAGTACGAGCTCGAGGTGATGCGCGACCTGAAGGACAATGTCGTC
>CAYYOV010000002.1:0-94836 GCA_964473365.1 uncultured Ignavibacteriaceae bacterium
CTTCAGCGGCGAGCTTGAGGTCTTTGACTTTGAAAACGCCCTTCTTTTCGTCCATTGGTAGTATGAGAATGTGAGATGTGAGTGGAAAGTCGTTGTCAGAAACGGGTATCAGGCAAGAGGTAGGAGGTAATGGGACCTAGGGGCTGGGCGTTTGTTTGTCACCGCCCGAAGCGTGTTCCGCCTTCTGCCGTTGAAGAAACCTGATATACCCGTTGATCAATCGTGCAACGGTTCGTGCTTCTGAAATGAGATCTTCGTGTTCCTTTGAGTCGATATACCCTTCATCGAGACAGATATTCAGATCGTCGATCAGCTCCTCCAGCGACCCGCGAGCGATCCTGAAAAACCGGGTGGATTCTTGGTAATGGTATCGGCCATGTCCCTCGGCGATGTTGTTTGTCATCGACCTCGCGGCATCCCGCGTTTGCGGACAAAGGTTGAATCGTTCTAGCACTGGTAGTCTCCTTGCGAGCGCGTACATCTTGACCCGCATTCGGCGCGCGGCCTGATAGACTTCCAGCGTCTCCAACCCATGATTCTCCATCCAGTCCCCCCGAACTGTTGCCCACTCCCTCACCCGCTACCCGATACCCGCTACCCAATAACTACCTAACCGCCTTCTTCAGCTCCTTCACCAGGTTCACCGCTTCCCACGTGAAATCCTTCTCCTCCCGTCCGAAGTGTCCGTACGCTGACGTCTGGCGATAGATCGGCCGACGGAGGTTGAGTCGTTTGATGATGCCGCCGGGAGTCATGTCGGCCGGGCCGCCCTCGGAGGTCAGGTCCTTCAGAACGGAGTCGAGCATGTGGTCAGGCATGATGCCCGTTCCGAATGTGTGCGCCATGATCGATACTGGTTCCTTGACCCCGATGGCGTATGCCACCTGGATCTGGCATTCGCTCGCGAGGCCGGCGGCGACCACGTTCTTTGCCAAGTGTCGCGCCGCATACGCCGCACTTCGGTCCACCTTCGTCGGGTCCTTGCCAGAAAAGGCGCCGCCTCCGTGGGGAGCGCGTCCACCGTAGGTGTCGACGATGATCTTGCGGCCAGTCAGTCCGCTGTCACCGTGTGGACCGCCAATGACGAAGCGGCCGGTCGGGTTCACGAAGTACCGGGTCTTCTTGTCGAGCAATGCCTCGGGCACCACATGCTTGATGACGTGTTCGATGACGTCCTTCGAGATCCGTTTCTGCGAAGCCGCCTCATCATGCTGCGTCGACACGACGACCGTATGAATGCGCACCGGACGGCCGCGCTCATACTCGACGGTCACCTGCGATTTGGCGTCGGGCCGCAAATACGGCATGTCCTTGGGATGGTGCTTGCGGATGGTCGCGAGGCGTTTGACGATTCGATGCGCGAGCATGATCGGAAGGGGCATGAGCTCCTTCGTTTCCCGGCAAGCGTATCCGAACATCATCCCCTGATCCCCGGCCCCACCGGTGTCAACGCCCATGGCGATGTCACCTGACTGCTGGTGGATGGAGGAGAGGACGGAGCACGAATCGGCGTCGAATCCGACGCCCGCTTCGGTGTAGCCGATGTCCTTAATGACGTCACGGACGATCTTCTGCACGTCTACGTAGTGCTTGCGGGTCGTGATCTCGCCGCCGACGAGCGCCAGTCCGGTCGTGACAAACGTCTCGCACGCCACGCGGGCGGTCGGCTCGACCGAATAGATGTCATCAAGGACGGCATCGGAGATCTGGTCGCAGACCTTGTCAGGATGGCCTTCGGAGACCGATTCGGAGGTGAACAAGTAGCGCATGCCAATAGCTCGGTTGTGGGATGGTCAGGAAAACAGCAATTCGGATGAGTCGCCGATGTTGATCTGCTTGAAATTGCCGCGCACGTGGGCGTTGCTGCCTACGATCGAATCGCGCAGGAGGGCATCCTGGAGTTCGGCGCCTTCGGAAATGATCGAGTTGATGACGACGGAGTTCTCGACGACGGCACCCGCTGCCACCGTCGTGTTCGGGCCGATGATGGAATTCTCCACCCGGGCCTGCGGTGAAATGAACACGGGTGGCCGGATGACGACGCCTGGGCGCGGAGTGGGATCGGGATACGTGCTGAGGAGGTGCTGGTTCGTCGACAACAGTGTTTCGGGCTTGCCGCAGTCATACCAGCCTTCGACGTCGAAGGGCTGCATCCGCTCGCCCCGCTCGATCATCATCTGGAGTGCGTCGGTCAGCTGAAATTCGCCCTTCGTACGGGCGTTGGCTTTGATCATTTCTTTCAGACAGTCGACAAGAACCTGGGGCTGGTGTATATAATAGAGGCCGACCACAGCCAGATTGCTCTTTGGCTGCTCCGGCTTCTCAACGAGACGGGTGATGTATCCATGGTCGGTCTCGGCGACCCCAAACCGGCGTGGGTCTTCAACGCGTTTCACTCCCAGCTTTGTCCCTTCGCCGGTCATCATCGCGGCAAGGTCCACGTCGAAGATCGTGTCGCCGAGTATGATCAAAATGGGGCTTCGGGAGATCGTATGCCGTGAGAGGTAGATGGCGTGGCCCAAGCCCAGGCGCTCTTCCTGCTCGACAAAATCCACTTTGATGGAATAGTGTTGGAGCACGTACTCCTTGATCATCTCCCCGAGATACCCGATGACGATGGTCGCCTCGGTCACGCCGGCCTCGATCACCTTGTCGAGGATATGACCGATGATCGGCTTGCCCGCCACATTTAGGAGGACCTTGGGGACCGTATACGTATGTGGCCGCAGCCGGCTTCCCACTCCCGCAACAGGTATGATCGCACGCATAGGAGTCCGCGTCAGAGTTTGTAAGACAATAAAAATACGAAACATGATGACCACATACAACGCGAAGCGACGGAGCATGCAGCTCGCCCCCCATTCCTTGCAACTCCCGGGAGGGATGTGTATTATGACGTACTTTTCTCGCCTGACCATGCCTTCACCGCGGACATCCTCCCGAAAACAACAACACGTCGAGATCGTCCTCGCTAAGGACGTGGGTTTTCGCGCCAAGTCATCGGGATTCGAACGCTGGGACCTGGTCCACGTGGCATTGCCAGAGCTTGACCTGGCGGAAGTAGATCCCTCAACGACCTTCCTGGACAAGCCACTCCGCATGCCGCTCCTCGTGACGGGGATGACGGGAGGGTACGCTGGGGCTGAACGGATCAATCGAGCGCTCGCGTCGGTCTGTGCTTCCCGAGGACTGGCCATGGGCGTGGGTAGCCAGCGGCAGGCCATCGAAGATGCCCGATTCCGTCGGACGTACAGCGTTGTCCGCGAGGAGGCCCCGTCGATTCCGGTGATCGGCAATATCGGGGCCGCCGAGGTTGCGCATCTCCAGGATGCCGGAGCGCTGAAGCGGATGGTGGAACTTGTCCGCGCGGATGCGCTTGCGGTCCATCTGAACCCGCTCCAAGAGTTCCTTCAGCCGGAGGGGACGCCAACGTTTGCCGGGGTGCTGAACGGGATCGAACGGCTCGTGAAGGATCTTGGTGTACCGGTGATCGTCAAAGAGATCGGCTGCGGCATATCCGCGGGGGTCTTGCGACGGTTGCTCGATGTCGGAGTGCGCATCGTTGACGTGGCCGGAGCTGGAGGCACAAGTTGGGCCGGCGTGGAAGTGCTCCGACGCAAAGAGCAGTTGCGCGATCCGCTGGCCGTATTCTGGGACTGGGGGATCCCGACTGCCGATGCTGTTCGCCAGTGTGCCGCACTGCGGTCCGGACAACAGACCTTTACGCTCATCGCCTCCGGCGGAATTCAGCATGGTCTGGACATGGCCAAGGCGATCGTTCTCGGAGCGGATATGGTTGGTGCAGCCCGACCGTTCCTTCAGGCACTTCGGAAAACCGGGACGGCAGGTTTGGAGCGGTACATCGACGGCTGGGAGCGGCAATTCCGGGGGGCGATGTTCCTGACGGGCTCGCGTACACTTGACGATCTTCGCCGTCAAACCCTCATGCTTCGCACCTGAACCGATCATCTTCGCGACGATCCAGATCTTATGGCGAGGGCTCAACATGCGTTCGTCCGCCGATATGCGGCCTACCGTCGCCGCGTCGAACGCTATCTCCGTTCGCTCGTCCGTACGCCGGCGCCGGCCACGTTGTACGACCCAGCCCGCTATGTGCTCGACGGAGGCGGAAAACGTGTGCGGTCGGTGCTCTTGCTGGCAGCGTGCCGAGGTGTGGGCGGTTCGACGAGCGACGCGCTTCCGGCCAGCGCAGCGATCGAGGTCCTCCATAATTTCACGCTCGTTCATGATGACATCATGGACCATGCAGCGACGCGCCGCGGCCGACCGACCGTCCATCGGCGATGGGACGAGAACGTCGCCATTCTCGCAGGCGATGCCATGGTCGCTCTGGCCTATGAGGCGTTGACGCGGACCCCGGGCCTCCGCGTCCGTGAGGCGGTGCGGCTCTTCACAGAAGGGTTGCTCGTGGTGTGCGAGGGTCAGGCCTATGACAAAGAATTCGAGATCCGGCGCAAGGTGTCGATTCGCGAGTATCTGCGGATGATCGACCGGAAGACCGGCCGGCTCATCGCTGTGGCGGCAGAGCTTGGCGGAATCATCGGTGGCGCCACCGCTACGCAGCGTCGGGCCCTTCGCATGTACGGTTCACTCGTCGGGCGGGCCTTCCAGATCCAGGACGATCTGCTGGATATTATGGCCGACGAGGCCGAGTTTGGAAAGCGGATCGGCGGTGATCTGGTCGAAGGGAAGAAGACCTACTTGCTGCTCCGGGCCCTGGAGCGCGCTCGCGGTGCAGACCGCAAGCAGTTGCTTCGTGTAGTCAACCGGAAACGCGTGGCGTTCAGCGAGGCGTCCACATTCCGCGACATCTACCGGCGGACTGGCGTGGTCGACGACGCTCGCCGCCGTATCGACCGTGACATTCGCACAGCGCAGCGTGCGCTGACGGCGCTCCCCTCGTCCCCTGACAGGGAGATGCTTGTGTGGTTCGCCGATCTCATTCGTGTTCGGACCTTTTGACGATGATCGAACGCGACGTGATCATTCGAAATCGAGCCGGCCTTCACACGCGGCCGGCAGCCGCGCTCGTGAAACTTGCCGCGAAGTTCCGGGCCGAATTCCTGATCGAAAAGGACGGCCTTGAGATCAACGGCAAGAGTATCATCGGCGTGATGACGCTTGCTGCCGAGCAGGGATCATCGCTCAAACTTCGATTCGTCGGCGAAGACGAAGAAGCGATGGCCGCTTCGATCGTCGAACTGTTCGACCGCGGCTTTGATGAGGCCCTGAACTGATTATGTTGACACCTTCCACCCCGAGCGAGATCGTCCTCAAAGGCATCCCTGCTGCCCCGGGCATCGCCATCGGGTCGGCCTATCATTTCCGTCGAACGGAGCAGAACGTCGAAGAACGGCGTATCGCCCCGGCCGATGTGGACGCGGAACTTCTCCGTCTTGAAGGAGCTATCGAGCGTTCGAAGAAAGAGCTGGCCAAGATCCTCGCCTTCGCAGAACAGAAGCTCGGTCCTTCGCAGGCGAAGATCTTCGAGGCGCAGCTCCTCATTCTCGAAGATGTGGTCCTGTTCGAGTCTGTGTTCAAACGTGTGCGATACGAACGGAAGAATGCCGAGTTCCTCGTTCACGAGGAGATGGAAAAATACCATCGCCTCATGGCCAACGCGCGCGACGAATACACGCGCGAACGCGCCATGGACCTCGAAGAGGTGCGGAATCGACTCGTGCGAAACTTGCAGGAACAGAAGCTCGTTTCGCGGCTCGAAGGTGCACAGGTGATCGTGGCCCATCAGCTGGGGGCTGCCGATACGATGATCCTCAGCCGGAATAACGTCCTGGCGTACATCACCGAGATGGGCGGCGCCACATCACATATGGCGTTGCTCGCCCGGGCGTTGCAGATCCCGACCGTCGTGGGTGTGCATGATCTGTTGCAGCATATCAGGCACGGCGGCCAGGTGATCGTGGATGGCTTCCGCGGTGAAGTGATCATCCACCCGATGCCGGAGACGATCGAGAGATGCCGGCGGCGTCAAGCCGAGATGACGCAGTTCGAGCAGACGCTGGCCGCCCTGCATGACCTCCCGGCTGAAACGCTCGACGGCCATCGTGTCACGCTTGCCGCGAACGTCGAATTGTCCGAAGAGCTTCCGTTCATACACCGTCAGGGGGCCGAAGGGATCGGCCTCTACCGTACGGAGACCTTGTTGATCGGCAAAGAGGTCTTTCCGACAGAGGACCAGCAGTTTCGCCAGTACGACCTGATCGCCGGTTCAATGGCGCCAAAACAGGTGATCATCCGAACCTTCGATATCGGAGGCGACAAGCTGATGTCGCAACAGACCGAGGAGCAGAACCCGTTCCTCGGCTGGCGCGGGATCCGCATCATGCTCGACAAGCCACAGGTGTTCCTCGACCAGCTCCGGGCGATCCTTCGCGCCAGCGCGCGAGGGAACGTCGCGATCATGTTCCCCATGGTGTCGAACATCAAAGAGGTCCGTCTCGCCAAACAGCTGCTCCAACAGGCCAAAGATGAGCTTCGCGATCGCGGCGTGGCCTTCGACGAATCGATCCCGATCGGGGTGATGGTCGAGGTGCCGGCCGCCGCCATCATCGCGGAGGATCTGGCGCGCGAGGTGACGTTCCTGAGCATCGGAACGAATGACCTCATTCAATACCTGCTGGCGGTCGATCGTGGCAACGAGATCGTGTCGGAATTGTACCAGGAATTCCATCCTGCCGTGGTTCGGTTCCTGCGCCGCATCATCGAGCGAGGAAAGAACGGCGGGGCCTGGGTCGGCATGTGCGGGGAGATGGCCGGCGACCCGCTCGCTACCATCCTGCTGCTGGGCCTGGGGCTGGACGAGTTCAGCGTCGCTCCGACGATCCTGCCGGAGATCAAGAAGATCATCCGCTCCGTACGGCTCACCGAAGCGAAACAGCTTGCCGAACGGGTGCTGACGCTCGACACGGAGGACGCCATTCGAGCGGCTGTGGCAGACGTGATGCGAAAACAATTCCCCGAGATCCCTATCAATTTCCCGACGACCACGAGGCACGATCATGATGACCCTCAATGATATCCAGCGGCTCGACCCCAAGGGCATGTATGCCTGGATCAAGGACTTTCCGGAACAGGTGCGACAGGCCGTGGCCATCGGCCAGGCGGCAAAAGCGCCGTACCGGGCGTCCGCCTTCAATGCCGTGGTCCTGACAGGCCTTGGCGGGTCGGCCATCGGCGGTGATCTTCTTCGGTCGTATCTCGCCGACGAGATGAAGGTGCCGTTCATCGTCAATCGCGGATACGCTCTGCCGACATTCGTTGGGCCGAAGACGCTCGTGGTGGTCTCGTCGTATTCCGGAAACACGGAAGAGACCATCTCGTCGCACAAGGACGCCGTCAAGCGAAAAGCGAAAGTGCTCTGTATCAGCACAGGCGGAGAAACGCAGAAGATGGCCAAGAAGTACCGCCAGCCATGGGTGCAGATCCCGGGCGGCCTGTCTCCCCGCGCCGCGCTCGGGTACTCGTTCTTTCCACTTCTCGTTCTGCTCTCGAAGATGGGGTTCATCAAGAACAAATCGCGCGAGATCAACGAGACGCTCTCCGTTCTGCGCGACCTGTCGGCCCGCTATTGTGATCCGGCGGCTTCCAACCTTCTGCCCCTCGACCTCGCGATGAAGTTGAAGGACCGGCTCCCCGTGATCTATTCGGCCACCGACCACCTCGACGCGATCAACGTACGGTGGCGGGGTCAGATCAACGAGAATGCCAAGCAGTTGGCGCACGGCCACGTTCTGCCAGAGATGAACCACAATGAATTGGTCGGCTGGAAGAGTGCACCGACGCTGCTGAAGCAGACGCACGTTGTCTTCCTGCGCGATGGCGGCACACATCCTCGTGTGCGCATCAGGGAAGAGATCACGAAGCAGTGGATCGGCACGTTGGCAGGAGGCATTACCGATGTCCCGAGCGTCGGCCGGACCCTCCTGGCCCGGATGTTCTCGCTCATCCACACCGGCGATTGGGTGAGCCTGTACCTTGCCATCCTGAACGGCGTCGATCCTGAACCCGTCGAGCCGATCAACTACCTGAAGGGCGAATTGGCCAAGGTCAAGTAGTGCCTGGATTCGTCCGGTCTAGCGTGGATACGCAGACTACACGTGGAGCATCAGAACGACGTGACCGAATGCGGTGTGATCGATCTGCTCGGACAATCCAACCTGTCCTCTTTGAAGACAGCATGACGGAGAAGCATTGACGACGCGGAGATGGGTGGCGGCGGTGGCCGTTCTGGCGCTCTTCTGGGGCCAGGCGCAAGCGCAATTCTACTATTTTGGCCGGAACAAGGTCCAATACACGGATTTTGCCTGGCAGGTTCTGCGTACCGAGCATTTTCACATCTATTACTATGAGGGGATGGAGGATCTCGCACGGCGAGGCGCTGCCGTGGCCGAGGAAGCCTATAGTCGGCTGGAGGAACGCTTCAACCACAGCATCAGCCATCCGATCCCGCTCATCTTTTACTCTTCCCACCTGCATTTCCAGCAGACGAATACAACGCCCGGCTTCATCCCCGAGGGCGTCGGCGGATTCTTCGAGTTCCTGAAAGGCCGGGTCGTCATCCCATCGAACGGCTCGTCGGCCCAGTTCGCGCACGTGATCCGGCATGAACTCGTGCATGTGTTCACGATGAGCAAGTTCAATCGCGTGCTGACAGACCATCGCGCTCCGCTCGACCGTGCGGCGCCGCTCTGGTTCACCGAAGGATTGGCTGAATATTGGTCCACGACGTGGGACACGCAGGCAGACCTCGTGGTGCGCGATGCCGTGATGTACAACTATGTGCCCGGGACCGACCAGATGTATCGGATCTCTGGCTCGTATCTCATGTACAAACTCGGCCAGAACGTCTGTGCGTATGTCGCCCGCCGCTTCGGCGAAGAAAAGCTGCTCTTGCTGTTCGAGAATGCGTGGAAGTCCAAGACCTGGGAGGAGACCTGGAAGCTGACGCTGGGAGTAAACTTCAAGGAATTCGACAAGGAGTGGCTGTACGATCTGCGCAAACAGTACTATCCATTGCTTTCTCATGAGGACCTGCCCAGCCGCGTCACACGGACCCTCGTGGAGGAGGGCTTCAATGCGAAGCCGGTGGTCGAGCGGGCTGATGGACATCGCGCCGTCTACTACGTTGGCAACGTCATCGGCTACACGAGCATCTACCGCGTGGATCCCGACGCCGAAAAGCCCGAACCGGAACTTGTGGTGAAGGGCGAGCAGACCCATGAACTCGAAGCCTTCCATCCATTCCAGGCCAAGCTGTCGATCACCACGGATGGCCGGCTGGCGTTTGTCTCGAAGACGGGGGAGACGGACGCGCTCCATGTCTATGATACGCGGGCACGTACGCTTCTCCAGACCTACCGGTTCCGTGATCTGGTCGTGATCGGCTCTCCGTCATGGTCGCCGGACGGCCGGCGGCTCGTCTTCTCCTCCATCGATCGGACGGGGAACAATGATCTCTACCTCTTTGACCTTCAGGGGGAACGATTGACGAAGGTGACGAACGATCTCTACGACGATCGTGACCCGGCCTGGTCCCCCGACGGAGGCCGCATTGCATTCAGCTCAGACCGCACGCCGAACGGACCGGGAGGCGGATACAATCTCTTCACCATCGATACAGCCGGGACCGATATTCGTTATGTGACATTCGGCCGATCGATCGAACAGGCCCCCGCCTGGTCGCCCGACGGAAGATGGCTTGCCTTCACGTCCGACATCGACGGCGTGAATAACATCTGGGCGATCGACATGACGGCCCCAGAGGGATCGAGGTCGATGCGCCGGCTGACGTCTTTTATCACCTCATCTTCCGACCCCGCCTGGGGAGGCCGGAACGATCTTGTCTTCACCGTCTACGAGCGGGGAAGTTTTCAGATCCGTGCCATCGATGATGTCTCCGAACGGCTGGACACGGCGGAAGTGCGTCCCGTGCCGACTCCCGACCGGCTCGACGGATGGGAGCCGGAACGGTTGAGCGGAGCGATGGCCCAAGAGCCCATCCGCTACACCAAGGATTACTCGCTCGACCTCGCGCAAAGCCAGATCTCGACCGACCCGGTCTTCGGAACGGTGGGTGGGGCCGCACTGGCGATGAGCGACCTCCTTGGGAACGACCAGTATTTCTTTCTGATCTACAACACCGCCCAGGTCCAGTCGGAATTGCTTGACAATTTCAACGTAGCGATCAGCCGCATCTCCCTTGGCTCCCGGGTCAATTACGCGTACGGGATCTTTCGATTCGCCGGCAATCGCTACGATCTGACCGACCCCAACCTCTTCTACTATGAGAGGTCGTTCGGAGGGTATTTCGTGCTGAGCTACCCGCTGTCACGATTTCGGCGCGTCGAAGCCGGTGTGACCGTCTCCAACTCGGACAAGGACATTTACATCGACGCCCCGCGGCGGGCGCTGCTCGTCTCGAACACGTTGTCGTACATCTGGGACACCTCCTTGTGGGGTCCCAGTGGACCGGTCGACGGCCGACGGATGAAGCTCACCCTCGCGTATACGGACGACATCCAATATGCAAACGTCAGCTACTATTCGCTGATCGCGGACTATCGAGAATATCTCCGTTTGACGACACGCAGCGCGTGGGCGCTTCGCGGACATCTTTGGTACAACGAAGGGATCGAAGCGCGTCGGTTCTTCATGGGCGGGAGCTGGGACCTGCGTGGATGGCCTCGGTGGTCCATCCGTGGCCAGAAGCTCTGGCTTGCCAGTCAGGAACTGCGCTTTCCGTTCATCGATGAGTTGACGGTCCGGCTGCCCTTCGTCGGGATCGGCTTCGGCTCGATCCGTGGAGCTCTCTATACGGACGTCGGAGGGGCGTGGGACGACACGTATCGTGACACGAAGGGTTCGATCGGGGCCGGCGTTCGGATCAACCTTGGCGGTGTCATCGTCCTTCGTTACGATATCGGCAAACGCGTGGAACAGGATCTGCGCAAACTGCAGAAGGGTCTCTATTATCAGTTCTTTTTCGGATGGGATTTCTAATGCCATCCTTCACGCTCTCGGTCATCCGCATCACATTGTTCGTTCTCTTCGCACTCGTGGGGACCGGATGTTCCGGGCTTGAACTCACTCGTGCGTTCCGTACTTCCCCGGACGATTGGACGCTGGATGGCGGAGGGCCCGAACGTCAGCAACGAGGACCGGAATTCCCGGAACTCCCCTGGAAACGAGCATGGGTCTACAACGCGCAAGGCGGCATGCTAGCCACACCGCTCGTGCGCGACAGTATCGCCATCCTCGGCACGCTTCACGGCGAATTGCAGGCCGTCGAGCTTCGAACGGGCAAACGATTGGGCTATGAGAAGGTCGGGGGACCGGTCCGTGGCACACCCGCGCTGAACGGGACGGTCGTGTATGTCCCCATTTCCACGGAGACACGTCCTTCCGTCCTCGCCGTCGACGTCAAAGGTGGCCGTCGCGTATGGCAAATGACCATCGGGCCCGTGGAAGCGCCGTTGCTTCTGTACGAAAGCCGGCTCTATGCCGCAACGCTCGAGGGGCGCATCGTGTGTTTGGATGCGGCCACGGGCGAAGAGCAGTGGCGTTTCCAGATCGGCACGAAAGCCGAACGAAAGCCGATCCGGTCCTCACCGGCACTCGTAGGGTCGATGCTCGTCGTCGGGAGTGATGCGGGACTGGTCGTGGGGCTTGATGCCGCGACCGGGGCACAGCGATGGAGCATGCGTATGAGCGCCGCCTTGTTTGCCGGCGTGACGGCCGGCGGAGGTTCGGCCGTCATCGGCGATATCCTCGGTCGAGTGACGGCACTCGACCCTGAGTCCGGGGCGGTGCGGTGGACGCGGGAGCTGGAGAGTCCGATCTACGCGGCCGGGGCGACAGACGGTTCGACGTGCTACATCCCGACGGCCGATGGACGGATCGAAGCGATGGACCTTGCAACCGGCGCACCTCGATGGACCTTTCGGGCGAACAGTGTCATCAACGCGAGTCCGCTGATCGTGGGGAACCGACTGCTGGTTGGTTCTCTCGACCGTTCGGTATGGATCCTCGATCGGAACGATGGAAGTTCGATGGAACGGATCGAAGTCGATGGACGGGTGAAGGTACCTCCGGTCGTCTGGCGTGGCATCGTACTCGTGACGTACGAAGACAAATCCGTTGCAGCATTTGTGCATGAGGGAGCCCAATGAATCGTTTCCTGCGTTCTTGGCTGACCTTCATGGTCCTCTCTGCGACCGCACTTGGCGCGCTGGCAGATTCCGGCAGTGTCCGGGTGGCCACACGCCCACCTGGCCTCATGGTCTTCATCAATGGCCGCGCCGCGGGGCTCTCTCCGCTTGAATTCGTGAAGCTGCCAGCAGCGCCGGCCATCATCCAAGTCCAGAGGTCTTCGACGCTTGAATGGAATCCTGTTGTGGCGGTAGAGACAGTACTCGTTCAGGCAGATCAGGTGGTTGAGGTGAGCCTGGAGGTCCCGGAGCCTGTTCTTGTTCGGTCGGAGGGTTCACCCATTCGACTTCGCGATCGAGCTGGTGACGTACGGTCGACGCCAGTATGGTGGCCTCGTGACCAGCTGGCAGATCTCTCAATAGAATCTGCGGATTCAACCTTCGTCCCGCTTCCCGGCAGTTCAGTGCTCGGGTCCGTACTTGTGCTGCGTTCCCCGATCTCTGACGAGAGGCCGATGGTGATGAAAGGTCCGGGAGCTTTGGGTGTGCGGAGTGAAACATGGGCGTTGGCCTCAGGTACGGCCATGGTGGTGTCGGGAGTCCTGGCCGCGGTCTTTCGGGACCGCGCCAACGTTGCGGCGGCGAGGTATATGGATACGCGCGATCCGGGTGCGCTGGAGGATGTCAGGAAATACGATCGACTTGCGGGAGCCAGCATGGTCGGGGTGCAGGTGAGTTTTGCTGCCTTCGTGATATTTCTGGCAGGGACGTCGTGAGGGGTGGACGTAGGTTAGCCTTCTTCCGGAACGGCCGCGGGCCAATTCGCAAAGATAAGACTGGCATGTGCGCAGCAGGGGCTTCGTTGCATTTTGTCACATCCCCGGATATATTCCTCCACTTGATTCCCCCCGCAGGCGTTGGAATTGCTGGCGGTTCACGATCGTAATCCGACGGACCCATCATGGCAGGCGACGACATTAGCTTCTTGCGCAACGTCCCCATCTTTGCCGAACTCGAGGACAAGGACCTTCAGAAGATCGTCCATCTCGGGACACGGCAGAAGTATAAGAAGGGAAACATTGTCGTTCTGGAGCAGGAGAGCGGCGCGGCACTGTTCGTCATCATCTCGGGCAAAGTGAAAGTGGTCCGGATGGATGAGGATGGCCGAGAGGTGATCCTCTCGATGTTCGGTCCCGGAGAGTTCTTTGGAGAGATGTCTCTCCTCGATGGAATGGCCCGATCGGCTAGTGTGGTGGCGACCATCAAGTCTGAGCTGTTCATGATCCACCGACGGGATTTCCTCGAGCTGCTCCATGAGTATCCCTCAGTAGCCATTTCCCTGCTGGCGGAACTCGCTATGCGGCTCCGGAAAGCAGACATGCAGATCAAGAGCCTGTCGCTGAAGGATGCCGCCGGTCGCGTCGCCAACGTCCTCATCATGTTGTCGGACGAATTGGGCGTCTTCCGTAAGGGCAAGGTCGAGATCGAGGACATGCCGCTGCAGCAGGACATCGCGAATATGGCCGGGACATCTCGGGAGACGGTCTCCCGGATGCTCCACCAGTTCATTCGTGATGGCCAGGTGCAGTTGAAGGGGAACAAGCTCATCATTACCGACTTCGAAGCATTCCGCAAACAACACCTCTGACACCTTCTGCGGGCGTGACCACCCGCTCACATGGATGACCGCTGAGCTATGACTGAGACGGAGGAGCGGGCAGAAGGTGCTTCGACCGCGCAGGAACGCGCGGACCTGCACAGCCACACCACCTATTCCGACGGAGCCCTGACGCCCGAACAACTCGTGCGCAAGGCGAAGGCGGCCGGCATCACCACGCTCGGCATCACCGACCACGACAACGTCGGAGCGCTGGCGGAAGCCACGGAGTGGGGTCGGTCGTTGGGCGTCGATATCATTGCCGGGCTCGAACTCTCAGCCACACTCGGCGAAAAGGACGTCCACATCCTGGCATATCTATTCGACCCGACGAACGAGCGGCTCCTTGAATATCTGGAGTTCTTCCGCCGCGAACGTTTGAAGCGCGCTGAGCGGATGGTGAAGAAACTCAATCAGATCAACATCCCGGTCACGCTCGACGCGGTGCTGGATCATGCGGGCATCGGCTCCGTCGGGCGTCCGCACGTCGCCAGTGCCCTGCTGGCGGGGGGCTACATCGGCAGCTACCATGAGGCGTTCGACCGGTACATCGGTGTCGGCGCACCGGCCTACGAGAAGAAATACCAGGTTAGCCCGCAGGAGGCCGTGCGGCTGGTCGCGCTTGCCGGCGGTGTGTCCTTCTTCGCTCATCCCGGGAAGTACACGACCGAAGCCGATCTTGTTCAACTGATCAACGTCGGTCTTGACGGGATCGAGGTCGTCCATCCGTCCCATTCGCCGACGATGCAGCAACACTACCGCCGTCTCGCCAATCAGTACTTCCTCCTCGAAAGCGGAGGCTCCGATTTTCACGGCGGACGGAAGAACGACGATGCTGTGTTCGGTACCTACACGGTCCCCATGCGCGTCGTTGATGAAATGCGTCGCCGCTGTTTCCGGAACCCCCGGTGAATTCCCGGCGAACTCACCGGATCTTGCGTCCCGTGTCCGCCTCCCGTCGGCGGATCGCCGTCATCGCCAGCCGATTCAACGAACCCATCACCATCCGACTCGCCGAGGCTGCCATCGACTGTCTGCGCCGGCATGGATCAACCATGCGGATGACGGATGTCCATTGGTGTCCAGGCGCGTTCGAACTTCCCCAGGTTGCAGAGCACCTCGCCCGATCGTCCCGCTGGGATGCGATCATCTGTCTTGGCGCCGTCATCCGAGGCGAAACGCCACACTTCGATCTTGTCGCCTCCGCAAGCGCCCGTGGCATCCTGGACGTTTCGCTTCGGCACCGCCTGCCCGTCGTATTCGGCGTGCTCGCGACTGATACGCCGGCACAGGCTCGCGCGCGTGCCGGTGGAAAGCACGGCAATAAAGGATGGGACGCGGCCCTCACTGCCATCGACATGATCGAACTCTTCCGATCCACGGGTCGACGACGATGAGTAGAACTCGTGCGAGCACCTTGTCAGCCGTATTGCTGACCGTTACCGCGGCCACGGCACAAGTCCCGGCGATCGGCACATGGGAGAGTTTCACGAACCTTACGGCGGTCCGAGCAATGACGGTCGCCAGCAACGGTACGGTGGCAGCTGCCGGCAGTGGTGGCGTGTTCACCTACGACCCCAATACGGGGGAGTTCACGAGCACGACCAACGCGGGTGGCCTTGCTTCGAACGATCTGACGGCGGTCAGCCTGGATGATGCAGGAGGGCTGTGGGTGGGTGCGACAGATGGCGTGATCAACCATAGGCCGGCTGGCTCGGTCACCTGGAGGACGATCACGGACATCAAGGATTCCAACCGTCTTCTGAAGGGGATCAAGCGGTTTGTTCAGAAAGGCGACACGCTCTTTGTCGTGAGTGAATTTGGTGTCTCAGTCTACCGGATCAGCCGAAGAGAGTTTGGCGACACGTATGCATCATTTGGATATGCTGTCTCGCCCGTGTGCTGGGATGTGGCGGTCGCTCGTGACACCGTCTGGATCGCGACCGACCAGGGGCTGGCGGCAGCGTGGCTCGGCTCGACGAACGTGTCGGCTCCGACGAGCTGGACGCGGTTGGGTCCCTCGCAGGGTGTGCCGGCGGGATCCGTGAGATCCCTGACGACGATCGGAGACACGCTTCTTGTCGGTACGACCGGAGGGACGGCCGTTCGTATCGCCGGTGGGTTCGTGCAGCACCCCTCGATTGGCGCCGTCCAAGCCGTGCGCTTGCGCGCCTATATGGGGATGTTGTTCAGCTTGACGAACGAGTCCGGAGTTTCCGTAGTGAGCCGGATGGACCACGCGATGGGGACGCGAACGGTCATCGGACCTGCTCTGGCTTCAGCGGTGGATCTTGCGGTTCTGTCGGGGCCGCTCGTGTGGGTTGGTGTTCCGGACCGTGGCCTTGCGCGGATGGAAGGGCCGGCTTGGGCGTTCATAGCCCCGAACTCACCTGGAACGAATAGGTTCGTCGACATTGCCATCGGTCCTGACGGGGCACTGTGGGCGGGCACAGGGATTGACGGAGGTGGCCGCGGATTCATGCGGTATCACCGGTCAGTACCGGACGGCCAGCGCTGGATGAACTTTTCGAAGTCGACGATCCCGGGTCTGGGTGGAGACGACTACTACAAAGTGCGGCCCGCCCCTGATGGAACCGTCTGGGTCAGCTCGTGGGGCTACGGGGTCGTTCAAATGTCGGGTGACTCACTACTCCGACGTCTCACCGCCCAAACAACTCCGGCGCTCGCCCCCACTGTCGTCGATGACACAGTATTCGTGGTGGTCGGAGGCGTTGCGATCGACCTTCAGGGGCGAACCTGGATTGTGAACCGGACCGCCGTCGACGGAAACGTTCTCGTACGCCTCGATCCGGACGGATCAGTCGTGAAATACCGAAACATGTCCGGCACAGGAGAGGGCATGTTTACGTCGATGGTCATCGACCGCAACGGGACAAAGTGGTTTGCAAACTCTGAACCGAACAAGGCGGCATCGTCTGGCCTGTACTATTTCAACGAGCAGACCATATTGCCTGGCACCTCCGGATCTGGAGGATGGGGCTTCGTGATGCAGTCGGACGGCCTCGTGAACAACACGGTGCAGTGTCTGGCCGTGGATCTCGACGGGGACGTCTGGGCCGGGACGGCCCTTGGCGTGACGATCTTCAACGAACCGTCGAACCCCCGCATTCGTCGAAGCACTTCGTTCCCGTTGCGTGAGCAATCGATACAGGCGATCGCCGTGGACGGCGTGAACAACAAGTGGGTGGGTACGAAGGAGGGGATCTTCATCATCAGCCCGGACGGCTCCCAGCTGTTGGCGCAGTACACGGTCGCTAACACGGGAGGACGCCTTGTGAGCAACGATATCCGTTCGATCGCGATCGACCAACTGCTCGGTGTGGCGTATTTTGGCACAGAGGCCGGATTGTCGGCTCTGTCGATCCCGACGGTGCAAACGGAGCGCCAGTTCTCAACCCTGCTGATCGGCCCGAACCCGTTCCCCGTCCCATCGGATCTGCCCTTGACCATCCGTCGATTGATGCCGCAAACACGGGTCAAGATCCTGACGATCGCCGGAACGCTCGTCACGGAGTTCGAAGCGCAGGGAGGAGGACGGGCGTTCTGGGACGGTCGTGACCGGGATGGCGCGTTCGTCGGGAGCGGTACCTACATGATCGTGGCATTCAACGAGAACGGAGAACAACTCAGCACCGCCAAGCTGGCGGTCATAAGGAGGTGACCGGAAGCTACCGAGCGTACGGAACGTAGGGCCGAGAACGATGTCTGGCGTGATCTGTAATTCCTGATAGACGTGCAGTGCGGTCTCCACATGCGACACCGATCCCAGGGAGGAACGAACGTGGAACAAACGTACAAGGACGAGATCTTCACGAAGAGAGTCCGGGCGGGGAAGCGAACATACTTCTTCGATGTGAAGTCGACGAAATCGGAGAAGGACTTCTACATCACGATCACCGAAAGCAAGCGGGTCGGTGAGGAGGAGTATGAAAAGCACAAGATCTTCCTGTACAAGGAGGATTTCGACAAGTTTGCAGATGCATTGCAGGAGACGGTGACGCACGTCCGCGGCCATTTGTTGTCAGGGGTCCCGGTCGAGCCTGCAGCAATGGAGGAGCGGCCGGTGGAAGGGTAGGATTTCCCGGCGACGATCCACGTGTGCCCGCAACGAAGGCTCAGGTCTGGAAGGCTTGGGCCTTCAGCCATTTGGCCAGTCCGGAGGAAATGTCGCGACAATCGGCAACGTGGAACTACGATCCGCAATTCCAGTCCTTGACTCGCCCGCAGATTTTCCTTATCTTTCTTTGATTTTTTAGAGTTTTCGAGGGTCTGAATGGCGGTGATGCAGATCCATATCGCGCGATTGTCTGAAGGGCGACACTCGCACCAATTCGAGGTCACCCCCGCGGACCTGGATCTGGGGGGCTCCTTCGTTGGACCGCTTCGTGTCGAGGCCGATCTCGACCGGACAGGCCGACAGATCCTCGTGCAAGCCAGATTTTCTGCAGTGGGTGCTTTTGTCTGCGATCGCTGCCTGGAGTCGTTCCGGATGCCGTTGGAAGGGTCCTACGCGATCCTCTACGTTCCGGAAGGGACATCGATGCCGGTGGAAGCGGTCGACGGTGAAGTCCAAACGGTACCGTCCGATGCCCAGGTGGTCGCGCTTGACGAAGATGTCCGCCAGTTTGTCCAGTTGGCGGTTCCGACGAAATTGCTCTGCCGCGATGATTGCCGTGGGCTGTGCCCACAGTGCGGTAGGAACTGGAACGCGGGTCCCTGCGCCTGTGACGAGCCCGTCTCCGACACGCGCTGGGATGCCTTGAAGAAGCTCAGGAATCCCTGAAGTACCGACTTTCTTTCTCATAGGAGTTGTTCGATGCCCAATCCCAAACGCCGTCATTCCAAGACCCGTGGTCGAAAGCGCCGGACGCACTACAAGGCGACGGTACCGACCACGCAAGAATGTCCGAACTGCCACGAACCGAAGCTTCAGCACCGAGCGTGCCCGAACTGCGGTCAGTACAACGGCCGCGTCGTCACGTCCCCCAAGGAATCCTGACGCCACGACCGACCTGACGCGCACCTCCGGTCGTCTGTATGTCTTCTTCCAACCGCATCCGTGTCGTGCTCGACGCCATGGGGGGCGATCACGCCCCCGGGCATGAGATCGACGGGGCACTTGCTGCGATCCGTGAGGCTTCGGACCGGCTTGAACTGATCCTCGTCGGCGATGAGGGAACGTTGCGTTCACTCTGGACCTCACGGGGCGGCGACGCCTCGGCGGTGCGGTTCGTCCACGCCAGTCAGGTCATCACGATGGAGGACAAGCCGACCGCCGCGCTCAAGGACAAGCGCGATTCTTCGTTGGCTGTCGGCATGCGGTTCCACCAGGAAGGTCATGCGGATGCGTTCGTCAGTGCTGGCAATACGGGGGCGGTTCTCTCGGCCGCGACGCTCATTCTCGGGCGCGTGAAAGGTGTCAGCCGGCCGACCATCGGGACATTCATTCCGGCTGAACACGGTGTCTGTCTCCTGCTCGACGCCGGCACGAACGTCGACTGCCGCGCGCAACATCTGTATGAGTTCGGCATCATGGGAAGCATCTATTTTCAGCGGATCATCGGCAAGGACCGGCCGACGGTCGCACTGTTGAACGTAGGAGAAGAGCGGCTCAAGGGAACCGAGGTCGTCCTCGAAACGTACAAGATGCTCGAGGCCAGTGCGGTGAATTTTGTCGGGAACGTTGAAGGCCGCGATATTCTCAAGGCGAAAGCGGATGTGGTCGTCTGTGATGGATTCACGGGGAACATCGTTCTCAAGTTCGGCGAAAGCGTGCCGTCGTTCCTGAAGAGCATGCTTCGGCAGGCTGCTGAAAAGAGCATCTTCGACAAACTGGCACTTGGGATCGCGCGTGGCGCAATGCGTCGTGCGCTGGGCGTTCTCGACCCGAACGCCCACGGCGGCGTGCCAGTGCTCGGGGTCAATGGCGTGGCGATCATCGGTCACGGAAGCGCCAGCCCTGTAGGCATCAAGAACATGATCGTACGGGCGATCGAGGTCGCGCAGAGCGGCCTCCATCGTCATATTGCATCAGCACTCGACACACCTTCCTCTTCCGTTGCATAGGGTTTCCTCATGTCCGTGACACGCGCCACGATCACTGCTGTCGGTCATTACACCCCTCCGAAGGTCCTCTCCAACTTCGATCTGGAGAAGCTCGTCGACACCAACGACGAATGGATCCGCACGCGTACCGGTATCTCGGAGCGCCGCATCATGGAAAAAGGCGCGACCTCCGATATGGCGGTCCTCGCCGTTCAGGACATGGCGAATCGATTCAACGTGAATCTCGACGAGGTCGAGGTCGTCATCCTCGCCACTGTCACGCCTGACATGTTCTTCCCGGCAACTGCCGTCCTCGTGGGCCACAAGCTGGGGATGAAGAAAGCGTGGGGCTTCGACATTTCGGCGGCCTGCTCTGGCTTCTTGTATGCGCTCGCTACGGGCGCCAAGTTTATTGAGAGCGGAGCCAACAAGAAGGTGCTGGTGATCGGTGCCGACAAGATGAGCGCCATCATCGACTATACCGATCGGAACACCTGTATCCTGTTTGGTGACGCTGCGGCGTGCGTTCTGCTCGAGCCTTCCGATGACCCCTCCTTCGGTCTTCTGGATCATCGTCTCTACAGCGACGGGGCGGGTGGGGAATTCCTGCACATGAAGGCCGGAGGAAGCCTCAACCCCGCCAGCCACGATACTGTCGACAAGCGGATGCACTTCATCTATCAGGACGGCAAGAACGTGTTCAAGCTCGCCGTCAAAGGGATGGCGGATGTATCGGCAGAAGTCATGGAGCGGAACGGGCTCAAGGGTGATGACGTGGCGTGGCTGGTGCCTCACCAGGCGAACCTTCGGATCATCGATGCGACCGCCGACCGCATGGGCATCGATCGCAGCAAGGTGATGATCAACATCGACAAGTACGGCAACACCACGGCCGCGACCATCCCACTCTGTCTTTCGGAATGGCATGCCGCCGGCCAGCTCGTGCGCGGACAGAATATCGTGCTCGCCGCCTTTGGGGCCGGATATACCTGGGGTGCGGCCCTCGTGAAGTGGTCGATCGGGACAAAAGCCTGAGCGGATCGGACCGATGAGCAAGCGCGCGTTCGTCTTTCCCGGTCAGGGATCGCAGTACGTCGGCATGGGTGCTGACCTCGCCGGAGCATTGCCCGAGGCCAAGCGGCTGTTCGCGCTGGCCGATGAGGTGCTCGGTGTCCCCCTGAGCCGCATCTGTTTCGAGGGTCCGGAAGAGGAGCTCCGGCAGACGAAGAACACACAACCGGCGATCTTTCTCCACAGTCTTGCCGCTGCGGCCGTGTTGCCGGATGCCCGTGCTGAGATGGCGGCGGGACATTCGCTTGGCGAGTACTCGGCGCTCGTGTTCGCGGGTGCGCTTTCGTTCGAAGACGGTCTGCGCCTTGTCCGTCTCCGCGGAGAGCTGATGCACCAGGCTGGGATCGACCAGCCGGGAACGATGGCGGCCGTGATCGGGCTTGACGGCCCCGTGGTGGCCGATGCGTGCGCGGAAGCATCGACTGCCGGGATCGTCCAACCGGCAAATTTCAATTCGCCCGGTCAAGTGGTCATCTCGGGGTCAGTCGCTGGTGTGCGGGCTGCGATGGAAGGAGCCAAGAAGCGGGGGGCCAAGTTGGTCAAGGAGCTGTCGGTCAGCGGGGCTTTCCACTCGCCGCTGATGGCTCCTGCGAAAGCCGGCCTCGAATCCGCGCTCGCCTCGGCAACCATCTCGGATGCACGGATCCCGGTCTATGCCAATGTGACGGCTTCGCCCGTGACAGACGCGTCCGCCATTCGCCGGCTCCTGCTTGATCAGTTGACGATGCCGGTCTTGTGGGAACACAGCGTGGCCCGAATGGCCTCGGATGGTGCGACGGAGTTCGTAGAGATCGGGCCGGGGAAGGTGCTGCAGGGACTGGTGAAGCGCATTGCGAGCGGTGTCGCAACACGCGGTGTGGATACGCTCAAGGACCTCTCAGGATCGTGAACATGGGACCATTGCAGGACAAGATCGTACTCGTCACCGGCGGATCGCGCGGCATCGGCCGTTCGATCGTGAAGGCCTGCGCCGATGCCGGTGCGCACGTCGCGTTCACATTTCGGAGCGCCGGCGTTGCGGCTGAAGAGGCGCTTGCCGATGTCCGAGCTTCCGGCCGGGAAGGGCTTGCGCTGCAGTCCGACGCGAAAGACGTTGCCGCAGCGCAACAAACGGTCGATGCGGTCGTTGCGAAGTGGGGACGGATCGACGTCCTCGTGAACAACGCGGGCATCACCAAGGACACGCTCTTGATGCGCATGACCGAGTCCGACTGGGACGAGGTGCTCGACACGAACCTCAAGAGCGCCTGGAACTATGCAAAAGCCGTATGTCGCCCGATGATGGGGCAGCGCAGCGGTTCGATCATCAACATCTCGTCGATCGTGGGCGTGATGGGCAACGCCGGTCAGGCGAACTATGCGGCTGCGAAGGCGGGGATGATCGGTCTAACGAAATCGCTTGCAAAAGAACTGGCCTCTCGCAATATTCTCGTCAATGCTGTGGCTCCCGGGTTTGTCGATACCGACATGACGCACAAGCTGACGCCCCAACAGCGCGAAACGTTGCTGAACAGCATCCCGCTGAAGCGAACGGCGAAACCGGAAGAGATCGCCGGCGTCGTGGTGTTCCTGGCGGGTCCGGCGGCGGCATACATCACCGGACAGGTGCTGGTCGTCGACGGTGGCATCGTCATGTAGACCGGCCTGCGAAGGCCTCAACGATCGTTCGTTCATTGTTTCCCCATCATCCAACATCAGGAGTCCCACCATGTCAGATGTCACCTCAAAAGTGAAAGACATCATCGTCGCGAAGCTGGGCGTTGATGCGGCTCAGATCACGAACGAAGCGTCATTCACGAACGACCTCGGTGCCGATTCGCTCGATACGGTCGAACTCGTGATGGAGTTCGAGAAGGCCTTCAACATCCAGATCCCGGATGAGGATGCCGAGAAGATCTCGACCGTCGGCGATGTCGTGAAATATCTCGCCGGCAAAGGTATCAACTAAGCAGCTCACCGTTCCGAACAGGTCGCACGGCAGGGAGATCGCATGGCGTACAACGGACAACCACGGCGGGTGGTCATCACCGGGATGGGCGCACTTACCCCGATCGGCAACTCGTTGGAGGAATTTTGGAAGAACCTCCTGGGGGGAGTCAGTGGCGCGGGACCCATCACGTATTTCGATGTGTCCCAATACGACACGAAGTTCGCCTGCCAGCTCAAGGGGTTCGATGCCACGTCGTACCTCGACCGAAAGCTGGCGCAGCGGTCCGACCCGTTCACGCACTATGCGATTGTGTCTGTCGACCTGGCCGTGCAGGACGCGGGCATTGATTTTCAGAAGCTGGACCGGGAGCGAATCGGCGTGGTGTTTGGCTCAGGAATCGGCGGTTTGCAGACGTTCTTCAAGCAGAGCCAAACGATCTATGAGACCGGTGGGCCGCATCGCATCAGTCCGTTCTTCATTCCGATGATGATCTCCGATATCGCGGCCGGACGGATCTCGATGCGTCATGGGCTCAAGGGTCCGAACTACGCGACCACGTCGGCCTGCGCTACCTCATCGCATGCGATCGGGGATGCATTCATCCTCATCCAGCGGGGGGATGCCGATATGATGGTCACGGGCGGCGCCGAAGCAAGCATCTGTGAAATGGGCGTTGGAGGTTTCAATGCGATGAAGGCTCTGTCGACACGGAATGACGACCCGACAAAAGCGAGCCGGCCGTTCGACAAGGACCGGGACGGATTCGTCATGGGTGAAGGGGCCGGGGCGTTGATCCTGGAGGAGCTGGGCCATGCGGTCCGGCGCGGTGCCAAGATCTACGCTGAGATCTGCGGCATCGGATTCTCGGCCGACGCACATCACATCACCGAGCCCGCGCCCGAAGGTGAAGGCGCGCAGCGTTCGATGAAAGCAGCGCTTCGCGATGCCAACTTGACCCCGCAAGATGTGCAGTACATCAACACGCATGGGACTTCGACGCCGGTCGGCGACAAGAACGAATCGGCGGCGATCCGACGGGTGTTTGGCGACCATGCGGGCCGCCTGGCGGTCAACTCCACGAAGTCGATGATCGGCCATCTGCTCGGGGCCGCCGGCGCCGTGGAATCGATCGCCACGATCCTCACCCTCGTGCACCAGAAGGTGCACCCGACCATCAATCAGGTAACGCCGGATCCCGATTGCGACCTGAACTACATCCCCAACCAGGCCAAGGATTGGCCGGTGGAGGTGGCGATCAGCAACACATTCGGGTTCGGCGGACACAACGCGTCGCTCCTCTTCCGTCGCTACACCGGATAATCGTTTTCCGGATGTGGCTGCGAGCGGGGAGGGGTGCGTCGATGCAAAGGACCCTGTGGCAACGATCTTCGGTCGCCTGGCGGCGCTTCTGCCGTTCTTCGGCGACCCCCGAACCCGCGTCTTCGATGATGAGTGGCGCAAGAAGGGACTGACCTACCGTCGCGTCTCGCGCGTCATTGGCTTCCGCATCCGCCGCCGACGCCTGCTGTACGAGGCGCTCCTTCATCGATCCTTCCTCCCGCTTACCGACGACTCGTGGGTGTCCAACGAGCGCCTGGAATTCCTGGGCGACGCCATCCTGAATACTGTCGTCGCCGACCATGTTTTCCATCTCTTTCCCGACGTCGAAGAAGGGGAGCTGACCCGTCTTCGCTCGCGTCTCGTCAATCGACGGACCCTCGCGGTGCAGGGCCGCGCGATGCGGCTGCACGACTTCCTCTTCGTGAGTTCATCTGCGGCCCAGTCGATCGACGCCGGTTCAGAGTCAATGGTCGCCGATGCGTATGAAGCGGTCCTCGGCGCGATCTACCTGGACGGAGGAATGGAAGCCGCACGTGACCATATTCACCGGACCCTGCTCGACCGGGTCGATTTGCAGAATGTCGCGTCGACGGACGACAACTACAAGAGCGCCCTGCTTGAGTACTGCCAGGCTCATGGCCTCGGGCCGCCGCGCTACACCGTCGTCCGTGAGGACGGGCCGGAACATGAGCGCCGGTTCACCATGGAGGTCTCGCTCGGGGACGGTCCCATTGGGTCCGGTTCCGGACGGAGTAAGAAGGATGCCGAACAAGCGGCCGCCGCCAAGGCGATCGCGTCGCTGCAGCGCCACAATGCCCACACCAGGTCCCATCCCTGATCCGATCAAGCCATGAATTCCTCCGATACCGTATTCGACAGTTTCCAACAACGTCATCTTGGGCCAGGTCCCGCCGAACGCGAACAAATGCTGAAGGCCATCGGCGTCGGGTCGCTCGACGAACTGATCGATCGCACGATCCCGGCAAGCATTCGTCGCCCAGAGCCGCTACGCGTACCGGCTCCTATGAATGAGCATCGCTATCTAGCCCACCTTTCGAGTATCGCCGCACAGAACGTGGTTCGCCGGTCCTATCTCGGCCAGGGCTACTACGGTACAGTGACGCCAGGCGTCATTCGCCGGAACATCTTCGAGAATCCAGGCTGGTACACGCAGTACACGCCATATCAACCGGAGATCTCGCAGGGACGGCTCGAAGCTCTCCTGAACTTCCAGACCATGGTCGCGGACCTGACGGCGATGGACGTCGCCAACGCTTCATTGCTGGATGAGGGGACCGCTGCGGCCGAAGCCATGGCGATGGCGGCGAACGTTGTCCACCGGAATGCCGGAGGTGACCGTCGTACCACCATCTTTGTGAGCCATGGTGTGCTGCGGCAAACGCTCGATGTCATTCGCACGCGGGCGACGCCGCTCGGTATCCAGGTCGTGACCGGCGATGAGCGGACGGCAACATTCGATGACACGACGATCGGCGCCATTCTCCAGTATCCGGCGCAGGATGGGGCCGTGCTGGATCCCCGCCCCGCTATCGAGGCGGTGCACCGGTCAGGCGGCATCGCGATCGTCGCGACCGATCTGTTGGCTCTCACGCTGCTGACCCCCCCGGGGGAGATGGGGGCTGACATCGTCGTCGGTAATTCGCAGCGATTCGGAATACCAATGGGGTATGGCGGCCCGCACGCTGCCTTCTTTGCGACGAAGAACGACCTCGTTCGACTTATGCCGGGTCGGATCATCGGCGTTTCGATCGACGCGCATAACGCGACCGCGTTCCGGATGACACTCCAGACACGCGAGCAGCACATTCGCCGCGAAAAGGCAACCTCGAATATCTGTACAGCCCAGGCGCTTCTGGCGATCATGGCGGGGATGTACGGCGTCCACCACGGCCCGGACGGACTGAGATCGATGGCGCAGCGCGTTCGCGGACTTGCTTCGGTCCTGGACCAGGACCTTCGTGCGCTCGGCTTCGTGCAGCTCAATGGCGTGTTCTTCGATACGCTCCAGATTGATGCTGAAAGTCCGTCGGTCGCGGAAGCGATCATGTCGGAAGCGGAAAAGACAGGTCTCAACTTCCGACGCATCGACCGGACGCATATCGGCATCTCCCTCGACGAGACCACCTCCGGAGAGGACGTCGAGTCGATCAGGACCGTGTTCGCCGCAGCGGCCCGGAAGGATCTGCCATTGGGGTCAGTAGCAGGACGGGTAGGGACGGCTGCGGTACCGCTGCCACAGTCGTTGGCGCGGTCGTCAGGCTATCTCACACATCCCGTCTTTCACCGCTATCGCTCTGAGTCCGAGCTGATGCGGTACATCAAGCGGCTCGAGAACAAAGATCTCTCGCTCATGCACTCCATGATCCCCCTCGGGTCATGCACGATGAAGCTGAACGCCGCAGCTGAATTGCTGCCGGTCACATGGCCGCAGTTTGCCGAATTGCACCCGTTCGTTCCGGCCAGCCAGGCTGCCGGATACCGGGCGGTCTTCGACAGCATCGAACGGATGTTGTGCGACGCGACGGGGTTTGCAGGATGTTCGCTCCAGCCGAATTCCGGGGCGCAGGGAGAGTTCGCCGGACTGCTCGTGATCCGGGCCTATCACCAGGACCGAGGCGACCACCGTCGCACGGTCGCGTTGATCCCTTCGTCCGCGCATGGCACGAATCCAGCCAGCGCGGTGATGGCAGGCATGCAGGTGATCGTCGTTGCGTGCGATGCCCGTGGGAACATCGACGTGGCCGATCTGCGGGCCAAGGCAGCCGAACATCGGGACACACTTGCGGCCCTGATGGTCACGTATCCTTCGACGCACGGCGTGTTTGAGGAGAACATCAAAGAGATCTGTCAGATCGTGCACGAACACGGCGGTCAGGTCTACATGGACGGCGCAAATATGAACGCCCAGGTCGGGCTGACAAGTCCGGCGCTGATCGGTGCCGATGTGTGTCACATCAACCTCCACAAGACGTTCGCCATCCCTCATGGCGGCGGCGGTCCGGGTATGGGTCCCATCTGTGTTGCGAAGCATCTCGTCCCGTTCCTGCCCGGTCACCCGGTCGTGACGACCGGCGGCGCCAAAGCGATCCCGGCGGTGTCCTCGGCGCCGTGGGGGAGCGCCAGTATTCTGCTTATTTCCTACGGCTACATGCAGATGCTCGGGGGCGTGGGGATGACGGAGGCTACGCGTGTCGCCATCCTGAATGCGAACTACCTGAAGAAACGGCTTGAACAGACGTATCCGGTGTTGTATCAGGGCGAGCATGGGCATGTCGGGCACGAGTTCATCCTCAACATGAAGGCCTTCAAAGAGTCGGCTGGCGTAGAGGTCGAGGATATCGCGAAACGCCTGATGGACTATGGGTTCCATGCGCCCACCGTCTCGTTCCCTGTGGCCGGAACGCTGATGATCGAACCCACGGAGAGCGAATCGAAGGCAGAACTGGACCGGTTTGCCTCAGCGTTGCTTTCCATCCGGGAGGAGATTCGGGCGATCGAGGAAGGACGTGCCGATCGTACCGACAACGTGCTGAAACATGCGCCGCACACCGCCTTGCATGTCACGTCGGACGAATGGAAGCACTCGTATTCGAGGTCGTCGGCAGCCTACCCGTTGCCGTTTGTCCGAGAGCGAAAGTTCTGGCCCTCCGTGGGACGTATCAACAGCACCTATGGCGACCGGAATATCGTCTGCGCCTGCCCACCGATCGAGCAATACATGACCGCAGAGGCGTGAGCATGCCGCTCGACAACGACGAAGGTCTTCTCGACATCCTCCGGACCTCACGCTCCATCGCCGTCGTCGGCGCTTCGAACAAGCCGTATCGCGACAGTCATTCGATCGCCGAGTTCCTCATTCAAGCGGGATACGAGGTCATTCCCGTCAACCCTGCGTATGCCGAGACGAACGGCCGACAGTGCTACCCGTCCGTTGCGGCGATCGGCCGACCGGTAGATATGGTCAATGTGTTTCGGAGACCGGATGCGGTCGAAGCGGTAGTGGACGACGCGCTGGCCGCCGGGGCGAAGGTCCTCTGGCTCCAACTAGGCGTCGTCAACGAGCCTGCGGCCCTGCGGGCCGAAGCTGCCGGTCTTCGTGTGGTGATGGACCGTTGTATCGCAGTCGACCACCGCCGGCTCATACGGTGATGAGATCGTTCGTGGATTGCATCGGCCTCAGGATGGCCGTGGCGGCGTGCCTGCTGCTGTCAGGGCGTGTTCTTGGGCAATCGCACGCCGATGGCGGCCCATCGGTACGTCAGGTCATCATTCGGGGCAACGTTCGTACGCAGGCGCCGATCATCCTTCGCGAAATGTCGCTCCGGCCGGGAACGGCCCTGACGGACGAAGCTCTCCGGCACGACCGGGAGCGCATCTACAACCTGCAGCTCTTCAATCGCGTGGAAGTCGATGCCCATCGACTGGGGGACAGTGCTGACGTCTATGTGACCGTTGACGAGCGCTGGTATGTCTATCCCTACCCGATCTTCAATATCCTCCATCGCGACACGAAGAAGATCATCTACGGACTTGGCATTACGCACCAGAACCTGTTCGGGTTGAATCAGCGCCTGTTCTTCGAAGGCGTTCTGGGGTATGAACAGTTCGTCCAAGGGATCTATCGCAATCCGCGCTTTCTGGGGGACGAGGACCTGACGTTCCAGATCCAGAGCGGGTACTTCAACCAGCATCCGTTGAGCCGCGATAGTTCGGTCGAGTACGAACAGATCACCTCGATGGCGATCGCATCGCTTGGAAGGAGATTCGGATTCTATCAAAGCGTCACGGCTGGGTTGGGAGTAGAGTTCTGGCATGTGCCGGCCTTTGTTGCATACCGCACGGCCTCGGCGGATGGACGGGACCTGTTTCTCTCGGCATATCTTCAGTATCTCTATGACCGGCGCGATTCCAGGGAATACCCGACGGAAGGCGTATATCTGATGTTCCTGGCGGCCAAAGACGGGTTCGGCGAATCGGCCGTCAATATCGTTCGCGCGGGTTTTGACCTTCGCCGATATGGTCGGTTGACCGATGATTGGTCGCTCGCGACTCGTGTCTATGGACGTCTCACCACGGGGGGGACTGTGCCATCCTACCGGCACGCGTTTTTCGGTTACGAAGAACGCCTTCGAGGTTGGTTCAGCCGGATCCAGGAAGGAGAGCAGCGTCTCGGCGGCAACCTCGAGCTCCGGATCCCGTTGTTGTCTCCCCGGTACTACGATGCGCCGTTCATTCCCGTACCGCAGTTCCGCGTCCTTCGGTATGGCATCTACCTCGGGCTCTTTGCTGACGCCGGTACGGTCTGGTATCGTTCACAGGCCTTTTCGTCCGTGCCGTGGGCCGGAGGAGCCGGTCTTGGGCTCCATTTCATCCTCCCCTACGGATTGACTGTCCGCACCGAATCTGCCTGGAACGAGCGGGGGATCGGCGAGCTGATCTTTGACGTGGGGGCATCGTTCTGAGTATGGATACCTTCTATGTTGTTCCGCAGGATATTCACGGGTCGATGCTCATTGTGCGCGACGAAGAGCATCGACATCTCGCTCGGTCGCTCCGCAAGCGCGTGGGGGACCATATCTTCGCGACCGACGGTGAGGACACGCTCTATGAGGCGGTGATCCAGTCACTCGAGCGTGACCACGCCCAGTGCGAGGTCGTACAGACCCATCTCCGCAAGAATGAACCTCGGATCAGCCTGACGCTTGCGGTGTCGCTTCTTCGGAACCCGGCACGATTTGATTTCCTGGTAGAAAAGGCGACAGAATTGGGCGTGCGGTCGATCATTCCTCTCGTTTGCGAACGGACGGTCGGAAAGCGCGACCGGCAGGACCGTTCGGCCAAGATCGCCCTTGCGGCAATGAAGCAGTCAGGCCGCTGCTACCTCCCTCGCATCTTCCCCGTTAGCTCACTCGAAGCGGTGGTCTCTCACTCGGAAGAGCATGCGCTGCGACTGATGCCGCATGAGCGCACGGAACAATCACAGTTCATCGGATCGCTCGTTCGGCATAATGAAGATGCCCGTACGGGGATCGTGCTGGTGGGGCCGGAGGGAGGATTTACAGACGCCGAGCTTGAGCTCGCAGCAGCCCACGCCATCGTGCCAGTTTCGCTTGGGCCGCGGCGACTTCGTTCGGAAACGGCCGCGATCACGGCCGTGACGTGGATCGTAGGCGCGTTGTAGAGGGGCCCCGTCGCAACGACGACGTGGGGCGGGATAGGATAGGGTCAGGAGGCGTGTGTAGCCCGATCAAAAGCCTTGGAGGGCCGTCCGCACGTTCTGTGCGATCCGGTCGGTTTCTGTCACGATCTTCTGCTCAAGCCGCTCCGTTTCGTGCCATGTTTCCTTCCTGAACGCATCATCCGGCAGTCCCCCCAGGTTCACGTACACGTTCAAGGCGGCGCCACGTGCCGCAGACCCTACAAGGAGTGCAGCCACTCCGGCGTCGGAGCGGGAATTGACGTTTCCCTGGTCAGCCACCGTCGCAATGAGACCGAGCATGCGATCAAGTGATCGCATGAGTTCGAGAGGGACCAAGGTGGCCTGACGGGTCGCGTCATGGATGGATCGTTGGCGCGCCGTCTTTTGCTCGTCCGTCTCCTTCGGAAGTCCGAAAGCGGCCATGACGCCGTTGAATGCGGCTGTGTCCTGGTCGATGAGGGACAGGCATTGATTCCGGATGTCCTCGGCGGCTGAAAGCGTCTCGTGCATGGCAGGCTCAACCGCTGTATACTTCTTCTTGCCGATGGTCAGACGGCAGACCATGGACGTGAGGGCCGCTCCAAGTGCTCCGGCGAGAGCGGAGACGCTACCACCACCTGGTGCTGGCGCGGACGAAGCCGTCGTATCGAGAAATTCAGCAACGGTCTGATGAATGAGCATGGTTTCCTCCGGACAGGTGGCGGGGTCAACGACCGCCGCTGAATGACTGTTCACAGCATCAGATCGATCACTTTGCGGTTCGGCTCGAACGGTTCCAGCTGATCAAGGCCGAGGTGTTTGCAGGCGATGTGGACCGTTTCGAGATCGGTAGCGGACGCGTCAGCACCGAAGTGCTGGGCTGCACGGCGGAACGCCTCCAGGGGGGCCAATCCTACCAGTTCGCTTCCAGTCGCCTTCACTCCAAGCGAAGCTGCCTGCCGCGCCACCTCATCGAAGGCCTGGTGCATCGACGTGATCTCGTAGTCCACAAGGTTGATGGAAACCTGAGCGATCTTGTGTCGTTCGAGCGTCACGCCCATTGCTTTCACCGCCTTCAATGTTCCCGGGATCTTCACAGAGTTCCCCGAGGCATCTTTGACCGTGTTCCCCTGCTCATCCTTCTTCACGCGTCCGCTTTCGCGGATACGAAGAGCGATCTCCTGCGCGATGGCGACGTCAGGAGTCGAGAGATTGACGTTGTATGCGATGAGGATCTTGCGGGCCCCGGTCACGGTCGCTCCGGATCGCGCATTGAAGGACGCTGCGCCTTCGTCCGGCGCCCACGCGGGGTCCATCACTTTCGCAGCAAGTCCCTCATATTCCCCCTTCCGGATGTCCGAAAGATTGCGCCGCTCCTTCCTGGTGGCAGCATACTCATAATAGTAGATCGGGATCCCCAGCTCGTGTGCGACACGTTTGCCATATGTGCGGGCAAGGGCAACGCAGTCGTCCATCGTTGCGTTGGCGATGGGGATGAACGGTACGACATCGACGGCGCCCAGGCGGGGATGTTCGCCTGCGTGGTGACGCATGTCGATCTGATCGGCGGCGATCGCCGTCGCTTTGAAGGCCGCTTCGACGACGGCTTTATCCGAACCGACGAAGGTCACCACCGTCCGATGGTAGTCACGGTCGGGCTCGACGCTGAGCAATGACACGCCGGGCGTCGAGCGGACAGCCTGCGCCAGCGCCTCGATGACGGTCGTGTTACGGCCTTCGCTAAAGTTGGGCACGCACTCGATAAGTCGTTTCATTTCAATCCTTTCCGCGCGATCGGCAGGAGGATACCACCCGTCCGTTCGTCGCCGATCAGTTCGGCCCGTCCCTGCAGATACAGTATTCCGACGTAGGCCCCGGTGGCCGCGTCGAGTTCGTCGTGAGTCATATCCCTCGTGATCCCCGCGATTCCAAGTTTCCGCAGACCCGTTCGAAGACGTTCCAAACCGTATTGCTTGCGGCGGATCCTCCAGACGTCCTGAGCGCCGCCAGGATACATTTCCAGCGACGGGATGCCTATGCGTTCAAGACGCTTTCGCAGCCGGATGCCTCGTTCGGTCAGCATGCGCATCGGACCGAGTGTGATGGGGAAGAACTTGATCCCGCGACGGAGCAGCTCGCGGTCACACGGTCTGAAATGCTCTCCGTTCCTGTCGTCGAGCGAGCGTCGACCCGGAGGAAGACGGAGCGGGGCATCGATCACAACAAGCTCTGGTGCGGAGGCATCGACCAGCGCGAGGATCTCGGCGTCCTCCTGTACAGCTGCGCACGCATGCACTCGGCGACCTTCCATGGTACACACGCCGGTCCAGCGTCGTGGACTTCCTGCGAGATCGATCCCGACGACGCGGGGAAGGGCGCGGGTCACGGGAACTCCAGCATGACGCCACGCTTGATGACACGACGGACGAGGTTGACGCCGAATTCGTACGCGATCGATCTGTAGGAGGGTGCTTCGTACACCACAAGGTCGGCCTCCTTGCCCGGCTCAATGCTCCCGATCTGGCCGGCTCGACCAAGGACCGCCGCCGCATTGATGGTCGAACCGACGAGCGCCTCTTCGGGTGTCATATGCATCTGCGTGCACGCGATCGTCATCATCAGCGGCATCGAGTAGCTCATGCAAGAGCCAGGGTTGAAGTTCGTAGCAATGGCGACGGGAGCACCGTTATCGATGAGGGCGCGTGCGGGGGCGTAGGGTCCCCCTAGAAAGAAGGAAGCTCCGGGCAGAAGTACGCCTGCGGTTGAAGCCTGCGCGAGCCGATCGATGCCGGCCCGGTCGATGTGCTCGAGGTGATCGACCGAAATGGCCCCCAATTCTGCTCCGAGCAACGAGGCCCCGATCTGATTCAGCTGATCAGCGTGGAGGCGGACCTTCAGACCCAGTTCACGAGCTGCGGCCAGCAGCCTCCGTGAATGATCCACGGAAAAGTATCCTTTCTCGCAGAACACGTCGCATGCTTCCGCCAGCCCCTTCCGAGCGACGTAGGGAAGAAGACGGTTGACGAGAAGGTCGAGATATTCGTCAGGCCGATCGGAGTACTCTGGCGGGATGGCATGAGCCCCCAGGAACGTCGGGACGACGGTCGCAAAATGTTCCTGCTGCAATTCGCGCAGCCCGTCCAGCATCTTCAGTTCGTCCTCTTCCGTGAGTCCGTACCCGGACTTGATCTCGACGGTGGTCGTTCCATGCTGCATCATCGCGTCGAGCCGACGCGCGGTCGACCGCTTCAGATCTCGTTTGTTCGCCGCACGCGTGGCACGTACCGTGTTCAAGATGCCTCCGCCAGACTCGGCGATCTCCTGGTACGAGCTGCCCGCTGCGCGCATCGCGAATTCGTCGTACCGGCTGCCGGCGAACATCGTGTGCGTGTGACAATCGACGAAGCCGGGGAGGACCGTCATGCCGGTGCAATCGATCTCTTCAGCATCGCGCACGATCCCGGCGTCGAGGTCCGCGGCACGCCCGACCCATCGAATGAGGCCGTTCTCGAGGACCACCGATGCATCGGAGAGGGGCCGTACTTCGCGCATGGCACCGCCGATGCGATAGGTCGGCGGGCCCGCCATTGTGGCCAGACTTGCGATGTGATGAAGGATGATTGGACGCATCATGGACGTGACTGCTGGAGGCGCAAGTTCAGGAGAGAACCGAGAAGAATCAAGGAAGGCGCGATGGCGGCGGTTCGAATCCCCGGCATTCGTACAATGGGAGACGGGGATATCGGTCGAGCCCCGGGTCGGAGTCGGAACGGAGACACCGGATGAAAGAACTCCCTTTTGCCGACACCACCGGGCGAGCGTGGCAGCACGAAGCGCACAACCCGATGCGCTGGTCAGATGTCTGTGCTGGCATCGGTAGGGGCGGGAGGAAGGGAGCGAAGCACCAGCTCCATCGCATTGACCGAGCGAGGCCATTGATCGCGGAACCGCTCCATGAGAACGGGCAGTTGGTCGAGGCGGTCCTCGTCCATGGCATGCTGGATCCTGCTGCACATGTCGGCGAGCGTGTTGGCGCCGATGTTCAGCGCGCCACCTTTGAGGGCATGCGCAGCGTCGCGAAGTGCCTTAACCTGACGTTCGTCGGCCAGCCGCTCGATCTCCATCGCTCGGACTCGGGCATGGGAGACAAAGTCGCCAAGCAGGTCGCGAATGAATCCAAGGTCGGTATCGCGGATGAGAAGCCGGATGCGGGCGGCCATCTCGGGCTCATCGGGGGGAGAGGCGTCGGGTGGGACCTGAGGCCGGACCTTTCGTACTTCGCCCCAGCGCTCGATCGCTGCGCGCAGTTCATCAATGTGAAGGGGCTTCGTCAAGAAATCCGACATGCCCGCTTCAGCACACCGGTCCTGGTCCTCCTTCAAGACGCCTGCGGTCAGGGCGATGATGGTGGGTGCTTTCTCCGCGGGGAGGCTGCGGAGGATCTCCCTTGTGGCCTCCAGACCATCCATGACAGGCATGTTGACGTCCATCAGGATGATGTCGAACGATCCGCGCAACGCGGCGGAGACCGCTTCCCCACCATCCGTGACGATCGTTGCCGTGTACCCGAACTTCTTTAAGAGGCGCGCGATCAGCTTCTGGTTGATGTCGTTGTCCTCGGCCACAAGGATCTCGAGGGGCAGGCGACTGGCGAGCGGCGGTTCGTCCCGAACCACCCGGCGACGTTCGGAGCGCTCCGAGACCGGGCGTCCGGCGATAGCGTCCGCGACGCGCTCGAGGAGGTCAAGCTCGCGTACAGGTTTCGCGACGATGGAGTCGAAGAGACCTTCGGGATCGTCTGTCAATGCCCCCGTCGAGCCGCGGGAGGAGAGAAGCAGTAAGGGTAGCTCTTCGCGACGACGGATCCGCCGGATCTCACGCGCCAGTTGAAGACCGTCGACGTCGGGCATGTTCATGTCGAGGATCGCCAGCTGTATGCCGGCGTCGTTCCGAACACATTCGAGAGCTTCGACCGCGTTGGCCGCAGTCACTGAAGCCATCCCCCACTGCGTGGTGCGGTTGCGCAGGATCTCAAGGTTGGTCCGATTGTCGTCCACGAGCAAGGCCTTCTTGCCGCGAAGGACGTCAAGCCGCGACCGGAGGTACAGCGTCGGCGCGGATGCAGCTTCGCTTGGCACGCGAGTCCGGATCCGGAAGGTGAACGTAGATCCCTTTCCCGGTTCGCTGGCAACGGAGATCGATCCACCCATCAGCTCAACCAGCCTGCGCGAGATCACGAGGCCGAGCCCGGTTCCTCCGAATCGCCGGGTGGTCGAGGAATCGACCTGCGTGAACGGTTGGAAGAGCCGTTGCTGGGCCTCAACCGGTATGCCGATGCCGGTGTCCTCGACGCTGACCCGCATCGAGAAATTCTCATCCGGTCCATCCTCACGCGTGACCCGAACCAAGACCTGTCCTGACGGAGTGAACTTGACGGCGTTGCCAATCAAGTTGAGGAGGATCTGCCGGAACCGCGTCACGTCGCCTTCGACCGTTCTGGGCATGGCCGGGTCGACGATGTAGAGAAGTTCAAGGTTCTTTTCGCGTGCGCGGAACGAGAGCAGGTCGTACACATCCTCGATCGATGCGACAAGGTCGAACGGGCGGCGCTCGAGCTCAAGCTTGCCGCTTTCGATCTTCGAAAAATCGAGGATGTCATTGATAATCGTGAGGAGAGTCTCGCCGCTGGTCCTGATGGTCTCGACGTACTCCGCCTGCTCGGGGGTGAGGTCCGTGTGGAGGAGGATGTCGGTCATCCCGATGACGCCGTTCATCGGCGTGCGGATCTCATGGCTCATGACAGCCAGAAACTCTCCGCGGGCACGCGCTGCGTTCCGGGCTGCCTCCATGGCATGTCGCAGCAGTTCCTCCTGGTGCTTTCGTTCGGTGATGTCCCGGTACGCGCTGAGGAACATCCGGCGATCGAGTTGTTCCACCAACGTGGTCGAGACGAGGAGCGTGCGTTGCTGGCCCGATTTCGTCCGGATGACCGTCTCGACATCCCGGATCGCTCCGTGGTCGAGGACGTGACGGAGCCGGTCAAGACCCAGCTGATGCGACTCGGGATCAGGGGAGAGCAGGCGGCTGAAATCCGCGGTCTCATTGGCCTCTTGTTTCGTGTACCCTGTCATCTTTTCCATCGACCGGTTGAAGACCTCGAAGAAGCCACGCTCATCGCTGAAGGTGATCCCTTCCTCAACGGTATCCACGACAGTGTCGAGCTGCCGTTGGCGGCGTGCGAGCGCTTCTTGCGCTCTTCGTTCTTCAGTGATATCGCGGGCGACAGCCTGGAAACCGAACACCAATTCGCCTTCCTGGAGCAATGTGACCTTTTGGCCGAGGATCAGCTCGTGTCCGTTCTTCGTGACAACGGGCACTTCGAGATAGGTCGTGGCATCTTTCGCCATGGCCTGGCGGAGATAGAAGCGTTGGACCCGGTCCCGATCGTTCGGTTGGATCAGTTCCGTGTACCGGCGGCCGATGACTTCGGGTTCGCTGTATCCGAAGATCCGAAGGCCGACCGTATTGACGAACGAGAACCGTCCTTGCTCATCGGTCCGGTAGATGATGTCTGAAGCGGCCTCGACGATCTCTCGGAATCGACGCTCGTTCTCCTCGATCACGCGCTGAACCCGACGTTGGTCACTGATGTCGAGGAACGCGGCCATTGCGTACTCAAGTCGACCTTCCGCATCATAGATGGGCGCGCCGGAAACGAGAAGAGGAAGGCGTTCACCGTTTCGGAGCACTTCGACGTCGTCGACAGTCGACCGCTCGCCGTGCAGCGCTCGGACCAGTGGAAGGCGCTCCGAAGGATACTTCTTGTCTGTCCCGGCGATGTAGGCGTGGTAGAAGGCCGTCAATTCTCCGACTGCGACGGCTGGATCGATACCTTGGCCGAGGATATGTAACGCCGCCCGATTGGCAAAGAAGGGACGTCCGTCGCCCGTGAGGACGAAAATACCCGCGGGTACGAGGTTCAGGAACGCCTGCAAGCGCTCCTCGCCCGAACGCGCGACCGCTTCAGCAGACCTTCGCGCGATGATCTCCCCGTTGAGAACGCCGAAGATGACCAGGAACAATCCGAGACTGATGGTCGTGCCGATGATCAGGGTCCAGACCGTTTCGCGGGCACGCTTGGCGGTTGCCGCATTCCGTTGCGCCAAGAACCTCCGTTCGATCTCCTCAATGCGATCGAGCGCCGAATTGATCTGATTTGACAGCAACAGGCCGCGGCCCTTGCGGATCATTCGTACTGCCGCCTCCTGACCTTCTCGTGATCGGACGGTGATTGTGGAATCGAACCGGGCAAGGCGCTCTGACAACAACGGCTGGAGTTGGAGGAAGAGGTCCTGTTGGACCGGCGAAGTATTCAGAAGGGAATCGATGATCCGAACGGTCCGGCGAACCGAATCTCGAACGTGTGGCTGTAACCTCAGGTACGACGTATCTCCCGTGATGACGAATCCGCGGACCTCGGATTCCGGAAGCGACACCAACGCGCGCAAGCGTCCGATGGTTTCGAGCCCCACGTGGCTTCGTTCCGCGAGCTTTGAGTCCTCCTGGAACGCAACCACGGCCTCAAAGGACAATCGCCCGAGGACCAGGAGCAATCCGAGCCCGACGATCATGCCGACCGTGGTCTTTCGGTCGATCGCCCAGCGGCGTTGTCCGTTCGATGCGTTCATGCGCGGAGCGACGGCATCTGAATGCTCCAGCGGCGTGCGTTTGCCTTCGCTTGCGTGTAGCCTGCATCGGCATGTCGAACGACGCCCATCCCGGGATCGTACGTCAAGACGCGCCGGATCCGTTCTGACGCCTCCGGTGTGCCGTCACACACGACGACCATCCCGGCATGGATCGACCGTCCAATCCCGACCCCGCCGCCATGATGCACGCTCACCCAGCTGGCCCCGCCCGCCGTGTTGAGCAGGGCATTCAAGATCGGCCAATCGGCAATGGCATCGCTGCCATCTTTCATCCCTTCCGTCTCCCGATTTGGTGACGCCACGCTTCCGCAGTCAAGATGGTCTCGTCCGATTACGATCGGAGCGCTGACCTCTCCGCGCGCAACGAGCTGATTGAAGATTTCCCCCATCTGCGCACGCTCGCCATATCCCAGCCAGCAGATACGAGCCGGGAGTCCTTGGAATGCGACTTCGCGTCCTGCTTTCTCGATCCAACGGCGCAGCTGGACATTCTTGGGAAAGGCCTCAAGGATGGCCTGATCCGTCCGGGCGATGTCCCGGGGATCACCGGACAATGCCACCCATCGAAATGGCCCCTTGCCGTCGCAGAACAACGGTCGGATGTACTCGGGTACGAATCCGGGGATCTTGAACGCGTCTTGTACCCCCTGTGCCAAGGCCTCACCACGGATATTGTTGCCGTAGTCGAATACCACCGCCCCCTTCTTCTGGAGGGCGAGCAGCCCGCGGACATGTGCGGCGATCGAGGCGCCGGACAAGGCCGCATACTTCTTTGGGTTCTTGGCGCGCAGGGTCAGAGCCGCCTCATAGGGCATCCCGGACGGCACGTAGCCGTTCAGCGTATCGTGGGCCGAGGTCTGGTCCGTCACGATATCGGGAAGGAGTCGCCCGCGAGCGATCGCAGGAATGATCTCTGCCGCATTTCCGAGCAAGCCTACGGAGATCGGCGCCTTTCGGCGTTTTGCATCCGCGATGAATGCGAGCGCTTCGTCCAAAGTGGTCGCCATCCGGTCAAGATAGCGCGTGTCGATCCGCCGGCGGATCCGATGCGGATCGACCTCGACGACCAGACATGCTGCACCGTTCATCGTGGCCGCGAGCGGTTGAGCGCCTCCCATGCCGCCAAGCCCCGCTGTGAGCAGGAACCGTCCTGCCAACGATCCGCGAAAATGCCGGGTCGCCGCGGCTGCGAACGTTTCATACGTTCCCTGCAGGATTCCCTGTGTGCCGATGTAGATCCAGCTTCCGGCTGTCATCTGTCCGTACATCGTCAGACCAAGGCCTTCGAGGCGACGGAATTCATCCCACGTTGCCCAGGCCGGCACGAGCATAGAATTGCTGATCAGGACGCGCGGCGCATTGGCGTGCGTCGGGAAGACCGCGACCGGTTTGCCCGACTGAATCAGGAGGGTCTCATCGTGACCGAGCGCTCGCAGTGATTCGACGATCTGGTCGTACGCTTTCCAATTGCGCGCGGCTTTGCCGGTGCCTCCGTAGACGATGAGGTCCTGCGGTCGCTCGGCCACGTCGGGGTCGAGGTTGTTCATCAGCATCCGTAGAGCAGCTTCCTGGATCCATCCACGGCACGTGAGCGTGTTTCCTCGTGGTGCGCGGATCGTTCGTCGTGGCATGAGGCGACTCCTGGTCAGTCAATGCGTATCAGTCGATGCGGGGAGGAGTGCTATCGCGGCGATCTCCACAACGGCCTGGCGCGGGAGAGCTCGAACTTCCATCGTGGAGCGGGCCGGGTAGCGGTCGTCAGGAAAGAACCCGCCGTAGATGAGGTTCATCTTCGGAAAATCACGTATGTCGGTCAGGAAGACGTTGCACTGGACGACGTGGCTCGAATCGGCCCCCGCCTGTCTCAGGACGGCTTCGAGGTTCAACAACGCCTGCCGCGTTTGCGACTCAATATCAGGTCCACGAAACGCACCGGTCTCAGGTACGAGTCCGATCTGCCCTGAAACGAACAGGAAGTCTCCCGCACGTACAGCAGGAGAGTACGGACCGACCGTCTCGGCACCCGTGATGGCCTGATGGCGGTACAGGGCGTTCAATTCTTCTCCGATTATTCGGCGCACATCGGATTCCGATGGTCCGCAACCGAGCAGGCCGATCAGGAGGAGGGAAGACCAGCGGAGCGACGTCATGGATACCTCTCAAAGGATGTCAGCACGGCGCAATGTGTCGGGGGAGACAACCTCGAGCACCTGGGCACGTCCGACCTGAAGTTTTTCGTGGACATTCATCAGAACGGCGGTAGCAGGGGTGAAGTGAACAGCCGGTTGACCGTTTCCGGCCAGGAGTGAGACCATTTGGCTCGTCAACGGCTCATGGCTCACGACGACGCACTCGGCGGCCTGGATCGATCGGATCTCGGCGATCGCATCACCAACTGAGCCGCTCGTTGAAAGGGCATCTGCGAGACGATGAGCGGATGCCGGCATCGCCGTATGGATCAGCTCGGCCGTCTGGCGGGCCCGTAGAACTGGACTGCTGAGGATGAGTGTGGCAGCGGACCGATGCGCCAGATGGCGAGCGAGGAGCATCGCTTCTTCCCGTCCCATCTCGGACAACGGCCGATCGGCGTCGTCGAGCCCGGCGGCATGAACCGCATCAGCATGCCGGATCACCCAGACGCGCATGGGTTCCCTTCGATCGTTCACTCCTTGGTCAGTTCGTACGTCGTGATCTTTGTGTAGAGCGTCTTCAGGCTGATGCCGAGGATCTCAGCCGCGGCGACCTTGTTCCAGTGAACGAGCTTCAGCACTCCATGGATGTGATTCCGCTCGATCTCGCGGATCGAAACGGAATTCCCAAGCATGCCTCGGCCGGCCGTCGGACCTGGCGACGGCACCGGGAGTGCGATGTCCTCGGGTCGGATGATTCCATCGCGGCACAGGATCGAGGCACGCTCGAGCACATTCTCCAGCTCGCGGACGTTGCCCGGCCAGTCGTACTGCACCAGCAGCTCCATGGCGCGCGGCTCGACACGCAGCGGACCAGCCGGCCTCGCTTTTCGCCTCAGCAAGTGTTCGACGAGCTCCGGCACATCCTCTTTGCGGCTGCGAAGGGCCGGCACCTCCAATGTGATGACATTCAATCGGTAGAGCAGGTCTTCGCGGAACCGCCCCTCGGATACCGCCTGTCGAAGATCGCGGTTGCTGGCCGAAATGACCCGCACATCGGCGGTCAGCACCTGGTTCCCGCCGACACGACGGTACTCGCCGGTCTGGAGGAAACGGAGAAGCTTGGGTTGAACGGCGAGCGAGACTTCGCCGATCTCGTCGAGGAACAGCGTCCCGCCGTCGGCCACTTCGACGAGCCCACGTCGCTGCGCGACCGCGTCGGTGAAGGCCCCTTTCTCGTGACCGAAGAGTTCGCTCTCGATCAGCGATTCGGGCACGGCGGCGCAATTCACCGGAATGAACGGTCGGTCTTTGCGGGTGCTTCCCCGATGGATGAGCGTGGCGATTAGCTCTTTGCCCGATCCGCTCGGACCCTGAATCAGTACCGTGGATTCGGTCGGCGCGACCCGTGTCGAAACGTCGAGAAGGTCGAGGATCGGACGACTGTGTCCGACGATCTCTCCCGCGGCGGCATGGCGATTGAGCGCAGACCGCAAATAGCGGTTCTCGACCAGGAGTCGCTTGCGTTCAAGAGCTCGCCGAATGACCGACAGAAGCTCGTCACCCGAAGGCGGTTTGGTAAGGTAGGAGTAGGCACCGAGCTGCATGCATTCCACGGCCTGGCGTACATCACCGACGCCGGTCAGCATGATCGCTTGAGTCTCTGGCCATCGCTCCGTGATCCGACGCAGGACCTCGATACCGGAAATACGGGGCATCCGCACGTCGAGCAGAACCAGATCGAACGTCGACTCCTGAAGGCGTCCGAGTGCCTCGACGCCGTCGGAGGCCGTCGTCACCCGAAAACCGGCCGACAGAAGGAGCGATTCGATGCTGACGACGAAATCGGGATCATCATCGACCACCAGAATATGCATCGCCGGAGTGGACACGCGTTGGGAGGGAGGAGTATGTACGTTCGTCAGCAGAGGATGGTCCGGGCGATGGACCGGTAGGCCCGGTTCACGATCGCTGCCCGGTGCGTCGACCGTTTACGGGGGGCGTGCCTCAGCGGATTGGAAGGGCGAAGAAGAAGGTCGCGCCTTTGCCTTCCTCCGATTCGACCCAGATGCGGCCGTTATGCGCCTCGACGATCTTCTGGCAAATGATGAGGCCAAGGCCGGTCGTCTTGCTCTTGTCGTCGCCCGCCTTAATGTCGCGGTAGCGGTCGAAGATGTGCGGTACGACGGCCTTCGGAATACCGGGGCCGCTGTTGAACACCGAGACCATGGCATGATCCGTCGGCTGCTGTCCTTCTTCGAGGACGATCGCCACCTTGCGTACCTGAACGACGATCGCTCCTTGCTCCGGCGTGAACTTGAGAGCGTTACTGAGGAAGTTCTGGACGACCTGCTCGATCTTCTCCGAGTCGTACTCGAGCGCCGTGAGGTCCTCTTCAACATACACGTCGAGCGTGATCTTGGCCGCCTGGATCGGGACGCGGAGTTCCGTCGTCACTTTCTCCACGGTTGAACCGAGACTGCCGAAGCCGCGGTTGAGCCGAACGCGGCCTCCTTCGAGCTTGGTCAGGTCCATCATGTCGTTCAGCAACAGGATGACCTTGTCGATCGACGACATCATGTAGCCGAGGAGTTCACGCTGGTGGTCGCCCACCGTCCCTGCCATACCCTTCATCAGATAGCCAATGCTCTGTTTTAGGCCTGCAATGGGGTTGTGGAGGTCGTAGAGCAGCCGGGCCGTGTGTTCGGCCTGTAGTCGCCGGACGCGATCTTCGGCATCACGTTTCTTGATCAAATTTCGCAGCTGTGGCACGAGCTGGTCCATATCGACCGGCTTCGTGAGGTACTCGCGAGCACCGAGCTTCATCGCTTCGACCGCCATGCCGACGTCGCTCATTCCCGTCGCCATCACGACTTCGGTTGCCATCGAATTCTTCTTGATATACCGCAGCACTTCGAGTCCGTTGGCCCCCGGCATCTTGATGTCGAGAAGCGCAATGTCAAAGTCCTCTGCCTGTACCTTCTTGATCGCCTCGAGGCCATCGGCGGCTTCGCTGACCTGAAATCCTTCGTCCGTCAGCCATGCGGCCAAGGTCATCCGCAGTGGATCCTCGTCATCGGCGATGAGGACTTTGATCTTTTCTTCTTCTTCCATAGGACGGTCTGACAGGACTGCTGAGGGTGGATTTGTAGAATCTACAAGCGGTGCGGCTCGTTACGTGCCTGTATGATAGCGTGATTCGAATGGAAAGTCAACGAACGAGACGTATCGGCGCGCCATTGTAATTCCTTCACTTTCAGCTTACATTGAGCCCCACGACCACGTGGCATCCCCCTTCGCCGTAGCGCTATGACGATCTCCCTCGACGGTTCCAGCCTTACGATCGACCTCTTGCACCAGATCGCCGTGCTGAACGCACGAGTCTCGCTCAGTCCTCGTGCGCTCCGGCGGGTGGCCGTCGCGCGTCGTCAGGTGAAAGCCTGGCTCGATGCGGACGAAACCGTCTACGGAGTCACGACAGGTTTTGGGGAGTTTGCAAATGTCCGCATCGACACGTCGCAGATCGAGACGCTGCAGGAGAACCTGATCCTGAGCCACGCCGTCGGTGCGGGCGAGCCCCTCCCGGCCGATGTTGTGCGGGGAATGATGGCGCTCCGGATCAATGCCTTGCTCCAGGGACATTCCGGCATCCGGGTGCAAACGCTTCGGCAGTTGGCCGCTGTCCTGAACGCTGGCATCATTCCCGTGATCCCTTCCCAAGGATCCGTGGGCGCGAGCGGCGATCTGGTGCAGCTGGCCCATCTCGTGCTCGCGCTGATGGGGCGGGGACACGTCACCGCTCCGGGCAGCACGCGGCCTGTACCGGCGTCGACAGCCCTTCGACGCGCCGGCATCGCTCCTGTCCGTCTCACCGCAAAGGAAGGGTTGGCCCTCATCAACGGCACTCAGATGATGACGTCCGTGGCGGCCCTGACCGTGCACCGTGCGGTCGCGCTCCAACGGATCGCGGACATCGCCGGTGCGATCAGCGTCGAAGCACTCCGGGGCAGCGATACGCCGTTCGACGCACGCATCCATCGCCTTCGTCCCTTCGCAGGCCAGCAAGCTTCGGCCGCGAACCTGCGTCGGATGATGCGGAGCAGTCGTTTGCGCGAATCGCATCGGCACGATGACGCTCGCGTGCAGGACGCTTATTCGATGCGGTGCATCCCGCAGGTGCATGGCGCATCGCGTGATGCGATCGAGTACGCTGCACGACAGGTCGGCATCGAACTGAATTCTGTCAACGACAATCCGCTGATCTTTCCGGCCACCGCCGAACACCTCGAAGGAGGCAATTTCCACGGTCAGCCGATGGCCCTCGTGCTCGATTTCCTGGCCATCGCGCTCGCGGAGCTTGCCAATATCTCGGAACGTCGTACTGAGCGGCTCGTGAACGGCTCCCTGAGCGGCCTTCCGCGCTTCCTGGCCACCGACGGCGGATTGAATTCAGGCCTGATGATCGCCCAGTACACGGCCGCCTCGCTCGTTTCGGAGAACAAGGTGTTGGCGCATCCCGCCAGCGTCGATTCGATCCCGACCTCTGCGAACCAGGAGGACCACAACAGCATGGGCTCGGTGAGCGCGAACAAAGCCCGGCGTGTGTTGCAGAACGCGGAGACTGTGCTCGCCATCGAGTTGTTGTGCGCATGTCAGGCGCTCGATTTCGCCCGCACCTGGCGATCGCCCGACCCGCTTAACGCAGGCCGGGGCACGGAGGCCGCCTATGCGGCTGTGCGTCGCATCGTCTCGTTCGTCGGCCGCGACCGGGTGCTCCACCACGATGTGCAGGCGATCCTGGGCCTCATCCGATCGGGGGTGATCCTGCGAGATGTCGAGCGGGCAGTGGGAACACTGTCGTGACGGACGATCGGCTCTGACCACGTCTTCTCATACCGACCAGAACATGGAACACGCGCTTCTCCAATCCTTGCCGAAGGTCCTTCTCCACGATCATCTCGACGGCGGCGTTCGCCCTCAAACCGTCATCGAACTCGCCCGCGACCAGAAATACGGCGAACTCCCGACGACCGACCCCGGCGAGCTCTCTGTGTGGTTTCAGCGGGGCGCCCAGCGCGGCAGCCTTCCGCTGTTCCTTGAAGGCTTCAAGCATACATGCGGTGTCATGCAAACAGAAGAGGCCCTCGAACGAGTGGCGTATGAGACGGCCGAGGACATGCACAAGGATGGCGTCGTCTATTTTGAGACTCGATTCGCGCCCAGCTTTCACACCTCGGGCGGGCTGCATTGGGAGCGAATCGTGGGGTCGGTCATTCGTGGACTGGAACGCGGTGAGAAGGAGTTCGGCGTGCGGTGGGGGATCCTGCTCTGCGCCATGCGGCACATGAACCCGACGATCTCTCAGGAGGTTGCCGAGCTGGCCGTCGACTTCCGTGAACGGGGTGTGGTCGGATTCGACCTGGCAGGCGAGGAGGGCGGATACCCGCCGAAGAAGCATATCGACGCCTTCCATTATATTCAGCGCGAGAACTTCAACATCACCATCCACGCCGGCGAGGCGTTCGGGAAAGAATCGATCTGGCAGGCGATCCAGTGGTGCGGTGCTCACCGCGTCGGCCATGCCACGAGGCTTGTCGAAGACATGCGCATCAAGGATGGAAAGGTCCTCAGTATGGGGACGCTCGCGCAGTACGTGCTCGACAAGCGTGTGCCGCTCGAGATCTGCCTCACCAGCAATCTCCACACCGGCGCCGTCCGGTCGCTCGAAGAACACCCGTTCGGGATCCTCCACAAGTACCGGTTCCGCGTCACCTTGAACACGGACGATCGCCTCATGAGCGGTATCACGCTCACGGACGAATACCGGGTGGCATCGGAGACCTTCGGCCTTTCCATCGACGACCTTGAAAAGCTGACCATCAACGCCATGAAGAGCGCATTCCTGCCGTACCGGGATCGTCTCGAGATCATCTATGACCGGATCAAGCCTGGATACAGCCGCGCTCGCGCAGCGCTCGGCATAGCACCCCCTGCCGAGTCGTACGAACGGAGGTAGCGATGAATCATCTCGGTCCTGTCGTATGGCTCGGCCACGCTTCCTTCAGGATCGACGACCCGCTCGGACGGGTGTACATCGATCCCTGGAAACTCCCGCCTGGTGCGCCCCCCGCCGATCTGTTGCTGGTCACGCATGCTCACTACGACCACTGTTCCCCCGACGACATCCGATCGATCCGCACTGACCGAACGCTCGTGTGCGCTCCGGCGGACGTGGCGTCAACACTGGGGGGTTCCGTTGTCGTCGTTGCGCCGGGAGATGTAGTGACGGTCGGGCCGTGGCCGATCCAGGTCATTGCGGCCGCAAATCTTCGGGCGAAATTCCATCCTCTTGCGAACGGCTGGGTTGGATATGTGCTGACGCTGTCAGATGGACGACGGATCCTGCATGCGGGGGACACGGATGCGTTGCCACATCACGATACCGTTGCGGTCGAGGTGGCGCTCCTGCCCTGCGGTGGGACGTATACGATGGACGGACCAGAGGCGGGTCGCCTGGCGCAACGGATGGCGCCGGAGGTGGTCGTGCCGATGCACTGGGGAGATATTGTCGGATCGCGCGCGGATGCAGAAGCGGTCGCGCGGCTCTACCCGTCGACGGTCATTCTGGAGCCGGAGCGGTGACGATCGAACCGCCCGCCTCATGAACGAGCTGCCGGACCTGCCGTTCGTCGCGCGCCGCCATCCGGACTGTCAGAACTGCTTCATCGCCGTCGTAGCGCTGCTCCGTGATCTCGGCGAGGTCGAAGAGCTGTGAAACGGCCCGCTGCGCGGTATGAGGAAGCGTGATGACGACCTCTCGAAATTCCTGCCGCAGCAGCGCCGCAAGCGCTTCCTTTAATCCCATGAGGTTGATACCGCGAGTCGCGGAAACGAAGACGTGCGAGGGGTGTTGGCGCGCAACCTCGCCAAGGAATCCGCGATCGGTGAGTCGGTCGACCTTATTGAAGACCATGAGCGTCGTGCGGTCGGCCGCGTTCAGCTCCGCAAGGGTTTCCTGCACGACCGTGATTTGGTCCTCGTATGAGGGGTGCGAAACGTCGACGACATGAAGGAGCAAGTCGGCCTCCGTCACTTCTTCGAGCGTGCTCTTGAACGAGGCGACGAGGTGGTGCGGCAGCTTCCGGATAAATCCGACCGTGTCGGTCATGAGAATGGCGTTCCCCAGGCCGAGGTCGACGTACCGTGTCGTGGGGTCGAGTGTGGCGAACAATCGGTTCTCCACGAACACGTCCGACCCCGACAGGATGTTAAGCAACGTCGATTTCCCGACGTTCGTGTAGCCTACAAGTGCCGCTCGCAGATGTTTGCGCCGTCCCTTCCGTTGCGTTTCCCGTTGCTGTCCGATCCGGTCCAGCTTTTCCTTGAGATGACCGATCCGAGTACGGATCATGCGCCGGTCAGTCTCGATCTGCGTTTCGCCCGGTCCTTTCGTGCCGATGCCGCCGAATTGCTTCGAGAGATGCGTCCATGCTCGCGTCAGGCGGGGGAGGATGTACTGGAGTTGGGCCAGTTCCACCTGCGTCTTTGCCTCGCTCGATCGGGCCCGTGAGGCGAAGATGTCAAGGATCAGCCCGCTGCGATCGAGGACCTTGCACGCAAGGGTGGTTTCAAGATTCCGCACCTGCGCCGGGGATAGGTCGTCGTCAAAGATGACGAGCGGGATCTTCTGTTCCTGCACGAGGGCGGCGAGTTCTTCCGTCTTTCCCTTGCCGATGAACGTGGCCGCGTCGAAACGGTCGCGATCCTGCGTAAGTCGTGCAACGACATCGGCCCCGGCCGTGTCGGCCAGGAGCTCAAGTTCGTCCAGTGAGTCGGCCAGCTCTTCACGCGATGCGGCGCGGGTTGAAACGCCCACAAGCACGCATCGCTCGCGCCCGGAGGAGGCGAGTTCGATCACGGTGAGCCTCGTTCGACAACAGGTTTCCAGCGCGCAGCAAGGATGCTTTCGGCGACTGCAACGAACAATGCCGCGATCAGGAAGGAACGCCAGAGCTCTGTGCCGAGTCTGGCTTCATTCACCACGCGATCGATGTCCTCGGATGGTTCGATGGTGCTCCATTGGCCCTTTGCGAGACCGATCGACGTGAAGAAGAGGTCACGGGCCTCTTCCGTGGACGGACGCGTATCGGTCTCACGGCCGTCCACAGCTGCTGCGAAACGGTCGATCTCCTTCCCACCCATCTTCACGGAATAGACTCCGGGCAGTGCGATACCATCCACATGGAGCACCGTCCCGACCGGAGTGGCGGTCGGCGCCACTGTCATGGATCGCCGGTCGGGCGTAACGATCTCTGCCGCGCCGATTGCGCCCGGCGGAACCGGCAACACGACGCTCTCCCCGGTCGTGACGACTGGACGGATCTCCTGGGCGCCGGCAACCACCGCGAGTGCCCGGTGGATCAGCGGGACGAACAATCCTTGCGTCGGCAGATCGCTCCATGTCGTGGAGGCTGCGGTTGCCAGGACGATGATTCGGCCCTGACCGACCGGCAACTCGACGAGAAAGGGCTGACCCGTCGAAAGCGTTACGACGGCCATGCCGTTCGGGGGAACGCGGGTCGGCAAGATGCGCTGGATCTCAGGTGTCGGGACCTGCCTGCGACCGCGCGCATTCATGTCGGTTGGTTCGAACATGCCGTCAAAGACCGGGTGGTCGAGGTCGGCCGAACGGAACGCGATGAACGACCCTTCCGCCGCTGCCGCCGCAGGGGCAGAACCGAGTCCAAACGCGTCACCCATCGTTCCCCACGACTGCGCGTTGGCCCCCGGAATGAGCACGAGGCCGGCCCCGCGTTCGATGAGGGCTTTGATGCGATCGCCCCACCGATCGAGTTCGGGATGCCCGGCGGCGACCACATAGGCGTCGTATCCGACCAATCGCGATTCAGACACTCTATCGGGTGCGAGCGTCTCAATGCGGATGGCCGCACTGGAAGTGTCAAAGCGACTCTGAAGCGCCAATCGCACGTACCGAAGGTCCTCCTCGGACCCGATAAGCAGCACGCGTCGCTCCTGCCGGAGACGTATCACGAAAGACCGCTGATCGTCAAACTCAATATCGTCGCCTTCCACGACGACGCGGCCGGTGAGGAAACCTGACGAACGAGGGATGCCTGAGAGGGACACATCAACGATACCGTTCGGCGCCAGATCGCGGGCACGTTGGTCCGTCCGTTCCGTCTCAAGATAGAGACTGACAGTGATCCCGACAGCCGTGGCATCTCCGCGATTCGCGACAACGGCTTCGAGGGGGAATGGCCGACCCAGGTCGACGAGTGAACTTCCGAACCGCAGCGATGCCACTGAAACATTGGGCACTGGCGTGTCGCCGATCGGGATGAGGAAGCAGTGCAGCGATGGGTCTTGCAGGACCGGGATGAGCGATTCTGCTTGCCGTTCCAGCAGGGTCGCTTGCATGTCTGAAAGGACATAGAGTTCTTTGTTCGCGCTCCGAGCGGCTGATAGGATCTCACCGCCAGCACGAATGACGTCTTCGAGTGGTCGTCGCACGGCGGACGGTCTGATGTTCGCGGCAATGTCCAACGCGACAGGATGCACCGAGGTTGTCTGGATCGGTTGTGCGGCGGAGAAAGGGAAGACCGCCACCAGATCTCCCTCACGGAGAGACCGGATGATCCCGGCCGCCGCATCCTTCGCCCTCCGGATTCGTTCCCCGTTCGCGTCGACCGCTGTCATGCTGTAGGAATCGTCGACGAGCAGTACCGCCGTCGAGCGCGCGGCCGCACCCCAGGCATCGGGGAGGGTACCCCGAAGGGTTGGACGCCCGAACGCCAGAACCAGCAAGACAATGAGCACTGTGCGGAGTAGCAACAGGAGCCATTGGCGGAGCTGGAGACGCCGGATCCTGGACCGCTGGAGCTCTTTCAAAAACTCCAGGGTGCTGAAGTCGATCGTCCGCATCCTTCTGAGGGTCAGAAGATGCAGCACGAGTGGGATCGCGGCGGCCGCCAGGCCGAACAGCATGAAAGGCTGGAGAAAGGTCATGGCCTGCTGTTCAGCGACAATGGACGCAGGGGATCACATGTGTGCGGTCGCAACATATAATGACAACGTACTCGGAAGTGCCTCGATTCGCAAGGCTTGTCGGTGCGTTGTAAGTCCCTCCATCTTTCGGTACTTTTCAACTCTATGCGCTTGAAGCTCTCCATTGCATTGGTCGTCATCACCGCGAGCGTTGCCGCCCAGATCGCTGACTCGACAGCGCCAGCGGCAGCAACGATCACGATCCGTCCGGCGCTGAGCGGACGACCATCGTGGATGCCGAACCTCGTTCCGTATGAAGGCGTGCGACGTCCAAAGGTGGGGTTGGTCCTCAGCGGCGGAGGGGCGCGTGGGATCGCCTCGATCGGCGTCCTCAAGGCGTTTGAGCGTCGCGGTATCCCGCTCGACATGATCGTCGGAACGAGCATCGGAAGCATCATCGGCGGCCTGTATGCTGCCGGGTACACGACAGAGGAGTTGGACCGTCTGGCCCTGACGACCAATTGGGCAGAGGTCCTGAGCTACGATGACGATGCGCGCCGCCGTGACCTGTTCCTGGACCAGAAATTAGCGAACGATCGGTCTCTCGTTGTCCTTCGATTCGACGGCTTTGAGCCGATCATACCTGCCGCGTACTCCACGGGACAGCGGCTGACATATCATTTGAACATCCTGGCCCTCCAGGGCCTCTACCATCCGGGACCGAGTTTCGACGACCTTCGCGTTCCGTTCCGGGCGGTGTCGACCGATCTCATCTCCGGCACGCGTTATGTGTTCCGGAGCGGCGACCTGTCGGAGGCCATGCGCGCAAGTGTGGCCGTGCCTTTGCTCTTCGCTGCCGTCAAGAAGGATTCGATGGAGCTTGTGGACGGCGGCCTGTTGTCGAACATGCCGGTGGAGGTCGCCCGTGACGAGGGGATGGACGTCGTGATCGCTGTCGACGTGACCAGTGCCCTTCGTCCGGTAGGGTCCGTAAACGCGCCTTGGGAGATCGGCGAGCAGATCTTTGGTATCATGATGCAGGAAGCGAATCGACGGGCACGCGAATCAGCCGACGCGGTCATTACACCTGCGCTCGGGAACCATTTGACGTCCGATTTTGCCGGCCTCGACGAACTGATGGCAGCGGGCGAAGCGGCAGCCGATTCCGTTCTCGGCGCGGTCCAACTCCGGATCGCCACCCTGCGACGGGAGCTGTTCGACGAGCCCGGCGATCGGTCCTACCTGCGTCCAACCATCGGATACGATGCCACATTGATCTCGCGGGACCGGCGGAGTGCAGTGGATTCCATCTCACGGAAGGATACGGTCACCGATGGAGATCTCCGTCAGTTGGTGACCAATTTGTACGCAACAGGAGAATTCGCCACGATCGAGGCAGAGGTGGAGCGTGTCGACGGAACTGCGCGGGTGTACATTCGCGGCCAACGCCATCCCGTCTTGCGGAGCATCGCTGTTCACGGAATCACGGGTACGCGGGCTGACAGCGTCCAGCGCTCCTTCTCAGAACTTGTCGGACAACCCCTGAACCCGCTGCGCGTGCGCCGTGCCGTCGAGGAGATGTTGGCTCGGTATCGTTCGTCGGGGCTTTCGCTGGCCCATATCAATCGAATGTCCTTCGATCCCTCGACGGGCCGGGCGGAGGTCTTCGTCGATGAGGGTGTGATCGATCGAATGGATATTGTCGGGACCCGGAAGACGAAGGACTACGTGATCTGGCGCGAGCTCCCGTTCCGGCGGGGGGATGTCCTCCAGACCGCAAAGGTCGCCCAGGGTCTTGCGAACATCTACAGCACGAACCTGTTCGAGCAAGCCGCGATGTCGGTCATCACGGAGGGGGAACAACAGGAACGCCACGTCGTGCGGATCACGGCCCGAGAGCGCAGCGCTGAACTGATCCGGCTCGGTCTTCGGGTCGACAACGAGCGGAATATCCAGCCCTCCATTGACGTGCGTGATGAGAATTTCCTCGGCATCGGCGCGGAATTGGGGGTTCGGATGTACGGAGGGACGCGGAATCACACCATCGTCGCAGATTTCAAGACGGTCCGGATCTTCGACTCGTACCTGACGAGCGATCTGCGGGCATACACCGCCAGCCGCGACGTGAATGTGTATGGCGACGCTCCGCGAACCCGTGACGATCGGTTCGACCGGATCCGCGTTGGCGAGGTTCGCGAAACAAAGCGCGGTGGCTCGCTGAGCGTGGGAACGCAGCTGGAGCGGCTTGGCAACGTCACCGTCACTGGTCGGTGGGAACGTCATCATGTTTACAACATCTTCAATACGCCGATCACGAACCAGCAATACGACATCTCATCGGTCCGATTCGCGACCCGAATCGATACGCAGGACCGGTACCCGTATCCGACCGAAGGCGTCAATATGGAGTTCTCGTACGAATCGGCGTTGATGCGGACCGCTGCATCCGTCGGGTTCACGAAGCTCTTTTTCCGCTATGCGGTCGCGCATACGTTGGGTGAGCGGCACACGTTTATCCCGCGGGTCATGCTCGGGTTGGGCGATGATGCCGTGCCGACAAGCGAGCAATTCTCCCTCGGCGGCCCGGAGAGTTTCTACGGGTATCGCGAAGACAACGCCCGCGGGCGACAGCTGCTCTCGGCCAGTCTCGCCTATCTGTATCGATTGCCATTCAAAGTTTTCGTCGACACGTACCTGATGGCCAGGTACGATATCGGATCGATCTGGCTCAGGCCTGACGAGATCCGGCTTGTGGACCTCCAACATGCCGTCGGACTGGGCGTCGGATTTGACACGCCGGCCGGTCCGGCCGAGATCGCCGTCGGACGCAGTTTCTATCTCCGGACCGACCTGTTGGAACGACCCCTGGCCCTCGGGCCGACGGTCGTTTCGTTCAGCATTGGATATCCGCTCGATTGAAACGTTCGTCCACACACGTCGTAAACTAAGGTCATGCGAAACCTCTTTGATCGGCTCTCTCCTCGGGTTATTCGCGCGATCTACGCCGCGGTCGTCCTCGTGGTCGTGGCTCTGGGCGGTGCCAATATCCACCAGGTGATGATGGTCCGCTCAACGGGTAATGACCAATGCAGGTGGGTCGAGCCGAAGGTGGGCGATTCCCGTCTCACGATCACCGACATCGTTCGGGGCGGCGTGATCGAGAAGGCCGGTATCAAGGACGGCGACGTGCTCGTGAAGATCAACGGGGAGGCCTTCTCCTCTGCCCGCGAAGCTCAAGAGAAGATCAACCGACTCATCGGCACGAGAGCCCGGTACACCATCGAGCGGGACGGGAAGCAATTTGACACGGACGTGCTGATCCTCAAAGCGATCAATATGTCGTTCCTGGCCATGGTGCTCCAGGGCGGCAGTCTGTTGGTCATCGGGTTCATCGTGGTCATGTCCCGACCGCAAGGCAGGATCCAACGCATGTTCGCACGGTACGGCATTCTTTCGTTCCTCTTCTTTTCGCATGCACAAGGGAACTATGATGTGGCCCTCGATCCAATGTGGCGCGTCGCCATCTTCGGTGGCACGTTCGTGTTCGTCGGGTTGATGGGTCCTCCGGCCTTCGTCCAGTTCTTCCTCAACTTCCCGGTCCGGATGCGGCTGGCAGAACGCACATGGCTGAAGATCGCGCTCTACGCCGTCTCGGCGGTCTTGACGTCCATTGTGGCATTCGGCGGTCAACTGAGACTCTCTCAAACGCTTGTCAATTCAGCCTACTTCTCCAGGTTCGCCTTTATCCTGCTCGGTTTTACGTTCTTCGTCTACGCCTACTTTCGGTTGGTGCGGCCGGACCGGCGCCGCTCGCTCCGCCCGATCCTCATTGGAGTTGCACTCGGCATGGCGGCGTTCACGTACATGCTGGCCGTCGCTGCCATCGATCAGTTTGCCGCATTCCTGAACCCGCTCATTCTTTTACCGGCTCTCCTGCTCCCTCTGGCTGCCCTGCTCTTTGGATATGCGATCATCCGCTACCGACTGATGGACATTGACCTCATCGTGAAGCGAAGCCTGATCTACGGCATCGTGACGGCGACGGTGGCGGCCATCTACGTCGGGACGGTCTTCGTTGCGGGAAGTCTTGCGGCGGATCTGCTCGGAGAGGAGCCAGACCGTCTGGCAACGCTGCTCGCCCTGGTGGTGGTTGCATTTGCCTTCGACCCGCTGAAGCGGAACGCGCAGGAATGGATCGACCGCGTCTTCTACCAGGAACGATACAACTACCAGCGCGCGCTGCTTGAATTTGCGCAAGATCTGCCCCGTCGGATCGATCTGCGAGAGATCCTCGAATCGATGGTACATCGTATCTCCGGAACGATGTACATTGACAAGGTCGCAGTGGTCCTCTGCGACCCCGAAGGATCGTGCGAGAGCGCCGAACAGAATGTGTCGCGGTTGTGCTGTCGGTTCGAAGACACCGAGGGCGGCCTGATCCGGTTGCTCCGGGCGACGCAGAGCGCACAGTCGTTCGCTCTTCTGGCTGACGAGCCTGAGACGGTCAAGCTCTCCGCTACTGACAAGGAGATGCTCATCGCCGGAGGTATCGTTCTCTCGGTTCCGATGTTCCTCAAGGACCGGTTGATCGGAGTGATCAACGTCGGCCCCAAGCGGTCAGGAAAGGTGTACACGAGGGACGATATTGACCTTCTGACGGCAGTTGGCGCGCAAGCAGCGGTGGCGATCGAGAATGCGCGACTGCACGCGATGGAATTCGAGCGGCAAAAGATCCGCGAAGAACTCGCTCTCGCGCTCAAGATCCAGCAGGGTCTGCTCCCGAAGGGGGCCCCATCGCTTCCCGGTCTGGATGTCGCGGGCTTTTCTCGACCGGCATTGCAGGTGGGCGGCGACTACTACGACTACATTGAGATCGGCCGGAACAAGTTGCTCGTCGTTGTGGCCGATGTGGCGGGCAAGGGGATGTCGGCCGCGCTATACATGTCGAAAGTGCAGGGAATGGTCCAATTGGCGGCGCACATGTACCGGTCGCCAAAGGAGATGCTGTCGCATATCAATCGTCGTATCTATGATGGCATCGAGCGACGCTCGTTCATCACGATGATCCTGGCGCTCTTCGACCTCGAGAAGAAGCAGGTGCGGATCTGCCGGGCGGGACACAATCGAGCGCTGATCGGCATCAACGGATCGCTGGAGTTCGTCGAGGCGCCCGGGATCGGACTTGGCCTTGAGCGGGGGCCGATCTTCGACCGGGAACTCCGGGAGGTCGTCCGGCCTATCCGGCCGGGAAGCGTCTTCCTCTTCTATACGGATGGCGTGACCGAAGCCATGAACCCGGAAGGAAAAGAACTGGGCGAAGAACCGGTGCGGCGCCTGGTCATGGCCAAGCGGCACCTGACAGCCGGAGAGATCCAGCATCACGTTCTGTCAGCCGTAGAGGAGTTTCAAGGGAAGGCGGAGCCGCACGACGACGTGACGATGGTCGTGGTCAAGACCGAGGCGACCCCGCGCCGAAAGCGACGCTGACGTTCAAGATTGTTCATCAATATTCCATGTGCACGTGAAAGAGACCCTATGAGCACGAAGCCTCCTTCCAAGATCCTACCGTTCGACTCCGCCTCGCGCGAGGCACTGGCGTACGAAGCGGCCGCGTTGATCGCTACCCGAGAACCCAATGATCAGGCCCGTCTCGGCTATTGCCTCTGGGGCTGGCTCACCGAGCGAAAGGGAACACTCGCAGAGGCCGTCCGTGCCGCAGGCGTCCGGACAGACCTTCGTGAGCACGAGATCGTTTCCATCCTTGGCGGCCATCTCGAAGCCAAAGGAATCAGCATCGTCTGATGTCGATCGACGCGAACGCTCTCCTGCTCAGTTTCATCCCCTTGTTCGTCGCAATCGACGTTCTGGGCGTCGTGCCGCTCTTCCTGTCCCTGACCGAACGGCTTGATGGGCCGCACAAGCGAAAGCTGGTGACAGAGGCGACGCTCGCGGCATTGGGCGTATCGCTTGCCTTCCTGTTCTTCGGGAGGTTCCTCTTCACGGTCATGGGGATCACCGAGGACGATTTTCGCGTGGGCGGGGGGATTATCCTTCTCGTCATCGCGATCGTCGACTTGACGATGAGCTCGGATCAGCAGCGAAGCCCGGAAACGTCGATCGGCATCGTGCCCATCGGGATCCCGCTCATCATCGGTCCGGCGGCGTTGACGACGATCCTCATTCTCGTCGACGCCTACGGCATGGCGGTCACCATCGCGTCGCTCCTGGCGAACCTCGCGATCGTGTGGCTCGTTTTTCGCTACTCGGACGTCGTCGTACGGGTGGTGGGGCGGGGCGGGTCGAAGGCGATCGCCAAGGTGGCGTCCTTGTTCATGGTCGCGATCGCCGTGATGATGATACGGGTGGGACTAACGAACCTGCTGCGGTAGGCGGCTGGCTTAGTGCCGGCGCGTTGCCGGTCGGGCGCCCGCTGAAACCCCCTTCGGAGCGATCCGTTCGTAATCAACGAACGACCATCCCGCTCCAGTCTCGCGCTTAACTTCCTTCCACACCGATCCGACCTCGTGGTCGAAGGCCGGGAAGTGCACATCCCCGTCGTAGGCTGTGTCCAGCAAGGTCAGGTGCATCGCGTCGGCAATGCTGATCGTTTGTCGATAGACCTGCCCCCCTCCGATGACGTATATGATCGGCTCTTCATAGAGGCGATCGAGCGCCATTTCCAGCGTGGGATATGACTCGATCCCGTGGAGGGCGTGATGCGTGAGGACGACATTTCGGCGGAGCGGCAACGGTCGGCCGAGCGACAGGTACGTCAGACGCCCCATCAGGATCACATGCCCCTGGGTCAGTCGACGGAATCGTCTCCGGTCCTCGGGCAGGTCCCAGGGGATCTCCCCGTCGTTGCCGATCACAAGGTTCTTTGCTACCGCCGCGATGAGGATGATACGCATGCGATCAGCCCTTGAGGCGTGCCAGGACCTCAGGTCGCTGCAGCAGCGGAGTAAGACGGTCCTCCAGCCCGAAACGGGGCAACCTTCCGAGGAACTCCTTGAGCTCGCCCGAGAGAACAGCCGCGCCGTTCCGAGAGCGTGCAAGCTGCTCTGACGCGATGAATGCGATCAAACCTTGGTCGTCCTTCGCGGCGAGAAGCCGGATGAGCTCCACATCCAGACGCGAAAGCGAGAGCGATCCGAGCCGATAATCCTTGAAGGCCTCCCACGCCGTCGGCACCCATCGGGCGACGATCTCGTTGCCAATGATGTTCGCGTACTGTCGGATCTCCGCCTGCGCATGCGGGTCCATTCGCAGCCAGAGGAAATGGAGCAGGTTGTGGAGGTCGACCTTCCAATAGGCTTCGGTGTACGTGGACAGAGGGAGGTCCTTTCGCGCCTGTTCGCGCGCCACGCCGATCTCAAGCCGTTCGGCATAGACCCGGCGGGCGAGGTCCTGCAGTTCGCGCTCCCCCTCACTCAAGCGTTGTCCTGTGGCCGGGTCGATCCACCCTTCGCTCCCTTGTTTGTTGTCGGACGACTGCATGCGCCACTGGTCGGGCGCGGTCATCTGCGAAGCGTCGATGGCGATCGAATACCGGGTGGAATACTCGTTGACGTTCGCCGTACGGTGGCGTATCCACTGACGCCAGCAGTCCATCGGGACCCGCACATGGAGCTTCAGTTCGCACATTTCGAACGGCGTCGTATGTGCATGACGCATGAGGTACCGGATCAGGCCCCGGTCTTCGCGCGATTTCTTTGTCCCCGCCCCGTATGAGACGCGGGCTGCCTGTACAATGGATTCGTCGGAACCGAGGTAGTCAACGACGCGCACGAAACCATCGTCGAGGACCTTGAATGGCTGGCCGAGAATACTGTCGAGAGCTTCGCTGCGGTGGCGGGATGCGGCGGGCTCGTTCACTGGTTCGGTCATCGTCTGGTCCTTAGTGTGCAGACAGCGGATACGTTGGGGCAATATCGACAGGGATGCCTTTGAGCCGGTCCAGAACGACCTGGAGTGACGGCCGAATGATGCCGTAGGTCGTCAGCAGGTCCTTGGCCTCCTCGTAGGCGCCTCGCGCCTGAATGTCCATGATGCGACCGGTCAGCTTCGTGACGGCCGGCTTGATCTTCTGGAGATCGACGCTGAACAATCCCGTCGTCGGGTCGAGCACGAACCCGCCTTCGTCGAGCAGGTAGTTGAATTGAACGGCCATCCCCTTGCCATGCGCTTCGTTGATGCCGAACCGGACGGAACGGAAGACGCCGGCAAGGTACGTCGTATACAGCTCATGCTCGGTCGATCGGTCGAGCCGTCCGGACTCCATCAAGTACTGGAGGGCGAAGAGCGCAGCGATGTCGGCTTTGGCCTCTTCGAGCGCGGACGAGAGCTCTTTCATCTCCTGACGGGCCGTAGTCTTTCGGCCGTTGACGGTGATCTCGTGCGGACCCAGCCCGTGCATGAGCTCGTGGGCGAGGATGTGCGTAAAGAACTGCTCGAAGGAGAGGTGGGTGCGTTCTCCGGGGGCGAGCGCCACGGCGGCGATCGGAGTGAGAACGTTCTGGAACTTCGCCTCCTGCACATTGCGAAGCATCACGCGCTTGCTCCCCTTCGCCTTGACCACGCGTTCGTCGTTCGGGAGATTGAATGCCGCCGTCTGGACGCCGGCCCGCGCTTCACCGCCCGTTGCGACGAGGTCCACCACGCGAATGGGTGCTGAGGCGCCGAGCTTGGGATTGCGATACGTTGGATCGATGGGAAGCCGGTCTTCGATCTCCTGCAACCATCCGCTGAACTGCTTCAACTTTGCGGTCTCCTGTTCGTTCCGGATGGCGATGTACGCCTCGAACGAGGCCTTATAGTTGAAGAGGCCGTCCATATAGACCTCGTACGGCCCGATCGTCGGTTCGAGCGGACTGTCGAGGTCCATCCACGCCACATCGCTGTCATAATAATCGTTCGTGAGGAACGACGTGGCGCGGGCCGTGAGGAAGCGCCGCAGCGTGGGGTCGGTCGTGGCTGCCGCGGCCTCTTGAAGCGCTTGGGCCGCGGGTGCGAGCCAGGGACGATACGCTTCGCTGAATGGCACCGAACGGAGCGACCCGTCATCGTTCCGACGAATGACGCTGAAATAGCCTCGTGCCGCCTCTTGCTCTCCGGTTGACAGTGTCGAGACCCACCGTTCAAACTCTTCCTTCGTCATGTCCTCCGGATAATGGTCGGCCCCGAGGGGCCGTGCGGGAACGCCGTCGATGAATGGACGTTCGTCGTCGATCCCAGACCATGGTGACATGTGAATGAGGAACAATCGCGTGCGTAGGCTCCCGGCGTCAGAGCGGTCGTTTCGAAGCCGCTCAAGGGTCGGAATATTGCCGCCCCAGACCTGCCGGAGATAGATACTGTCCATCAGACGGGCCGCCTCGATGAGTTTTTCGAGGGCCTCGCGATCGCCGGCGGTCAGATGCGCGATGTCGGCTGTCAGCTCAACCGGTGCGAATGCGGCCAGCTGGGCGTTGAGGGAATCAGCGGTGGTCGTAGGCATAGGGGGACGTGAACAGGCGGCGAGCGCCAGTAGGGGGATGATCGCGATGAAGTTCTTCATGGTGTTCATATCAGTCGGGAGAGTTCTCGTTCCGCGTGGCCGGGACGACCCGGCACTGCGGTCCATTCAATGCAGCCGCCAACGTGCGGCGGAAGCAGCACCTATCCGTGCACCGCTGCCGACCAGTTCTCGGCGATCCACTCTGCGTTCCGCTCAGCGATTGCAAGGATGGTGATCTGCGGGTTGACTCCCAGTGAAGAGGGGATCGTACTGCCGTCGATCACGAATACTCCACTCGCCCCATGCACCTTGCCACGAGAGTTCACGACAGCCGCCCTCGGATCTTCCCCCATCCGGCATGTGCCGAGCGGATGGGCGCTATAGAGCGAGATCTCGTTGTCATCCCACGACGCCGCGTCGAGGACCGTGTCGATCTCGGCGACCGATGGAATGACGGTCCGTCGAGCATGTAGCGTGAGCACTTCGCGGGCCCCTGCGGCAAAGTGGATCCTGGCGGCTTCGGCAAGCGATTGTCGCAACGACGCGCGATCGCGCGGACCGCGTTCGTATGACATCAGCGGCCGACCAGCGTCGCTGCCTCGCACCGTTCCTTCTGAATCACTCTCCTTCAGCAGGACGATCGATACCGCGAGGTGCCGCATCTTCTCCATCCATTCCCGGTGCGAGCGACCGAATTCCGGGAGTCCCATCCCGGCGAGCACGGGATCGAGCGGGACAGCTTCGACCCAGAAGCCCGACCCGTCGCCATTCTTGTTCATGAACTCATCACACATCGCCGATTGCGGGATCCCTTTCCATGGCTCCTGCACTTCGTCGTAGACGCCGGCAACGGCACAGGTCAGGTGGAAGGTCAGGTGCTTGCCGAGGTGGTCGCTCGTGCCGAGTCCCGATCGTTGCAGGATCAGCGGCGAGGCCACGGCGCTCCCGGCGACGATGACGAGCGGCGCCTCGACGGTGAACGGATGGCGCGGGACCCTCGTCTCGCGTTCAATGACAGATCCGATCACACGCCTGACAGCTCCGGCCGATTCGATTCGGTCGGCGCGGCAGTCGGCGTGAATCGTTGCTCCGGCCTTTACGGCATCGGCGATGTAGGTGACGTCGACGGACATCTTGGCCTCGGCGGTACAGCCGTAGCCACAAACGCCAAGTTCGACGCACTGTTTCACGTTCCGTCCGGTGGCGCGTGCCTTGTACCCGAGCGCCGCCGCTCCCTTGAGGATGATGCTATTCTGGCGGTTATGCCGATGATCCGGTTCGGTGTGAACGTTGATGTATCGCTCCACGCGATCGAAGGTCGTGGCCAGTTCTGCCGCAGAGAACCCAACGACCCCTCTCGACCGGGCCCAATGATCCAGGACGAATTCCGGCGTGCGGAGCGAGGTCGTCCAATTGATCATGGAACTCCCCCCAAGGCAACGACCGGCAAGCACCGTCACAGCGAGGTCTTCTGTTGCCAACCCGCCGCGTTCCTGGTAGAGATGCGGGTACGCCCACTCCGCAGACGGCTGAAGATCCGTCGCAGGATACGCGCCACCCTCTTCTACCAGCACGACGCGTTTGCCCGCTTCGGCGAGGACCTTCGCCGCAGCGCCGCCTCCGCAGCCGGAACCGATGATGCAGACGTCGGCTCTCAGGCGCAGCGGCCCGGTGACCTCCTGCCCGTGAATGATCATGATCGCACCCGAGGACTATGATCACCATCATAGCCAATGGCCGTCCAGCCGGACGGATGCGAGTAGTACGAACTCATGGCGACCCGCTTCAGGGCCGTGAAGGCCGTCCGACGGAACCCGATCGGGCTTTCCATCCAGTCGCGCAGGTATGACGCGCGGTCCGCAGGTGACATGCCCAGGAATGTCGTGGTCCGGAAGTCGAAGAGAAAGGCAGCAATGCCGCTATTGAAGACGCCCAGAAGCTGATGGAATTGGTCTTGCACTTCCTGATCGGCGCCTGCCAAATAGATGTCCATCCGCACCGCGAGTGCGGCGGATGTCATCGGTCCACCGGTGGTCGGAAGGTCGAGGAGCTGTTCGGCGGCGGCCTGAAGGATGAGGAACTCCGTCGGCGTGGCGAACCGAAGTTGACCGGCCGCCTCGGGCGGGAGGTCTTCGGTCGAGGCGGAACCACCGGGAAGACAGCCAGCGAGCGATAGGGTGGCAACGCCGAATGCCGTTTGCTTGAGGAAGCGGCGTCGGTGACGGTCCGCGGGGAGTACGGCCCCATGAGAAGAAGCCGGCATCGATCATCCCAGCGCGTACGTGAGGAGTTTGGCGGCCAATGTTGCCGCCGTGATGTCGGCGTATCGGGCTCCCTTCGACGGGGCGAGACCGGTGATGTCCGCGCCAACGATCCGCCGCTTCAGACCCACCTTGCGCAGGCACGTGGTCACTTCGCTCCACGTGAGCCCTCCGGGGAGCGGCGTGGTCGTCGATGGAATCACCCCCGGGTCAAAGACATCAAGGTCGATCGTAACATAGACCTCATCCGTCAGGTCATCGATCAACGCATCGTCCCAATACTTCAGCAAACGGGTATAGGAGCCGCTGTGGATCAGGTGAGCGTAGTATGTATGGATCCCCTGGTCCTGGATAAAAGTTGCCTCATCTTCGGTGACCGATCGTACGCCGGCTTGGACAATCCGCCGGGGGTCGACGAACTCACAGATGCGAGCCATCACGTCCCCTTCCTTGGAGTTCAGGTCGGCATGGGCGTCGAAATGCAGCACGCTCATCGAGGCAAATCGCTTGGCCGCCGCGGCCACACATGCGGAGGTCAGGAGCCGGTCTCCGCCGACCGTCAGAACGAATTTCTCGTGGGCCAGGAGATCGGCCACCGTGTCGCTGAGCTTCGTGAGAAAGGCAGGCTCTTTGAGCGGTGACGGAGGAAACGGTGTGAGGGTGGCCACTCCGTGCCGTACGCCGAGGTCTGTGCGTGTCTCTTCGTCGTAGCGCGATACAGATCGCGAAGCACCGAGGATCGCCGCAGGGGCCGCTTTGGCCCCACTTCCGGCGGTGCGTTGATACGGTACCGGAAGGATGACCGCCTTGGCGCGGTCAAAGGTCGAGAACTCCTTCTCAAGGCCAAGAAAGTTCTGCCGGGAACCGAGGACGTTGTGCATGGCGGCATTCGTGGGATGAGGGATTGCAGAATATACGCCATAATTCCGGACGGTGAAAGGCAGCATCTTGCTTCAACGTTCATTTGTCGTCATACTACCCCGAGACTATGACGTCGCGTCTTGCCTACGCCATCTTGTTGGTCCCCGCGCTCATCTGGTGCGCTGGCTTCCTGCTTCTGCCACTGGCAGGGCTGGCGGCGGACGATCTCGTCGGGCATGTGTATGGGCGCGTTTGTCATCGGATGGTCGAACGGTCATTCGCGTGGAACGGCGTTCCATGGGCAGTCTGTATCCGCTGCTCAGCCATCTATCTCAGCTTCACGGCCACGTTGATCGTCGTTCCGCTTGTCCGCGGTCTGGACAGATGGAAACCGATGTCACCCCCGGCGTTCGCCGCCTGGCTGGTCCCGGCCGTCGTCGATGCGGCGCTGAGTTTCAGCGGTCTGCATCCCGCTGGCACCGTGACGCGCTTGCTCACCGGAACGCTCGCCGGCATCGGGCTCGGCCTGACTGTGCCACCATTGTTCATCGACGCCCTCACGCGCGGGCGTCGGATCCGCTCGTCCTCTCACTCGGGAGACACTGATGTTCGATAAACCGTCCAAACAGCGTCCGGTCCTCCTGGCCGGACTCGTGATCGCGGCGCTCTCCGGAATTCCCGGCTTGAGCCTCATCAATTGTTGCTGTTGTGCCGGCATTATCATCGGCGGGGCGTTCGGCACCTATCTCCATCGTCAGGACTATTTGCCGGACCATCCACCAATGGAATCTTCGGATGCGTTGATGGTCGGACTGCTCGGAGGCCTCGTGGGGGCCGTGGGGGCGACGATCCTGTCAGCGTTCGTCGCTCTGGCGATCGGACCGATCGAGAGCGAACTGGTCGGGAACCTGATGGGCAAAGTGCTCGACCGTCTCGTCGAGAACGGCTCGATTCCCTCATCGACGGCGGACGAGATCATGGAGCAGATGGAGGAGTCGTTGCAAAACTCGCTCAGCTTTGGCACGCTCCTCACGGGCTTCTTCTTTAACATCATCATCTTTCCGATCTTCGGCATGCTTGGAGGGCTCGCGGGGTACGGCCTGTTCAAGCCAAAGCAGCCAACCGTCGCGGCACAGTGACAATCGACACGTCAGGGGGGAGAGCGTTTGAAGGAGAACCTCGCGTCGTCCTCCAGACGAGTGACATGTTGAGAAAGGAACAGGAATGTTCTACGCGCTGATGCTCATCGCTTCTCTCATCGCGCCGCAGACCCAGCCACGGGAAGCGGACGTGAGGGCCATTCTGACAGCTCAAGTCGAGGCCTGGAACCGGGGCGACATTACGGGCTACATGGCAGGGTACTGGCGTTCGGACGAAACAGTCTTCCTCAGTGATGGCTCGCTGACGCGCGGGTTTGACGAGGTCGCCCGCCGGTACGCCGCACGGTACCGCACGCGCGAAGATATGGGTGTGCTTTCGTTCGAAGACCTCGAGATCCGATTCCTCTCATCGACGTCAGCGATCGCGCACGGCGTGTGGAGACTTCGTAGGATGTCCGACGAGCCGTGGGGCCGTTTTACGCTGATCCTGGAGAAGAAGAGAGAGGGATGGCGCATCACGCACGACCACACGTCGAGCGGGAAATAGGTCCGCTCCCATAGCGACGCAACACGCTGATGCAAGACCCTCACGAGATCCGATGCACGCGCCGTTCGACCTGAACACAGGCGTCCTCGAGGGACCTCGGATCCGTCTGCGCCCGATGGTGCTGCAAGACGTTGGCGCGCTGGAGGGCGTCGCATTCGACCCAGGACTCTGGGAGAAGACGATGACGCGCATTCGTGGTCGAGAGGACCTGGAACGCTATGTGGTTCAGGCACTAGCGGAGCATGAGCAAGGGACTTCCGTGCCCTACGTGACGATCGTGAACGACGGTGCCAGCGTCGTCGGAAGCACCAGGTTCGCGGCGATCGATGCGGTCCATCGCAAGGCGGAGATCGGATGGACCTGGGTGGCCCGACCATGGCACCGGACCTTCGTAAACACAGAGGCAAAGTATCTCATGCTGCGACACGCTTTTGAGGTATGGCGCCTTCGCCGCGTGGAATTCAAGACGGCCTCATTCAACGAGACGTCACGTCGCGCCCTGCTGCGGATCGGTGCAAAGGAAGAGGGGATCCTGCGGCAGCACATGCTTCTGCCCGATGGACGCAATCGGGACTCAGTCTACTATAGCATCCTCGACGCCGAATGGCCGCATGTGAAAGAACGTCTGGAGGCGTTCATCGCCAGAGCATAGCACGCATCAGAAACCCTCAAGAACGACACGAGGCTCGATCACCCAATTGGTGCCGAGCCTCGTTGCATTACACAACCGATCCTTGCCGTTTGGATCAGTGCTCAGATCTCATTTCCGAAGCCGGATCCGGAATGTCGTCCCGGCGCCGGGCCGGCTTTCCTTCAGCATCAGTCGGCCGCGGTGGTACGACTCCACGATCCGTTTGGCCAGGCTGAGGCCGAGTCCCCAACCTCGCTTCTTCGTCGAAAACCCGGGCCGAAACACCTCGGCGCGGTGTTTCGGATCAATCCCCTTGCCAGTGTCGGTGACGTCGATGAAGACGTGGTGCGGGTGGCCCGAGATCGTGTAGGTGATCGTCCCTTCGTCGTTCTCGATGGCGTCGAGCGCGTTCTTCGTCAGGTTCTCAATGACCCATTCGAAGAGCTCGCGGTTGACCCGTGCCCGTTCGTCGGAGGCGGCCACGATCGAGAGCGTCACCTTCTTGCCGGTATGCGGTATGCGGCGCTGGAAATACTGGACGACGTGGTTGATGATATCGGTGACCGGTTCTTCGTGCAGGTCGGGCCGCGAGCCGATCTTCGAAAAACGATCGGCGATCTTCTGCAGGCGTTGAAGGTCGTTCGCCATTTCGCCCAGTGTCTCGCGGGCTGTGGCGTTGTCGGACGTGTGCGTCCGAAGGAGCTCCGTCCAACCCAGAAGGCTGCTGATCGGCGTTCCGAGTTGGTGCGCCGTTTCGCGTGCCATGCCGACCCAGATGTTGCTCTGCTCGCTCCGTTTGATGTAGGAGAAGCTGATATAGCCGATCAGGATAAAGATAGCCACGACCGCCAGCTCGACGAACGGAAGAAGGCGAAGTTGATAGATCAGTGGCGACTCGCCGTAGTGGATCCGGCTGAGAATGATCGTGTCCTGATACGCGACGATGATGGGGCTGTGGATCTCGTCCATCTCCTGGATGAGGCCCCGGAGGTAGCGTTCACGGCGTGAATTGTCCCATGTGCTGTCGACCGGCACGTTCCGTACGTTCTTGATGACGGCGCTCGCCGGATCCGTCTCGATCATCGGGAAATCGATGGCGTTCACCACCTCGTTGAACACGAAGCTGTAGTCTCCCTCGCCGGCCTTGGCGTTCGCGATGTACTCAAGCGAACGGGCATACATGCCGGCCACCTGTTGCTCGCGGTCGTGCAGCCGTCCAACGATGTCATACGTATAGAAGAGGATACCGGCGACGATGACGAAGGCAAGGCCGAGCAGCAGGATCTTGATCCGGCCGGAGGAGGAGAGCGACCCCGAGATCGATGAGCGCTCCATGGGACCTCAGGGGCGGGGGACTGAGAGGGTCTGGTCGCGGCGTGCTCCGACCGAGACCAGCCAGAAGCGCACCTTGAGCAAGCGTTCGACTCCGCGGAGGTATGATTGCGCCTTCGCCGGAAGGTCCTTGAACCGCCGTACGTCGGAGGTCGGCTCGTTCCAACCGGCAAACGTTTTGTAGACCGGCTCCACCCGCTCGAGCGTCTGCACGTCACTCGGGAAACGATCGATCATACGGTTGCCGACCTTGTAGCCGACGCACACGTTGATCTCGTCGAATTGGTCGAGGACGTCGAGCTTTGTGACGGTGATGCGGTCGATACCGTTGATGCGGCACGAATAGGAGAGACTCACGAGGTCGAGCCAGCCGCAGCGACGCGGACGACCCGTCGTCGCGCCGAATTCGCCGCCGATCGTCCGTAACCGTTCGCCGGTTTCATTCAGCTGCTCCGTCGGGAATGGACCGTTGCCCACCCGCGTGGAATACGCCTTGACCACGCCGACGACGGAATCGATCGCGGTGGGCGGGACTCCGAGGCCCGTGCATGCGCCGCCGCTGGTGGGGTTCGACGAGGTGACGAACGGGTAGGTGCCATGGTCCACGTCCAGCAACGCGCCCTGCGCCCCTTCCGCCAGCACCTTCTTTCCTTTGGCGAGCGCCCGGTTTAGATAGTCTGCCGTGTCTGTGACATACGGGTCGATCTTCCGGTCGAAGTCCTGGTACTCAGCAATGATCTGGTCGACGTCGAGCTCTTTTCGGTCATAGACCTTCTTGAGAAGCTCGTTCGTCTGGTCGAGGTTGTCTTTGAGCTTCTTGCACAGGACATCCCGATCGAGCAGGTCAACGACCCGGATCCCCGTGCGGGAGTACTTGTCGATGTAGGATGGGCCGATCCCGCGGCCGGTCGTGCCGATCTTCTGCGCCCCTTCCTCGCGGATGGCGTCGAGCCGCTTGTGGTACGGCATGATGAGATGGGCGTTGTGGCTGATGAGCAGACGGCCGTCGATCTTGATGCCGGCCTTCTGCAACTGGCCGATCTCGTCCATCAATGCTACGGGGTCGAGCACCACGCCGTTCCCGATGACGCAGGTGACATGCCGATGAAAGATGCCCGACGGGATGAGATGAAGGACGAATTGTCGGGGGGCTTGGCCGCCGACGGGGGGCAGGATAACGGTGTGACCGGCATTCGCGCCGCCTTGGTATCGGGCGACGATATCGACCTTCTCACTCAGATGGTCGACGATCTTGCCTTTGCCTTCATCACCCCATTGGGCGCCGACGATGATCTGGACGGACATGCGGTTGCTCACGAGGAAGGTTCGCAGCGTGCAAAGCCGTCTTGAGAATATCATAAAAATGCAGGAAAGACAAGGCAGACCGCAGACCACAGCTTTGCGTTTCGGGGCTTTTCAGGGTACTATGATGCCGGAACGCGGTAGGTGTTCGAGCCTTTGCGAATCGCCGACCGCCTGCCGGTCGTTCTCAGTCACCATGACAAATGTCTTGAGAGGGTCGTGTGGATAAGTTCGTCATCAACGGCGGAAGGCCGCTTGCGGGAACCGTTCGGATCGGCGGCGCGAAGAATGCTTCGCTGGCTCTGATGCCGGCAACGCTTCTGGCCACCGGTTCGTACCAACTTCATAATACTCCGGTCCTCCGCGACGTGACGACGATGTCGCGCCTGCTCGAATCGATGGGACTTCGGTTCTCCAGGCACGATTCCACTCTGACTGTAGAGAACGCCGGCGTCACAAGCCGCGAAGCCCCATACGAGCACGTCAAGAAGATGCGGGCGTCGATCTATGTGCTCGGTCCTCTCGTCGGCCGGTTTGGCGAGGCACGCGTTTCATTGCCCGGTGGATGCGCCTGGGGTCCGCGTCCCGTCAACTTGCACATTGAAGGACTTCGGAAACTCGGTGCGCAGATCGACCTCGACGGTGGCTACATCGTGGCCAAAGCGAAGAGGCTCCACGGTGCGCGCATCCTGTTCGATGTCTCGAGCGTCGGGGCGACGGGGAATATCCTGATGGCCGCCGTCCTGGCACAGGGGGGCACCATCATCGAGAATGCAGCGATGGAGCCCGAGATCACGGCCCTGGCCGAGTTCCTCGTGTCGATGGGGGCGAAGATCCACGGGATCGGCACCGGCTGCCTGGAGGTCGAGGGTGTGGATGAGTTACATAGCGCCTCCGCGACGACGATCCCCGACCGCATCGAGGCAGGCACGTTCATGGTCGCGGCCGCGCTTGCGGGCGATCGATCGAAGTCCGTGCGCATTGAGCGATGCCATCCCCGACATATCGGCTCGTTGATCGTGAAACTGGAGGACGCCGGCGCGAAGCTCACGCTGGGTCCCGACTGGGTTGAGGTGCACCCCCCAGAGTCGATCCGGCCCGTGAACGCCACGACGGCGATCTATCCCGGCTTCCCGACCGACATGCAAGCCCAATGGATATCCCTCATGGCGATGTCCGCCGGAACAAGCATCATCACTGATACGATCTACTTCGACCGGTTCGCGCACGTGCCCGAGCTCGTCCGCCTCGGCGCGAACATCACCGTAAAGGAGAACATCGCCACGGTCGTCGGATCCCCACGCCTGAGAGGAGCGAAGGTGATGTCGACAGACCTTCGCGCGAGCGCATCACTCATTCTTGCTGGTCTCGCCGCCGAAGGCACGACCGAAGTCTTGCGTGTGTACCATCTCGACCGCGGATACGAGTCCATCGAGAAGAAGCTCCAGGGGCTCGGCGCCGATATCGCGCGCGTGGCAGGCGAAGAATTCTGACGCCAAAGGGCCACCTTCTTGGCAAGCCACGTGGAACGCAGACAATGGACCGCTGCCGTGTGCTGTGATCGGCGTTTCGGACCTCGTGGCATCGCGCGCAGGGCGCCCATTCGTGGGGGCGTGTGGTCGTGATCTCCCGATCCGTCCCCCGCTCCGTTGTGCAGTTCCTTCCCGGCTGGCGCCCGCCCGCGCTCCTCGGCGCCGTCGCACTCCTCGTTACCCAGTTCCCGATCGTCAATGTGCTCGGCCTTGAATTCGCGGCGGCCATGGCCCCCGTCGTTGCATATGTGGCGGGATGGTCGATCGTGCGGTCCGAACTTCCCGTCAGGCCGCGAACGTGGGTTCAGGCCGCCGTGCGCTCGGTCCTGCTCAGCGTTCCGCCGCTTGTCGTCGGACTTCTGGCGGCCCTCTTCGTCAGAAACTGCGCCTTGCTCGACGGCCTCGTCGATTTCTTGTGGATCGTACCGCCGGCCGCCTTCGTGGGCTTGGGGCTCGGCGTCCTGGCCCGTGGGCTCACGCTCCGGTGGCCCCGGACGCTCTTCACATTCCTGTGGTTCGCGGTCCTGTCTCAGATCGTCATTGCCACGTTCTTCGGACCGCAGATCTACGCGTTCAACCTGATCGTCGGCTACTTTCCCGGCTTTTCGTACGATGATACGCTCGGGCTCCCTGGTTCGCTCGAACTGTTCCGGCTCGCGAGTCTCTGGTTTGCTGTCACCGCGGTCCTCACGGGGGTACAACTCGAACGCGCTCGGCGTGAACACCGTCTGGTGTGGCGCCGTTGGTTGACGGGCCTGACGGCAGCCTCATGGGTCCTCCTGGCCGTCTGTTGGGTCCAGTCGGACCGCTTCGGGTGGAGTTCTTCTCTTGAGCAGATCGAACGGGAGCTGGGCGGTCGCCGTGATGGCGAGCGTCTCACCATGATGTATCCCTCCGATGTCGTCACCGAGGATCAGGCCGACCGGTTGCTAGCGTTCCATGAGTTCACCTATGAGCGTCTTCGCCGGACGTTGCGCGTGTCGCCATCACAGAAGGTGGTCTGCTTCGTCTATCGTGATGCGGCTCAGAAGAATCGACTCACGGGGGGTGGCCGGACGAACTTCACGAAGCCATGGCTGCGTCAGGTCCACCTCTTGCGCTCGGATGTGCGCGAGACCCTGCGCCACGAGATGGTTCACGTCCTCGCGGCTGATTTCGGCTATCCGGTTCTCGGGATCGGGGTCAACGCCGGCGTAGTCGAGGGATTGGCGGTCGCACTCGATCGGTCATCCAATGGAGAATCGATCCATCGCGCGGCAGCACAGATCTTCTCAACGGGCTATGCTGGGTCAGTCGAGCAGCTCTTCACGCTCACTGGTTTCTTCCGCAGCAATTCCGCAGTCTCGTATACGCTGGCCGGCTCGTTCTCGCGCTATCTGATCGAGCGTTTCGGCGTCCGAAACTACAAGACATTTTATCGGACAGGAGATTCTCGCCAGGCCTTCTTCCATGAGCTTTCCGACCTGACGACCGGATGGCGTCGACGCATCAGCGAGATCCCGCTGACCGCTGCCGACTCTGCCAAGGCGGTACTGATCTATCGGCGTCCGCCGATCTACGCGCGTGAATGCCTTCGAGTCATCGGTGATCTGCATACGTCTGCGCGGGCTGCGTTCTCGGAGGGCCGCGATGCGGATGGCCTGCGGTATGCCGAGCGATCATGGTCCCTCACGCGCTCGCCTGAAGCAGCGATGCTGTATGCACAGGGCCTTCTGCGGACCGGACAGCGATCGGAGTTGCTGAGGTTCGTGGATTCGCTTCGTGCCGATCCTGAGCGGTGGCCGTTCGTCAGGATGCTGGACGTGGCGGCGGGTGATGCGTTGTGGGGAATGGATTCGCTCGTTGCGGCCGCTGACGCCTATGAGCGTGTGCGGGATATGCGCCTGTCGCTCGGTTGGACGGAAACTACGGCGTTTCGGTGGGAAGCGTTGACCCGATGGGGATGGGACCGGCCATTGGTGGCGGCGGTCATCGGTCAGGACCCGGATTCGATTCGCAGAAGGATCTTCGAAGCGGCTGCGCTTGCCGGGCGGGGTCGGCCGCACAGTGCGTTGCTGCGCTATGCTGCGGCGCGCTTGATCTCATCGGAGCAAGAACCGGACGCCGTCATCCGGCTCCTCTCAGGCACTGCGCCCCTGGGGCACAATATGCTCAACTATGTCGCGCGTCGAAAACTGGCCTCCGCCTATGTCGCCAACGGTTCCTGGGAGCGGGCGAAAGCGATGCTGTGGGAATCGCTGAACTACACCGACAACGAGGCCGAGCTCCTCAATGTGAACGACACGATCGCGTATGTCGAATGGCTGAAGGCGCGCCTGCCAAAACGATGATCGTGGCTATCGCTTCTCCACGCTAACCTCGTATCCCGCCCGCCGCAATACCTCCAATTCTGTCGCCGCCTCCCCCGTTCGTCCCATCTCGAGCAGCAATTCGACGCGCTCGACAGACCACGCTACATTCATCGGTTGAAGGGCGAGTGCGAGGTTCACGTCGCGGAGCGCGTCTTCGCGTCGGAGCAATTGCCTGAAAATGGAGGCCCGCACCATGTGGGTGCTGGCATCAGCAGGATCGAGTCGTAGCGCTTCCGTGAGGTCCAGAAGCGCTCCGTCCGTTCGTCCCATGGCCGCCCGCACGACGCCTCGGTTGACATACGCCGTCCGTAAACTCGCGTCGCGATCGAGCGCGATGGTGAAGCTCTCTTCCGCACGTACGAGATCGCCCGCTTCTTGCGCAAGCGCTGAACCGAGGTAGGAATGGGCCACGGCCGAAGCCGGCGCGCGATCGGTGGTATACCTCCACAGCGCCTCACTGCTGCTCCAGGTCTCTCCGTGAATACTGCTCAACGTTCCGAGTGCCGCGAGCGCCACCACCGCCGCAATTTTCAGGGGTCGGGCGAAGCGTCCTTCATTGCGGGCCAGGGACGATTGAACCACGGCCGCAGCCAGAATGCTCAGACCAAGCGACGCGACGTACGTGTATCGATCGGCCACGGGTGAACCGTCCTCGAGTGGAGCCATCAGGGCGGCGATCAGAGAGGCGAGCACCCAAGCGAGTCCGAATCGCAGGTCCTGACGATCGCGGCTCCAGCGCCACAGTTGGACCACGATGGCAAGTGCGGCGAACGCGAACAGCCAGTCCCACACATCAAAATGAAGCGGAGGATACAGGACCACGAGATGACGCGGCGCAGCTGTCTTTGTGCCGAAGAACATCAGGAGCGTGAGAGGACGGAAGAAGAGCTCATCAGCCCAGGGCCACGCCGCACGATCCATTGCGGCGTTGGCGAACCGGCCAGCCACGGCCGTCGCAAGAGTGGCCGCGCTAATGATCGCAAACGGAACTACAGTTGCGAGGCTGCGGCGCCGTTCGCCCTCCAGGATCCGCCTGTCGTACCAATAGAGGAGAAGGGGCAGTGGTGCGGTAGTAACACTGCTGCAAGCAGCAGCAAGCGCCGCCGCCAGTGAGGCAGCGTACCACGCGCCGGATCCGCTCCTGCGAAAACGGTCGAAGGCCAGGAGTGCGGCGAGAACGAAGAGTCCGGCCAGGACCTCCGCGCGACCCGAGATCCAGACCACGGCCTCAACCCGCATTGGATGCAGGGAGAACAACAGGGCGCCGATCACTGCGGGGATTTGGTCGGCCCGCAGGAGTCTCAGAAGTCGATACAGAAGTATCACCGCCACGGTGTGGAGCGCGACGTTCACGCCGTGGAATCCGGCCGCTCCAGGACCCCCGATGGAAGACTGCAGAATGTACGTGAGCTGGACGACCGGCTGATACGGGAATGCGGTCCAGTCGAGGAACAATCGGGAAAGGCGCGTCAGCAGATCGCCCGCCTCAGACAACGGGGCAAGGACCTGAAGGGGGTCCCCCCAATTCACGAACGGATAGGAGATGGCCTTTGCGAAGGCAGCGATCGTTGCGGCAGCGCAGACGACGAGAGGCCGCCAACGGATGGATGTAGCATCAGCATGAGGATCCATGTGCGCGATCGTTCTGATGGGTCCTTGTCGTGTTGAGGTCAGTCCACATCGGTGGAGCAAAGCCACTCGACGGCCGCCGAGACATCTTCGAATGTCCGGAACTGCTGACCTTGCCGTGCTTCACGCACGAATGCGTTGAAGTTCGCTGAATCGTTCACGTCCGGGGTAACAACGGCGGCGACGCGAAGACGATAGTTGACCAATTTCTGAATGAACGTCCCCGCGAATCGGGAGCGAAGATCGTAGAATGTCGGGGGCAACGCCCCCGGAAGGATCAGGACGTGGTCCGTTCGCTGCTCGACGGATGCTACGATAATGGCGTCTGCATCGTCGGTCGTCTCGATCCCGGCGACGCACTCCAACACGGGACTGCTCTCCGTTGGTCGTATCCGGAGTTCCATGGACGAGCGAGCGTTGAAAATTGTCCGGTGAATATACAGGAAAATGCGCGGAGCCGTTCATTGCAATTCCCCCCTTTTTTGGGGAACTTTTGCATTGCTCACCACGGAGAATGACCCCCATGTCGAACCTACATATCAAAGATGTCTGGGCCCGCGAGATCCTCGATTCGCGCGGCAATCCAACGATCGAAGTCGATGTCGAACTTGAAGACGGCACGCTCGGCCGCGCGGCGGTCCCGAGTGGCGCATCCACCGGCGAGAACGAGGCCGTCGAATTGCGCGACGGAGATAAGGCCCGCTACCTGGGAAAGGGCGTCCTGAAGGCCGTCGAGAACGTCAACACCGTCCTTGCCGACGAAGTGACGGGCTTCGAGGCCACCGACCAGATCGGAATCGACAAGCTGATGATCCAGCTTGACGGCACCCCGACCAAGAGCAAGCTGGGCGCGAACGCCATTCTCGGCGTCTCCCTGGCAGTCGCCAAAGCTGCAGCCCAGTCGCTCCGCCTGCCGCTGTACCGGTACATCGGCGGCTCCAATGCGCGCGTACTGCCCGCCCCGATGATGAACATCCTGAACGGCGGCAAGCATGCCGACAACAACGTCGACCCGCAGGAATTCATGATCATGCCGCTCGACGCGCCCTCTTTCGCCGAAGGACTTCGGATGGGGGCGGAGATCTTCCACGCGTTGAAGTCGGTCCTGCACAAGAAAGGGTACAACACGGCCGTCGGGGACGAAGGGGGCTTTGCTCCAAACCTGAAGTCGAACGAAGAAGCGGTTGAGGTGATCCTCGAGGCGATCTCCAAAGCCGGCTACAAGGCCGGCGAGCAGGTCTATCTGGCGCTGGATCCTGCGGCGAGCGAGTTCTACGACGCTGACAAGAAGCGTTACGTCTTCTCGAAGTCCGATAAGTCCGAGAAGACGTCTGAGCAGATGGTGAAGTTCTGGGAATCATGGGTGAAGCAGTACCCGATCATCTCGATCGAGGACGGAATGGCCGAGAACGATTGGGAAGGGTGGAAGCTCCTGACCGACACCATCGGCGCGCGCACACAGCTCGTCGGCGACGACCTGTTCGTGACGAACGTCGACTACCTCTCGAAGGGCATCGACCGCGGGGTCGCGAACGCGATCCTCCTGAAGGTCAACCAGATCGGCACGCTCACCGAGACGCTTGACGCCATCGAAATGGCGAAGCGGGCCAAGTACGCGACGATCCTGAGCCATCGTTCGGGCGAAACGGAAGATGCCACGATCGCCGACATCGCAGTGGCGACGAACGCAGCGCAGATCAAGACCGGCTCCGCCAGCCGGACGGACCGCATTGCGAAGTACAATCAACTGCTCCGGATCGAGGAAGACCTCGATACAAATGGGTACTATGCCGGCCTCGGAGCACTGAACGTAAAGTTCTGACCAAGCCCACAGGTTCATGAGGTGACCATGCGGACGGCACGGGCGTGGTTGGTGGTGCTTTTGACAGCGGCCGTGGGCGGGTGTGACCCGTCCTCGACCGAGCCCGTGATCGACGCTCCGTCATTCTACGTCGGCCAACGGTGGATCTACACGCACGATGCGGTGCTGACCGATTCGACCGGTGCTGTCGTGAATGCCCTGCATGATTCGGTGGAGGTGAAGGTCGGCTCGGTGGCTGAGACGCTTGATGGGATGACCGGCCTCGTGCGAATGGACCTCGTGTCGCTGCTTCCGTGGTTTGGTCCTGGTCCGGCCCCCGGCATCCAGAGCCTTTGGTATGGAGCCACCGGGGAAGGACTGACAGAATATGCCTATCGCAACCCTGGGGCGACGGTCCTTGTCATGCTCGGTGCTGGCGGAGAGCGACGTATCTTCAGAGCCGGGAGTCTCTTCGACCCGTTGCGGGCTGTCCGGCAGGAGGCAGCAGGAGATTCGATCCAGCGTCGCGAGGAACCGCGCAGAGTTTTGACCTATCCACTGAAGAAGGGGACGGCGTGGGACGCCTTCCGCGTGCCCTTCCTTCAGCACCGGGAAGTTGCTGAAATCGAGACGATCGGAATAATGGGGCGCAATATGCAGGCCGCCCGGATCCGAACAACGCTGCCGGTCGAGTACGGACCACTGGAATGGGACGATTGGGTCTCTCCCCGAGGCCTGCTGCGACGAGTGATCCGCATGTCGTTTGAGGTGTACGACGCGAATATGGCGCGTGTTGGACGAAACACGCAGACGGAGACCGCAACGCTCGTCATAATGGAGTAAATCCCGACCGATGACGGTCGCTCTGAATTTCCACCATGCAAAAGTTCACCATTCGTTGAGCACCCATGAAGATCAAATTCGGCACTGACGGTTGGCGTGGCGTGATCGCGCAGGATTTCACGTTCGACAATCTCGCGCGGGTGGCGCAAGCGACCGCTCGCTACTACAAGAAGCACAAGAAGATCAAGAACGGCATGGTGATCGGCTACGACGCGCGGTTCCTGTCGAAGGAATTCGCCGAGAAGGTCGCGGAGGTCATCGCGAACAATGGCATCCGCGTGGTGCTTTCGGACAAGATCTCGTCAACGCCCATGGTCTCACTGCTGACGGTCAAGCGGAAAGCGGCCGGGGGCGTTGTCATTACGGCGAGCCACAATCCCGCCAAGTACAACGGCTTCAAGATCAAGGGCGACTTCGGCGGACCGGCGCATCCGGAGATGATCGAGAAGGTGGAAAAGGAACTGGCAAAGGTGCGCACCGTTCCTTCGAGCAAGCGATCGTTCACGGACCTCGTGGCGAAGGGTCTGATCCAGCGCATCGATTTCACGCAGGTGTACGTCGAAGACATGCGGACGAAGATCGATATTGACCGGATCCGAGCGGCTGGTATCAAGGTCGCCTACGACGCCATGCATGGCGCCGGCCAGGGTGTGATGGACCAGCTTGTTCCGCTGGCCGTATCGCTTCGCGGCTCATACAATCCATCCTTTGGTGGCGCCCACCCGGAACCGCTCCCGCAACACCTGGCCGAACTCGCCAAGGCAGTGGTGGACCGCAAGTGCGATATTGGCATCGCGACGGATGGCGACGCCGACCGGATCGGCGCGTACGATGAGAAGGGAGAGTTCGTGGACTCTCACCGTATCTTCGCCATCCTCGTGAAGTACCTCTGGCAACAAAAGGGGTGGAGGGGTGAGGTCGCGAAATCGTTCTCCGTCAGTCAGATCATCGACAAGATGTGCAAAGCGTACGGCATCACGCTCCATGAGACGGCCATCGGATTCAAGTATCTGTGCCGGTTGATGACAGAGCGGGACATCCTGGTGGCGGCGGAGGAGAGCGGTGGTCTGGGTGTCAAGGGACATCTCCCCGAGCGTGACGGCATCCACATCGGCTTGTTGCTGTGCGAGATCATGGCCGTCCGAAAGATGAAGCTGAGCGAACTCGTCGAAGAGGTCATGAAAGAGTTCGGCTGGCACCATTTCAACCGGTACGATGCGCACCTGACGGAAAAGGAAAAGGTCCGGGTCCTGGGCGTCTACAAGAAGGGCGTCAAGACCCTTGCAGGGTACCCCATCCAGCGTGTGGAAACGAAGGATGGCTTCAAGCTCTTCGTCGAACCAGGTTGGGTTTTGGTCCGGGCGTCGGGAACAGAACCGCTGATCCGATTTTATGCTGAAGCCGACACGCCGGAGCGGGTGCAAGCACTCCTGACGGCAGCTCGGTCCGTGTAGCTCGTACTCGGCGGGAAGCAATGCTCCAGGGTGCGGAAGCCCGATCCGCACCCTTGCCGTTTTGTGCGGGAGGTCAGGTCCCCTGCATACACTGCAGCCGCACCGCTAGCAGCGAAGGGGTCGTTCCACCTACGATTTCTCTGGTCCGATCATCGAACGAGTGTTTGTCTATGTCATCCATCTCTTCATTCCGTATCGCGGCACTTGCCTTCGTGGCATTGGTTTCTCTAGCGACCTCGCTGCTTGCTGGGAGCAACCCAAAGACCGCGCGTGCCGCGCGCACTCCGACTCCCCCGCTGATCGACGGTTTCATGAATGAGCCTGTTTGGGCCCTGGCACCGGCGATCACGGACTTCGTCCAGTCCGAGCCCGTCGAAGGGGCGGCGCCATCTCAGCAAACTGAGGTCCGTTTCCTCTACGACGACGACGCACTCTACATTTCGGCAACGATGTTCGACACAGAGCCGTCGGGGATCGTGGCGCGCCTTGCACGCCGTGACGATGAGATCGAATCGGACTTCATCTCCTTTCGCATCGATTCCTACCACGACTACCAGACCGCCTACGAGTTCACCGTCAATGCTGCCGGCGTCAAGGTCGATATCCTCCAATACGACGATGGCGCACGTGAAGATGTCTCCTGGGATGCCGTGTGGGATGTCGAAACCCGCATCGGTGAAGACGGATGGACGGCCGAGATCCGCATCCCGCTCTCGATGCTGCGCTTCAACGATGCCGAAGAACAGGAATGGGGTCTGCAGATCGTCCGGGGCATCACACGGAACAATGAACGACTCTACTGGACGATGATCGGCAAGGCCGAGAGCGGTTGGGTGTCGAAGTTTGGCCGCCTGCGGGGTATTGAAGGCGTGAAGAGCCGTCAGTCGCTTGAGGTCCTGCCGTATGGTCTGATCGAGAGCTCGGCCCTCACGGTCCGACCGGATCGTGCCGCCGTCCATCGGAACAGCATCAACGCCGGGGTTGACGTGAAGTACCGTCCGTCGAGCGCATTGACGATCGACGCGACATTCAACCCTGACTTCGGCCAGGTCGAGGCCGACCCGGCAGTTCTGAACCTCTCAACCTTTGAGACCTTCTATCCTGAGAAACGTCCGTTCTTCGTCGAGGGGGTGCAAATCCTGCGGTTTACGACGTTCGGCGATGGCCTTGGTCCGGGCCTCTTCTATTCTCGTCGCATCGGCCGGTCGCTCTCGGCCGAGGCCCCCGAGGGAGGCTATGTGGAAAGCGAGCCACGCTTTGCGACCATTCTCGGCGCAGCAAAAATCTCCGGCAAGACCTCATCCGGACTTTCGCTCGGAGTGCTTGAAGCGGTGACGGCGGAAGAGACGGCCTCCGTCGTCGACTCGGCCGGGGCTCGGTCGACCACTCGTGTCGTTCCAACGACCAATTACAGCCTGGTCCGCCTGCGACAGGACTTCAGCGGAAATTCCAACGTCGGCATGATCATTACGAGCGTGAACCGGACCGACCGCATTCCAGCCATGACGGGTGGCCTCGACTGGAATCTGCGCTTTCTCGACAATCTGTATCGCGTGGACGGGTTCTTCGCTCACAGCCGGACCGAATCGCGCGGGTTTCGTGAGGAAGGGCAGGCGGGACGCGTGGCGCTTGCGAAAGAGGGGGGACCGCACTGGCGAGGTTCGGTCAGCGCTGATTTCACTTCACGCGGATACAACGTCAACGACATCGGGTTCTTCCGTCGTCCGAACGATCACGGGCTCGTTGGGGGCGTCTCCTATCGCGAGGACGTTGCCGACGAGTGGACGCGTCGGTGGAACGTGAGCGTGAACCATCACAAACGCTGGAACTATGGGCGCGCAGAGATCAACAACTCGATCGATGTGCAAGGATACGTGCAGTTCCTGAACTACTGGGAGACCCAGCTCACTCTTACGTACGATGCCGGCGATTTCGACGACCGCGAGACCCGCGGTCACGGCCTCTACGCAAAGCCGTCGACACGACAGCTCCGCCTGAACGTTGAATCCGACAACCGGAAAGCGATCGTAGCCGACGCTTCCATCCGCCTGGGCGCGGACGACCGACAGGCCCGAACGCTCGAGGCCGGCCTGGAACTCACGATGAAACCGACCGACGCATTGACGATCGAGATGGAGGTGACGCACGCGCGTTCCGATCGGCAATTCGCATGGATGACGACCCAGGTCGACACGCTCGTTGCGCCGGCATCATTTGCAGTGTTCGCGGACCGGACCACTAGGGCATGGGATGCGACGACCCGGGGATCGTTCGTCTTTTCGCACGATCTGACCCTCCAGTGGTACCTTCAGTGGTTCGCGGCCAAGGGGCGGTACACGGGTGCGCAGGCCCGCCTGGGGGTCACCGCGTATCAACCGTATGCCGAGCCCGACCGCGAATTCAGCGATCTTGCATTCCAATCCAATTTGGTCCTGCGGTGGGAGTATCGTCCCGGCAGCACGCTCTATCTCGTCTGGTCGCACAGCCGCAGCGGCCCGGGCGGGCCCTTCCTGTACGGGCTCGATCGTGACGTCAATGACACGTTTCGCCTCGCGCCCGACAATGTCATTCTCTTGAAGCTCAGCTACTGGCTGTCGACATGACCACCTCGCCGGTTCAGCGCGGGTCGGAGGTTGTCCTCGACATCACGGACGCGGCGTTTGAAGGGAAGAGCATCGCCCGCGTCGAGGGCATGGTGGTCTTCGTCGAAGGTGGTGTGCCGGGCGACCGCGTACGGGCCCTGGTCACGAAGGTCAAGAAGCAGCATGCCGAGGCCCGCGTCGTGTCAGTCGAGCAGCGATCGCCGTTGCGCGCCGAACCGGCCTGCCAGCATTTCGGTGTGTGCGGTGGCTGTCGGTGGCAGCACGTCCGGTATGAGGCACAGCTTCAATTCAAGCAGCGCCATGTCGTCGATTCACTCGAACGCATCGGCGGTCTGAGCGGGTTCGAGGTCCTGCCCATCCTTGGTTGTGACGATCCGTTCTGGTATCGCAACAAGATGGAGTATTCATTTTCGACGCGGGAATGGCGGGTGGATGGACCCGGGCCGGAGGGTGAGACCGACGGGATCTATCTGGGCCTCCATGTGCCGCAGCGCTACGACAAGGTCCTCGACATCGAACGCTGCCATCTTCAGTCGGAGATCTCCAATCGGATCCTGCACGCGACCCGGTCGTTCGCGCGCGCATCCGGCCACCCGGTCTATTCATCCGACCTCGAGAACGGTCTGTGGAGATTCCTTGTCATCCGCGAGGCGCGGCACACGAGCGACCGAATGGTGAATCTGGTGACGCGGGAGCATGATCCGGTGCTCATGCGTTCATATGTGCAGCATCTGCTGGGTGCCGTGCCGGACATATCCACGATCGTGAACACGGTCAACCGTACGAGATCACAGATCGCGTTCGGACAGGACGTCCACGTTCTGCACGGTCCCGGCACCATCCAGGAGCGGCTGGGACAGTTCGCGTTCGTCGTCTCGCCGCAATCGTTCTTCCAGACCAATACATTGCAGGCCGAACGGCTGTATCAGACGGCGGCGGATTTTGCCGATCTGCGTCCGGACGACCTTGTCTACGACCTGTATTCAGGGACGGGCACGATCGCGATCTTCCTGTCAGAACGCGCACGGTTGATCATCGGCGTCGAATCGGTTGCGAGCGCTGTCGACGATGCCCAGGCAAACGCCGAGCGCAACGGCCGCGGGAATTGCAGGTTCGTTCTGGGGGACCTAAAGGACAGATTGACGAAGCGGAACGAATGGATGGCGGAAGAGGGGATACCGCGCGTCGTCGTGACCGACCCGCCACGAAGCGGGATGCATCCGGACGTCGTCGCCGCACTAGTGCAGCTCGGACCGGAACGGATCGTCTACGTTTCGTGCAATCCCACCACGCAGGCCCGGGATGCGGCATTGCTTGTTGCTGGCGGGTATCGACTAACCAGGGTCCGTCCCGTCGACATGTTCCCGCACACGTACCACGTAGAGAACGTGGCAGTATTTGAGAGGATGTAGAAGTAGGGATGGCGCTCGGCCCTCCACTCCTCCACTCCTCCACTACTCCATTTCTCCACTACCCCAATACTCCTCCCTCCCCACTCCTCCTCACAACACCGTATAGCTGATCCCGACGCCAAGGGACTGCTTCACCTGCGTCCGCGGTGTGACGCGCCGTTCATTGATGAGCTGCACATTCACCACCACCGTGACGATGCGTGCGAGCCGGATCGTCAGCGTGTTATCACCCCGAACGATGACCTTCTGCGGCTCCCGGAACGAAGAAAAGAGCTCGAGTTTCGCGTTCAGCGTCGTTGAGTTGTCCAGCTTCCATGTCCCTTCCGTCACGGATTCCAGTCCATCCTCGATCTTGACACTCTCGACGTTCGGCGTCTTTGGATCGTCGGCGAACGACGTGTAACGATTCGTGACGATCTCGCGGAGCGCAAATCCCAGACGCGATCGCAGCTGCGGCGTGATCTCGTACCCCAGCCCGAGCGACTGGGTCAAAAAGGCCGGGTCGAAGAACTGTGAGATCGGCGTCCGATTACCAGACTTATCATACCGGTAGCCCGTCGCAAACTGCGTCTTGAGCGTGAGGGCGGCATACGGATTGATCGTGATCCCCATTCGATAGCTCACGACCGACTCGAGGTCGATCTTGTCGTCCGTCTTCCGGGTCTCGCGCCCCCCGATCCGGGTCTGTCCGAAGCCCAGGCGGTAGGTGTTCACCCACGTGATCGGATGCCAGTCATACGTCGACGTACCGAGCGCTGACGTGCCGTATGCATACGCATTCTCGCCTCCTTGGGCCCAATCGCTGAAGGAGACCTGCGAGAACGTGAGGGATGTCCCCAGTGCGTGCCGCCAATACTGCGGCTCCACGTCGATCGTATCCGGCGGAAGCAGGTCCTGAGCCGAGAGGGGCAGAGCGAGCGCACAGGAGAAGACACATCGGACGAGCCACCACGCGTACGGTTTCATATCAAGGCAGGGAAGGAGGGATCGGGATAAAGACGCGGCGAGTGGCACGGACGATGGTACGCCGCTCGACATTTACAGGAGCTCCCACAACATCCACGGGAAATGCAGGTTCTGTGAATGCAGCTTCGACGGAGAGCGCCACGGTGTCCGGAGCCGTGAGGGCGATCGAAAGTGGGATCAATTGGTTGTCTTCCGCCGGAGGATCGAACGACACATCTGCAGAGCCATTGTGAAGATTCACGGCGAAGAGTCCTGCACTGCAGGAGATGAGACGGGCAGAGACGGGCGAAACGGTCACGGTCAGTTGCAGTGGTCGTTGCCGGTACGAAACGGTCAGCAGGCCGGAAGCCGAGGCACCTGCGTCGACGGTGGTCCATTCGGCGCTGCTCAGACGCAGCCAATCGGCAAGATCGACGACCGTGGCCGGCAAGTCGAAATGTCCGACAGGACCAGGCACGAGCGTGTCGCCCCTCGTCGAGATCACAAGCCCCCGTAACCACTCAGATGACTGGACGGAGGTGGTGAGCGAATCGGACCCTTCGGTGATCGTATGGGTGACCTTGACTGATCTCGGACGAGCAGCCGAGTACGGCTCCAGCATGGACATCGCCCCGATAGAGAGCACGGCAAAGAGGATTGCCGCCCAGACGACGACCGGACGTCGGTATGAGAATCGCGAGGGCCAATGAACTGATGGATCCCGCACGACCGCCAGAGCTCCAAACGCATACGGGAGCGCTACGAGCGAGCAGACGAGCGCGAGTCCTGCAGTCATAGCGCTCTCGAACAGCACCCCGTGCAACGGGATCTGTGCGAACATCCGTGCGACGAACGGAAAGAACTCGGGCGTCAACAAACGAAGGGCGGGATACGCTCCAAGGAATATCGCAAGCGTCTTAAGCCACGCCGGACGGAGCGTCCACGCGAGTACGTTGAAGGAAAGGCCGAGAGCAAAGTATGCGGCCAGTCGAGGGGAGAGCAGGGATGCGCCGCCGATCAGCACGCCGAACCAGATCGTCGACCGAAGCAGATAGCGAACGGGGTCACTGCTCATATTCCAGCGTCGGGCCCACCGGGCGATGATGACGAGCGATGCGAGACCGACGGATACAGCTGGAACGATGACAAGCCAGGGGTTGCTGAACCATGGCGACCTCCAGCCAGAGATGACCGCGCCGACGTTCTCTGCTGCCCACACGCAGAGCCAGATGAGCCACAACGCGCCGAACGTTTTCAGGCCGGGGACCCGGGGTCTTGTGGTGCCCTGTCGTTCGCTGCGGGTTGGCCATCGCAACACGAGAACGTACAATGCCGAGATGAGCGATACGATAATCAATGTCCACAGCAGCCAGGTGGGGATGAGAAGGAACGTCGACCCGAAAGGGATCGTCATGTACGATCCGGTCCGGTCGGCCGGCATACCGGCGTCGAATCGTTCGACGAGGCGATAGACAAGGTCGCCACTTCGCTCAAGACCGCCGCGACGGAACCATTCCCAGGAATCCTGCGGAGTGTGGATCGGGTCGGTCACGTCGGTCGTGAAGTCCATCGCCGGGATGCCTCGCACGAGGAATGGTTCATGATCCGACGACGCGCCGCTGCCCGAGGCGATGTTCCAGGTGAAAAAATGGACGGGGTACGTCAGTCCTCCGTACCCCATGGCGAGCAGTTCTTCCTGCGCGGCGCGCAACAGCCACGGCGGGGTTTGCGTGGTGCCTTTGTCGACGAACGGGATTAGTGCGTCGACGCCGTTGGCCATGTCGACCTGCAGCATCAGGTCGACGCTGTCGATCGACTCATAGTGGTCCACAAAATATCGCGAGCCGACAAGTCCGCCCTCTTCTCCACCGAAAAGGCAGAAGACGATTGTATGCTGCCATGACCGCTGGGCCATGACGCGCGCAAGTTCCAACACCACGGCGGTACCCGAGCCATCGTCGTTCGTGCCCGGGATCTCCGGCGATGCCGAATCGATATGCGCGCCGATGACGATGATGCGGCCGCTTGACCCGTGCAGGGTCCCGACGGTGATGCCCGAATGCGTATTTCGCACGCGGCCCATGATCCCGGGAGGCGTTGTCGCGATATCCATGACACGAACGTCGTCGATGCCGGCCGCGCGCAACCGGTCCGCAGCAAAGGCCAGCGCTCGCCGTTCTGCCGCCGATCCCATCGGCCGCGGACCGATGTCGACCGACAGTGTTCGGAGCACTGCGGCGGAGCTGTCGGGAACAAAGGGTGTCGGCCTGGCGTCCTGAGCGAACGACAGACTCGTCAGGGTCAGGAAGAGGAAGAACCGGAGCATCCTAGACGGGCGTTGAACTGTCGGCGAGATGAGCAGAAAAGAACGACGAGATGGCATCATGGTACTTCTTGCCTCCTATGATCGAGATGTCGTTGTGGTCGGCGCCGTCGATCAGAACAAGTTGTTTCGGTTCGTTCGCTGCCGCGTACAGCTGACGCGAATGGTCCTCGCGGATGAACGCATCTTCGGTCCCATGGATGAAAAGGATCGGTGTATGGAGGTTCTTGACATCGTCGATCGGCGAGACATCCCGCCCCTTAAAGCGAGCGATCTTTTGCGTGCGCGCCATGGCTGCATTCCGCAAAAAATGCCAGGGCAGCTTCAATAGCCGCCGTTGATACTCGACGATGACCTCTCGAAGGCTTGTAAAGCTTGCTTCGGCCACTACCGCGCGGATGCGGGGATCGAGCACGGCGGCCTGGATGGCGATGGCAGCTCCCATGGATGTGCCAAAGACGCCGATCGGGCCGATCGTGGCATCGGTCCGGCTGAGCAGATGGTCGATCACGACCCTCACATCGTGCTTCTCATAGTATCCGTAGGTACAATACCGGCCGCCGCTCTCGCCATGCTGGCGTGAATCGAACAGGAAGACATTGTACCCCATTGAGTACAGGAAGCGGGCCATGGGCACGCCGCCGATCTTGCAATCGCCGACGCCGTGGAGGTAGAGGATGGTGCCGACCGGATCAGTGCTCCGTCGTACGAACCAACAATGGAGGCCGACACCATCGGGCATCGTCAGCGTGTAGGTCTCCTGGGGAAGGCCGGCGTCCTTGGGCTCGAGGAGGTTTGTGAAGCGGGCATACCATTCGGGTCGTTTTCTGGTCGGTTGGAGGATGATCAGCGGCCCGAGGATGAGGACGATCACCCCCGCGTGCAGCAGGAACAACAATGCCGCCAATAGCGCAAAAAGAAGGATAGACACGGGGATTGAAGGTCGGGAGTGACGAATTTTGCTCGTTTTCAATATATTCAGCCATTGGGGGTAAAGCAAACTCCCGCATCTGCCCCCAACCATTCTCCCCTCCAAGGAGTCTCATGTAATGGATCCCATCGAGAGCTCCATGACACCCGCCGATAGCGACCTGATCGTGAAGGCCCAATCGGGCGACCTGCAGGCCTTCGAACAATTGGTCCGTCGCTACGACAGGCGGGTACTGACGATCGCTGCCTCGTACGTGCAATCGTCGGATGACGCGAAGGACATCTACCAGGAGGTCTTCCTGCGGGTCTATCGAGCTCTTCCCAAGTTCGAGCTCAGGAGTGAATTCTCGACCTGGCTGTACCGGATCGCCACCAATGTCTGCTTGTCGCACCGATCACATTCCAGGAGACACCGGCATGTGTCGTTCGACGACGAAGGCTCGGAGGATGCTGAGAACCCGCACCCGGTGGTCGCCGAGCCGGCGACCAACCCCGACGTCGGACGGCGTGAGATCGCACGCAGGGTTCAGGGGGCGTTGACAGGTCTTTCGCCGCAGCAACGCCTGGTGTTTACGATGCGACATTATGAGGGTTACAAGCTCCGCGAGATCGCGGAGATCCTCGAGCTGGCCGAAGGTTCGGTGAAGAAGTATCTGTTCGAAGCGACCGCCCGCATGCGGGCCCAACTCGGAGACCTGTTAGACGAGGTATCATCATGACCCATGAAGACGTGAAACGTTGGCTGACCGTACCGGTAGAAGAGCTGGATGTCGCGACACGCGATGGGCTCGAAGAACATCTGGCTTCGTGCGCTGCCTGCCGGACGGAGGCCGCCGTGCTCCAGCGCCTGCACGACGAAGTGCTCCTTGCCGCGCCAGTCGTGTCCGACGAAGATGTGGCCATAGCCCGTCATCTGCTCTTCCGGAGTCTCCGGCAACGGACTGATTCGGTAGCGTGGAAGACGCGACTGCAGGAATTCTTTGGTCTCTCGTTCGGTCGTGCTTGGCGCCCGGTCCTCGCGGCGGGCGTTGTGGCCGCAGTGGCGTTCTTCGCCGGTTCGGTGGCCTTCCGTGGCGGGTCGGCATCCATGGATGGCATCCGGCTCGCCGCATACGATCCGTCGGGTCAGGACCAGGCCACGGGCATGATCCAGATCCTGAACTTGCGTGTGCTTGATCAGGATCCCACCAACGGTGACATCGAACTGCAATTCGAGGCTGTACAGCCCGCCCATATCAAGGGGAAGATGGACGATCCGTACATCCAGGCGATCCTTGCCCGAGCGCTCGTTTCATCCCAAAACCCCGGCGTCCGGTTGCGTGCAGCGAATGCTATCACCGCCCAGGTGGAAGGGAGCGGGCTTGACCGCCGATCCAAAGATCTGGTAAAGGAGTCTCTTATCTCGGCTCTGCTGTATGACAAGAATCGCGGTGTGCGGATGGAGGCACTGAAGGCATTGGAGCCCTTCCTCCCGGATTCTGCTGCAACGGCCGCGATCGTCCAGGTGTTGAAGCAGGAAGAGAACGTCGCAATGCGAATCGCAGCCATCAATTGTCTCGATCTTTCAAAATACGACCGGGCCCCGGCACGAGAGCAGCTCCGAGAAGTGCTCCGCGACCAGTCTCAGTCGGACGCTAATCACTACATCCGCATCCGGGCCGCATCGGCCCTCCAGGAGGATAGACCATGAAACATCTACTTATGTTGCTGATCATCGGTATCATCGCGTTCGTGCCCGCGTCGGCACAGCGATCGTCCACCGAAGATGTCGGTGTCCGCTCGAAGTCGTTCAAGGTTGCGAAGGGGGGCAAGCTCGACCTCTCGACCGCGTATGGCGACATTCGGATCAAACCGTGGTCAAAGGACGAAGTCTATGTCAGCGTGACCGGCCTCGACGATGAGGACCTCGAGCGGCTGAAGATGAGCCAGTCGGGGAACGACGTGATCATTTCCTTCCGGCCCCGCGGCCGGAGCTGGTCGGGTGATGCCACCTTCGACGTGAACGTTCCTTCGGCGTATAACATCCAGGTGAAGACGTCCGGCGGAGACGTCGAGGTCGACGGGCCGCTCACCGGCACAGTGGATGGCTCGACCGCGGGAGGCGACATCAAATTTGGTGCGATCAATGGTGACGTCGACATGTCCACCTCGGGTGGTGACATCAAGTCGGGGGATTTTGCGGGAAACGGTAAGCTCCGGACGGCCGGCGGTGACATCCGCCTCGGTAAGGTTGGCGGGAAGCTCGATGTATCGACGTCGGGTGGCGATATCACGGTCGAAAGCGTCGCAAAGACCCTCGAAGCACGGACAGCCGGCGGCGATATCGAGGTGGGAGATGTTGGAGGCGAGGCAAAGCTGAGCACGTCTGGCGGCGATATCCGTGTCGGCAGGGTCAGCGGTGAGGCCAGCATGAGCACCGCGGGGGGCAACCTGGAATTGAAGGGAGCCACAGGTCGCGTGAGCGCGAAGACCTCCGGCGGCGATATCCGATTGCAGGGCGTGACCGGTTCGGTGGAAGCTCGCACTGCGGGGGGCGAGGTCTCGGCTGAGATCAGTCCTGCGGGCAAAGGATCCAGCCGGCTGGTGTCCTCAGGCGGGCGCATTGTCCTCTATCTCCCCGAAAACGCGAAGGCATCTGTCGAAGCGACGATTCGCGTCCATGGTTCGTGGGGACGACGCGGCGACCGCTATGTGGTCCGATCGGAGTTCAAAGAAGACACCTACGTGAAAGACGAGGATGACGAAGAGATCCGAGCGTCCTACACGATCAACGGTGGCGGTGATCGCATCGACCTCGAGACGGTGAATGCCGATATCGAGATCAAGAAGGGAAAGATCCGCTGATCAACGCTGGATGATGGACCGAAAAGCCGAAGGGCGGGAGTAATCCCGCCCTTTGTGTTGTACCCCATGTGGGGCCAGCTTTCCAGGCGTCAGCGTATCACAGGGGCTCCTGTTCCCAATGCGCGAGTTACCTCACGGTTGATCGCGGATGACATTTCTGTTCGAAACCGCCCGCGGGAGAATTCGAGCGCCCTGGCGCGTATGTGCGGACGGTCCCATTGGTGCGCCTCCGCTTGCTCGATCGCGTCCTGTAGCGACCCTGCGTCGAGGCGGTGAAAGAACGTCCCCGTAACCCCATCCACGACCGTTTCCAAGGCGCCGCCTTTGCCATAGGCGATGACCGGCGTACCGCTCGCCATGGCCTCGAGCGGCACGATCCCAAAATCTTCTTCACCCGGGAAGATCAGCGCTTCAGCCTTCCGATAGAACACCGCCAGCTCATCGTCGCTTCGCCACCCCAGGAAGGTGATGTTTGGCTTCGCCATGGCACGAAGATGATCTAAGTCCGGACCCTTGCCAACGATCGCCAGTGGCTTTCCAGAACGGTTGAACGCCTCGATCGCAAGGTCCACACGTTTGTAGGGCACGAGGGCCGATACCATCAGGTATCCCTGCCGCGGCTCATTCCCAAGATCGTAGCGTCCGACATCAACGGGTGGATAGATTACTTCGGCCTCGCGTCGGTAGATTCGATTGACCCGTTCGCGGACGTTCTGAGAGATTGCGATGAAGTGGTGAACGCGGTCCGAGGATCGGACGTCCCATCGACGGAGGTAGGGCGCAGCGATGGTGATGGCCGCCCGTGTTGCTATACCTGCCCGACCCTTCCCAAAATACTCCTCGTACTGATCCCAGACGTACCGCATCGGAGTGTAGAGATAGCAGATATGCAGTGCCCCCGGGTGCACGCGGATGCCTTTAGCCACCGCGTGACTCGAAGAGATGACGACATCGTATGGCGACAGGTCCAGCGATTCGATGGCAGCAGGAAAGAGCGGAAGATAGCGGCGATAATGGGCCTCTGCGCCTGGCAATCGTTGAAGAAAGCTCGTCGTGATCTTGCGGCCTTCGATGAGCGCGGAGACCGTACCAGGGATGTGCAGAAGGGTATAGAGCGGGGCGTTCGGGAAGAGCTCGCAGAGTACCTCGAGACATTTCTCTCCTCCCCGCATTCCCGTAAGCCAGTCGTGAACGAGCGCGATGCGCAGGTCGGATGTCGCAGACGGAGAGGGCATGGGCTCAAGATAGCAAGATCGGCTGTCGGGCTCAAGAGCGGCTAGGTCGTTCGCAGCCGGGGCGCCGGCACATCCGCAACAATTCCATAACAGGGGGATAACGATCTGGTGATGGTGCTCGTGTAACTTAGTGCCCGAATCTCAATTTGGGTTCTGTCGTCCCTCACACTGGCTCTACCTCGAGGAAGCAATGCACAACGAACCCCTTTCTAGACTCCAACCGTCCCACGAGGACCTTCGGCCCATGACCGTGGCTGAGTTTCGGGCTCAGCTGGCTCTCGTTGGGATGACGGTCATAGCGTATGCGACCCTGATGCTGGCTGTGACTCGATAACAATCTTGAATCGACAAGAAGGTCCTCCCGAGCGATCGTGGATCGACCTCATGGTCTCATGGTGCGTTTGATACGTTGTTCAATGTCTCGTGCTCCAGCAGGTTGGCAGGACAGGCTTCAAAATGGGCCCACATGTCCGGGGTCAGCACGAGGAGGGGCAAAGCGCTTAACAGTACCGTAACACGGGCGTAACATCGACTTCATGGTCGATGAGTATCTTAGACACGCGTTGAGGAAGGATAGGCACTGGGTCGGAGGTCTGATCGGTCGCAAAGCAGGTGCCTCGAGCGTGTTGGCAATTTGGACCGGCAAGTCCATACATTTCAACAACTGGAGGGTTCATTCATGCGCCGTTGCACTCAGTTCTTCCTTGCTTTGACGACCATGGTCACTGTCGGCCTCGGCCAACAGGGCCCCACATTCAAATGGAGCGGGGTGGTCTTCGCGGACTATTACTACAACGTTACACGCGACACGTCTTCTGCCTCGATCTCGAACATGGCGCAGAGCGGTGCGAAGGATCTGAACGGATTCAAGATCCGTCGAGTCTATCTCACGTTCGACCACGCGCTAAGTGATGCGTTCGCCTTACGGTTCAGGTTCGAGACGGATGAGTCGGCCAACGCCAGCAACGGCAAGATCGGCACGTTCGTGAAGGATGCATCCATTCGTTGGAAGGGAATTTTCAGCGGGAGCGACCTCACCATCGGAATCCAGCCGCCGCCTGCATACGAGATCTCCGAGGCAGCATGGGGATATCGATCGCTCGAAAAGACGGTCATGGACCTTCGCGGAGCAGTATCATCGCGCGACCAGGGCATTTCGTTGCACGGAGACCTGGTAAGCGGAGGGACGGTGCGGTACTGGGTGATGTACGCGAACAACTCGGGCAACAACCCGGAGACGGACAAATACAAGCGCTACTACGCGCATGTCGAGGCCCATCCCGGCGAGAACCTGACCGCAACGGTCTACGCTGACCTGAACGCTCGCAAACCGATGTCGACAGCGACAGGAACGCTCGGCAACAATGGCATGACGTATGCCGGATTCGTCGGTTACAAGGTGAAGGACGCATACTCACTCGGTTTCGAAGGCTACATGCAATCGTTGGACCATGGGTATGTGAACGCCGGGTCGTATCTCACGAGGTCGACGATCGGACTTTCGGCGTTCGGCACGGCCGTCTTGAGCCCGCAGTACACGATCATTGCACGGTTCGATCGGTTCGATCCCAACACGCACAGCTCGGCGAAGGGCGACGCGCGTAACTATATCATCGCAGGGCTGGATTGGCGACCTGAACCGAAGATCTCGATCATCCCGAACCTCGGAGTTGAAACCTACGAGAGCGTCGCTGGCCGATCGATCGATGCCTCCGTGACGGCCAAGGTCACTGTCTCGTATTCGTTCTGAGATCCCCACACGCTCCTCCACGTTGCGGACACTACTACACCAAAGGATCGAAATCATGAGAAAACCTCTTCTCGCGCTGCTCGCCATCGCCGCGCTCGTTCCGACCCTCGGACTCGCGCAGCAACAACTGAATGGTGCGGGCGCTACCTTCCCGTACGTGCTCTACTCGAAGTGGTTCGACGTCTACAACAAGAAGACAGGAATTCAATTCAACTATCAATCCATCGGCAGTGGCGGCGGCATCAAGCAGGTCATCGAAGGAACCGTCGACTTCGGCGCGACCGACGGTCCGATGAGCGATGCACAGCTCGCAGAGGCACGACAAAAGCGCGGGACGGACATCCTGCACTTCCCGACAGTGATGGGAGCGGTCGTGGCGACCTACAATCTTCCCGAGGCGGGGGCCGACCTGAAGCTCGATCCGGACGTGCTGGCGGATATCTATCTTGGCAAGATCACGATGTGGAATGACGCTCGCATCGCCAATGCCAACAAGGATCGCCAGCTCCCCAGGAAGGCCATTCTGGTCGTCCACCGATCGGACGGAAGCGGAACGTCCTTCATCTTCACGGATTATCTGTCGAAGGTCAGCGAGGGATGGAAGAAGAAGGTCGGCACAGGCACGTCCGTGCAGTGGCCGATCGGGCTCGGCGGGAAAGGAAATGAGGGCGTTTCGGGACTCGTGAAGCAGACAGACGGGTCGATCGGGTACGTGGAACTGGCATACGCTGTCAAGAACGGGTTGCCGTATATGTCCGTGCGGAACAAGGCCGGGAAGTATATCAAGCCCTCCTTGGAGAGCGTCAGCGCGGCGGCGGCGAGTGAAGCGGCGAAGATGTCGTCGGACTTCCGGGTCTCGATCACCGACGCAGCCGGTAACGGGTCCTACCCGATCTCCGGGTTCACGTGGCTCCTCATCAACAAGGACCAGAAGGACCCGGCGAAGGCGAAGGCGATCGTCGACTTTCTTCAGTGGGCTGTGACGGACGGAGAAGAATATGCGCCCGGGTTGTTGTATGCTCCCCTCCCGAAGAATGTTGTCACGATGGTGCAAAAGGCCGTAAAGACCATTACCTTGAACGGCAAACCGATCAGATAGCACGACTCGTGGGACGACCTGAACAGATAGCCGCCGGCGACGTACCTCGACGGCGCCAGAGGAGCATGGGTGATGCGGTGTTCCACCGCGTCACCCAGTTCTTTGCGTTCCTGATCCTGGTGCTCGTCGTCCTGACGGCCTACGAGATGTACATGTCGTCGCGCCTCTCGATCGAGAAGTTCGGGCTCGAGTTCCTGGTCCGTTCGGTCTGGGACCCGGTCATGGAGGAATACGGGGCGCTACCGTTCATCTACGGCACGCTCGTCACGTCGTTCCTGGCGCTGCTTATCGCTCTGCCGCTCGCCTTGGGCATAGCAGTCTTCCTGTCGGAGGTCGCTCCGCGGTGGCTGGAACGGCCGTTCTCGTTCCTCGTAGAGCTGCTCGCGGCAATTCCGAGCATCGTGTATGGCCTCTGGGGATTCTTCGTCATGGTCCCCTGGCTTCGGAGCAGCGTGCAACCGTTCCTGATCGAGAACCTCGGGTTCTTACCGTTGTTCCAGGGTGCACCATACGGCATCGGCACGCTGGCCGCAGGGCTCATCCTGGCCATCATGATCTTGCCGATCATCGCCTCGATCTCGCGTGACGTACTCATGACGGTCCCCTCGACCCAACGCGAGGCGGCTCTTGCGTTGGGCTCGACGCGCTGGGAGGCCACCCGGATCGCCATCAGCTATTCGCGGTCCGGCATCCTCGGAGCCACGATCCTTGCGCTCGGCCGGGCCCTCGGAGAGACCATGGCCGTGACGATGGTCATCGGCAACCGCCCGCAGATCTCCGCATCGCTTCTGGCCCCCGCGCACACGATGGCGAGCGTCCTGGCCAACGAATTCACCGAAGCGACGACGGAGATGTACCTCAGCGCCCTCATCGAGATCGCGCTCGTCCTCTTTGTCATCACGCTTCTTGTCAATGCGTTCGCGCGTCTGCTAATCTGGAGCGTGACGAAGGGAAGTGAGGTCCATCGGTGACGATCCGCGACCGATACCGCCGGACGAAGAGCCTCGTGATGTATGGCCTCTGCGCCGCCAGCACGCTCCTGGCATTGGTCCCGATCACGCTGATCTTCTACCACACGATCTCGCTCGGGGCCGGGTCGCTCAACTGGGAGTTCTTCACACAACTCCCCAAGCCGGTCGGAGAAGAAGGAGGGGGACTGGCAAACGCGATCGTCGGCACGATCACGTTGGTCGGCCTTGGCTCGATCATCGGCCTCCCCGTGGGGATCCTCGGAGGTATCTACTTGTCCGAGTATGGCATGAACCGCTTCTCCACCGTCATCCGCTTCATGACGGATGTGCTCAACGGCGTTCCATCCATTGTCATGGGCGTCGTGGCCTACACGCTCGTCGTCATCCCGATGAAGCATTTTTCCGCGTATGCGGGTGGCGTGGCGCTGGGGATCCTGATGATCCCGACCATCACGCGGACGACGGAAGAGATGCTCAAGACGGTCCCGCGATCGTATCGCGAAGCGGCGCTTGCGCTCGGCATACCGCAGTGGAAGACCACCCTCATGATCGTCCTCCGGACGGCCCTCGGAGGCGTCATCACCGGCGTGATGCTCTCCATCGCGAGGGCGGCGGGTGAAACGGCGCCACTGCTCTTCACGGCGCTCAACAACCGGTTCTGGAACTCGTCACTCGATCAGCCGATCGCCTCGCTCACCGTCTTCATCTATAACTATGGCGTTTCGCCGTTCGACGACTGGATCGGGCAGGCTTGGGCTGGAGCCCTTGTGTTGATCTCGCTGATCCTCGTGCTTGGTATCGCGGTCAGGTTCGCGGCCGGCACCAGCACACGACGGTCCTAAGAGGACGCAGGGTCCACGTTTACCACATGATCGACCGCATTTGACAATGACCGACATCAGCATGGAATCCGTACCCCAGAAGGATGCGCAAGCTCGGCCCAAGATCCAGGCCCAGAATGTCAGGGCCTTCTTCGGCAAGTTCGAAGCGATCAAATCCCTCTCGCTCGACATACCTTCGAACAGCGTTGTCGCCATCATCGGTCCGTCGGGATGCGGCAAGTCCACATTCCTCCGATCCATCAATCGCATGCACGAGACCGTTCCAGGAGGGACCGTGCAAGGGAAGATCCTGCTCGACGGCGAAGACGTCTACGAGCTCGACCCCGTGGCCGTCCGGCGCCGTATCGGGATGGTCTTCCAGAAGCCAAACCCATTCCCGACGATGAGCATCTTCGAGAATGTCGCCGCCGGATTGCGGTACAACGGCGTGAAGGACAAGCACACCGT
>CAYYOV010000002.1:94936-166116 GCA_964473365.1 uncultured Ignavibacteriaceae bacterium
CCCTGGAGATCGAGATCGACAACGCGGTGGTCGATATTCTCGCCCTCAAGCAGCCGGTGGCCTCAGACCTTCGCCTGATCCTCGCTGCACAGAAGATCAACAATGATCTCGAGCGCATCGGCGATCATGCCGTCAATATCGCCGAGTCGGCGATCGGCCTCCATGGCTCGTTGAACGCTTCCTCGATGCTCGAGATCCCCAAGATGGCAGAGCTGACGAAGGGTGTACTCCGTGATGCGATCGACAGCTTTATCCACCTCGACACGACCCTGGCAGACGCTGTCCTTGCCAAAGACGACACGATCGATGACATCAATCGCCTGATGTCGACCGAGGCAGTCTCGATGATGAAGTCTGACAAGCAGCAGGTCGAGAATGCCCTTCAACTCATCCGGATCAGCAAGAACCTCGAGCGCGTTGCAGACCTCGCCACGAACATTGCGGAGGAGGTCATCTTCATGAAGAACGCTCGAATCGTCAAGCACCACCTCGAAGACGGAACGCCCGAGACGAAGGAACGTCTTCGCAGTTGATCCCTTTCGAAGGACGCTTACACCGTTCCGGCACTTGAATCCCGCCCAAAATCAGGCGAACCTTGACGGACACCACCGGTCCGTCGATTGAAAAACCCCGAACGCCTCCTCCTGCTGTTGCTCTGCCTGGTCGCCCTTGGCGGTCTCTTCACCGTCAATGACGCGCTTCTGTATACGCCAGACAGCGCCCGATACCTCATTTGGGCACAGTCCCTGAGCCGGTTTGACGGCTTCAACGACTTCACCCTGCCCGACCCCACCCGCTACGTCGTTCATGCCCCGCTCTATCCGTTTCTGCTGATCCCCGCGGCCTGGATCGCACCAGGCAACGTGGTAGCGGCCAAAGTGACGAACATCCTACTGGGGCTTGCCCTGGTGTGGCTCTTTTTCCGATGGCTGCGCCGATCGGTCGCTCCTGCCATTGCCGCCTGGACTTCGGCTCTGCTGGCAATGAACGCTCTCACGCTTATCTATAGTACGCAGGTCCTCTCGGAGGTGCCCTTCGCGATCGCGCTCGTCGGTGCGGCGATGCTTGCCGAAGACCTCGACAAGCCGAAGAAGGGACGCACCACCGCTGAATTGGCGGCGATCGTCCTGGCCCTTGGCGCTGCGATGTTCCTTCGCGAAATCGGCGTGACGCTCGTGGTAGCGTTTGTCATCATGTGGTTCCTCGCAGGCCAGCGGCGGACGGCGTTGACGGTCGGAGGTCTCTGTGTACTCCTGTATGTTCTATGGTTCGTTCGGAACGAGGTCATCGTTGCAGGGATCGAACAACCACCGCTGCGCAATAGCCGCCTCCTCACCGCCCATCTGTATACGTCGCAGGACGAGAGCATCTTCGGGGAACTTGTCGCCCGGTTGCTTACGAACGGCCGTATCTACGCGAATCATCTGTTTTCTCTCGCCTTCGCCCCCGACCTGACGTCACGTTCACACGGTCTCATCAGCATCGATCCCTGGCCGGTCCAGTGGACCATGGCCGCTGTGGCATTCCTGCGTCCCGCATTTCTCGTCGTGACCCTTACCCTCGCAGGCGCCGGTGTTGCGCTCGGTCGCAGGGAGCATGCGTCCGCCGGACGGATGGCGATCGTTCTCGCGATCTATCTCATCCCGGTTCTGCTCTATCCGATCAACGACATCCGTTTCCTGTATCCGGTCCTGGTGGGGCTTCTCTATCTTGGGGCTATCGGGTGGCAGGAAGGAAGGATGCGATGGGGAACCCGCGTCCCTCCCGCGTTGGTGAGACCCCTCCTGGTGTCCGGGCTGCTTATCGCCTTCGGTCCGCACGTGGTCTGGGCCGGTTCATATGTCTCGATGAACTGGCGGATGGCGCATGATCGCGAGACCTTGATGGCCGACGGGCAGACGCCTGATTACTATCGCAAAACGCTGGCGGCGGCCGGCCTATGGATCCGGGAGAACCTCGAGCCGGGCACGACCATCATTTCGCGATGGAAAGAGGTCGCACTCGAGGCGGGCGATCGATTCGTCCTCGACGTCGATCCGCAAATGACGCCTGATAATTTCGATCGCACGATCCGCGACTATGGCGTGCGCTACGTTGCCGCGGTCACCTGGCCGACCGGTCTGCGCGAGAATGAAATGCAGCTCGCATATTCCTCGAAGTACTTATTCGTGCCCGTTCACCGGGTGGGCTCGGTGGAGATCCTTCGCGTCGAGCCGCGTGTAGATCATCCCTCGGGCACCACGGTGGTCCGTTCGACCGACGACAGCGTCGTCGTCTTCCGAACGGCGCTCAGGATCCTGCGGCGTGGAGAGCCGGCGGTGGCCGAGTCGCTCATGCTTTCTGTCGAACGACGCATGGGGCGATTCGCATCGATCGTGTACCAAAGGGCCGTCGCGAAGGCGCTCGCCGGCCGGTTGGACGAGGCGATGGAGCTCTTCGAACGGGTCCGCTCTATCCCTCAAGCGGGATCACTCCTGCAACAGGCGTGGTATCATCAGGAGATCATCGCCCGCTGGCGCGCGGCGAGGTCGTTGCCTCCCGGGGACGAACGCGCAACAAAGTTCCACGTGATCTCCGTGAACTACTGGGAACTCGGGTATCGCGAGCAATCCTACCGCATGATCGACAGCGCACTTGCCGCCCAGCCGGAGTTCTTCCCCGCACTTATCTTTGCGTCGATCTTTCGGTACCAGGATGGCGACCAGGCCCAGGCCGAGGCGTACCTGCGCCGTGCGGCCGAGGTACAGGGCGCGAATCCACTCGTCACGACCATGCGACTTGTGCTGGATGAAGAGGCGCAGTGGACTCAGGCGAAGAATGCTGATCAGCGTGCCGACGTTCGCAGGCGGCAGGCGCAAGCATTCATGATGGTCACGATGCGAGAGGACGCCGTCGACGCGTGGCTTGCCGTGCTCGAGCAGCGTCCGGAAGACCAAGGAGCGCTCGCCAGTCTGTATCAACTCATGCTGGACAAGAGGCGGTTTGGTCCTGCCCGGGAGTATGCCCGAAGGTGGTTGGCAGCGTCTCCCGGAAATCTCCAGGCCGCTGAAGCGTTGGCCGATCTGGAGCGACGCTGGTAGGCCTTACGGTTCTGCAGTCCCAACAGTAATGCTGAGTAGAACATTCCGAGGGAGACCCGGTTCCCGGTAGGCCGGAAGGAGGGTGGGGTCGGCCGAACCCGAGCTGACCCGCGAGGTTGGATTGATGAATGCTCCTGCAGTGTATCTGGCGTTTAGAAGGTTTCGGACCTCCACCCGCGCGCGAACGTCGAATCCGCCCGCCGTCACGCGGTATGCCGCTGCAGCATCGATCACCGTCGACGCGGGTATTCCGAGCGTGTTCGCATCGTCAACCAACATGGCCCCCACCTGACGGCCGCTGATCTCCAAGGCCACTCCCTCTCCCCACGCAGAGACGACCTTCGCCGAGACGACGTACTCTGGTATGCCCGGAATGGTCATTCCAGTGAACGACCCGGCCGTCGATGCGAACTCCTGATACCGTCCTCTCAAGAAAGTCGCTGATATGATGGCCTCTGCCCCACGAGTCGTCTGGAGAGCGGCGGCAAGCTCAGCGCCGTTCCGTTCCGACCGTCCAGCGGAAAGGAACCAGGACCCGTCGTTGAAGGGGACGATCTCGTCCCGCACCTGGATGTGGAAGACCGCCGCTGACGCTGACAATCTCCAATCGTTGGACATCGATGTGCGGAAGCGGTGTCCAACCTCGAAGGTCGTAGAGACCATTGGCTTTAGCAGCGGGTTCAGATCAGCCGCTCCGATACCGGGAGGCGGATCCACTTCATTGAAAGCGGGCACCTCGAGTCCGCCGCTCACCGATGCGAAGGTCGTATGCCGTTCACTGTGGCGCCATGAGGCGCCGAGGTGGGGCGTGAGATGTTCGAACGTCAGTTCTTCGAAGCGTGGGACCAGCGTGACACCGGCGGGGAAGACGGACGAGCGATACAGCTGTCGGTCGTATCGCAGTCCTGCCGAAATGGACCACTGATCGGTCAGATCCATCGCACCCTCCGCAAATGCTCCGAGGCTCATCGCCCGCTCGGACTTGTTCGTCCGAAGTGAGTCTCCTCGCTCTCCGCGGACGAGGGAATAGAACTGGCTGCCCCCGTCCTGCATGGAGGCATCGACCCCGACAGTCAACGACGACGTTGGGTTCACGAACCATCGCCAGACGGCTCCGCCCCCGCCAACCCATCGTTGGAACTCCCGATACGTGTTCCGCTCGGATCGGATCAGAGACTTCGGCCCAAGATAGGCGGAAGCCGAGACGGAGTGGATGCCGTCGAAGGATCGGATAACCTGGATGGAAGAGAGGCCGACGAGGTTGTCGCGTCGCTCACGCCGGAGGAGATAGAGCGGGTCTGCCATGGATGGGTCAGCTTCGTCTTCGGTGTAGGTCAGCGCGCCCGGGACGCCAAAGCGATGTCTCGTCAGTCCCATCGTGGCGCGGATCCGGAGATCCGCCGTCGGACGGATGACGGCCACGGCGTAGAGGCTTGCCGCATCGACGCTCGAATTCTGGCGCCATCCAGCGAACGTGAGTCGACCCCCTGAAAGGGTGAGACTGCCGCCAGCGAAGGGCATACCAAGCTGCCCAATGATCTTCCGCCCTCCGAAGGATCCCGCAGAGCCGGAGAGTGACCAGGCCGTTTCTTCGCCGGGTTCGGCGGACTCGATGTTGACAATGCCGCCCGACGCGTTGCCGAACAGGACGGAAGCGTTCGTGCGAACCACCTCCAACCGGCCGACTTGGAGAAAGGTCAACAGGTCGGGCGACGTGCGTCCGTCCGGCTCGGTCACAGGGATGCCGTCGAGGAGGACCTTGACGCCGCGGATCGTTCCGGAATTGGAACGGTCGCCATTTCCGCGCGCGCCGAATCCCCGGATTGTCAGTCGCAGGTCGGTACCGCCCGAACGGCTCGAGGTGAAGACCCCGGGGACGGATTCGAGCGCACTGGCGAGGGCATCGGTTCGGGCTGAAGGACCGGGACCGATGTTTAGGACCGTCGCCGAGTAGGGGATCCGCGCGGGGTCCAAGCCGGCCCTGGTTTTGATGACCGTGACCTCGTCCGCTTGGTACGTTCGGGTCGTATCGACCCGGTCCTGAGATACGGCCGGGTTGGCAATCGCACACATGACAATCACGACCCAAACGCCTGGAAACGGATGGGAGTGTCGAACGATTGAGTGCCAGTCGAGATGAGCGGGCCCGACAGTGTCCGCCACAGGTTCTTGTTTCATGCAGGTGTGTTCAGGGGCCGGAAACGATCACGATCGAGTGCGTTGCCGGTTCATCGAAGGGTTCGAGCGCAAGCATCAGCAGTGGTTCGGGATGTCAATGTACCATCATCTGACCACATCTGTTGCATCGAGGCGAGTAGCCATGATCGTTTTGATGGCCGATCTCGTCCTTCCTCCGGGCGAAGCAATCTGTCGGCATGACCGAGCGCTGAAGAAGTTGCTGCGCTGCGAAACGGCCGACGTTGCAACTGCCTCGTGAACACACGCCGGCGCCGTGTATCGCATTTCGCAGATCCGCCGCCGGGCCCCTTCCCCGATTCGGGAACCCGCAAATACCTATCAGTCTGGATTCGTCCGAACTTCGGTTTATGCCCGAACTTGATCATGGTGCTCATATCTGATTCCACCCATTCTTTTCGCATTCATGAGAACAGTCCGCGCTTGAACATTCCGTCTCTACCGAAATTTCTCGAAAACGGCCAATGGACTGTTCAACGTTCTCGATCATGCGACTTGCCGTTCGCCATGCTGGGAAATTGTTGACTCTCGATGTCGCGGAGATGATATTTGCGCTGAGCGAGTTTGCAGCGGAAGATGGTGAAGTTTCGAACAATACGAATCCCACCTTTGCGACATGACGCGCTCGTCAATCATGAGTAAGCATCCCCCTTCCTAACCTCGACGAAACCTTGCGTACGTCGCGAATCGCCAACCCCGAACGAATCGATCGGATGGAGTTCAACAAGATGACATCCGATTGACTCTGCCAAGTCCTTCGGTCCGGTTGCCCGGATCGACCTGAGCGTCAGTCCATTGCGCGATCGTTCCCCAGATGATCGCTTCCACGAGCGTTTGAGTCCCAGCACAGCGGGAGGTCCTATGATAGGTGGTTCCCTCGGGATCTGCGTAGGAGCGTCAACGGTCTCATTTGTTCGGATGGCCGTCGACGGCTCGCTGGTCGAAGAGAAGTGCTGTTCAGTCGCGCACAACGCGGACCCGAAGGCCGTCATTCGCACCTACCTTGCGGAGCATCCTTCAGATGGTCTCTCGGTGGTCGTCACGGGACGGCGGCTTCGCCATTTGGTGGAGGCGCGGACCGTCTCCGAGCCAGAGGCTGTTGAGAAGGCGTTCCGTTCGCTCGGTCTTGCCGGCCAGTATCATGCACTGGCTAGTTTGGGGGGAGAGACGTTTCTCGTCTATTGCATGGATGACAACGGCAATATCGTCCAGGTGCTTTCGGGGAACAAGTGCGCATCTGGTACCGGTGAATTCTTCCTGCAGCAAATCAGGCGGATGAACCTCTCCGTCGAAGAGGCCGCCGCGATGGCAGAAGGGCAGACACCCTACGGCGTATCCGGGCGCTGCAGCGTCTTCTGCAAGAGCGATTGCACACATGCACTGAACAAAGGGGTCTCCAAGCCGACCGTCGTAGCGGGATTGTGTCGTATGATCGCGGCCAAGATCATCGAGCTCCTGGCCAAGCAACCGTCGACCCACGTTGCGGTCATTGGCGGCGTATCGATGAACGGCAGCGTATTGCGCTTCATCCGCGAACAGTATCCGGCCCTCACAGTGGTCCCTCATGCAACGTGCTTCGAGGCATATGGGGCAGCCCTCATTGGCCTTGAGCGGCATGCCGCCTTCGATGCGGAGCGGATGTTCAAGCACGGCGCCCACCGTTTTTCCTTCCATCCCCCGATCGAGTGCGGCAGGTCACGAGTGATCTTCAAGGAGATCGAGCGGGCTCAGCCCGAGCCGTTCGATGAGTGTCTTCTTGGACTTGATGTCGGATCGACGACGACAAAGGCCGTGCTCCTTCGCCGCCGGGACACCGCGCTCCTCGCTTCGGCATACCTCCGCACGAACGGAAGCCCGGTGCAAGCCTCCCTCGACTGCTATGCGGCGATCAGGTCACAGGTCACGACACCGATCCGCATCACAGGCCTTGGGACCACAGGTTCCGGACGTCATATCGCCGGGCTTCACGCGCTGACCAAAGGGGTGATCAACGAGATCATCGCCCACGCCGTCGCGGCAGCGTATTTCGACCCCGATGTAGACACGATCTTCGAGATCGGGGGACAGGATGCGAAGTACACGTATCTGACGAACGGTGTGGCAAGCGACTATGCGATGAACGAAGCATGTTCGGCGGGAACGGGTTCGTTCCTGGAGGAGGCGGCGCGGGAATCCCTTTCGATCGATTATCGTGATATCGCCGAGATCGCGCTCCGTGCTGAGCGACCCCCGAATTTCAACGATCAGTGCGCTGCGTTCATCTCGAGTGATATCAAGACCGCTGCACAGGAAGGCATCTCGCAGGACGACGTGGTTGCCGGGTTGGTGTACTCCATCTGCCTCAACTATGTGAACAGGGTCAAGGGCAATCGTTCGGTAGGCGACCGGATCTTCATGCAAGGCGGCGTCTGCTACAACCGTGCGGTTCCGATGGCCATGGCGACCCTCATCAATAAAGAGATCGTCGTTCCGCCCGAGCCCGGATTGATGGGTGCCTTCGGCGTCGCGCTCGAGGTCCGCCGACGCCTCGACCTAGGTCTGATGGAGCCTCAGACGTTCGACTTGGAAGAACTGATGCAGAGGACCTTTTCCTACGGGAAATCCTTCGTCTGCGCCGGGGGCGAGGAGAAATGCGACCGGAAGTGCCCCATCAGCATCATCGAGGTAGAGGAAAAGAAGTATCCGTTCGGAGGAGCCTGCAACCGATTCTATGACCAACGGCTCAAGGAGAAGAAGCGCTCTTCGGGCAAAGACTACGTGCACCTTCGGGAGGAGATGGTCTTCCGAACCTTTGCCGACGGTACGCCCGAACGACCCAACGGAAAGACGGTCGGAATTCTCAAGTCCTTCTCGACGAACGTCCTCTATCCGCTGTTTCACGGGTTCTTCACCCGCCTTGGGTTCCGCGTCGTCCTCGCAAACCAGGTCGACCCGCGTGGGTTGGAGAAGATGAACTCCTCATTCTGTTTTCCAGTTGAGCTTTCGCACGGAATGTTCGAAAACCTGCTCCGTCAGAATGTCGACCTGATCTTCCTCCCCCATATACAGGAGATGGAGGCAGCGGCTGACCAGTCGTACCACCGGCTGTGTGTGTTCGCTCAGGCTGAACCGTACTACTTGCAGAACGCGTTTCGCGACAAGGCCCTGCCTCCCGTCTTGTCCCCCGTTATCAACTTTGCCCGCGGCATCGATGAAGTGGAAAAGACATTCACCTCCATGGCGAAGGAATTGGGCGTCTCAGCGGGAGATGCGCGGGAGGCTTTTCGACGTGGATACGCACGCTACGCGGAGATGCGGGCTGCATTCAAGGAACTCGGCCGCGAGGCCCTTGAGGAGGTCGCGAGCGACCGGCACCGGTTCGGCATCATCCTCTTCGGACGTCCGTATAATACGTTCGCGAGCGAAGCGAACCTTGGTATCCCGCACAAGATCGCAACGAAGGACCTTGTCGTCATTCCGCACGATCTCCTTCCGTCCGACCATCTCCCCAGCTACGAGAACATGTACTGGGCCAATGGTCAGCAGATCATTCGAGGAACCAGGTTCGTCAAGCAGCACCCGAAGCTGTTCGGCGTCTTCGTAACCAACTTCTCCTGCGGGCCCGATTCCTTCATCGTCTCCTATTTCCGACGGCTCATGGGTTCGAAACCATCGCTGACGTTGGAGCTCGACAGCCACTCGGCTGACGTCGGGATCAATACGCGAATCGAGGCTGCTCTGGATATCATGTCCAACTACATGGAGCTTTCGAGGCGCGGAATGATACGGGAGGCCAAGCCGGCCTCGCACGCACTCCAGGTCTTTGAAACTGCTGATGGTATCTCCGTACAAGGCCAGGACGGCCAGGTCTCAGATCTTCGGTCCGGTGACACTGAGGTCATCATGCCGTCCGTCGGGCATTTTGGTGCTTCTGCGCTGGCAGCGGGCCTGCGGTCCGCCGGCATCCCGACGATCGCGATGCCCATACCGACGGCGACGACCCTGAAAGAAGGGAGAGGGCATTCGACGTGCAAGGAGTGCCTCCCATACATCCTCACGACGGGCCAGATGGTCGAACATCTGGCGAAGAAACAAGCGAACGGTGACAACCGTAGGTCGCTGTTCTTCATGCCGGGAGGATGCGGCCCCTGTCGGCAGGGACAGTACAACGTGAAAATGAAGGATGTGATCGATGAGAAGGGATACCGGAATGCCGGAGTTCTGGCACTCCGGGAAGAATCGTCGTACGGAGGTTTGGGTGGGGACTTCTTCCGAAAGTCATGGGTGGGACTCCTTGCATCGGACTTTGTGGCCGACATTGAAAACGCGTTGAAGGTGCTGGCTGACCGGCCCGCGGAGGCGTTGGAGGTTGTGAACGCCGCCTGGAAGACGGTGGAGTGCCAGATCGAAAAGGGAACGATCGATTCGATCTACGAAGCCCTTGAGCAAATGACGGAGGAGGTGCTGAAGATTCCGCTGCGCACACGGCCTGAAGATGCAAAGACTGTGTCGCTCATCGGAGAGATCTACGTCCGGCGAGAAGAGTTTTCCGCGCACGAATTGATGGAGATGCTCATCTCCAACGGATTCGTCGTCCGCACGACACCAGTTGCGGAGTTCGTCTACTACACGAACTACCTGGGCGCCATCAACGGTGCCCATCGGAACACCTGGAAAGAGCGCCTCGGTCTTCGGCTCAAGAATGCCTATCAGTGGCGCACAGAACGAAGGATGCGCAAGATCCTCTCCAGGACCGGCATGGTGGGGGAGGAGATGCTGGACATTCGAAAGACCATTCGCCATGCCACCCACCTCCTCTCCGATGATCTGATCGGTGAAGCCGTGCTCACCGTTGGCACGGCCATGCGAGAGATCCTCGAATCGGCCTCGGGAATTGTCTCCATCGGTCCGTTTGCTTGCATGCCGGGACGGCTTGCGGAGGCAATCCTGGTCAAAGAGATGACCATCGAAGGCAAGCGCCGCAGCAACGGGTCACGCGCTCATACCTATCCACACGGTGTGACAACGTTGCCGTACTTGCACGTCGAAACGGATGGGAACACCTTCCCGCAAATCACCCGGTCGAAGATCGAGATCTTCATGCTGCAGGCTGATAAACTGCACCGTCAAATGATGGAGCATCGGCGTCGAACGAATGGCCGCGCGCATGTCGAGGCCCGTGCCATTGCTGCCCTTGCACCATAGGGCAGGACCCTTCATCTCCGTGGAGGATGTCAACCCCACGCGTTTCCCCGCAGCGACCTTTGGAGGTTCGAATCCCTTCGGTCACGCGTGCTGTGGATGGGCGATGTGACCCGGTTACCTTTCCGACCAATCCGATTGACCGGCCAATAGTGTCCGACGCGATCATGCCGATCAGGTCCATCGTCCCTTCACGGCCTGCAAAGAACCTCGGAATTGCCCTTGTGTGTGTCCTGGTCCACCTGATGCCGCTTCGACCACAGGAGGCAGCCGAGCAGGTTCGACCCATCTTCTGGTTTCAGGTCGGAGGCGATCCCGGGATCTCGATGCCTGCCTTCAGCGGGGAAGCGGGTGCATACGTCTGCCCGGTCAGTGCATGTGTGGTCGGAATTCGTATCACCGGGACGGCGCATCCGGGGGATGACCTGCCCAAGGATCTGTCGACCAAAGATCTCATGGTCGGGTATCAGGCCCAAACGGGCATGGGCGCGCTCACGGTGTCTGCTGGCGTCAGTGCCATTGCGTCCACAAGGTGGGAGGTCACGGGTGTCTTCCTGTCCCCAGGCTATACGGCGACGAAGGTTGAAGAAACAGGCGTCGGCGTGCCGCTGGAGCTTGCTCTTTCGCTCCGTCCATTTCGGTTCCTCGGCATCGGGATCAGGGCCTTCAAGGTGTTCAACCGCTTCCAGACCTATGAGGGCGTTCACGGTGTGGTGCAATTCGGCATCGTCCGCTGATTGCCACCGATCATCCGGGCACGGCGTGAACAGAGGTCAGGTCCACCTTTGGGGGCGTCATTCCCATCAAAACCGGGTTAGGCGCACCATGTATGCTGAACTTCAGTGAGCATGGATCCCGGTCTTACATCCATGGTTCCTCCGTCCTGGCCTCAGTTGAAGCCCTCCCCATTATTCGCTAGATTTGCACGCTCGCTCCTCTAGTGCTTTACGTTCTTCCATTTTCCGGGCCCTTAGCTCAGCTGGTTAGAGCGGCGGACTCATAATCCGTTGGTCGCAGGTTCAAGTCCTGCAGGGCCCACTCCGCAGGCGCGAGAGAGATGGGATTGCAATGCGGTACAGTAGGTGGTCAGAAGTCAACGGTGGGAGGGGAGTGGAGGGCAGTCTGCCTCAGGACCCGCTTGCGTGGGCCAAGGGGAGAACTACAGGCTCGGTTGATCACCGAAATCCCGCCTGCTGGGAGGATGGTGAGTTGACAGAATAGCCGAAAAGAAGTAAACTCTGTTACTCTGACATGTCTTGAGCAATCCTGCTCAAGTATTTGGTGAGGTTGTATGCCCGAATTTCGTGTGGAAGGTCTGACTCCTTCCGGCAAGGCCATTTCCGGCGTGATCAACGCTGATAATAAGAAACTGGCCAAGAAACGCGCCGAAGAGATGGCCAGGGAAAAGAAGTTCAAGATTACGGCCGTCCACGAGCGTGTGTCATTCCTCTATCGTGTCCAGAAGGGGAAGGACAAACCGATCGATGGTGAGCAAAAGGCCTTTACGCCCGACGAGGTGCGCATTGCCCTCGAGAAAATGGGCTACAAGGTCCAGTATGTTCGCAAAAAGCTCTTCGGCAACAAGCTCAAACCGGCCCCCCCTGTCGAAGTGATCTCCTTCGTCCGAATCAGCACCGACCTGATGCGACAGAAGCTGCCATTCAACGAGGTCATGCAGCTTCTGATCAACGACATCCCAAATCCGATCCTGCGCGATTGTCTCAAGGAAATTAATCTCGAACTGAAGCAGGGAAAGGACTCAGAAAAGGTCTTCCTCAAGCACTCAGTCGTCCTCGGTAAGTTTACTGCGAACATGCTCGGCCTCGCCTCGAAGAGCGGCAACATGGTGGAGATCTATGAGAGCACGGCCAAGTTTCTCGAGCGCAACGCTCAGTTCAAGAAGTCCGTGCGACAAGCCCTGATCATGCCGTTGGTCACCTTGTTCGTTCTGTTCCTTGCGGTCATGTTCTATGTTGCCTATATCTTCCCCGCAACGGCGGAGATGTTCGTGAAGTTCAAGATCGAGCTGCCGCCGATGACGAAGGCGACGCTTCAGTTCAGCAACTGGCTCATGGACAACGCCCTTGTCGTGAGCCTCGCGTTCATCATCCCCATGGTTGCCGCGGCCCGCTTCTTTGCGACGGAGAAGGGCCAGTTCATGCTCGACCAATATATGCTCAAGGTGCCGGTCGTCGGGGCGTTGTTCCACAAGACCGCGATCGAGATCTTTTGCCGCGTCTTCTATGCGCTGTACAGCGGTTCGGGCGAGAATATCGAGGTCATCCGGATGGCGTCCGAAGCATGCGGCAATAAATACATGGACCAACGGATCAGAACGATCGCGATCCCGCTCATGCTGGAGAAAGGGAAGAGTCTCACCGAGGCATTCCAGGCCAGCGGTGTTTTCACGGAGACGGCCATCTCCCGTTTGAGTTCCGGCGCCGAGACCGGAACGGTCAAGAATACTGCGATCCAGCTGGCCGAATACTATGAGAAGGAAACCACGTATCGCCTGGCGAACGTGGTACAGCTGATCGAGTTGTCCGTGCAGATGGTCATCATGATCGTCCTGACGGCCCTGACGCTCGTCTCGTCGGAGACGGCGACGGTAAAGCCGAAGGCGCCCGGCGGGTTCCTGTCATTGTTCGCCGGATGGTTCTGACAGCGCCCCCGCGGGCGCACGGAGGATGAGGCATGCCAGAGATCGACATTACTGATAAGATCGGCTATACACTCCTGAAGAAGGGCATCATCGATTTCGAGACCCTCGAGAAATCGTTGAAGCTGAAGGACTCCGAGGAGAACAAGAAGAACCGGAAGAACCTCGGCCAGATCCTCGTCTCGGAGTTCGGCGCCGACCACGACGCCGTGTTCCGCGAAGTGGCGAATCTCTACGCCTTCCGCGAGATCTTCCTGAACGACGAAAAGATCGACGAGGCACGTATCGCCTTCGTCAAGAAGTTCGTCGACGCCCTGTCCGATCAGCAGCGCGAGATGATGACGGCCGCGAAGATGCTGCCGTTCAAGTGGGACGAGCGACAAACGGACAAGCTGATCATCGTTGCCGCAGACCCGACCGACCGGAACCTGCCGGTGGTCGCCCGATCGTTCAACGTCAAGAAATACGAGATCTGCTACGTCCGTCTGAAGGACCTGCAGAACCTTCTCGAGAAGGTCGCCCCGAAGCAGAACGAGTTCCTGAAGATGCTCGATTCGAGCGAGACGATCGAAGAAGGCTCGATGAGCAAGGACGACGTCGAGGTCGACGAAGACGCGCTCGAAGCCGAGATCAACAAGAGCGCCCTCGTCAACCTCTTCGAAGGTTGCATCGTGGAGGCGGTCCGTCGGGACGTGTCCGATATTCACATCGTCGCGGCCGAAGGGAACAAGACCAACTTCATGTTCCGCGTCGACGGCAACCTGCAGGTCTGGCATTGCCAGGAGAATACGCTCCCCGAGGCCGTCATGGCGGTCATTAAGGACCGCACGAAGAACGTGGACCGGTTCGAGCGTGAGATGTCGCAGGACGGATTCATCCAACGCGTCATCGACGGCCACCAGCTCCGGTTCCGCGTGTCGATCATGCCGATCGTCACGACGGAATTCAAGCACAAATTCGAGAGCGTCGTCATCCGCGTTCTGGACGACCGGAAGGTCATCACGGACCTGAACAAGCTCGGGTTGCAGGGGCCCGCGAAGAACTTCTTCTACAAGGCCATTGGCAAGCCGCAAGGGATCGTCATCCTGACGGGCCCGACAGGGTCCGGCAAGTCGACCACGCTGATCGCCGCACTCTACCAGGTGATCGACCCGACCGTCAACGTTCTGACGATCGAAGAGCCCGTCGAGTACATCATCAAGGGCGCGCGACAGCTCAAGATCGGCCCGAAGATGGGGTTCGAACAGGCCATCCGCGGTATTCTGCGTCACGACCCCGACATCGTGCTCGTCGGTGAAATGCGCGATAAGGTCACGGCTGAGACGGCCATCAAACTGGCCAACACAGGTCACTTGGTCTTCTCCACCCTGCACACGAACGATGCTCCCAGCGCGGTGGCACGTCTGTACAAGATGGGCATCGAGCCGTTCCTGATCGCATACGCCATCAACATCATCGTCGCCCAGCGGCTCATCCGTACGCTCTGCAAGGTCTGTAAGTCTCCCATCGATGAGGATGAGAAGGGAGACCTGCTGAAGTTCGGTTTCACGGAAGAGGACCTGGCCCAGCACACCTTCTACAAACCGGTCGGTTGCGACAAGTGTAACGGCGGATGGAAGGGGCGCGCGGCCATCCACGAGGCGCTCTTCTTCAGCAAGGCAATCAAGGACATCGTCCTGAATGCCGGCGACAAGGTCGATGAGAATGCCATCCGCGATCAAGCGTCGAAGGACGGCATGTGGACGCTCCGACGTTCTGGTATGGAGCGGATGAAGGAGGGGATGACAGCCCTTGAAGAGGTCATCGCGTCGACGGTCGAGGACGAGTGACCGTATCACAGCAGGGCAGCACGTACAACGCAACGGGCGCTTCTTGGAGCGCCCGTTGCTGTTCACTGACCTTCGTGCCCCAGTTACGCCGGGGCGCTATTCATACCATTCCACCACGCTGTAATACAACAACCTTCCGATCCGCTTTGCCTGGTCGAGAGCCTCGCTGCTATATTTCACCTTTCCTCCCGAACCAGTACCCTTCAAGGTTAGGTGGACTTCCTCGCCCGCGACCATCACGCCGCCGACGATTTGTGGGTTTCCGAGAGCTTCGAAACTAATCACATTCTCCTCCCCGTACGCCATCACAAGGCCATACCATGTGAAGGAACCCGAGAACTTCACGTTCCCGTTGATGGCCAGGATCCCCCAGCCAACGACGCTGCCGGTGAACCGGATTGAAAAGTTTGTGTCGGCCGTGCCGACGTTGCATACCACGATCACGGGGTTTGCGGCGCTTCCAAAGACCCAATCGCCCGCCACGTTGCCCGGTGTGTTGAATGTGTAGTGAGCACTCTGTTCATACTCCGGGATGAATGATGCGGGGCTGAGGGCGGTGGGGTCGGTCCCTACTTTGATCGAACCGGTGAGGTACGGGGCCACTGAGGCATCGTTGATGATCTCGGCTGAATCTGATGGATTGCTTACTGTGATGGCCGGAAGATCCCCGCTGCCAGTCAATGCCGACCCGTCCGCGGTCCAGTTGCGGCCGTCCACGGAAGCCTTTCCGCTGATGTCCATTTCGGCGTCGTTGCTGATCATGCCGATGGCCGACTTCGACGTCGGGAACGGTTTCGGCGTAAAGAGCAGCTTGACACGCATGACGTAGGTCGATTCTGCGTAGACACCGCGTGAGACGATCCGGAGTGTATCCCCGACGGACGTTGCGGTGACGGCGTAGGAGCCGCCTTGAAAGCTTGCGGTCGTCGGGGGCGTGATACCCCGGTCAATATACCTGAGGTGTCGGTTGACGGCGAGTCGGGCCATGTTCCGCGCAAACGAGTACTTGTAGTAGCCGACCTGGGCGCCGGTGAGCGTTTCGGCCGACTCTCGAAGGCTGCCGCCGATGAACCCGAAGGCGACCGCCATCCCCATCACCAGAAACATCGCAGCTCGTCCCATGATTGGCCTCTACTTGGACAGATTGAGTTGATTGAGATTACGCGGGAAGATCAGCTTCTGCCATGTCACAAGCGAATACGTCGTATCACCCTGGGGCGTGAGGACCGGCTCAGGACTTGCTACCATGAAATAGACATTGATCCCGCGGATCTTAGCAAGTGTATCGACCTGGTTCGTCGGAACACCGATCCGAACGTTGTTTGAATCGAAGTACGAGATCCGAAAGTCGATCAAGCCGAAATTCTGTCGCAGGGCTGTTCCCGCCTGTATACGGAACAGCGGAAAGTCGGTCGGGTTTGGCGTGTTCGCGGATTGGGCGATGGTGCCTGTCTGATACCGGTAGAGTGCCGTGTCCATATTGTTCGACACATCCGCCCGATAGTCGATGCGGCGCTCCGCTGCGTAAAAGATCCGCTGACCGCGTACGTGGTGGCCGATCTTCAGAAAATCGAATTCCACCTGGCGCGCGAGTTCAACGGCATTCCCCTGGGTGATGACCGTGAACGTGTTTTGATAGAGAGTGGCGTTGATGTTCGTCTGTACCCGGGCGACTGCCAGGACGAGGACACCAAAGATGATCGCGGAGGCGATATAATCCAGCATTGCCGACATGAAGAACCTCGCCTAGGGCCGTTCAGGATGGTCGATCGTGATCACGTAATCCGGGACTTTGCCAGACAGACACTAATAGTACTTTCGGTAGACGGCGATATCATGCATCCGGTAGGGAATGACGTTCCCCGCGTCGTCCTTGATCATCGAAAAGTTCTGCACGTTGACCATGATCCGCTTGTGCCACGTCTGGCTGGTTTGCACGGTCAAGTTGTCCTCGTGGACATACTCGATCGAATCCCGGACGATGAACCATCCGAGCCGTGGATTCCACACCCAACGGACGTATCCGTGATAGTCGTCGACGTCGTCAAATCGCCATTGGGAACGGAAGACTCCTGTTCGGGATGAATCGGGTGGAGTGATCGTCTCGCCACCGTCTGGCCCGAACGAGCCGCGGGATGTCATCCCAGCATTCGTGAATACGCGTCGATTGTTTGTCGTGTTTTCGTCGAAGCTCTTCGTGAGCACTTCGTCGAGCATTGACTGAGCGTACGACAAGGCGTTCAGGTTCGCCTCCATTTCAAGGCCCATGTTCGAGGTCTGAATGATCGTGGCGTTGACCGCTAGCGTCAGTGTCGAGAGGAGCGTGAACGCGCCGATCGTGAGCATCGCTTGTCCCATGGTGAACGTACTCCTGCTGGAATACCCATTCGTTGAATGACGGGGTTGCTACCTCCGACCCAGAACACGTTAGCGGTTCCGGGTCCCCGGCCCTATGTGCCATATCACAGTTTCGTACGCGGCTATGACCGATCTTCGCAAGCCGTGAGACGACCCACCGGGCCACAACGGGTGGCGTGAGGCACAACTCTTTGTTGACTCCGGCCGGAGCGAAGGAGGTTTTCGACCTTGGCCTGAAATCCCGTTGACCGGTTATCTATTGATGCAACAATCCGTCCACAAACGCAAAAGGCAAATCAGCCGAATTTCGAAGCTTCGAATGGTGAAGCCTGTATCGATTTGGTCCTGGGTGCTCAATTATGGGTAATAATGACACACCAGACCAAACGCCCCCACTGGCTGGCGCCAAGAATGTACGAAAACCTGCGGCCGAAACACAATATGATGTTGTAGCAGAAGATGGTGGAAAGAGCGCAACAAAGACTTTAAGCAAGTTGCAATTTACTGTGGCCTTCCGTATACTCTACCGACTTAGTGGAGAAGAGACGGCTCGTACGAACAATACCTAAGACTCCAGAGTCCGCATGCCCCCAACTTCGCCACCGCCAGCGCCAATGTCCAGACCGGGCAATGCTGCTGCTGCCGAGTTGTCTCCCGTTATTCTTGAAGGCCACAAGGTCCTGAAGGAAGTGGCGGCCACGTTGCCGCAGACCGTCACTGGCCTTGAGCGTCAGATGATGATTGGCGATACCTTGTCGCGCGTCGATGAGACGTCGAAGATGAAGCTTCTGACGCTGATGAACCATCTTCTGTCAAAGATGTTCACGATCAATGCGTCAGACATCGACATGGGAGGCTATGGGTCCCAAGGATTTATTTGGTACCGGATCTATGGGTCAAAGAAGCCTGATCCGACGCTCGGGAAATACAGTCCCGACGAGATGAATGTTCTCGTCCAGAGCGTTATTGGAGACCGTCAGCGCACGTTCCTCTACGAGAATCGGAACCTCGACTTCTCTCATATGCTGTACCTCGAGGGGGGTGAGTTCCGACGGTTCCGAGCCGACGCCTACTTCGACCTGGATCAGCTTGCGCTGAACATGAGGGCCATCAACAATACTGTCCGGCCCTACAAATTGCTCGAGCTCCATCCGAGCGTGACGAAGATGGTCAGTCTGGCGCAGACGAAGGAAGGGCTCTGTCTTGTCACGGGCATCACAGGCTCCGGCAAGAGCTCGACGCTGGACGCCATCATCGATGCGAACAACCATTCCGTCGACGGCCACATCGTCATCATTGCGTCGCCGATCGAGTACGTGCACCGCTCCGATCGATGCATCATTCGTCACCGGGAGGTCGGGCGAGACGTCTTGTCGTTCAAGGAAGGGGCCATTCAGGCCCTGCGGCAGGATCCTGACATCATCATGCTCGGCGAATTGCGCGATCCTGAGACAATCATGACGGCGCTCGAGATCACGGACTCGGGCCATAAGGTCTTCTCGACGCTTCACACCGCCTCGGCCGTGGAAAGTATCGACCGGATCATCGGTGAAATTCCCCCCATCGAGCAGGAGCGCGTCCGGAATCGCCTGGGCGAAACGTTGCGGGCCGTGATCTCCCAAAAGCTCGTTCCCAGCCTCGACGGCAAGCGCGTCCTGGCGAAGGAGATCATGATCGCCACGCCGTCGGTCAGGGCCGCGATCAAGAACAACAACACGACCGAGATCTATCAGATGATCTCTGAAGGTCTCGAGCAGGGGATGAATACGATGGAGCAGGATCTGAAACGCCTCTATCTGGCGAAGAAGATCTCGCTCGAGAACGCGATCAACTACGCCAACAACAAGCGTCGTCTACAGCAGTTGCTGCAGATCACTCCGTCGGACAACTAGCTCCGCGGACGAACCACCCGGCCGCAGTCAGACGGTGGCCGGATGCCGCACATCGTTACCCCGCCGCTGACAGGCAGGCGGGTTGCTCCAGCGATCCACCACGTCGGAGACACCGGACCCCGTATGACTATCCAAAAAGGTGATGGAAAGACCGCCGTCTCGCTGTTCGTCGACGGTCTGTCGCTGAAGTTCATTCAGCTCTCCTTGAAGGGTGGGAAGGTCGTTCTGCGCGATTTCAAGACCGTCGCGCTCGTGAAGAAGTTCGAGGAGAAGGAGCTCGCCGCCGAGAACGAGGAGTCGGGGGGGTTCGGCGAGACTCCCGCGCCTGGCGACGCCTTTGGAGGCGGCGCGGCAACACTCGATGGGGGACAAGAAGAGGAGGCGAACTCCAATTCTACTGTCCTCTTGGGTCTGCTATCCGATCTTGGGGCGAGATTTTCGCTCAACTATGCGCTCTCCGAGCCTGCAGTCACCTACCAGGAATTCGAATCGGACTTTGGCCTGAAGGGGACGGCGCTCCGCAAGCGGATCATCGAAGAACTGGCAACGTCTCGTGCCACACCGCCGGTGATGGACTCATTCGCGGTGATCCCACACGCCAACGGCGGGATCCTGACGGTGATCCGCGAGGACGGGCTGAACCTGTACGACCTGCTGACCGAGATCAAGAGTTTCCTCGGCAACCGGGCACCGAACCTGGAGTACATCGACAGCGCTGACGTGGCCCTCATTGAGATGATCCGGACGGGCTACGAGGTCCAGGACGAAGAGGTGACGGTCGTTGTGTACGTCGGCCACGATTTCAGCCGCATCATCTTCATGCAGGGCAAGGAATATCTCCACTTCGCCCCGATCATCAGCGAAGGGCACGAATCGCCGAATCTGGAGAACACGCTCTACTCGCGCATCCTGCTCGAACAGGACAATATCGCCCTCGCCCGGATGGACCGCATTATCCTGGCGGGTGAGGCGCACAAGGTGAACCTGCTCGAATCTTTGGCTCCGCAATTCTCCTCCGCACAGGTCGAGTACGCGCATATCCCCGACGTCGACCTGACACCGTTCGACGGATCGGTGGGCGAGGCGCTGTCGGAATATGCCATTCCGATCATGAATGCCTGGAAGGCGCTGGAGCCCAAGCGGAAGACCTTCTATTCTACGAACCTGATCCCGGGCGCGATCATCGAGGCCCAGAAGGTCTTCAAGCTGGCCTGGCACGGCTGGGTTACGGCGCTGGGCATCATCGCGGCGATCGTTTTCTTTTACAATGCGATCCTCGAGCAGAGCGTCGATATTCGCCGGGCGAAAGAAGAACTCGCGCAGAAGCAGCTTCGCCTGGCCGACCTCGACCTGTTCAGGTCCCGAAAGGACGTGCTCCAAGGCGATATCAACCGGTACATCAACGCGACGACGACGTACGACTCGATCGCGCCAGGCGGTGACCGCTGGAGCCGGATCCTCCACTATGTCGCAACGAGCGTCGAGGATCTGAACTCCATGTGGATCTACAATATGCGGCCCGATCCACAGAACAAATCGATCATCATCCTCTCCGGTCGCTCGATCTACCGAACGCGGATTCCGCGCATCGCCAGCATCTTCGAGAAGGCCACACTGCGCGAGGTGCGGACGACAACGGTCCGGAACAAGATCGTGTATGAATTCGACATCGTCATCGAGCGGGTCGACAAACATGATATTCCCGAGCGGCCGTACGACGCCGCCCGGCGATAACCAACTGCGGAGGCCTCGTGACCTATAAGATCCGCAATACGATCGCACTTGCCGTGGTCCTGCTGCTCTTCAGCGGTGGCGGTGCTTTCTGGTACTACTACTGGCAGCCGCGCGAGCTGAAAGCGCTCGTCAAGCAGATCCAGGCGATCGACAAGGAGCTCGACAATCTTCCGATCCTGACGGAAGAGGTCCAGCGGCTGACGGTACAATTCCAGGACGTGAAGCGCCGGTACGATTCCCGGAGCAAAGAGATCCCCGAGTTCGACGTCTCCTCACAAACTTACGGCTATATGAGCCGGGGCATCGACGTTGCCGGGTTCCTGAAGTTTGATATGAAGTTTCTCGGAACGCAGGAAAGCCCCGGTTACGGATTCAACGCCTACAGGCTCGAGCAAGGGGAGGCCCAGTTCGACAACCTGTACCGCTTCGTCTACTTCCTGGAGAACGGCCGGCGGCTCTACAAGATCTCGACGCTCGCGCTTGAGTACAAGGATGCGGTCGATTCTGAGACGAAGGAAACGAAGAAATGGATCGCATTCGACATGGAGCTCCATGCGTACTACGTGCGGGGCATTCCGGAGCTCGGTTCGTCGCTTGCGGCCCGCAGTTTGACCGTGGTACCGGCGCCATTTGACCCGTTCGATCCGCTCATCGTGCCGACGATCGCGGCGGAGGCGCCAATGGGCGAACTGAACCCGCGCAACGTCGAGATCAAGGCGGTCCTGCCGGGCAAAGCATTTGTGTTGTATGAGAACGAGCTTATCGTCCTGCAGCTCGGCGATCGCGTATGGCGCGGCGCCGTCAGCGCGATCGACCCGCGGACCAGCTCGGTGGAATTCACGCTCAACGAAGGTGGCGTGATCACGAAGGTGTCCAAGCAGATCCAATTTGACCGTCGAAGGAGGCTCCGGTGAACCTCAAACGTGGAATGACCCTGTTGCTCATCGCCGTGCTGATGTCGGTGTCGGCGTTGGCCCAAACCGAGTCCCAGCTGCGACGCGCAGCCCAAGGGAAATCGGGAGCGGCTCCCGACGAGATCGTCTCGTTCCGTGCGGATGTACCGTATTCGCAGGCGATCAAATCGCTCGGAGATCTCTGGAAGACAAAGGGCGGGAAGATCGTCATCGACCGGTCGGGCACCAAAGAAGGGGACAAATCGATCGGCGTGAATATCGAGGCGATGTACTGGAAGGACGCCTTCGAGCTCATCCTGCGCTCGAACAAGCTCTGGTACAACCAGTATGAAGAGCACGTCGAAGTGGTTCCGATGGAGGAGGCCGGCAGGTCGGCCCAGGTTGACACGAAGACAGTCGAGCAGGCCAAGACGGGAGGCGCTCCTGTGACGACCCCCACAGCGAGCCAGATGCCGATGAACGAACTTCCGATGAAGGTCGACTCGGCCGAGTACTACTTCAAGGATCGAGAGATCACGATCTCCAGCGTGTTCTTCGAGGTAGACCGGACAAAGCTGGCTCAGACCGGCATCGGCTTTTCCATCTTCCGGGGCAAAGGTCTCAACCTCGGCGTCGAGTTCAGCGGAGCGGACCGGATCACGACACCGATCCTCAATGCGACGGTCAGTCCGCGCGACAAGCGGCTGGCGGTGGACGTCGATGCGGCCCTACGCGTCTTCGAAAGCGAGCAGCTCGGCGAAGTGATCGCTCGTCCCCAGATCACGGTACGGAACGGCACATCGTCGAAGCTTCAGAGTGGCCAGAATTTTTCGGTGCAGTTGCGCGATTTTTCGGGCAACGTCGTCAACCAGTTCTACGAGACGGGCACGATCCTGACGGTCACGCCCAAGGTCTGGAAATTCCAAGAGAAGGAATTCATCAGCCTTAACTACAAGATCGAACGCAGCACGCTCCTCCCGTCAGCGACCACCATCCTGATCAACAAGACGGAGGCGAGCGGGACTCTCATGCTGCTGGACGGGGAAGAGGCGTACGTCGGTGGCCTGTACTCGACCGACGAATCGGTTACGCGCGAAGGTGTGCCGGTGCTCAAGGACCTGCCGTGGTGGGTGCTCGGTCTGCGTTACTTGTTCGGCTTCGATGCAACCAGCTACAAGAAGAAGGAGCTCGTCGTCCTCATGCGCGCGCAGATGGTGCCGCTGCTCGAGGACCGGCTCAAGGCGGCCCCGGTGCAGCAGGGGTTGGACAACGTCCTGAAGGACATGAACCAGGACCTCCAGAAGCGGACGACACAAAAGAAGGTCCAGTAGCCCCCGAAAGGGTTCGCGATACATCCACGAAGGTCACGAGGCACACGAGGTCGGTTCGGTCTTCAGACGAGGACACAGGTCGCATTCGTGTCGCTTCGTGCGCTTTGTGGATTTTGTTTCTTGTTCTGAGCCAGTTCGAGCTGGCATTCAATGAGATCGGTCACGGGAGGATGGTATGACGTACGGTCAAGCGATTACGCGCCTGCTTACGGCTTCGCTGTTGTTGGTGATGGCGTGCCAGAACCCGGAGGAAGAAGGCCCGGGCGGAGGGACCACGGTCTCGACGATCCTCAGCGGAAGGGTCCTCAGAAGCGACAACGGCACGGCCGTCCCAGGGGCCTACGTGCGGGACATCTCGAATGCGAGCAAGGTCGACACGACCGACGCGAACGGGACGTTTGCGCTGAGCTACGACCTGGCCGCGGGCCAGTCGTACGCGACCACCATCTATGCCACACGCACGCCCGGTTTTGGCAACGATTCGGCGTCGGTGACGTTGCAGTCAGGGACCAATCAGTCCGTCGACCTCATCCTCGTGGCCGACAGCACGAGCCCTCCGACCAATCCCGGGCAAACGTCCGGCCAGCCGGCCAGCGTCGTGCTCGTGGGGACAGAGGCAACGACCATTTCTATCCGCGGGACCGGATATAACGAATCATCCCTCCTCACGTTCGAAGTACGCGACTCGCTCGGGAATGCGATCCTCGGCGCGAATGGACCAAACGTGAAATTCGCGATCGTGGGTGGGCCGAATGGAGGCGAATATGTCTATCCGACGGTGGCACAGGTGGTCGCGGGGACAGGTCGGATCTCCACGCGGCTGAATGCGGGCACCAAGCCCGGTGTCATCCAGATCCAGGCGAGCACGCGGAACGATTCCGTCCTCTCTGCCCCTGCGCGTGTGACGATCGCGAGTGGTCTCCCGTATGGACCCAATGCTTCTATCGGACGCAGCAAGGCAAACGTAGCAGGTGGGTTGTTCGACAACGAACGCGTTCGTATCACGGTCTTCCTGGGTGACCGATACCAGAACCCGGTCCCGCCAGGTACAGCCGTTTACTTCACGACCACGGGCGGCATCATTCAGCCGACTGCGTTCACGGACCAAGATGGCCAGGCGAGCGTCGATCTGATCACGGCCAATCCACGGCCGGCAGGGGGCGTCGCCATCATCACGGCCCGAACCATTGGTGATACGGCTGCCCGTAAAGCAGATAGCCTCATCCAATTGCAGACGCAGGTAGTGTTCTCGGGCGCGACTATCATCACGGCTCCGACGGCAGCGTTCGGCGTTCCTGACAGCGGTTCGTACAGCTTCGCGTATTCCGTGCTCGACGCCAACGGCAACCCGTTGGTCGCCGGGACGACCATCCTCGTCACGCTCGACGGCCCGGGGGCCGCAGACCTGGAGGCGCAGGGCGATGTTGATGTGACGATGAAGGATTCTCCGAATCCGGCAGACGGGAACTTCAACGTGAAGATCGTCGACAAGACCCGAGGTGGGACCGGAGGGTTCTTCGCGGTCAATATTAAGGTCAAGGGTCAGAATGGCGAGGCCTTCCACACCTTCAATGGATTGGCCCTGACGACCGGTGGCGGTGGTGGATCCGTTTCTTCAACGAGCACCCCTCGTAGCATCGCACTGAGCTCGATCAGTTCTCGTACGTTGTCGGTCAAAGGGACCGGTGCGGGTGAAACAGCGCGCCTGACGTTCATCGTTCGGGATTCGCTCGGCAATCCGGTCGGCAACCCGTTGGATCCCTCCGTGAAGTCGTTCGTAACTTTCTCGATCAATCCATCGAGCGGTCTGGGCGGAGCGTTCGTGTACCCGTCGGGCGATTCGACGGACGTCAATGGACAAGTTGGAGTGAACTTCAATTCAGGTACGCAGGCCGGTGTCGTGCAGGTCGTGGCAAGCACCGTGACCGCCGCTGGAACGATTACGGCTTCACCGGTGCAAATCACGATCCAGGGTGGTCTGCCTGATTCGAACAGGTTCGTCGTAACGCTGGACCAGACGAACATGCCGGGCCTCGTCAAGACGGGTACGCTGGGCCAGGTGGCCGTCCAAGCGGCCGACGAATTCGGCAATGCCGTGCAACCCGGTACGGCGATCTACTTCACGACCAACATCGGCCTCATCAAGGCGTCCTCGGTTACGAATGAATCGGGCGTCGCGACCGCCCCGCTGAGCGGAGGCGTCGTTGGTGCTTCGACCGGACAGGGGACGGTTACTGTTCAGACGCTTGGTAAGAGTGGAGAAACTGTCCAGAAACAGCTGCCGTTCTTGTTCACGGGCGCTCCGGTCATTTCAAATGTCCCTGCGAGCGGCTTCAGCATTCCGGACAGCGGATTCTACAGCTTCTCGTTCACCGTGGCCGATGCGAACGGCAATCCGCTTTCAAAGGGTGCGACGATCACCGTCACAAAGGACGGAGCCGGATCGTCCGACCTGTCGCTCACGGGCGACGTCAATCGTACGATGATCGATACGCGCTCGGTCGCTGCGACGACGTTCAACGTGACGGCGACGGACAAGTCGAATGGCGGGCCATCGGGTCCGGTCACCTTCACGATCAGCGTCTCCGGCCCCAATGGTGAAGCTACCGCAAGCTTCACGGGCTCGCAGCTTGTCACCGGACAACCCGGTACGGGTGGCTCAGGTTCTGGATTCGCTTCGAGCATCGAATTCCTCGGTTCACAAGGCAATGTGCGCACGCTGTCTGTGCGAGGCACGGGAGCGAATGAGGCGGTCATCGTCCGCTTTGTAGTCAAGGATTCGCTCGGGAGCCCTGTCGACCTGAACCATCGTGCGACAGTAACGCTGAGCATCCAGGGAGGTCCGGGAGGAGGGGAGTTCCTCTCGCCGACGCCGACGTCACTCTTAACGGACGCCAGCGGTCAGGTCTATGCGACATTGAATTCTGGGACGAAAGCCGGCGTGTTGCAGTTGCTGGCAACAGCGATCGTGAACGGCCGGACCATCACGTCGGCTCCGATCGCCTTCACGATCTACGGTGGTCTGCCCTATGCGGGCGGTATGACCGTCTGGACGGACGTTTCGAATGTCCCGGGTCTGGTCGTGAGTGGCACACCGTTAGCCACAGTCAACGTTCAGTTGGCCGATGCCTACGGAAACCCGGTCCAACCAGGTACATCAATCTACTTCAGCACAACAGGCGGTTTGATTACGCCCTCGGCCGTGACCGATGCGACGGGTAAAGCGAACGCGACGCTCTTCGGCGGCCTCCCGTACCCTGTGAGTGGGATCGATACCGTCACTGTTACGACCGTCGGAGCGAACAACGCGACTGTATCGAAGCAGATTGCGCTGACGTTCTCGGGTGCGCCCGTGTTGACAGTCCTGAATGTGCCGACGGATACGCTGACGATTCTGGACGGCGGATACTTCGACCTCGATTTCCGCTTGGCCGACGCTGCCGGGAATCCATTGGCGCAGGGCAATTCGGCCTCGGTGACCATCTCATCGCTCGGGAACGCTGCAACAAGCGTGACCTTGGCCGGAGATATCACGACGACTACGATCGATACGCGTCTCGCAAGTACAACGTCGCGACGCGTCCGGTTGACGGATGCGGTAGCCAACGGCGGGAACTATGGTCCGTTCACGATCAGGATACGATCAACCGGACCCAATGGAACGGCAGAGAAGGTGCTGGGTGGCATTCTGGGAGCGCCGTCGTCCATCACGCCTCCTTCGGCGACGGTCAAGAACCCGGCGCAGATCGCATTCATCGGTGTCTCCGCTTCGGACGTCTATGTGTCTGGTGTTGGAGCCCTCGAGAATTCTGTTATCACGTATGAGGTACGCGATTCGCTGGGCAACGCTATCGAAGCCAACCCGCGCGCGTATGTGAATTTCTCCATCACCTTCTTCCCGAATACATTTGTACCGGGTGGCACGAGCCCGGTCCTCATTCCAGGTTCTGACAGTACGGATAATGCCGGGCGAGCCCGCGTCTCGATGTCGTCAGGGACTCGTGCTGGTGTTGTGCAGATCGTCGCCAGCACGGTCGTGGGCATCAAGACCATCACGTCGCTTCCGGTGAAGATCACGATCCATGCCGGTTTCCCCGATCAACGGCACTTCACCATGGCACCCGACCGGTACAACTTCCCGGGTCTTGATAAGGCCTTCGTGACACAAAAGGTGACGGTCCAAGTGGCCGACAAGTATAGCAATCCTGTCCAGGCCGGGACGGCCGTCTATTTCTACAGCACGCATGGTACGATGCAGACCGGCGGAGGATCGCCTGGCCTCACAGACCTGAACGGATTCGTCTCGCAGACGCTGTATTCCGCGAATCCGTATCCGGAGGGCGTTGATTCGCTCGCGATCGGCAAAGGGTTCACCTACATCTATTCACAGACCCTCGGTGAGTCCGGCGCGCAGGTGATCGATTCGCTCGAGATACTTTGGACCGGTCAGCCTATCATTACCCGGACCTCCGGACCGAGCAGCTTCACGATAATCAATGGCGGGAGTGGAGGCCCGTGGACCTTCTCTGTTGTCGATCGGTTCGGTCATCCGATGTCGGGCGGTACATCCATTAGTGTCTCCGCCGGCGACGGAACCGTGAACGGCGATGCTGATGCCACCATCACTGACACCAAGGTCGGCGGTGCGGGCGTCACAGACTTCACGATTACCGTGGATGATTCGGATCCGGCAGATACTGATCCTCCGGCGAATGTGTTGCTGACAGTCGTCGTGACTCATCCGGTCTACGGTACCTACAAGAAAATCATCGCGACGGGTACCATCGACTAGACCTCGCACGCTCTTGCGTTGATCCAGACCCCGTTCTCGAGAAGAGGACGGGGTTTGGTGTTTCTAGAAGAGAACTCAGAGAGGAGAAAGAAGAAGAGAGAGGCCAGAAGTCAGGAGCAAGCCCCGAGCGAAGCCGCGCGCGAGCTTCGAGTCGAGGGGTCGGAGCTCAGATGGCAGAAGCCACGGGGCAAAGGTCGACTGCGTCGTGCTTTGGGACGTGAGGGGTGCCGCTATTCGCTACGGGGGCCACTGAAGCGATGAGGGAATATCTGCGGCAATGCTACAAAAGCCCTTCGCTCCTGAACCACGCGACTGTCTCGCGCACCGTTTGCCTCAGAAATCGTGGCTCATAGCCGAGTTCGCAGACGGCTTTCTCGGAGGAGTACCTCCGATCCCGGCCGATCCCAGAAGTCAATTCTCGCGTCACCCACGGCTTGACTCGTAGAATAGCCGCGCAGACCTCGACGGTGGCTGCGATGCCGCGTACCAGCAGAGTTGGTACGACGAATCGTGGCGCCATGCCGCCCGTTTCCTCTGCCACAATCTGGAAGATCTCTCGGAACGTTCGGTTCTCGCCCGCAAGAATGTACCGCTCACCTATGCGGCCACGCTCCGCGGCTGCAATATGGCCTGCGACAACATCGTCCACCGATACGATATTGGTTCCCCCTTCGGTTGCGTAGAAGATGCGCCGACGTGCGACATCCCGGACAATACGCCCGCCGTGTACACGATGGTCGCGAGGTCCCAGGATGACGGCCGGATTGACCACAACGGCGGGTAGTCCAAGCCGAACGGCCCGGAGGACGATACGCTCCGACTCCCACTTGCTCATCCGATATCCGACTGGCCGCGGGCCTGGAACAAATGGCGTCGATTCGGTCATGATACCATCGTCCGGGTCGGGCCCGATGGTGGCGATCGAACTGGTGTGGATGAACCGCTTCACTCCTGTGCGGATCGCGGCGTCGACGACAGTTTGGGTTCCTGCGACGTTGACGGCATACATTCGGTCTCGGTCACGGGACCAATGGGAGATGATGGCGGCCGTGTGGAAGACGGTGTCGCAACCGTTCATCGCCCGACGGACTGCGTCAGGGTCGCGTACGTCACCACGGATGATCTCGGCCGTGGCGTCAGAAAGGCCCCGCTCGTTCGTCCCCCGCGCGAGGACACGAACCTGCACACCTCGCTGAACGAGCGAGTGGACAAGATTCGCGCCGACGAGGCCGCTACCACCCGTGACGAGAGCGGTCCTCATGAGGAAGCAGGGAGCAACGCGACATGCGACAATCTAACCCAAAGCATGAGAGAACGGAGACTGGAAAGGGCGGACATTCATGGAAGATTTCGGTAGCGGTCTGCGCCGGCGGTTCGGCCGGTATTCGTCAGGATTTCAACTGTTCGCGTGCGAGCGTCCTGTGGCAAGGCCATCCACGCACGGTCAGCCATGTCGAGAGCCTCTTCGGGAAGGCCGATGCGCTCATAGACGCGCGAGATATCCAGCAGTCGTATAGCCCGAGCCTCAGGGGCCGATGTTTTGGGAAGAAGCCCGGAAAGCGAATCGATCGCCACGAATCCACGGACAACGGGATTCTCCGGGTCGATAGCTCTGAGGGTGGCCAAACAACTTCGGGCGGCGACGCTGTCTCCTGCTTGATATCGATAATGCATGTTCCAGAGCAACGACTCAAAATGCCGGGGATCGGCCTCCAGGGCGGAGTCGCTGAATGCGATCGCCTGTTCGCCATATCCAAGGTCCCAGGCCATGCGACTCGCCTGGAAGAACCAGTGTGCCCGGTCAGCACCGACGCCGCCACCGGCGGCGGCGTTCAGGGCCTGAGCAAGCGACAGCAGTACGCGGCCGGGCGGGGTGTACGAAGTGGACCGCGGAGTCGAGAACAACCGTTGCTGCGCGGCGACAGCCTCTTCGAGCGAACCTCCGAGGGCCGCTGCAACGACACGTTGATAGGCGACCTCCACATTGACGGGATCGATGCCGTTGGCCATCGCCAGAAGGGAATCCGCAACATGGAACCGGCCGCGGTGGATCGCCGTTCGGGCGTCATGAACGAGGCTGAGGACTCCCTCCAGCGGATCGGGCGCCGTGTGTCGCTCCGATAATCCCTCTCGAGCACGATTTCGAACGCGATAGGCTGTGAGCCATCCGGCCGCAGCGATCGTGTCGAACCTGAATCGATGCGATTCAGCAAGTTGGATCTCGTGCGACCGTATACCCGACCGAACTTGCTGGACCAATAGTACGTGTACGTCGAACTCACGAAGCATCGACTCGAACATCGGCAGCGGCACGGCCCGGTTGACTTCGAGTACGCTCCGGCCCCGGACGAACGGAACGATCTCCTTCGACGCACTGGCGATCACAATGCCGGGTTCGGTGACTGACATGAGCGCATCGCCCGCCAACTGCCACGGAGTGGCGTAATAGCCTGTCGCATGGAATGGTGCGCCTCCCTCTCGATGCGCTTCGACGGCGTTTCGGTACTGGACGTTCGACCCGAGAAGCTCGGCCACGGCAGACGCATTGAGGATCACGAGTAGAGATGTGGCAACCGCGGCGAACGCCGCTCCTCCCTTCGGAAGGGCCGCCACAAGTCGCGAAACGCCCATTGCCACCCAGATCAGGAGGAACGGGATGGCGGGGAGGAAGAAGCGAATATCCTGCAACGGATACAGGAGGATGATCCCTGCATAGAAGCAGAAAAACAAGATGCGGATTAGCGCCGTTTGGGATGTGCGAATGTCGCTCCAGATACCTGCGGCAACGAGCGGAAGGAAGATCAGGGCCGTCCAACCTTTCACGAGATTCAGGAGGGACACCATACCGACGAAGATATCGGTCGGATTGCGGATCAAGTTGAGGGGAAAGGGCACCAGAGCCATGCCGCTCAGCTCGAACTGGTACGACCGAATGTTGATGACAAAGCGCTGCAACCATTCCTGCCAGATCGGTGCGGATGACGGCGTGACGAAATGTTCGAAGATGAACTGAATGTTCGTGGATTGAGATGATTCTGGGACGCCGACGATCACCATGTTCCGGAGTGTCCACAGTCCGACTGCAGCGATCATCGCTACGGCAAGCGTTACGGCGAAACGATAGTGACGTCGGACAACAGCATCGATCACGAATGCAGCGACGACGGCCACACTGATCTCCCGGAGGAGCGGCATGAGGGCCAGCGCTGCGACGACCAGGACGGTCTCAGCGACGGTCCACAGACGCTGGGTCGCCCGTTCACGCATCCATAATGCGAAGAATACGAGCATGAAGAAGGGGGCTTCGGACAGCGCCTCTGTGAAGATCACGAGGGTGAGCGGCGTAATGGCGAAGAGCCACACAACGATGTGTGCTGTTCGGACCGGAAGCCAGGTGCGGAGCCAGAGCAGGAAAAGCGCGAGTGCGGTCAGCCCGTAGAGGAGGGTCATCGTCTTTGCAGCCAGAAGTGAACCACCTGCGATCCACTGTGTTGGGATGATCCAGACCGGATACAACGGCGCGTTGACGACGTAGGCCTCAGGGACCGGTTGTGTTGCATCGACCCACCCAAGCCCACGACTGAGGCTCTCGGCCCAGATAAGATAGCGCGTGGAATCCGTGTAGAGCGAAAGGTCGTTCATCCGCGTCCAGCCGGCCAGCGCGAACAGCGACAGAACGAGGATGAGTGAAAGGCGTTCGCTTCGGGTCATGGTCGGTCCAAAAGGGTCCTGATCCGGCGGAAGATCGCGTGGAACATCGGTCGCGTCAATCGTCCGGTGAAGGTGTTCTGCTGACTTGGATGGTATGAGCCCAGGATCGTAAGACCGCTGGCCAGTCGCGCTTCGACTCCGTGCCCAAACGGTGGGACATGCAGCGGGGCATTCGTAGAATGCTTCCCCGAACCCACGGAAGCTGCAACGTTGCCCGCGTCATACCCGATCTTGCCCAGCCCCAAGATCACACGGACCCTTCGCAAATGCTCCATCTCCCATTCGAGGAAGGGGCGGCATGCGGCCAGTTCGTCAGGTGTTGGCTTGTTATCAGGAGGGGCGCAACGACAGGTGGCAGTGATGAAACAATCGGTGAGCGTGAGCCCGTCCGCACGATCGGTCGACGTTGGCTGACTTGCGAACCCGAACCGATGGAGTGCCTCCGTCAGCCAGTCCCCGCTCCGGTCGCCGGTGAACATGCGGCCAGTACGGTTGGCGCCGTGTGCCGCGGGCGCCAGGCCGATGATCAACAATCGGGCTTTCGTATCTCCGAATCCGGGGACCGGTCGGCCCCAGTATGCGTCTGAGCTGAACCTGCGGACCTTCACGGCTGCGACGTGCTCGCGCCACGAGACCAATCGTACGCACCGACGGCAGGATGTGATGGCGGCGTTGTGTCGCCGCCAGGAAGGGGAAGAGGTCACACCTGTTTCAAGAAGCCAACGATGGCCTGGTTGAACTCAGACTCGTTCTCGATGTTCGAGAGATGGCCCGCCCCGGCAATGACTGTCAGGTGCGAACCCGGGATCGCCTTATGCATCGCTTCAGAAGCGGCCGGCGGAGTCAGCGTGTCATGCTCTCCGACAAGGATGAGGGTGGGCACCGAGATCTTGCTGAGCGATGCCGTGGTGTCGGTGCGGGCTGCAAGGGCCACCAGGGTTCCGGCGATTCCCAGTTGCGTATTCCCCCGGATGAGCGACTTGACAAACTCCACGGCTTGCGGTTGGCCGGCAAGGTTCTGCGGCGCGAAGACGGCCTTCACGAAGCTCTCTGCGAATGCGGGAACGCCCTCGCGCTTCACCGCCATGATCGATGCCGATCGCTTGATCTTTGCCTCGTTCGGGTCGGCTTCACTGCGCGTATCAGCGAGGATGAGGGCACGCACCCGTTCGGGAAATCGTTCGATGGCCCGCAGGGCCACATACCCTCCCATCGACAGTCCGCACAGTACGGCCTTGTCGATCACCAGATGGTCGAGCAACGCCATAAGGTCGTCGACGAGGAACTCGATCGTGTACTGGCCGTCGGCCACCTGGCTTTCGCCATGTCCGCGCAGGTCGTAGCTGATCGCGCGGATGCCGTGGGGGAGGGCCCGCATCTGGGCATCCCACATGCGGTGGCTGAATGGGAAGCCGTGAATGAACACCACGGGGAGCCCGGCAGGGGTGCCGCGCTCCACATAATTGATCGTGACACCACTCGGCAAGTAGACCTTCATCGTGACCTCCGATCCAATGACCATTGGTGCTGATGATCAGCCATCGCAACGATCGGCCGTGGCCAGCTTCGGCGAACTGGTCCCGGGCGAGTATTGAACGGAGACCGTAGGGTCGCCTAGGCCTTCCGCTGTTCGATGTCCACCCACGAGCGCAAGACGTGGCCAGTGTAGATCTGGCGGGGTCGGGCGATCTTCTGCTCGGCATCCTGCACATGCTCGTTCCATTGAGCCAACCATCCGGCCGTTCTCGGAATGGCGAACAGCACCGGGAAGAAATCTGTCGGGAAGCCCATTGCCTGGTAGATCAAGCCCGAGTAGAAGTCCACGTTCGGATAGAGCTTCCGTTTCACAAAGTAGTCGTCCTGCAGTGCGATCCGCTCAAGCTCGAGCGCAATATCCAGCTTCGGATTCCTGCCCGTGACGGCGAAGACCTCGTCGGCCAGCCGCTTGATGACGCGCGCCCGCGGATCGTAGTTCTTGTAGATGCGATGGCCAAAGCCCATGAGCCGGCCTTTTCCGTCCTTGACGGACTTGATGAACGCAGGGATCTTGTCGACCGATCCGATCTCATCGAGCATGCGCAATACCGCCTCATTCGCACCGCCATGGAGCGGACCCCATAACGCCGCTGCAGCAGCGGCGGTCGCCGAATACGGATCGACGTGCGACGAACCTACACCCCGCATGGCGTTGGCGCTGCAATTCTGCTCATGATCGACGTGTAGAATAAAGAGGACGGTGAGGGCCCGCTCGAGGGCGGGATGGATCTGATACGGAGCATCACCGACCTTGAACATCATATGCAGAAAATTGCCCGCATAGGTAAATTCGTTCGAAGGATAGATGTACGGCATTCCCTTCGAATGGCGGTACGCAAACGCGGCGATCGTGGGGACCTTGGCGATGAGGCGATAGATCTGCTTCATCCGGTTTTCGGGGTCGGAGATCTGGCCAGCTTCCGGGTAGAACGTCGAAAGAGCCGCGATCGTGCTGATGAACATCCCCATCGGATGCGCGTCATATCGGAATCCGCGCATAAGGTGTTTGATGTTCTCGTGCACAAAGGTGTGGTGGCGAATGTTGCTCCGCCACTGGGCCCGCTGGGGCTCCGTCGGAAGGTCGCCACGGATGAGGAGGTAGGCCACTTCCAGGAACGATGTTGAATGTTCGGCCAGCTCTTCGATCGGATAGCCGCGATGGCGCAGGATGCCCTTGTCGCCGTCGATGAATGTGATGGCGCTCTTGACGGAGGCCGTGTTCATGTACGCGGGGTCGTACGACATCAACCCGAAATCTTCTTCACTCGCCTTGATCTGTCGGAGGTCGGTCGCTCGGATCGTCCCGTTCTCGATCGGGATCTCGTAAGACTTGCCGGTTCGATTATCGGTCAGCGTCAACGTTTGAGGCATCACACATCTCCAGGTGGTGTCGTGCAAGCGCGGGAAAACGGTTCACCACAATGTAGGTGAAATTTTCCCTGAACCGCCACGGATTCCGGCAGCGGAAGGCGTGGTCTCCGGCCGTCGGTAATCCGCATCGTGCTTGATGGACAGGGGCTTTTTGCGCATATTCAATGGTCAACTGAACATTTCACGGAACCCAAATGTCCATTCTCACGATCCTGTTGGCCGGTCTGCTGACCCTTCCATCAGCCGGCACGCTCACGAAAGAAAAGAAATACGGCAAAGCCGTCACGGTCAAGGAGGTCACCCCGATCTCTGCGATCCAGGCCGATCCGGCCGCATATCATGGAAAGACGGTCCGCGTCGAAGGAGTCGTCGTAGAGGTCTGCGCGAAGAGGGGTTGCTGGATCAAGGTCGGTGGTACCCAGGATGGCGAAAGCATCACCTTCAAGGTTGAAGACGGCGTCATCGTCTTCCCGATGGAGGCCAAAGGCCAGAAGGCGATCGTTCAAGGTGTGGTGAACGCTACTGTCACCTCGGTCGAGGATCAGATCAAGCAGGGAGAGCACCAAGCTCAGGAACAAGGGACGCCCTTCGACCCAGCGAGTGTCAAAGGTCCAAAGACGGTCATCCGGATCGACGGCGAAGGGGCTGTGATCCGATAATGCGGTGGTCTTGGCGGCGCCTGACGATCGCGACGCATCGTGACCTTGGGTACGCCCTGGTCGCGTTGGTGATAGTGTACAGCGTATCCGGGATCGCTGTCAATCATATAGAGCACTGGAACCCGAACTATCGGCGTTCGACGGAACGCCGGATCATCGAGCCGCTCGCCGATCTGCCGCGTGAAGCACAGGTCGGGCGGGCGGCTGCATTATTGGGGATCGAACCGGCCGCTGTCAAGAATTCCTACCGGCCTGACCCCGAGACCCTTCAACTCTTCGTCGAGGCATCCACGTACTCCGTCGACCTGCCCACCGGCAAAGTGGTCGTCGACGCGACGCGACGTCGTCCCGTCCTCTTCGAGTTCAATCAGCTGCATCTGAATACGATCCGGGGCATCTGGACGTATGTTGCCGATGCGTTCGCCCTCGCCCTGATCGTCCTCGCCGTGACCGGTCTCTTTATCGTGAAGGGTGAGCGCGGACCCCTCCGCCGTGGCAAATGGTTCCTCATGGCGGGTCTCGCCATACCGGCTCTCTTTTGGGTCCTCACCTTGATGTGATCGCTCTCGTCGTGGGACGTGGCGATCAGCGTGACCTCCGGTCAGCACCGGGCCTTCCAACGACCGCTTCCAACTCTCGCCGCTCCTGCTGCGTGACCTCTCTCCATTCGCCCGGCTCCAGACCTTCAAGCGTCAGAAACAGGATCCCCACGCGAACAAGGCGCAGGGTGGGATGACCGACTGCCGCTGTCATGCGTCGTACCTGCCGGTTCTTTCCTTCGGAAAGCACCAGCTCGATCCAGCTGGTCGGCACATTCTTGCGGAATCGGATCGGCACCGCGCGTTCGGGGAGAACGGGCGGAGGTTCCAACGCCCGGACCTTCGCCGGCTTCGTCCGTGTCCCGCCGATCGACACCCCGCTTGCGAGCTGTGCCAACGAGGCAGTCGACGGGATCCGTTCAACCTGGGCCCAGTACGTACGCTCATGTCCGAATTTCGGTTCGGTCAGCCGGTGCTGGAGGTTGGGGTCGTTCGTCAGGAGGAGAAGTCCTTCGCTGTCGGCATCGAGCCGACCGACGGGATAGACGTCATGTGGAAATGGCCCAAAGTCAGCGAGCGTCTGATGACTGCCTTCGCGGCTGAACTGAGAAAGCACGCCGTACGGTTTGTAGAAGAGAATGGAGGTCATGGGTGGATCGTCACGCGTCCGGAGGCACAATATAACGGTCGCATTGCGACAATCAACGTCCCCGTCCGACGGGATGTGATCATCTCGTCAACGAAGCGTCGCGGTGCGCCCTTCTGTGCATCATGCCAACAAAAAACCCCCGGTCATCCCGGGGGTTCGTTGCGAGTATCGATCAGACTTAGTTACTGTCGGCGATCTGCTCGCCTTCTTCCTTCATCTCATCGCCCTTGTCTTTCGACGATTCGACGAAGTCGAGTCCGTCCTTCTTCCGGTTCAGCTTCACTTTCACTCTACTGCCGTTCTGGAAGACTCCTTTGAGGATGTCCTCAGCGATCGGATCCTCGACGTACTTCTGCACGGCTCGCCGCAGTGGCCGCGCGCCGAAGGCAGGGTCGAAGCCCTTGTCGGCCAGGAATTCCTTCGCCCCCTTGGTCATCTCGATCGTGATGCCCATCGAGGTCATACGGCCGAACAACTCGCGGGCGGCGATGTCGATGATCTGGTGGAGGTGCTGACGCTCGAGCGAATGGAAGACGATCGTGTCGTCGACGCGGTTCAGGAACTCAGGGTTGAAGACCCGCTTGAGCGCGTCTTCGATGCTTCCCTTCATCGCCGCATACTTGTCCTTCTCAGTCCCTTGTGAGAAACCGATTCCGCCTCCGACCTTGATGTCCCGTGACCCAATGTTCGAGGTCATGATCAGGATGGTGTTCTTGAAGTCGACGCGTCGACCGAGGCTGTCCGTCAGGATGCCATCGTCCAGCACCTGGAGGAGGATGTTGAAGACGTCCGGATGTGCCTTCTCGATCTCGTCGAGCAGGACCACAGAATACGGTTTTCGGCGGACCTTCTCGGTCAACTGCCCGCCTTCCTCGTAGCCGACATAGCCCGGAGGAGCCCCCACGAGACGCGACACGGAGAACTTCTCCATGTACTCGCTCATGTCGATCCGGATGAGAGCCTCTTCGGAGTCGAACAGGTAGCGGGCCAGGGCCTTCGCGAGTTCGGTCTTGCCGACCCCGGTGGGGCCGAGGAAAATGAATGATCCGATCGGACGCTTGGGATCCTTGAGGCCGGCCCGAGCACGGCGGATGGCCTTCGTCAGCTTCTGCAACGCTTCATCCTGGCCGACGACCTGGCCCTTGAGCGCCTCTTCCATTTGCAACAGCTTGTTCGACTCGCTCTGGGCGACCTTCTGGACCGGGATGCTGGTCATCATGGCCACGACGGCGGCGCAATCCTCGTCCGACACGTCGTACACCGTGTCCTGGGCCTTCAGCTCCCATTCCCGCTTGGCGATCTCAAGGTCGCTGAGCAACTTCTTCTCGAGGTCGCGCAATCGGGCGGCCTCTTCAAAATTCTGCGTCTTGACCACCTGGTTCTTGGATTGCCGGATCTTCTCGACCTCTTCTTCGAGTGACACGACCTCCTTAGGGACCTTGATGTTGGCCAGGTGAACGCGCGATCCCGCCTCGTCGAGTACATCGATGGCCTTGTCCGGCAAGTAGCGGTCGGTGATGTACCGGTCGCTCAGCCGGACTGCGGCTTCGAGAGCTTGTGGTGTATAGCGGACCCCGTGGTGCTCTTCGTATTTCGACTTGATGTTGATGAGGATCTGAATCGTCTCGTCAACAGTCGTCGGATCGACCATGATCTTCTGGAAACGCCGGTCGAGGGCGCCGTCCTTTTCGATGAACTGCCGGTATTCGTCGAGCGTCGTAGCGCCGATGCACTGCAGGTCACCTCTGGCGAGGGCCGGCTTGAACATGTTCGAGGCGTCAAGGGAGCCGCTGGCGCCACCAGCACCGACGATCGTGTGGAGCTCGTCGATGAATAGGATGACGTCCTTGGCCTTCTCGAGCTCGTTCATCACCGCCTTCATCCGTTCCTCAAACTGCCCACGGTACTTGGTTCCGGCGACGAGAGCAGCCAGGTCGAGCGTAACGACCCGCTTCTCATGCAGGACCCGTGAAACCTTCTTCTGGACGATACGAAGCGCAAGCCCTTCGGCGATCGCCGACTTGCCGACCCCAGGTTCTCCGATGAGGACCGGATTGTTCTTCTTGCGACGAGCCAGTACCTGGGCGACCCGCTCGATCTCCTTTTCACGACCCACGATGGGGTCGAGCTTGTCCTCGAGCGCAAGTTTCGTCAGATCGCGCCCAAAATTGTCCAGAACGGGCGTTTTGGACCGCTCGGCCTTCGGTTTCTCCTGTCCTGCTGGGGCCTTTTCGCCCGGGGCGGGAGGGGGTGTGCTTGGCTTCCCGGAGATGATGTTGTCGAGCTCGTTCCGCACGACGTCGTAGTGGACGTTGAATTGGTGCAGGATCTGAGCCGCGATATTGTCGTCGTCACGGAGCAATGAAAGGAGGAGGTGCTCCGTCCCGATCACGTCAGACTTGTAGAGCTTGGCCTCTAGATACGTGATCTTGAGGACCTTTTCGGCCTGCTTGGTGAGGGGGATATTGCCGATCGTCAGCGTGCCGCCCGAGGTCCGGACAGTGTCCTCGATCGCTTTCTTCAGCTTGTACAGGTCGACGCCCAAGTTCCTAAGGATCTTGACGGCGATCCCTTCTCCCTCGCGGATGATGCCCAACAGCAGGTGCTCGGTTCCGATGTAGTCATGGCCCAGCCGGAGAGCTTCCTCACGGCTCAGCCTGATCACATCTTGTACTCGGTTCGAGAAATTGCCTTCCATGTCTATCCTTAAAGTCAAAATGGAACCTTGTCGCTGTCAGACCCGTCTCTCCGGTATTCAACACCCGCCGCGACACAAGGTTCCACGTCAATATACCATGAATTGGAGGGGCTGTCAACAAGACGCACGGAGCGGGATTTTATTGCGTCGGCGCTGCTAACTCGTTGTGATTCTTTGACTTTCGTTCCATTTTGCTCTACTTTTAACTTCTCTGTCCCTCTTCCAACGAGTCGCAGGAGCTTCTTTTCGTGCCTTTACCGATCGCCACAGGCCAGGACCGCAAACGCCAGGAGCGCCTCAAAGAGGCCCCGGGCGGTGTGCCGTCTCACATCGCCATCATCATGGATGGGAATGGTCGTTGGGCCAAGCGCCGGGGCCTTCCACGGATCGCCGGACACAACGAAGGCGTCAACTCCGTGCGCGACATTGTCGAGGCCTGTGGACAACTCGGCGTCCAATACCTGACGCTGTATGCGTTCTCAACGGAGAACTGGAAGCGTCCGCAGGATGAAGTGTCGCTCTTGATGCGCCTGCTTCTCCGTGCATTGCGGGACGAGCGGGATCGCCTGCACCAGAATGAAGTGCGGCTCCAGGCGATCGGTGACATTGGTGCGCTCCCGCAGGACGTCCGCGACGAACTCGCAGACGCCATCGAAATGATGAAACACAACACCGGCCTGACCCTCGTCCTGGCGCTCTCCTACAGCGGACGTTGGGACCTCGCCGGTGCCATGCGGAGGATTGCTCAGGACGTCAAGGCGGGCGTCATAGCGCCGGAACGCGTCGACGAACAGCTCGTGGGTCAGTACCTCTCGACGCGCGATCTGCCGGATCCTGACCTTCTTATCCGCACAAGCTCGGAACGCCGGATCAGCAACTTTCTGCTGTGGGAGCTCGCATACAGCGAAATGGTCTTTGCTGATGACTATTGGCCGGCATTCCGGCGCAAGAACCTCTACGATGCCATCGCCGACTACCAACATCGTGAACGGCGCTTCGGCATGGTCAGTGAACAAGTCCGAACGTCGGTTTCCCGTGTCCATCCCCTTCAACGTGTTCTCAACAGTGTCGCGAAGCTGTAAGCTCCTCATTGCCCTCGGGTTGCTGGCGGCCGCAATGGTCGCCCAGCCGCGTCCCCAGGTCTACCGCATCCTCGGCATCACCGTCGAAGGTGAGACCTCGGCCGACCCCGCCGCCATCATTGCGAACACGGGACTGAAGGAAGGCGATGAGATCACCATCCCTGGTGAACAGACGCGCACGGCCATCGAACGTCTCCATCGGCTCCGGCTGTTCGACGATATCCAGATCTTCATCGAGAACCGTGTCCAGGACGGGATCTATCTCCTCATCCGCGTGAAAGAGAACCCGCGCCTCGAGAAGCCCGTCGTGAAGGGGAACGACGAGCTGAGCGAGGAAGATATTCTCAAGAAGATCAGCCTGCTGAAAGGGCAGCTCATCACCGCTCAGGACCTCTCGGCCGTGGTCAGGACGCTTCGAGCGGAGTATGAGAAGGAAGGGTATCTGAACGCAGTCATTACGCCAACCCTTGAGCCAGCATCCGACACGGTCAAGAATCGGGTGAATCTCGTCCTGACGATCGAGGAAGGACAAGCGGTCAAGGTCGACAATATCCGCTTTCATGGGAATCAGAAGTTCAGCGACGGCGACCTGCGTGGTGAGATGAAGGAAACGAGCGAGCGAAAATGGTGGGCGTTCTGGGCGTCGAACAAGTTCGACAAGAAGAAGTACAAAGAAGACAAAGAACTGATCCTGAAATACTACCGTAAGAACGGCTTCCGTGATGCTGAGATCCTCGCCGATTCGATCTCGTACGACGCCGAAAAGCGGTACATGTCCATCGACCTCTACGTCTTCGAAGGACCGCAATACTACGTCAGGAACATCACCTGGGAAGGGAACACGGTCTATCCGTCGGAATTGCTCTCGGAGCGTCTTGGCTTCCGGACGGGGGACGTCTTCGACCAGCAGCGATTTCAGGAGAACCTCTACCGGAACGAGGCCGAATCGGACGTGACGTCGCTATACTCCGACAACGGCTACCTCTGGTTCCAGGTGGAACCGCAAGAGACCGTGGTAGGCGCTGACAGCCTCGACATCAAGCTTCGGGTGCGGGAACGGAATCAGTTCCGGATCGGCCGCGTCCACATCTCCGGCAACACGAAGACCTATGAAAAGGTCATTCGGCGGGAATTGCTTACGAAGCCGGGTGACTACTTCAGCCGTCAGCTGATCATTCGCTCGGTTCGTCAGCTGTCACAGCTGAACTACTTCAACCCTGAGAAGATCAAGCCCGACGTCCGGCCCGTCGACGACAAGACGGTCGATCTTGAGTATGCGGTCGAGGAACGATCGAGCGATACGTTCAACATGTCGGTCGGCTATAGCGGCGCGTTCGGGTTCAATGGCGGTCTCGGACTCGCCTTCAACAACTTTTCCCTCAGCGAGCCGCTCAAAGGCGGCGGTGGCCAGGTGCTCACGTTCGACTGGCAGTTCGGTGTGAGTACGGTCTACCGGACATTCTCGATCGGGTTCCAGGAACCGTGGATGTTCGATACGCCAACGCTGTTCGGGTTCAACATCTTCGACACGCAGCAGAAGTACTACGCGGACGTGCGTTACACCGGCGTCTCGGTTCGTGTCGGCCGACGGTTCCGCTGGCCCGATTATCTGTTCCGCGGCGACTGGACGGTCCGGTATCAACGCAATTTCTATCAGCCGTTCGCGGGTGAGACCGACCAGTTGTTCCTGACGGGCACATCCACGCAGTTCGGCGTGGCGCAGGTCATCTCGCGCAACAGCACAAACAGCCCGATCTTTCCTTCGGAAGGTTCGTCCTTCTCGCTCTCGACCGAAGTGTCGGGCGGACCGATCTTCCCCGGAACGGCGCGATTTCACAAGCACGTCTTCAGCGCCGATTGGTATATCCCGCTGTTCGGTTCGTCGCGTGTGACGCTGATGAGCGCCAACACGATCGGCATGATCTTCGGGTTCGAAGAAAATTCGTACATCCCGTTCCAGGACCGATTCTTCATGGGAGGGACGGGCCTGGGCCAATTCGCCGTCACGCCGCTTCGAGGCTACGCCGAACGTGGCGTCGGTCCACGCAACGGGGGTACGGGGATGATCAAACACACCGTTGAGCTGCGTTTTGCGCTCGCGCTCAATCCGATCCCGATCTACACGCTCTTGTTTGCCGAGGCGGGGAACACCTGGATCGCTCCAAAGTATATGGACCCGAACGAGCTGCGCCGATCGGCCGGCTTTGGCGTTCGACTTCTCGTGAACCCGCTTGGACTCATTGGATTTGATTACGGCTACGGCCTCGATGGATCGGTGCCGGGCCAAGGCCGCCCGGGCTGGCAGTTCCACTTCCAGTTCGGCCGCGCCTTCTGACGACTCTCACTGTCACTTTTCCCCTGGAAGGAACCACCTCATGAAGCAGTTTGCGATCATCACGCTGGCGCTCGTGCTCGGTCTCGTCGGGACGGCTACGGCACAGACAAAAGTAGCCTACGTCAACTCGGCGACGATCCTCCGCGAGCTTCCCGAAGCCCAGCAGGCGCAGAAGGAACTCGAAGACCAGATGAAGATCTGGCAGGATGAATTGGAGAAGATGGGGAAGCAGCTCCAGGACGACCTCGAGGACTATCAGAAGAAGCAGGCATTGCTCGACCCCGCTACGAAGGCCGCGCGAGAGAAGGCGCTCCAGGATTTGCAGCAGCGGGCACGCGAGTACCAAGCCTCAAAGTTCGATTCGCGCGAAGGCGAGGCCGTCAAGCTGCGCGAGAAGAAGCTTCAGCCGATCCAGGAGAAGGTCCTGAAGGCGATCGAAGGCGTTGCCCGCGAAGAAGGGGCCGCGTTCGTGCTCGACAAGATCAGCGAGGCGACGATCGTGCTCTACGCTGACGCGAAGTTCGACCTGACATACAAGGTCATCGACCGCTTGAAGCGTGGCGGCACGGCTCCGAAGGGGAAGAACTAACGCATTCGTCGTGAACGGCCGGCCGCGCGCGGTCGGGTCGCCAGAAGGAGACGGATCATGAGGTACCGATGGATGGTCATCGCGTTGCTGCTGGTCTCCGGCCTTGCCGTCGGCCAGCAGAAGATCGGCCATTTCAACTCCAAGGCCGTGCTGAAAGACCTCCCCGAGGCCATCGACGCCCAGAAGGCGCTCGACCAGCTCGTGTCGGACTGGCAGCAACAGCTTGCTGCGATGCAGGAGGAGTGGAAACGAAAGTTCGAAGATTACGACCGCAAGAAACTGATCATGACCGATCAGCGACGGGCCGAGACGGAGAAAGAGCTCCGGGAACTCGATCAGAAGATCATGGGATTTCGGAATCTCAAGTTCGGACAGAACGGGGAGCTCTTCCAGAAACAGAATGACCTGATGAAGCCTGTTCAGGACCGGATCTTCAAGGCCGTGCAGGAAGTGGCGCGCGAAGAAGGGCTGGACTATGTCTTCGACAAGAGCGGTGAGATCCTCCTGATGTACTCGAATGAGAAGTATGACGTCACGCAGAAAGTGCTCGACCGTCTGAAGGAAGGAACGACGGTCGATCCAAACGCAGCACCGGCCCGGAGGAATTGAAGCCGTGACGGTGCGCGAGATCGCCGACTGGCTTGGTGGAACGGTCGTCGGACCAGATAACGTGGACATTCTGCGGCCGGCGAAGATCGAAGAGGCCGGCCCGGGATCGATCACATTCCTTGCCAATCCACGCTACGCGCGGTTCCTCGCCAGCACGAACGCATCTGCCGTGCTCGTCGGCCCGGCCGTTGACGTGGCTGCCGCCGGCCGGCCTTCGGTCAGTTTCGTCGTTGTGGCTGACCCCTACGTCGCCTTTGTGCGGCTCCTCGAACGGCTTCTTCCGCCGGCCGATCCCTTCGTACGCGGCATTCATCCGACGGCTGTCATCGCTCCCACTGCGGTCCTCGGCGGGGATGTCTCCGTTGGCCCGCTCTCGTCGGTGGCGGACGGGGTGACGATCGGTGACGGGACGGTCCTCGGGGCCGGTGTGACTGTGGGACGCGGCGCGACGCTGGGTTCGCGATGCACGATCTATGACCGAGTGGCGATCTATCATGGATGTCGCCTGGGAGACCGCGTGGTGGTGCACAGCGGAGCCGTGATCGGCAGCGACGGCTTTGGGTTCGCGCCACGCGCTGACGGATCCTACGACAAGATCCCCCAGCTGGGCATCGTCCGTATCGAGGATGACTGCGAGGTGGGCGCCAATTCGACCATCGACCGTGCGACGCTCGGCGAGACACTCATCCGCCGCGGCACGAAGCTCGACAATCTCGTACAAGTAGCGCACAACGTCGTCATCGGCGAACACACGGTGATCGCGTCGCAAACGGGCATCAGCGGCAGTTCGAAGATCGGTTCGTACTGCCGCATCGCCGGCCAGGTCGGGATCAGCGGACATGTGGAGATCGCCGACCGCACGACCCTCCTTGGCCAGACGGGCGTCAGCAAGTCCATTGTTGAACCGGGGAAGACCTGGTTCGGAACGCCGCAACGAGAGCATGTGCGCTCCGGGCGGATCGAGGCGGTGCTGCGGCATTTGCCCGAACTCCGCCTCGAGCTTGACGACGTGCGGAAGAAACTGGAAGAAGTCCTTCGTTCGATTCCGAAGTAAGAGGCCCCCTCCATGTTGGTTCAACAGGTCACAATCAAGAAGCCGGTCGCGATGGCCGGAGTCGGACTCCACACCGGGGTCCACACGCACATGACGTTCAAACCGGCACCGGCGAACTACGGTGTGCGGTTCAAACGCGTCGATCTCGATGGCGCACCGGAGATCCCGGCTGACGTCGATCACGTTGTGGAAGTGGCCCGCGGGACCACGCTGGCAGTAGGCAACGCGCGCGTCCACACGACGGAACATGTTCTCGCGGCCATCTCGGGTCTTCAGGTCGACAACATCGTCATCGAGCTCGACAACATCGAGCCGCCGATCGGCGATGGGAGCGCCAAGCCGTTCGTCGACATGCTTCTCGAAGCGGGACTGGAAGAGCAGGACGAACCCAAGGACTACCTGATCATCGATCAGGTCATCCACTATCAGGACAGCGAAAAGGGGGTGGACATCGTCGCCCTCCCGACCAACGACTTTCGCCTGTCGGTGATGGTGGACTACAACAATCCCGCCCTCGGCAGCCAGCACACCGGCCTGTTCGACCTCGAAAAAGAATTCATACCCGAATACGCGTCCGCCAGGACCTTCTGCTTCCTGCACGAAGTAGAGGTGCTGCGCGACCACGGCCTGATCAAGGGCGGGAATCTCGATAACGCCATCGTCATCGTCGACCGCGACCTGTCGAACGACGAATTGAAACGGCTGACCACGAAACTCGGGATCAGCCAGTCGATCATCCTGGGCAGCACGGGTACGCTTAACGATAAGCAGCTGCACTACAGGAACGAGCCCGCTCGGCACAAGCTCGTCGACCTCATCGGCGACCTGGCCCTGATCGGGGCCCCGCTGAAGGCACAGATCCTGGCCGCACGCCCGGGCCATGCGAGCAACGTCGAATTCGCGCGAAAGGTACGTAAGCTCTACCAGCAGAAGAAGCTCGTCAAGAAATACCAGCATGAGAAGAAGCAGGGCGTTGTGTTCGATATCAACGCCATCATGCGGATCCTGCCGCATCGGTATCCGTTCCTGCTCGTCGACAAGATCGTCGACTTTGAGATCGACAAGCGCGTCGTCGGCGTCAAGAGCGTGACAATCAACGAGCTCTTCTTCCAGGGGCATTTCCCCGGCCAGCCTGTCATGCCGGGCGTCCTGATCGTAGAGGCGATGGCCCAGGCCGGCGGTATCTTGCTCCTGAACGGGATCGAGAATCCGGGCACGAAGCTCGTCTATTTCACCTCGATCAACAATGTGAAATTCCGAAAGCCGGTCGTCCCGGGCGACCAGCTGTTCCTTGACGTCGAAATGGTACAGCGCCGGTCCAAGATCATCCAGATCCGGGGGCGCGCGTTTGTCGACGGCGGCCTCGTGGCCGAGGGCGACTTCACGGCCGCCCTTGTTGACCGCCAGGATGTGCAAGGTTCGTGAACTCCACGGCCCGCTGATTCGAGTTCGATCCATAAAGAGCACTGAGAGCCGGTAGTCGACGTTCGATCCACCCCACCGGTCGGGACGTCAAGCGTCAATCCTTGGTCCATCGTTTCGCGATGCAGTTCAATCTGATCCCCTGAGCCCACCTTCTCTATCCGAGATCTCCAGTCATGTCAACGCAGATCGATCCCCGCGCCTCCGTATCACCCAAAGCTCAGCTCGGCTCCAATGTCACTGTCGGTCCATTCGCCGTCATCGAAGACGATGTCATCATCGGCGACGGCACATCGGTCGGTCCGTCGTCATATGTCGCCAACGGTGCCCGGATCGGCCGAGACTGTCGCATTCACCCGTTCGCGTCTGTGGGTGGACCACCACAGGACCTGAAGTACAAGGGGGAACCGACCTTGTTCGAAATGGGGGACCGGTGCACGGTGCGTGAATATGTGACCCTCAATCGGGGCACGACCGAGAGTGGCAAAACCACAGTCGGCAGCGACTGTCTCTTCATGGCGAATGCGCACGTCGGACACGATTGTCGCGTCGGCAATCGGGTTATCATGGCGAACAGCGTCGCCCTGGGCGGCCATGTTCATCTGGGCGATTGGGTCATCATTGGTGGCGGCACGCCGGTCCACCAGTTCTGCAAGATCGGCGACCATGCGATGATCGGTGGCGGCTTCCGCGTGGTCAAGGACGTTCCGCCCTTCATTCTGGCCGGTCAAGAGCCTCTTGTCTTCGAGGGTCTGAACTCCGTCGGGCTGAAGCGGCGCGGCTTCCAGCCGGCCACACTCGAGGTGCTCGAGACTGTGTACACCATCCTGTATCGTTCGAACCTGAACGTCTCCCAGGCGGTGGCGCAGATCAAGGGCTCGGTCGATCTGACGCCCGAGGTCCACACCGTCCTTTCGTTCATCGCTTCGAGCAAACGCGGCATCATCTCCGGCAGGTCGAAACGCGCATGACCTGGCGGCTCGAAGCAAGCGGTCCTCGTTCCGGCGCATGGAACATGCAGCGCGACGAGTGGCTGGCGACGGAACTCGCCGCGGGGCGCGGCGGTCCGGTGCTTCGGCTTTACCAGTGGGTTCCGCAGGCCGTCTCCCTCGGCTGGCATCAGCCGCCGAAGGATGTCGACGAACGTCGGGCTGCAGAGCGGGGCATCGACGTCGTCAGGCGGCCGACCGGCGGACGAGCGATCCTGCACGCCGACGAACTGACCTACTGTGTCGTTTGTCCGGCCGAAGGTCGTTCGCTCCCGGCGATGTATGGAGCGGTCAACGCGTCATTGCTGCGTGCGCTGTCGCACCTTGGGATCCGCGCATCGCTCGAGGATAGCATGCCGAACCTGCGAGAACATTACCGGACCGCGGGGTCGGCGGTCTGCTTCAGCAGCACTGCGCGGAATGAAGTGAAAGTGGGGGGACGAAAGCTCATCGGAAGCGCCCAGCGACGGTACGCGGGGATCGCCGGCGATGACGTGGTGCTGCAGCACGGTTCGATCCTGCTGGGCCCGGGGCATGAAGCGATCGTGGACCTTCTTGCCGGGCTGACGGACAACGAGCGACAGCAGATGCGAGAGCAATTGCTCGCTCAAACGACGACATTGGCAGAGGTTGTATCGGGACCCATCCCATCCGCCGAAGTCGCGTCGGCGGTCCGACGCGGGTTCGAGGAGATGTGGAACATTTCGTTCCAGGTGGAAGCGACTGAGACGGCGGAGATGATCGCATGAAGATCAAGACGACAACGAGCGGCCCCAAGCGCGTCACGACGCGCACGATCGCCGAGATGCGCGCGCGGCGTGAACCGATCGCCTGCTTGACGGCGTACGACTATTTGACCGCCCGGTTGCTCGATCAGGCGGGCGTCGACCTGTTGTTGGTCGGTGATTCGCTCGGCATGGTCTTCCAGGGGCACGAGACCACGATCCCCGTGACGCTCGACCAAATGATCTATCATGCGACCACGGTCGTGCGTGGCGTGGACCGTGCCATGGTGATCGTCGACATGCCCTTCATGTCGTACCAGGCGAACCTTGAAGAAGGTTTCCGGAACGCAGGCCGGGTGATGAAAGAGACGGGAGCGGGTGGCGTGAAGTTCGAAGGGGGAGATCGGACGGTGGAATTGATCCGCCGCACCGTTGAAGCAGGCATTCCGGTCATGGGCCATCTTGGCCTGACGCCCCAATCCATCCATCAGTTCGGCGGGTACCAGCCCCGCGGAGCGACGCCCGAGGAGGCGAAGCGATTGCTGGTCGATGCTCGCTCGATCGCCGACGCCGGGGCCTTCGCGCTCGTGCTGGAGAAGATCCCTGCGGCGCTGGCGAAGAAAGTGACGGCGGCGATCGGGATCCCGACGATCGGGATCGGAGCCGGCATCCACTGCAGCGGACAGATCCTGGTCACGCCGGATGTGCTCGGGCTCTACGAAGACTTCCAACCGAGGTTTGTCCGGAAGTACGCAAAGCTGGCCGATGAGATCCGCTCGTCGGTCGGAACGTACGTCAAGGACGTCAAGCAGCAAGGCTTTCCGGGGACCGCGGAGAGCTATTGAGCGGGGAATGATCGCGGACGGTCTGCCGCGGTTGCCTCGCGATCCTTACCAGATCGTCTCACCCGACTCTTCCCTCATTACGTGCGAACCAGTTCCACCCACCTGAACACGATGTCCAAACGACTCCAGATCCTGGTCTGCAATGACGACGGCATCGACGCCCCCGGTATTGCGGCTCTTGTCAAGGAGATGAAACGCCTCGGAGAGGTGACCGTCGTCGCTCCGCATCAGCAGCAGAGCGCGGTCGGGCACGCCATCACCATGAACTCGCCGCTGCGCGTCCGCAAATTCTACAAGCATGGCCGGTTCTTCGGGTACGCCGTGGCCGGCACGCCGGCCGATTGCGTCAAACTGGCGGTGCGCGCCGTTCTCAAGCGTCGGCCGGACCTTGTCGTCTCCGGGGTCAATCACGGGTCGAATACCGCGATCAGCGTGATCTACTCAGGAACGGTCTCTGCGGCAACGGAGGGGACGATCCTGGGCATCCCGTCGATCGCCGTATCATTGACGACCTATGCGCCCGCAGACTTCACGGTTGCGGCCCAATTCGCCAGGCAGATGGCTGCGGTGGTGATGCGGCGGGGCCTGCCCGAAGGGACGCTCCTCAATATTAACGTGCCGCCGCTGGCTGCAGGACGGATCAAAGGGGCGCGGATCACGAGGCAGGGGAAAGCGATCTGGAACGACACCTTTGACGCGCGCCGCGACCCTGCGAACAAAGAATACTACTGGCTGACGGGCGGACTGCAGAACGTCGACCGGGACCTGATGTTCGATGAAGCAGCCGTTCGTGCCGGCTACATTTCAGTGACGCCGATCCAGTACGATCTCACCGACGACAACATGATCGAAGTGATGAAGCGCTGGCCGGGATTCGAGAAAGGTGTACGGTCACGTCGAAGAGCGGCTGCGCCATCGCGCCGGACGAAGAGATATCCGCGATCCTGACGAAGAGAGCTGCAGACGAAACGAAGAGGGCAGACCATCACTGGTCTGCCCTTTGTGTTATCGGAGGGGAGGATCTACCGTGCCGGCGCGCCGTGAGCGGGGGAGACGCCGTATTCCGCTGCTGCCCAGAGCGTGAGGATCGCTGTGAGCCCTGCGATCGCCCGTTTCTCGTCCTCGAGGTGGATGACGAGACCGTACGTATCTGCGACGAAATGAATATAGCCCAGCACGCGGCGGGCTCGTGATTTGTTGACCCATCCATGCCACAGGCTGACCTGATCGACGATCATGGCTTCATGGCGACGGAGGAATTCGCCGAGCGAGATGACGCGAGAGCTCTGTGGTGTGCGAGGCTTGCAAAGATTCATCAGGTCGGTGACGTACTGCTCCATATGGCGCGCAAGGAACCGGTTGCTACGCCGGCGGAGATACAACGTCCGAGCGATTGAGAACCGGGCCTTTGTGCGAACGCGGAATCTGGGGACCACCGGGTGAAAATCGTAGATCGTCTGGACCGCCTTTCGATCCACCTCATCTTCCTCGTGGTACACCCAGGCCTTGCTGAGCTCACGCCACGATTGGATCGTCAGGACCTCCTTCATGCGGCTATCGAGAACAATGTATCGTCCGCGCTCGACTTTGACGACGGTCACCCAGTGCTGCCATTCCTGGACGCAGAGCAGGCACGGAATGCCGCGCTTGAGGAACCTGTGCAATTCCTTCCGGGCACTTCCGGCTTCGAAGCGTCGAACAACGTTCAGCGAGGCATTGAACTGTCGGGCGGCCCGGGCCAATTGGATCTCATCGGTACCGTACCACCAGTTCGTGCCGGCGGCCTTCGAGATCTGTTTCTCATTGGCAAAGATGCCGAGGGTCGCCAGCGCATGCTTCAGGGCGAAGGGTCCGCACTGCCAGAGATTGGGTTGTGGGTAGAAGCCCATGGGTCTTGATGACGGGATGATGAACCTAGACAAACTTTCGCCGAAGGTCAACGCATGAACTTGTCTCGGAGCGCAAAAAGACCGAAATTCAAGCGATGACGACATCGCAGACAACGGTCGGGATCCTCTTCAATCTCACCGGCGAGGACGAATACGAGCGTCTCCGTGGTTTTGACCCGAAGTCGCTCGGCTTCACGCCTGAGTATCGGATCGAGGTTGCCACGGCCATAGAAGAATACGAGGCCCTGGCAACGGCGCTCGAGCGGGAAGGCTTTCGGGTACGGCTGCTGAACATCGAGGACAATCTTTCTCGGATGCAGGAACTCCTGCGGCGGAACAAGGTGGATGTTGTCTTCAACCTCGTGGAGCACTTTCGGGAGGAATCGGGCCTGGAGTCGGCCGTCGCCGGCGTGCTGGAATTGCTCAACATTCCCTACACCGGTGCCACCCCGTTCGCCCTGACACTCTGTCAGCGGAAAGGACTGACCAAGCAGGTCCTACTAGCCAACGGCGTTCCCACGCCTCACTACCGGCTCTTGTATGAGCATTCCTTGCCTCAGCGGCATGGTCTGCGATACCCGGTGATCGTCAAACCCGCGCGTGAAGATGCGAGCGCCGGGATCCATCCGCACTCGGTGGCTCGAACTTGGAAAGCTCTTCGGGCTGCGTTGAAAGGAGCGTTCAAGGAATTCCGTCCCCCCATCCTCGTCGAAGAGTTCATTGACGGCCGTGAACTGCATGTGAGCATTCTGGGGAATGATCCGCCGAAGGCACTCCCGGTGCTCGAGTACGATTTCAGGGATCTTCCCGCGCGTCATCCCCGGATCCTGTCCTACGCGACAAAATGGGACCCTCTGCAGGAGGCATATCACCGGATCCACGCCGTGTGCCCCGCGCCCTTGAGTCCCTCCATGACGAAAGCCGTACAACGGATGGCCGTGCGCGCGTTCGAGCTGACCGGGTCACGGGATTATGCGCGGGTCGATCTCCGTCTCTCGACGACGCGAGGGATCCACGTACTCGAAGTGAATCCCAACCCGGATCTGACGGAAGGGGTCTCGTTCATGGACTCTGCCGAAAAGGCCGGCCTGTCATTTTCTGGGACGTTACGGCAGATCATCGAAATGGCGTTGGCCCGGCGTCCGCAGGTAGCCGCATTCCCCCCGAATTCGTTGAAGCAGACCTAACGACTCACTGTCGACCCGACCAGAAGGGCGACGGTGATGTGACGACCTACTGATCGCACGGTTCCCGGTCCAGAGCGACCGGGATCGCTGTTCTTGGCGCTTCGCCGTCTGCTCGGGGAAGTGTCAGGAAGACGCGGCAGACGTGTGCGTCACGAACCTATCCCCTCAATTCTTTGCACTTCCTTTCGTATGTTGTCCCCATGTCCACCCCCCTGATGCGCCAATACCAGCAGGTCAAGGCGAAGCATCCCGAGACCGTCCTGTTGTTCAGGATGGGGGACTTCTTCGAGACGTTCGAAGAAGATGCCAAGATCACGTCGCGGGTCCTGGGCATCACCTTGACGAAGCGTGGGAACGGAGCGGCAGGCGAAGTGCCGCTGGCAGGATTCCCGCACCACGCTCTGGATGCATACTTACCGAAGCTCGTCCGCGCGGGGTATCGCGTTGCCGTGTGTGAACAGCTCGAAGATCCGAAATTCGCGAAGGGGATCGTCAAGCGTGACGTGATCGAGGTTGTCACCCCGGGCGTGTCCTTCTCCGAAAAGGTCCTTGACCGTTCGCAGAACAACTTCCTCGCGGCGGTGGCACTTTCCTCGCCCCTTGCTCAAGGCACCGATCTGGCGGGCTGTGCATGGGTGGACATCTCGACCGGAGAATTCTACGCGACTGAAGTTCCACTGGCGCGCCTCCCGGAGCATCTGGCTGGGCTTGGCGTTGCTGAAGTGTTGGTTCAAAAGCGGGATGACCAGGCACTTGCAACACTGTTGACGCCAGTCAACGCTCTTCGGACCCGCATGGATGATTGGGTATTCCACCGGGACTACGGGTACGAAGCGCTCATCACCCATTTCAAGACTCAGAGCCTCAAAGGATTCGGCCTCGAGGAGCTTTCTGTCGGGGTGATCGCTTCTGGCGCCGTCCTTCACTACCTGCAAGAGACCCAGCGTTCGAACCTTCCGCATCTTCGACGGGTCGTCGCAGTCGATCTGGCCGAGACCATTGTCCTCGATCCATCAACGAAGCGAAACCTCGAGATCACAGCTGCGATGTCGGGGGGCACGGATGGTTCGCTCTTCTCGGTGCTCGACCACACCCACACGCCCATGGGTGGCCGCATGCTCAAGCAATGGGTGCATCATCCGCTGAAGCGGCTGGAGCCGATCGAACGACGGCTTGAGGCAGTTGCGGACCTGGTCAGTGCGGACCGATCTCGAGAGGCACTGCAGGGCCTCCTGGCGAAGGTCGGCGACCTGGAGCGTCTGCTCGCGCGAATTGCCACCGGCCGGTCCGGACCGCGTGATGTAGTGGCTCTACGCCAATCGCTCGAGCACATTCCGGCGATCGCGAAGGCTGGCACCGCCTTCCAGGCGCCGCTCCTTGTCGAACTGGCCGACGCTCTCGATCCCCTTGGAGAGGTCGTTACGCGGATCGCGAATTCCATCGTGGACGAACCTCCGGCCACGCTGGCCGATGGAGGTGTCATCCGACCTGGGTTCAATGCCGACCTCGACGAGTTGCGTTCGGTCGCGTTCGGTGCCAAGGACTGGATCGCACGCCTCCAGCAAACGGAGCGTGAGCGGACAGGCATATCGTCCCTCAAGGTCGGATTCAACAACGTGTTCGGATACTACCTGGAGATCACGAACACGCACAAGGACAAAGTGCCGGCGGATTATCTGCGCAAGCAGACGTTGGCCAACGCGGAGCGCTACATCACGCCCGCCCTGAAAGAGTACGAAGACAAGGTCATGCACGCCGAGGAGCGGATCCTGCAACTGGAGACGGAGCTCTTCCAGGAGATCCGCGCGGCCGTCGCGCTGTCTGCGGCGGCCATCCAGGAGAACGCCAGGCGCTTGGCCCAGCTGGATTGCCTCGCGTCGCTTGCGCAAACGGCTGTAGAGCAACGATACGTGCGTCCGACCGTCGATGCTTCAATGACGCTTGAGATCGTTGGCGGACGGCATCCGGTCATTGAGCGATTCCTGCCCCCGGGGGAGACATACCAGGAGAACGATTGTCACCTTGACCCGGACGACGCTCAGATCCTGATCATCACCGGCCCGAATATGAGCGGCAAGTCGAGCTATTTGCGGCAGGTGGGTCTGATCGTCCTCCTTGCCCATATCGGTAGTTTCGTGCCGGCGGCATCGGCACACGTGGGCTTGGTCGACCGGATCTACACCCGGGTCGGTGCGAGCGACAACATTGCTGCCGGGGAAAGCACCTTCCTCGTCGAAATGCACGAAGCGGCGCATATCGTCAATACCGCTACGAAGCGGAGTCTGATCCTTCTGGACGAAGTGGGCCGCGGAACGAGCACCTTCGACGGCATCAGCATTGCGTGGGCGCTCACGGAGTACTTGCATGAACGCATCGGCGCCAAGACCCTGTTCGCGACGCACTATCACGAGTTGAACGAATTGTCGCAGCTCCTGGCCCGGGTTCGGAACGTCAAAGTGGACGTGCGTGAATACGGCGACAAGGTGGTCTTCCTGCATCGGGTGGTTCCAGGGTTTGCCGACCATTCGTATGGCATTCAGGTAGCGCAGATGGCTGGACTACCGGCTGAACTGACGGTACGGGCAACCGAGATCCTAAAGAACCTGGAATCATCCGAGCTCGTGACCCATCGGAGCGCCCGACGAACAGCCCCGGAGGCCGCCCCGCAAATCAGCCTGTTCGAGATGCGGGAGGATCGACTACGAGAAGCCCTTCGCGGAGTCGATCCAAACTCGATCACGCCTCTGGACGCCTTGCAGATCATCGCCAAGCTTAAGAAGGACTTCGATATCGATTAGCGGCGGGGGCCGGTGGTGCGACGAGCGCCGACTACCACCAGGACCGCTTTGCGCTCTGAGTTGCGTTTCATCCGCAGGGGTGTGAATTCGCCCTGATCTTCCATCAATTGTATTCCCGTGCTCATGATTCTGCTTCGTACGCATCGACTTTCCCATCTTCCGGCCCTCGAAGTGGATCCGGTATTGTTTGAACCCCGATTCGCGAGCCATTGCTCGATGACGAATTGCAACGCGCATTGCTGCCGGGACGGAGTCTGGGCCGATCCTACGGAGAAGGCCCGGATCCTGGACCATGCCGAAATGATCATCCGCCACATGGATCCGGATCAACCGAAGGACCCGGCTAGGTGGTTCAGCGGAGAGGTCGAGGAAGATGCGGACTACCCGTCGGGACATTGCGTCGGAACGGCCACGGCGGACCGAGGATGCGTCTTTCTCGACGGTCGAGGATGGTGTGTGCTTCAGAAAGCTGCGGCGGCCGAGGGGATGAACAAATTTGCCCTCAAGCCGTATTACTGTGTGGCATTCCCCTTGACGGTGTCTGACGGCGTGCTGACAGTCGACGATCCAGACTTCACCAACAGGACGACCTGCTGCAGCGTCGTCGAGAACGGTCACCATGCGCCGGCGGATGTTTGTCGCGAGGAACTGGAGTTCATGCTTGGCCCCGAGGGGATGAGCGAGCTGGATGAACTCAGAAAAGACCGTCAACGTTGAAGATGGAATGTCGAGAGGTCTGACCACCGTTCTTTCTGATACCTAAGGTCGCACTCACATACACACTTGCCGGGGTCTACGATGGAATCGACACCAGTCATCACCGCTGCACCGACTCCTCTGGTCTATGCCGGGTTCTGGAAACGTTTTGCCGCGTACCTGATCGATTCGATCGTGATCGGTATCGTCGCCATGATCATCCTTCTTCCGTTCTTCATCATGATGGGCTTCGGAATCGTGATGTCGGCAACCTCCGATGATGCCGAGCAGGTGATCCCGGCGGTCATTGGCGCGATCGTCGGATACCTGATGCTGGGACTCCTGGCGGCTATCGGTCAATGGCTCTACTTCGCGCTGATGGAATCCTCGAAGCATCAGGGAACGCTCGGCAAGATGGCGCTGGGCATTCGAGTCACCGATCTGGCCGGAAACCGCATAACGTTTGGGCGGGCTACGGGACGCTATTTTGCGAAGATCATCTCCGGCTTGACCATGGGCGTCGGCTATGTGCTTGCTGCGTTCACGGAAAAGAAGCAGGCGCTGCACGATATGATCGCAGGGTGTCTGGTCGTGGATCGCTGACGTTACCGCGGGGAGCGAACGATTGAGGTGGCTTCCTCGCAGACCAGCAGTGACGACGGTAAGATCTGTGAACGAGACCGCGCTTGAGCACCCTTGGGCGCAGACTTCCTCGTGCTTGTCCACCGTGATCGTCCACTCCACGCATCGATGTGTTCCTCCGCACGTTCCCGGCCTTGAGAACCGGCTGACTTCTCGCTAGATTAGTGCGTGCTGTCTGCCATCCGATCCCGTCTTGAGATCAAGGTCCTGCTTCTGATCATCGTCGTGTTGGTGATCGGGTTCGGGACCTATGTCATTCTGTCGATCCAGCGGGAATCCAGTGCCCTCGTCTCGCAGCAACGCGACCAGCTTCGCATCGCGACGGAAGCCTTGACGGCCGGGATCCGCAATGTCATGCTGACCGGCAAGTCGCCCTTTGCTGTCGAGTTGGTCAACGATATTCGCAGCAATGTTCGGTTCGTGGATGTCACGATCTACGATCGGTTTGGCCGCGAAGTCTTCCTGCGTGAAGGGGAAGGGGTCAATCGGGATGTGAATGACCCGATCGTACCCGACGTCCTCCGTTCAGGTCTGCTCCGGACGGCGATGATGCCGACGGACAGCGGAGCGGTCGCCACATGGTACGCGCCACTGCCGAACCGGCCAGAATGTTGGCGCTGTCATGACACGAAAGACCCTCTGCGAGGGGTCCTTCAGGTTGCGCTTCGGCCGTCGGTCGCTCAATCGATGGGAGAACGCGCGTCCGTTCGCGATGTGGCTGGAACGCTGACGAACGCGATCGCCATCGCCTTTCGCACGATCATGCTCGGCGGCCACGGGGACCAGATGGACACGTTGATCGCGGCGGCGGGACAGATCCCCGGTGTCCGGCGGGTCCAGGTCTACGACCGGCTGGGCTCGCTCCACTTCGGTCCGGAGGCGGAGGAGATCCCGGACACGCAGATCGTGGACATCCTGAAGCCGTTGTCGGCCGCGCACGTTCTTGAGGAACGGTCAGGTCGGGTACGGGTCTTCGCGCCGTTGGTCAATGAGGATCGGTGCCAGGTCTGCCACGGTGGCAAGTTCCCCATGCGGGGCGTGCTCGTGGTCGACTTCGATCGTCCCGCCTTGACCCGATGTGCGCGTGATCCCGAAGGTGAATTCACGGCGGCGCTTCAGTCCTCCATCATCGAGGGCTTTCGGAGCATCATGCTGGTCGGCCGGGCGACGTCGGCCCGATTCTTCATGGACGAGTTGCGCGACCAGCAGGTGTTGCAGACGCTCCGCGTTTTCGATCGTCACGGTTACGAGCGTTTTCTGAACCCTCCGCCACGCACGCGTTCGGTCCTCGCACGCGTCATCGAGCAGCGGGACACGCTCGAGTTTCAGGAAGGAACGGGAGCAGACGAGCGCCTCGTTCGCATCGTCCAGATCCCGAACGAGAATCGATGCTACCCATGCCACGGATCAGCGCACAAGGTCCGGGCGGCCGTCGAGGTCTCGACGTCGATGGCGGCCATCAACGAGCTCGTGCGGGAGAATCAGATCCGGTCGGCTCTTATTGGGGCTCTGACGATCGTGTTGGTTTGGGGTACGCTGCGCATTTTCATGCGGCGGGTGGTGCTCCGGCCCGTGCAGGACATCGAACGCGTCGCGTCGCGAGTAGGTGCCGGGGATCTGTCGGTCGAGGCGCACATTCATTCGCTCGACGAGATCGGCACCCTGGCCCGACGCATCAACGAGATGGTCCAGGGTCTTCGGGAGCGTTTCCACCTTGAGCGATTCGTCTCGCAAGGCACAGTGGATGCAGTCCGGCGCAGCGATCTCGACGGCGTTTCGTTGGGGGGAGTGAGAAAGAAGGCGACGGTGTTCTTTTCGGACATCCGGGGTTTCACGGCCTACGCTGAGCGGGTGGAGCCGGAACGGGTCGTGAGCATGCTCAATGCCATCCTGTCGGCGCAGGCTTCGATCGTCCGGAAATTCGGCGGCGATATCGACAAGTACGTGGGCGACGAATTGGTGGCGGTCTTTGAGGGGGACGACATGGTTGCTCGAGCCGTCCGTGCCGCCGTCGAGATCCAGGCAAGTGCATCCGGGGCACTCGAGGACGCAGATCGAGAGATCGTTTCGATCGGGATCGGTGTTCATATGGGTGAACTGATCATGGGAGCGATGGGGAGTGCTGAACGGATGGATTTCACGGTGATCGGCGATACCGTGAATCTTGGTGCACGGCTCTGCAGCGCCGCAGCGCCGGGACAGACCCTTCTCTCCGACGCGGCCGTCCGTGAGTTGTCTGATCCAGATTGGTGCCGCCTGACGGCCCTCGAACCGATCATCGTGAAAGGCAAGCGTTCACCGGTCAAGGTGTGGATGGTTGAAGGAGTCTGATGCTCACGCGCCCGGCACTCCAAGCGGCCAACAGTCGGGAAAGCCGTCTCCGCATGCTCGTATCGTCCAATTCTGCTGCTCAACGTACCTAACGCATATAGTCCTCCATTGAATCTCCGCCGTCTCTACCGAACCATTGAGTCGTTTGCATCGGACCGATTCCGGACCGATAAGGAACTCCTGAAGCACGTCCTGAACGAGATCGTCAAGAGCCCCGATATCAAGATCAAGGGCGGGCGTATATGGGAGTTCGATCCGAAACAAGGATCGTTCAGGCTTGTGCACCAGATCGGCCAGATCGAACGGATCGAGCCGAAGTATCGCATTCCCGTCGACTATCCGGCCTTCCAATGGCTGGGCGACCAGCGTTCGATCATCGCGAACGAGACCGACCCGACGCTACGGAGGATCGGGATCGTCAAGTTTGCGGCGACCGGCGTTGGCGAACGCCTGCCGTCGAAGCACGGCGAGTTTCCGCAATACGTACTGGCATTCAATGCCGATGAGCTCGACCAAAGCCTCCTGGCCGACCTGAATATCATCTCGGTCGCGGTCACTTCGTCGCTGCGCGGGCAGAAGATCGAGCAGAAGGCCAAGGCGATGGCGAAGGACATCGACAAGGCCCGCGAGATCCAGCTCAGCATTCTGCCAGACTCGGCGAAACGCTTCTACCACTACGATATCTACGGCGTGTCCGAGGCGGCGCAGATCGTCGGAGGCGATTTCTTCGACTACGTCACGTCGGATGACGATCCGGACCGGCTGTCGATCGTTGTCGGCGATGCAGCGAGCAAGGGTTTCTCCGCAGCTGCACAAGCGCTCTACGTGGTCGGAGCGCTCCGCATGGGGACGTCGTACCACATGAAGATCAGCGCGGTCATGAGCGGCATCAACCGGTTGCTGAACCGTACGTTCGCCGAAGAGCAGTTTGTGACGATGGTCTATGCCGAGCTCACGGACAACGCCAAGGGGCTTCTGCTCTACTCGAACGCCGGTCACAACAGTCCGCTCGTGTATCACGAGGCGGCGGGGACCGTCGAGGAGCTTGAGCCGACCGGCCAGATCCTCGGTCCGTTCCCCGAGGAGACCTTCCGCGTCGAGAACACTATGGTCGCCCCCGGTGACATGGTCGTGATCTTTACGGACGGGTTGTCAGAGGCCCGTGATGCCGAGGGGAATTTCTACACTGAGGCCCGGGTCCGCGAGTTTCTCCAAACGAACCATCACCTCACGGCGCGCGAATTCTGCGACGCGCTCATGCGCGACGTGACGGCATTTGAAGGCTCGGCAGGTAGCTACGACGACAAGACGTTGGTGGTGATCAAGAGGCTGCACGACACGGCATGACGGCGAAGGCCCGCCTGGCGGGCGGATGGCAATCACGCGGTTGTTGGAATTCTCGCTGAGGGCTTCTACCTTTCCAGTGTCACTCAGTTTCACACGCTGCTCTTCCTGAGGCGCTTATGCTCGAGCAAAAATTCATCGGTGTCGTCCAACACGTTTCCACGGGCAATGTCGAGATCCTGATTGACGCCAACGTCAAGACGCTCAAGCGGGACCTGAACGGCAAGACATACTTCATCGGCCAGATCGGGATGTATGTCCTGATCCCCATGGGAAGCCTTGTCCTCATCGGCATGGTCACCGACTTCCTCAAGGTCGATGTGGTCATCAACGGCCAGTCGCTGCAGCGATATCGCATGACGGCTTCGCTCGTCGGCACGGTGAAGGGTGGCCGGTACGAACGCGGCATATCAATCTTTCCGGTCGTCGACTCGCCTGTATACTTGGCGGAAGACTCGGACCTCACCGTGGCCTTTTCGGTCTATCAGCGATATGGGTTCTCGGTCGGCCAGGTCTCACTGTTCGAGAATCAGCGCGCATACCTCGACGCAAACCGATTCTTCGGAAAGCACATCTCCGTCCTCGGCTCCTCAGGCTCGGGCAAATCGTGTACGGTGGCGTCGATCCTTCAAAAGGTCACGCAATATCCCGATACGAACATCATCATCCTCGACATCCATAACGAATACAAAAAGGCGTTCGAAGCGGACTGCAACCACCTGGACATCGCCGAATTCGAACTTCCGTTCTGGCTAATGAACTTCGACGAACTGCGCGAGATGTTCGTCGACGAAAAGGACGAGAACGCCTCGACGCAGATCACGGTGCTGAAGGACCTTGTCATCGCGTCGAAGAAGGGGAAGAACCCGGAGATGTCGTCACTCATTACGATCGATACGCCGGTCTTTTTCGACCTTGCCGAGATCCGGGCAAAGGTCCAGTACATGGACACCGAGAAGATCTCGATCGGAAGCACCTCAAAAGAAGGACCGTTCTACGGAAAGTTCACGCGGTTCCTTGTGCGCCTCGACGGCAAGCTGAACGACCCGCGGTATGCGTTTATGTTCCGGCCCAAGAAGTATGTCCAGTCGCAATCTCTGAACGATCTGTTGGCCGCAATCCTAGGCGCAGACGGGGCGGCCAAGGTGACGATCCTCGACCTGAGCGGAGTACCGTTCGACATCGTGAATACGATCGTCTCCCTCCTCGCCAGGACAATCTTCGACTTCAATTTTTGGAATCCCAACCGACGGGAATTCCCGATCCTGCTCGTGTTCGAGGAGGCGCACAACTACCTTCCGCAAACTGGGACGAACACCACAGCGGCACGGCGGACCGTCGAGCGCATCGCAAAGGAAGGTCGCAAATACGGCGTCAGTATCATGGTCGTCAGCCAGCGCCCGGTCGAAGTGTCGGAAACGATCCTCTCGCAGTGCAACAACTACGTCATCCTGCGGCTGACGAACCCGCTCGACCAGAACTATGTCCGTCGTCTCGTTCCGGACACCTTCGCGAACCTCACCGATGTCCTGCCCTCGCTACGACAGGGCGAGGCGCTCATTGTTGGAGAGGCCATCTCGATGCCGCTCCGTGTGCAGATCGATTTCCCGAACCCGGAACCCGACTCGGCCGACATCAGATTCTATGACAAGTGGAAACAAAGCGAGGCCAAGACGCGGATCGAGGACGTCGTAACGAGGTGGTGGAAGCAGGACAAGGTGTAGGAATGGCCATCCTGAAGTTACCGCCTATTCCTTCTTCAGAGCTCACGCCTGAACCGTTGTACTACTCCCGTCGGTCCTGGCTATCCATGGTCGGTCTTGGTGGGCTGACAGCTCTGTGGGTTCCTCCGGTGGCCGCACAGGACCGCTGGCCACAGGGGAAGGTCGGTCCGTTCGATACGGACGAAAAACCGAGCACGTTCCGGGAGATCACGACCTACAACAATTTCTACGAGTTCGGGACGGACAAATCAGACCCTGCCGGCTACTCCGCCGATTTCAAGCCGAAGCCGTGGACCGTACGCGTCGACGGTCACGTGAAGAAGCCGGCGGACATCAATCTCGAGGAACTGCTCAAGCCCTTTGCGACGGAGGACCGGATCTACCGAATGCGATGCGTCGAGGGATGGTCGATGGTGATCCCATGGCGCGGCATCCCGCTGGCGAGCATCCTGAAACGAATCGAGCCGACGTCGAAGGCGAAGTATGTCGCGTTCCAGACCGTGCTGCGTCCCGAAGAGATGCCCGGACAACGGCGCCGCGTCCTCGACTGGCCGTACGTTGAAGGGCTGCGGCTTGACGAGGCGCTCCACCCGTTGACGTTCATGGCGACCGGACTGTACGGCCGCGATCTGCCGAATCAGAATGGGGCCCCGTTCCGACTGGTGGTGCCGTGGAAGTATGGTTTCAAGTCGATCAAGTCGATTGTGCGCATCACGCTGACGGCCACCGAACCGCCCACGACCTGGAACCTCTCCGCCCCGAACGAGTATGGCTTCTACAGCAACGTCAATCCCGACGTCGACCATCCGCGCTGGAGTCAGAAATCCGAGCGACGCATCGGAGAGTTCGGGAAGCGCAAGACGCTTCCGTTCAACGGCTACGGAGAGCTCGTGGCAGGATTGTACTCGGGGATGGACCTGAAGAAATTCTACTAACGGCACAGCCGGAGAGGGTCGGGGAGAGGAAGGTCCGCAGCGGCGCCCCACATCCGTCCCCACAGAACGACCTCCTCCTCTACCACTCCCACGTCGCTTCGTGAAGCACGTCACCAAAGCCTTTGCTTTTTGCGTCGGCCTTCTGCCGTTTGTGGTCCTCGTCTACCGTTTCGCAACGGACCAGCTCTCCGTCAATCCACTGGACGACCTGACCGATGAGACGGGAACATGGACGCTCCGGTTCGTTCTGATCACGCTCGCGATAACTCCTTTGCGCGATCTCACCGGTTGGAGCTCGGTCGCCCGCTTTCGTCGTATGGCGGGATTGTATGCATTCTTCTACGGTTCGCTCCATTTCTTCACCTATCTATACTTTGACAAGTTCTTCGAGTGGGCGGAGATCGTTCCTGACCTCACGACCCGGAGATTTGTGGTCGCAGGGTTTTCCGCGTGGCTTCTCATGCTCCCGCTGGCGATCACATCGCCTACCTTCATGACCCGATGGATGGGGGGCAAGGCATGGAAGCGGCTCCACCGGGCGGTGTACGTCGTCGGGATACTGGGTGTCGTACACTACTTGTGGTTGGTCAAGTTCGACATCCAGCGACCGGTCATCTACGGAGCCATCGTGTCCGTTCTGCTTGGATATCGACTTTGGGCCTTCTGGAGAAAGAAGCGTCGCCAGGAAGCGGCGGTGAGAAGTGTGTAGTGTGTAGACGCTCTCCCATCCGGATGGCCTCTCTGTGCGGGTCTCGGATCGTTCGAGTGCACACGAGCCTTTGATGGTCCGTTGAGAGCCTGTGGCAGTTGTCCGCCGGCACTTGTGTTTATCGGCAGAATCCTTAGATTCACGTTCGCACCAACGAGGATAACCCATGAGAACTCTTTTTGCCGTGGCAATACTGGCGCTCGCCGGCTGCTCCACGCTCACGCTCGCGCCATCCGATTTCGCTTGGCCGGTCATGTCGGAGCTAACTGCCGACAAGAGCGGCACTGTACAAGAGGAACGGTATCACCTGAGCTTCAACGTCAAACCTCTCCTGTTCGAAGAGCTGAAGGACTCGATCAACGTCGCCGGAAAGACCTTGAGCATCATCCGGGATCGTCAAGGATTCTATTTTGTGACTGGCCCCAAGTTCAAGAACGTCTATGTGTTCCAACACACCTCTGAGGGCCTTGGACTGGCCTCCACCATCGCCGTCCATCCGTCCGGGCTCTCCGGTCCTGAATTCGAGCAACGGCCTCCGCATATCCGGCTTCGCAGCGGACGCGAATCTTGGTTGCTGACACGCACGGGCGTCTACACACCGCCGGCCGCCCCGCAAGGGGGTGCCAAATGACGACCCGGATCGGTCTGTCACTCCTGACGACAGTGATGTTCTTGGCGTCCTTGGCGGTTCCCGCTCTCGGACAAGAACGTTCTGACTTCCAGACGGTCAAAGCCTTCGAGGCAGAGACCAAGGCTATCGCGAAATCGATCGACGAGGTGCAGACCGTGCAGGAATGCGCCGACGTTTCGCTTGCGATCGATCGCATCGCAGAGGAGTTCGCCCCGAGCAAAGAACTGCTCGATAAGGCTTTGTATGGCGAGAAGTTTGACGAACGGCTTGCGCGGCTACGGGTACAGCTCAAGCTAGCGCAGGACAAGCTAGGGATCATCGAATCACAGGTGACCCGGATCGCCGAATTGGAGGAACAGGTCCGCGTTCTCTCCGGAGAAGTTGAGCGTCTCTCGGGTGAGAACACGAGGCTGATGGGTGACGTGGAGCGGTTGTCGGGCAACATCAAGTCGTTGGGCGAGTCGAATGCCTCCACGGGCGCGCTCGTGGACTCGCTTCGCAAGGTCATCGGACAATTGCAGAAGGGCATCAAGGAGCGCGACCAGATGATCTTTGCGCTCGTCGATTCTCTGTTCCAGCAGTACGTGAAGCCGGTCGATCAGCTCGCAGACACCGAGAAGCGCGGTCTAGCCCTTCGCATGGACCGGAACAACATCGTCACGGGCGTCAAATCTTCGATCGAGAACAATCTCCGGTTCCTCGAACGGGCAGAGTTGAAGGGGGGAGACCTGGCGGCGGTTCTCCAGGAGCATCAGCGGTTCTCGTCACAGTGGAAGGGACTCGGCCCGAAGCTCGCCTCGATCTACTTGAGCAACAAACAAAAGGCAAAAGAGCTGGCCGCCGTTGACACACTCCTGGCAGCGTGGTCCGCGAAGGCGAACGATGCGTACTGGCGGGGCGTGAACGCCGCGTTCTCGTCGAAGCAGATCCCCGTCAAGCCGATCGCGTCGGGCAACGATCTCGTATCGAACTTGGCGGCGTACGTCAACGAGCACATGGCCGCGGAGGGCGCGGCAGACGAGAAGGCAAAGGAGTTCCAGAAATTCGACGGCGTGTGGCAGTCGGAGATGGTCAACGGATGGCTGCCGTTGATGGAAAGCCGTGGTGACTTGTCGGCCGATCAGCGCAAGCTCGTTGAAGCGAAGGTACAGGAGTGGCGCGAATCGTTCGAGGGAACGTCGCCGTTTACGTATGCACTGCTGTTCATCGTCATTGTGGCCATCCTGGCGGCACTGTATGTCAGGATGAAGAAGAAGTAGGGGGGTGGGAGGTAAGTAGGTAGTAGGAAGCAGGTAGTAGGTAGTAGGAAGTATGTAGTAGCACTTGGAGCGGCCCGGGGTGGTGCCTCGGGCCGCTGGCGTTCTATCTGCTCGTCCCGATGTTGAGGCGCGTCACAAAATGTGATGCATTGTATATGCGAACTGGAAGAACTTCTCCATATCTTGTAGAAAGTCGGGGGACGAACTGGAGGGACGCGAGTTCCCCGCGCCAGTCGAATTGCAGAATTCGACAATATGTCCGTAGGCATGCCGTGAATTCTCCGGCATCCTCTTTGGACACGCCGCCTGCCTCCCTGAGTTCGATCCTCCGTCCAACGAACTCGTATGCGATCCATCCTCCCCCTGAGGTCCGTTCAACGGGCCGTGTCCCTAATCGTGACGCTTCTCCTGGCGATCCAAGTCGCCTGGGCGCAGGTGAGCACGTACTATCAGGGCATTGACACGGCATCTGCCACATTCGTTTCGGATCTGCACAATCTTGTGTATCCGCACACGAAGCTTTCCTATTCCATCACGAAGGTTGCGGACATCGCCGCGCGTGACACGACCGGCGGTCAGAAGTACGTCGACTGTGTATACAGCGGTCATCGCGAGGTCTACACGCCACCGTGGTCTTGGGGAACATTTAGCCGCGAGCACACGTGGTGCCATTCCTGGATGCCGACCTATTCGTCCACATCCGGCCCGGAGTACTCAGACCTGCATCATCTCTTCCCAACGCACCAGAACAACGCCAACGGCCGCCGGAGTAATCACCCGCTTGGCGTTGTGGTCAATGTGTCGTACCAGTACCTCGATGGAAAACTGGGGACGAATGCGGGTGGCCAGGTGGTCTACGAGCCACGGGATCAACAGAAGGGTGACGCAGCCCGTGCCCTCTTCTATATGGCGACGGCGTACCATGGCGTGAACGGAAACGACTGGTCGTTTGGCCACCTGAACACGGTGACGCTTCCCGCTCTGAGCGAGGCGCCGCAAGATGTCGAGTTGCTCAAGCAGTGGCACGCTCAAGATCCTCCCGATCCGGCCGAGGTAGCGAGAAACGACTCTGTGCAGAAATACCAAGGGAATCGAAATCCATTCGTGGACCATCCTGAGTACGCAAAGGTTGTCGATTTTGTGACTATGACGAAATGGTCCGGTGGTCAGATCGACACCAGCAACTCAGGTGGAGGAACAGGCGGAAGCGGGAGTGGGGGAGCCGTACCGGGATCTGCACCGCAGGGCATGGCCGTCGTGGTGAACGAGTACTACAACACGTCGACAGCCGGATCGGTGGATGAGTGGGTGGAGCTGGTCGTCCTTCAGGACAACGTGGACCTCCGTGGTGTCCGCATCCGAGACCATTCGAACAGCGGCGTTCCGCAAACGCCTTTCCAGTTCTCTTCGTCAACCCTCTGGTCGTCCGTGGCGCACGGGACCATCATCGTGCTTCTCCAGTCAGGCAGCGCGGTCCCCGAAGACACGGATCCGGCCGACAAGGTTCTGGTGGCCAAGACCAACAACAGCGCCCTCTTTGCCCCGACGGGTTCGTTCAGTATCGGTGCAACCTCGGACGCGATACAGATCCTCACTGCAGATAGTGTCCACATCCATGCGCTGGGCCATGGGACGGCTGTGGGCGCACTTCCGCTTCCGCGGGCGATCGCCTCTGGAACCCTGAGCGCTCCTGGGGTCGTCGCGTTCCTGGAGATATCTGACTCGGCTGATTTCAAGCTGAGCGCCAAGGCAGTGGTACTCACCAGCGGCACATTTGGCATGGCGAACGACGGCAGCGAAGATGCTTTTCTTGCGACACTGCTTCCGGTTCAAGTTGAGTCGTTCCAAGCCGCTCTCTCGGAGCGCGGCGTCCTTCTTCGATGGCGAACGGTGACAGAGGCGGATAATCTCGGATTCGAAGTGGAGCGAAGGAGCATTGCGGGGGCCGGAACGCGGAACCCGGGCTTCATGAAGGTCGGTTTTGTGGCGGGCGCCGGGACCAGCACGAGTCCAAGGGAGTATTCATTCGCCGATGCCCCTGCCGCCGGCAGATACGCCTACCGACTGAAGCAGATCGACCGGACCGGCGTCCCGGCCTACACGGGTGAGATAGAAGTGGAGGTTGGCTCTGGTGCGCGGCGATTCCATTTAGCTGAACCCTACCCCAACCCGTTCAATCCTTCCACGTCGATCGAGTTTTCCCTTGCCGCGCCAGGACTCGCTTCGTTGACCATCTATACCATCCTCGGACAGGAAGTTGCGAGCCTCTTCAACGGCCCTGCTGATGCGGGTCGGATCTACCGAGTGTCGTGGAACGCGGAGGATGTCCCAAGCGGCCTGTATTTTTCGCGACTCCAGAGTGGAACTGCGACCACGGTCAAGCGTCTGTTGCTGACGAAGTAGCGGCAATCAACGGGCACGTGAGTTGGACGAAGGTCCGCAGAACCACAGAGCTGTGGACCTCATTTGTTTGCGCATGTTGCCCGACCCGGCGGTTCGCCCCGTTCGCGCATGGTCGTTCGTTTCTGTGATTCTCCTCACGTCCCGCTTCGTTCTCCCGCCTCTGTTTCGTATCTTGCTCCTGCGATCTTGCACCCTATGACCCTCCTCCCCCCATGGATGCGGTCGTGGACGCTGGCGGTCGTTGTTTCCGTCCTCTTTGCGTCTTCGACTGTCGTTGCTCAGGGCACGTACTACGCGGGAATTGATACCGCGTCTGCGACCTTCGTCCTGGATCTTCATTCGCTCATCTATCCGCACACGAAGCTGTCGTATTCGATCACGGCCGCGGCGGATATTGCCGCCCGCGACACGACGAACGGGCAGAAATTTGTGGACTGCGTCTACAGTGGCCATCGCCAGGTGTACACGCCCCCCTGGACGTGGGGAACGTTCAGCCGCGAGCACACGTGGTGCCATTCCTGGATGCCGACCTACTCGTCCGAATCGGGTCCCGAGTATTCCGACTTGCATCATCTCTTCCCGACGCACCAGAACAACGCCAACGGTCGCCGCAGTAATCACCCGCTCGGTGTCGTGGTCAATGTGTCATACCAGTACCTCGATGGAAAGCTCGGCACGAATGCGGCCGGCCAGGTGGTCTACGAACCGCGTGATCAACAGAAGGGTGATGCTGCCCGCGCCCTCTTCTATATGGCGACGGCGTACCACGGCGTGAACGGAAAAGATTGGTCGCTTGGCTACCTGAATAATGTGACCCTTCCCGCCCTGAGCGAAGCGCCGCAGGACGTCGAGCTGCTCAAGCAGTGGCACGTACAGGACCCGCCGGATGAGCGGGAGCGTTCGCGGAATGGCTCCGTATTTGCCCTGCAGGCGAATCGAAATCCGTTCGTGGACCATCCGGAGTACGTGAACGTTATCAATTTTACGACAATGACGAAGTGGTCCGGCGGCCCGGTCGATACGAGCAGCTCAGGTGGCGGAACTTGGGGCGGCGGTACCGTGATACCGGGTTCTGCACCGCAAGGCATGGCGGTCGTGGTGAACGAATACATGAATGGCGCCGATCCGTCCGCTGAGTGGGTGGAGTTGCTCGTTCTTCAAGAGGGTGTGGACCTCCGCGGTCTGAGAGTGCGGGACCACAGTTCGAGCGGTACGGCGCAGGCGGCCATCGTGTTTGACAGCGTAGCTGCGTGGAGTGCGGTCCCTCGCGGAACTTTGATCGTCATCCATGGTCTCAATAGCGCCGCCGCGGAGGATACGTCATTATCCGACCGCGTCGTGAGCTTGCGGATGTCGAACTCCAAATACTTTCTCGCGTCGTCCAATTCGTTCAACATTTCGGGAACGACCGACGCCCTCCAAGTGCTGACCGCTTCAGGAACGCACATCCACTCGCTTGGTCATGGAAGCGCGATCGGAACGATCCCCATTCCGAAGGGATACGTTGCGGGGAGCTCCTCGGCCGGAAACGTCGTTCGGTTCTCCGGTATCTCCGACTCGCTCGGGTTCACGAATTCTGCGAACGCTGAGCATTCCAGTCTAAACACTCCGGGCTTGCCGAACGATGCAGCCGAAGCGCAGTTCATCAGCACGTTGATCGGGCAAGGAGGCACTTCGGATGTTGGCGAGACCGCACGAGGCACGAGGCCAACGCTGTTCCATCTCAGCGAGCCGTACCCGAACCCGTTCAATCCTGCAACATCAATGGAGTTTTCGGCGGCCGATTCAGGACCTGCGTTGCTTGTAATCTACAATGTGATCGGCCAGATGGTGGGGACGATCTTCAGGGGGGAACTGGAGGCAGGGCGAACCTACACGGCGACCTGGGATGCCGGCAATGCACCCAGTGGTGTGTATATGGCCCGGCTTGAAGGTGGGGGTGCCGTAGCGATGAGGAGGATGATGTTGGTGCGGTAGGGAGGTAGGTGATCGGAGGCAGTGAACAGGATGCTGGGGCCCGCTGCCAGTGATGGTCAAGTGTTGTCGGCATCCAGACCCTGGGGCCTCTATCGCCAATTTGCTATTCAATGACGAAAGGGTGATTTTTCGCATATCACTTCAGCCAAGCGCGCTCGTTTCGGCGTTCGTAGATCTCATGCTAATTCAATCTCGTCACGTGGAGGAGCGGTCATGAAGGTCCGATCTGGATGGTTGCTTGTCTTCCAGTTTATCTTCGTATTCGTTGGTCAAGCGCAATTCTCGACCATTTCGGCTGTTGCGTCGAGCGAGCCCTCGAATATTGCGTACGCGGCGTATCAGTCAAGCACGATCAACACGACGGCCTCTGGGATCAAGGTATGGTCGTTCACCATAACTGATGCCTCTGGTGATGGACTGCCCACTGAACTTTATATCTTGACGATCCAAGGCGTCGCTCCGGGCATTACGAATCTGGGTTCCGTGATCCGGCGGGCTGCCCTCTACAATGGCTCGACGCCGGTAAACCAGGTTGACGTCTCATCATCCGTCATTGCATTCACGATTGATCCCTACTTCGTCGTGCCCTCGAATGGTTCGGCCACGCTCGACCTCTACGTGACATTCGAATCGGTCGTGACCGACAACGAAAAGATCAAATATGCGATCCAAGATGCTCAGTCGAGTGAAGACGCATTCCCGTTCACGGGTACCTCTTCAGCTTTTGATCTCTACTCACCGGGAAGTCCGTTCAGTGATGATTCTTTTGACAAGAATCGTCTCGAAGTTTTAGCGACGCAACTGGTATTCTCGGGAGAGCCGCTGTACGTCAACCCAAACACGGCCTTCTCGGTGACGGTGACTGCAGCGGATGGGAATGGCAATACTGACCTCGATACAGTTTTGAACGTTACCATCTCTAAGAATTTCGGAGCCGGTGTATTGAGCGCTCCCAGCGGGTTTTCGCAGGCACTTGTTTCGGGCGCCTACACATGGACAGATCTTGCGCTCGACACAGAGGACCCGACCGTAACACTAACGACGACCAATACCGGATCGTTAACGAATACAGTCAGTACTGAAATCGAAGTCTCAAGCGCTTTGTTGATTGAGGACTTTCCGTATGCGCAGAACGCCGCCCTTACCGACCATGGGTGGACAGCGTTTGGTTTTGAGACTTCGACGAATCCGTTGACAACCCTGGGCTCAGGTCTGCAATACACTGGATATGGCTCGTCGAGCCGCGGGAACTCAGTCGACATGCAGAGTGTCGGAGGACAGGATGTCTTCAAGAATTTCACGTCGCAGACTACTGATTCGATCTATCTGTCCTTCATGACTTCAATCAATCTCGTTGGGTCCTCGGGATCTCAACTTGTTGCTTTGGGGGTTCCTAATCCAAGTGCGATGGGGAGCCTTCATCTCGTAGTATATACCAAGTGGCTCACCGGCAACAGTATCGCTTTTGGAGTAAGCAAGAACAACGGGTTCCCCTCATACACGCCGTTCGTGTATAACCAAGGGCCAACGTACCTTGTTGTAGCGAAGTATAAGTTCAATCCTTCTTCCAACGATGACGTGGCGTACCTCTTTGTCGAACCGACGCTCAATGGTACTGAGCCAACACCGACGCTGACCGCAAATGCATCCGGAGATGAGGCAGACGCTTCACAGCTTGGCTCTGTGTCGGTCATCCAGATCGCTGGCGGAGCGGATGCGACGGTGGACGGGATACGGGTCTCCAAGACTTGGTCTTCAACGGCCCTTCCGGTGCAATTATCCAAATCGACGGCCCGATCTGAAGGCAGTAGCGTTTTCCTTGCATGGTCGACAACAACAGAGACCGACAATGCTGGCTTCGAGATCGAACGCAGATCGGTCGAAGGCTCACTGTCGA
>CAYYOV010000003.1:0-35673 GCA_964473365.1 uncultured Ignavibacteriaceae bacterium
TGATCTTCATGAACTGCCGCTCGCGGAGCTCGCGGGCCACGGGGCCGAAGATGCGCGTTCCGCGCGGCTCGCCCTGTGCGTTCAGCAGCACGGCCGCGTTCTCGTCGAACCGGATGTACGATCCGTCCTTGCGGCGGACCTCCTTCACGGTGCGGACGACGACGGCGCGCGATACTTCCCCCTTCTTGACGGGGGCGCCCGGGATCGCGGCCTTCACCGAAACGACGATGAGGTCGCCGAGGCTCGCGTAGCGTTTGTCGTGGCCGCCGAGAATTCGGATGCAGCGGATCTTCTTCGCGCCCGAATTGTCTGCGACCGTCAGATTGGTCTCTTCCTGGATCATGCTCTCACCTGTGGTACGGCAGCGATCACTTGGCCTTTTCGACGATCTCGACGAGACGCCACCGCTTCCGCTTGCTGAGCGGGCGTGTCTCCATGACCTTCACGACGTCTCCGATCTTCGCCTGTTGCTCTTCATCGTGCGCCATGAGGGTCGTCGTGACCCGAAAGTACTTCTTGTAGAGCGGATGGGCCTTCTGACCTTCGATGGCCACCACGATGCTCTTCGTCATCTTGTTGCTGATGACCTTCCCGACCCGGGTCTTGCGCCGCGGACGGGCCGCCGGCGTGCTGGTTTCGTTCGTCATTGCGGCTTCGTCGTCTTGATGGAACGTTCCCGGAGGATGGACTGCATCCGGGCGATATCCTTGCGTGCGGCGCTGATCCGGTGCGGCTTTTCCAGCTGCCCCAGGACCTTTTGGAACCGCAGGTTCGCCAGGCCCTGCTCTTCTTCCGCGATCCGCTTCAGCAGCTCGGCATCCGAGAGCTGTCGGAGTTCATGTGCTTTCATAAGCGTTCTTCCTTATCCGAGGTCCACGCGGGCAACGAACCGCGTCTTCAGCGGCAGCTTGTGGGCCGCCAGCTTCATCGCTTCCGCGGCCGTGGCGCGATTCACGCCGCCAAGTTCGAACAGCACGCGTCCCGGCTTGATGACCGCCACCCAGTACTCCGGGATACCTTTTCCCGATCCCATTCGGGTCTCGGCGGGCTTCTTCGTCACCGGCTTGTCCGGGAAAATGCGGATCCACACTTTGCCTTCACGCTTCATCATACGCGTGAGCGCTACGCGCGAGGCTTCGATCTGACGCTGGGTGATCCAACCCGGCTCCATGGCCTTCAGGCCGTAATCGCCGAAGGCGATCGTCGCGCCGCGCGTCGCCTTTCCGCGACGACGACCCTTCTGGGTTTTCCGGAACTTGACCCTCTTGGGCATCAACATGGCTGCTTCGGCTCCTTATCCGCGCTGCTGAGCTGGCTGGACCTGCTGCATTCCCGTGAGGATCTCACCTTTGCAGATCCACACCTTCACGCCGATCGTGCCGTAGATCGTGTACGCCGTCGAAACAGCGTAGTCGATGTCGGCCCGAAGCGTCTGCAATGGAATACGGCCTTCCTTATACTGTTCGGTGCGGGCGATCTCGGCTCCGCCGAGGCGTCCGGCGCACATGATCTTGATCCCCTCAGCTCCCATCCGCATCGCTGCCGTCAACGACTGCTTCATGGCGCGCCGGAACGAGATACGTCCTTCGAGCTGGCCTGCGATCGCGTCGGCCACCAGGGCCGCCTCGAGTTCTGGCCGCTTGATCTCGTGGATGAGGATCTTGACCTCCTTCGAGGTCACCTTCTTCAACTCTTCTTCGAGCTGGGCGATCTCCTTCCCGCTCTTGCCGATGACGATGCCAGGCCGGGAGGTGTGGATCGTGATGACCGCCCGCTTGGGCGTGCGATCGATCTGGATCCGGGCGATGCCCGCCTTCTTCAGTCGATTCTTGATATAGTTGCGGACGACGATGTCCTCCTGCAACTTGCTCGACATGTTCTTTTCATCGTACCAGTTCGCGTCCCAGCCGCGGACGACGCCGAGACGAAAGCCGTTGGGGTTAGTTTTCTGGCCCACTGAGGTCTCCGGTGACTATTTCGTGTCGGCCGCTTTGGGCGCGGCTTCTGCCTTCGCCGCTGCGCGTGGTTTTGCGGCCTTGGCACGTGTATTGGCACTCTCGCCCGAACGCGCCGCAACGGAAGCGACCTTCCGCTGTCCGACGACGATCGTGACGTGGTTCGAACGCTTCCGGATCCGGTACGCCCGGCCCATCGGCGCCGGCGAGATCCGCTTCATCATCGCGCCGCCATCGACATATGCTTCCTTGACGAACAGCGTCGACGTATCGACCCGTCCGCCCTGGTCCTTGTTCTGAATATTGGCAATGGCCGACCGCAGGACCTTTTCGGCGGTCTTGGCGGCATGCTTCGGCGCGAAGTGCAGGATGGTCAGCGCATCGTCCACGGCCTTGCCGCGAATGAGGTCGATGACCAGCCGCATTTTCCGCGGCGAGGTTCCGATGTATCGATTGATAGCGCGAGCTTCCATGACAGACCTTGATGGTGCGAGTGGCTCAGGCAGGCGATGTCGACTTCTCGCTCCTCACGCCCGGATGGGCGCGGAAGATACGAGTGGGGGCGAACTCTCCGAGCTTGTGCCCCACCATCGCCTCGTGCACGTACACCGGGATGAACTTGTTCCCGTTGTGCACGGCGAACGTGTGCCCGACGAACTCCGGAATGATGGTGCAATCCCGGGCCCACGTCTTGACGACCTTCTTCTGGTTGACCTTATTCAACGCGTCGACCTTCGATTGCAGCTTCGTGTCGACGTACGGGCCCTTCTTGATCGAACGGCTCATGGCGGTTACTTCCGGCGCTTGACGATGTATTTGTTGGACGCGTTCTTCTTTTTCCGCGTCTTGAGACCCTTCGCGTACTTGCCCCACGGCGACTCAGGGTGCTGTCCGCCGCCGCCCGACTTCGACCGGCCCTCACCGCCACCCATCGGGTGATCGACGGGGTTCATGGCCATACCACGTGTCTGGGGGCGGATGCCCAGCCAACGAGACCGACCGGCTTTTCCGAGGCTGATGTTCTCATGGTCGGTGTTGCCGACCGTTCCAAGCGTGGCGTAGCAATCGATCGGGAGCTTACGCACTTCGCCGGAGGGGAGCTTCAGCGTGGCGAACGATCCCTCTTTCGCCATCAGCTGCAGCGCATTACCCGCGCTGCGTCCCAACTGCCCGCCCTTGCCGGGGCGGATCTCCACGTTGTGGACGAACGAACCGACAGGGACGCTTTTCAGCGGCATCGCGTTGCCCGTCTTGATCTCGACGTTCTCACCCGCTTCGACGATCGTGCCGACCGTCAGTCCGTCGGGAGCGAGCATGTAGCGCTTCTCGCCGTCGGGATAGTGGACGAGCGCGATACGGCATGACCGGTTCGGGTCGTACTCGATCGTCGCGACCGTTCCAGCCAGGCCGCGCTTGCTGCGCTTGAAATCGATGATCCGGTATTGACGCTTATGTCCGCCGCCACGGTGACGTGAGGTCACGCGGCCGGTGTTGTTGCGTCCGCCCGACTTCGTCAGCGGCGACAGCAGCGACTTCTCAGGCGTCGTCTTCGTGATCTCCTCGAACGTCGCCACCGAATAGAATCGGGTGGCTGGGGTCCGGGGTCGTAGTTTGCGAATGGCCATTGGAATGCGCCTCGGTTACTCGTTGGTGAAGAGGTCGATCTTGTCCCCTTCGTGCAGGGTGACGATGGCCTTCTTCCAGGCCCGTGTCCGGCCGTCGAACCGGCCGCGCTTCGTCAGCTGCTGCTTCGACTTGGAACGGACCCACATCGTGCGGACCGACGTGACCTTCACCTTGAACCGCTTGGCGACGGCCTTGCCGATCTCGATCTTGTTGACGGCGCCCGGGACCTCGAACGCGTACTGACGCTTGTCCTGCAGCGCAGTCACCTTCTCCGTCAGGATCGGCCGAATGATGATCTCTGGCATGATGGGACCTCAGTTCGTCAGCGACTGCTGGAGCACGTTCACCGCGCTCTTCTGGATCAGCAGCACCTGGTGATTCACGATATCGTAGGTCGACGCTTTGTCCGCAGCGTTGATCTCGAGCCGGGGGATGTTCCGTCCGGACTTATACAGGGTCTGGTCCGTCGCCGTCGTCAACAGGAGGGTCTTCTTTCCCTGGAGCGACAGCGCGCGGAGGAGCTGCGACACCTGCTTCGTTTTTGGCGCATCGAAGCTGAAATCTTCGACGACGACGATCGCGCCGTCCTTGGCCTTGTAGCTCAGGGCCGAACGCCGGGCGAGCTTCTTCATCTTTCCCGTCAGCTTCACGACATAGTCGTGCGGCATGGGGCCGAAGATGGAACCGCCGCCGGGCATAAGCGGTGACCGCGACGTGCCCTGTCGGGCCTGGCCGGTCTTCTTCTGCTTGAACGGCTTCTTGCCGCCGCCGCGCACTTCATTGCGGGGCTTCACCTTGTGCGTGCCCTGCCGCTGATTGGCCATCGTGCTCCGCACCATCATATAGATGGCATGGTCATTCGGCTCGATCTCAAACACGGCCGGGTCCAGGGTCACCTTCTCCCCTGTCGGCTTGCCGTCGGTCTTATAGACTTCGAGTTGCATCGTCACGACCTCGCTGGGCTCAGTTGGACTTCACGACCTCGACGTACCCGTTGATGGCGCCGGGGATCGAGCCCTTGATGATGAGAAGATTGGATTCGGGGATGACCTGAAGGATCTGCAGGTTTCGGACCGTCACCTGATCGTGCCCCATCCGGCCCGCCATGCGCATGCCTTTGAAGACGCGCGACGGATAGGATGATGCGCCGATCGATCCGGGAGCGCGCACACGGTCCGACTGTCCGTGGGTCGTGTGACCGACGCCGCCGAAATGATGACGCTTGACGACGCCCTGGAAGCCACGACCCTTGGAACGGCCGCGCACGTCCACGACGTCTCCCTGGGCGAAGATGTCCACGCGGACCTCGGCACCCAGCTCGAGCGGGAATCCGGTGACTTCCCGGAATTCGCGCAACCAGCGGAGCGCCTTCGTCTTGGCGCGGGCGAACTGGCCCTTCATGGGCTTCGTCACGAGACGCTCGGGTTTCTCGTCGAAACCGAGCTGCACCGCGTCGTAGCCGTCCTTGTCCTTCGTTTTGACTTGCGTGACGAAGCACGGTCCTGCTTCAATGATCGTGCAGGGGATCGCTTCCCCGCTCTCACTGAAGATGCTCGTCATGCCAAGCTTTTTACCGAGAATGCCGCTCACGGATAGGTTCCTTTCACTGCCCGTCGGTCCTGATGCCGCCGGGACGGTTCATCGTCCTCAGGTGACCGACGTCGGTCAGACTTTGATCTCCACATCGACTCCCGCCGGAAGCTCAAGCTTCATCAGCGAATCGACGGTCTTGCTCGTCGAGTTGAGGATGTCGATGAGGCGCTTATGCGACCGGGTCTCAAACTGCTCCCGCGATTTCTTGTCGACGTGCGGCGAGCGGTTGACCGTGTACACGCTGCGCTTCGTCGGCAGCGGGATCGGGCCGGAAACGACGGCGCCGGTCTGACGTACGGTCTTGATGATCTTCTCTGCCGACTTGTCGATCAGATTGTGATCGAAGGACTTCAGTTTGATCCGGATCTTCTGGCCTGCCACGGTGCGTCCTCGTGTGGTTGAGTCGCCCCGCCGCCCCGGGTTCGGAGCGGCGGGACCGACTGCAATGATTACGCGATGATCTTGGTCACAACGCCTGCGCCCACCGTACGACCGCCCTCACGGATGGCGAACCGCAAGCCTTCCTCCATGGCGATCGGCGAGATGAGCTCGATGTTGACGGCGTCGAGGTTGTCGCCGGGCATGACCATCTCCACGCCCGAGGGAAGCTCCAGCACGCCCGTCACGTCCGTCGTACGGAAGTAGAACTGCGGACGGTAACCGGTGAGGAACGGCGTATGACGGCCGCCCTCTTCCTTCTTCAGCACGTACACCTGTGCCGTATACTTCGTGTGCGGGGTGATCGAACCGGGCTTCGCGATGACCTGACCGCGTTCCAGTTCGGTCTTTTCAACGCCGCGGAGCAGCAAGCCGGCGTTGTCGCCCGCCACCACTTCGTCCAGCTCCTTGCGGAACATCTCGGCGCCGGTGATGACCGTCTTCTTGTGGGCACCCAGTCCGATGACCTCGACTTCGTCGCCGACCTTGGCGCGACCACGCTCGACGCGACCCGTGCCGACCGTACCGCGACCGGTGATCGAGAACACGTCTTCGACCGGCATCAGGAAGGGCTTTTCCACATCGCGCACCGGTAGGGGCACATACGAATCGACCGCCGCCATCAGCTCTTCGATCGACTTGAACGCCGGATCGTCGCCCTTCGCATCTGGACGCAGGGCCGCTTCCATGGCCTTCAGGGCCGAACCGCGGATGATCGGAATGTCGTCGCCCGGGAACTCGTACTTCTTCAGCAGGTCGCGGACCTCGAGCTCGACCAGGTCGAGCAGCTCCGGATCGTCGACCGCGTCGCACTTGTTCATGAACACGACGATCTTCGGCACGTTCACCTGGCGGGCGAGCAGGATGTGCTCACGCGTCTGGGGCATCGGACCGTCGGTGGCTGCCACGACGAGGATGGCGCCGTCCATCTGCGCCGCACCCGTGATCATGTTCTTCACATAGTCAGCGTGGCCCGGGCAGTCGACGTGCGCATAGTGACGGTTCTGCGTCGAATACTCGACGTGCGCCGTGTTGATCGTGATACCGCGCGCCTTCTCTTCGGGAGCATTGTCGATCGAGTCGAACGTGCGGATCGCCGACAAGCCCTTCTTGGCCAGCACCATGGTGATGGCGGCCGTCAGCGTCGTCTTGCCGTGGTCAACGTGGCCAATGGTGCCGATGTTGACGTGCGGCTTGCTGCGGTCAAATTTTTCCTTTGCCATACAGAGGTCTCCTTAATTTGATCAGAATCGGATGTCGTTCACGTTCGATCAGGCCTTTACGGCGTCCTTGCCCTTCACCTTCTCAACGATCTGGTCGGCGATGTTGCGCGGCACCTGTTCGTAATGCGAGAAGTGCATCGAGTAGAGCGCGCGGCCTTGCGTCATCGACCGCATCGACGTGGCGTAGCCGAACATCTCGGACAACGGCACGTGCGCTTTGACCACCTGGGCATCCTTGCGTGGCGTCATTCCTTCGATACGCCCGCGGCGTGAGTTCAGGTCGCCCATGACGTCGCCCAGATATTCCTCGGGCGTGACCACTTCGACCGACATGATCGGCTCCAGCAGGACAGCGCCGGCCTTCCGTGCGCCTTCCTTGAAGCCCATCGACCCGGCGATCTTGAACGCCATCTCGTTCGAATCGACCGGATGGAACGAACCGTCAAACAGCTTCACCTTCACGTCCTCGACCGGGTAGCCGGCCAGGACGCCATTGCGCATCGCTTCCATGATGCCCTGCTCGACGGGACGGACATACTCTTTCGGGACCGTTCCGCCGATGATGGCGTTCTCGAAGATGAAGCCCTTTCCCTTCTCGTTCGGCTCGATCTCGAGCCAGACGTGTCCATACTGACCGCGGCCACCGCTCTGCCGAACGAACTTGCCTTCGGCCGTGACTTTCTTCGTGAGGCTTTCCTTGTAAGCGACCTGTGGTTTCCCAACGTTCGCCTCGACCTTGAATTCACGCTTCATCCGGTCGACAATGATCTCGAGGTGCAGCTCGCCCATACCGCTGATGATCGTCTGGCCCGTCTCTTCGTTCGACGAGACACGGAACGTCGGATCCTCCTCCGAAAGGCGCTGAAGCGCTTCGCCCATCTTCTCGAGGTCGGCCTTCGTCTTCGGCTCGATGGCCACATCGATGACCGGATCGGGGAATTCCATCCGCTCGAGAATGATCGGATCGCCCTCGTCGGTCAGCGTGTCGCCCGTCTTCGTGTTCTTCATCCCGATCGCCGCGACGATGTCGCCCGAATACGCTTCGGCCACTTCTTCACGATGATTGGCGTGCATGCGAAGCACGCGCGCGATACGTTCCTTGCGCTCGGAAGTGGCGTTGTAGATGTACGATCCCGCTTCGAGCTTGCCCGAATACACGCGGAAATACGTCAGGCGTCCGACGAACGGGTCGCTCATGATCTTAAAGGCGAGCGCCGTGAACTTCTCATTGTCGTTCATCTTCCGGACGACGTCGTCGCCGCGGTGCGGATGATGCCCATGCACTTCGCCGCTGTTGATGTCGATCGGCGCCGGGAGAAAATCCACGACGGAGTCGAGCAACATCTGCACGCCCTTGTTCTTGAAGGACGAACCGAGCATCACGGGAATGATCGTGACCTTCAGCGTAGCGCGTCGGAGGACGCCGCGGATCTCTTCAGGAGCGATCTCGTGGCCTTCGAGGTACTTCTCGAGCAGGGAATCGTCCTCGCTCGCGACCGCCTCGAGCATCTTGATACGGTACTCGTTCGCGCGGGCCTTGAGCGTCTCCGGGATCTCGATGTCGTCCCAGGTCATGCCCTGGCTGTCCTCGTGATACATCCGGGCCTTCATCGTAATGAGGTCGATGATGCCCGCAAAGAGGTCTCCCTCGCCGACGGGGATCTGGACCGGGACAGCATTCGCGCCCAAGCGCGCTTTCATCATTTCGACCACGCCAAAGAAGTCAGCTCCGGCACGGTCCATCTTGTTCACGAATGCAATGCGGGGGACGCCGTACTTGTCGGCCTGCCGCCACACGGTTTCGGACTGCGGCTCCACGCCGCCAACGGAGCAGAACAACGCCACCGCGCCGTCGAGGACGCGCAGGGACCGCTCCACTTCGATCGTGAAATCGACGTGGCCCGGCGTATCGATGATGTTCAGACGATGATTCCGCCAGAAACAGGTCGTCGAGGCACTCGTGATCGTGATGCCTCGCTCCTTCTCCTGCTCCATCCAGTCCATCGTCGCTGCACCGTCATGGACTTCGCCGAGACGATGTAGCTTTCCCGTGTAGAACAGGATGCGTTCCGTCGTGGTCGTCTTCCCGGCATCAATGTGCGCCATGATGCCGAAATTCCGGGTCTTCTCGAGGCTATACTCTCTGGGCATACGACTCCGATACAGGACACCTCACCACATACGGGCGGGCGTCGCCTGCGTCACTGGATCCATCAAATGTCAACGGGGTACCGCTTACCAGCGGAAATGCGCAAAAGCCTTGTTTGCTTCAGCCATTCGATGCACGTCATCCTTCTTCTTGATGGCGCCACCGTCACCCGCGGAGGCCGCGAGGAGTTCGGCTGCAAGCTTCTGCGACATCGACTTCCCTTCCGAGCGATCTTTGGCGTTGCTGATCAGCCAGCGGATAGCAAGAGCGGTTCGCCGCTCGGGGCGAACTTCTGTTGGTACCTGATAGGTGGCGCCGCCCACACGTCGGGCACGCACCTCAATGAGGGGCGAAGCGTTCTCGACTGCCTTACGAAAGACATCGACCGGATTCTTCTCAGTCTTCGTGCCGATGGCCGCCAAGGCATCATACATGATGCCGCGGGCGGTGGCCTTCTTCCCATCCTTGAGAATGTTATTGATGAAGCGCGCGACGAGTACGTCGTTGAACTTCGGGTCGGGCGCGATGCGGCGTCGTGTAGAGCGTTTCTTTCTCATAGCCGGTTACTTTGGCCTCTTGGCACCGTACTTGGAGCGGGCCTGTTTGCGGTCCTGCACACCCTGCGTATCAAGCGTGCCACGGACGATGTGATACCGAACGCCGGGAAGGTCCTTCACACGACCTCCGCGGATCATCACGATCGAGTGTTCCTGGAGGTTGTGCCCCTCGCCCGGAATATAGGCGGTCACTTCAATCTGGTTCGACAGTCGGACACGCGCAACCTTCCGAAGAGCCGAGTTGGGCTTCTTGGGGGTCGTGGTATACACGCGTGTGCAGACTCCGCGCTTCAAGGGGCTGCCTTGCAGGGCCGGAGACTTGCTCTTGTAGGCCGTAACCTCACGACCTTTGCGAACCAGCTGATTGATCGTTGGCAACGCTGCGAACTCCAGTAGGTGCGTTAAAAATTAGCCTTACAATATACAACGTTTTTTTGAATCTGTCAATATGCCTCAGCCGAGAATCATGCCGAGATCTTGGTCTTTCTACGGAGTTTCTTGACCTCGCCGACCGGTGCCCCCTCGGCGTCCGGGGAAGTCGTTTCCGGGGTCTCGACGGCCGGGACTTCGGGAGCCTCTGGGAAAGCAACCATGACCCCTTTGAACTTCTTCTGGCCTGTGCCCGCCGGGATCAAATGACCCATGATCACGTTCTCCTTCAGGCCCAGCAACGGGTCGACCTTGCCTTCGATTGCCGCGTCCGTCAGCACTTTCGTCGTCTCTTGGAAGGAGGCAGCCGAGAACCAGCTGTCGGTGGTCAACGACGCTTGCGTAATGCCAAGCAGGATCGGCTCGGACGTGGCGGCATCCGCATCCCGGAATTCCACCACTTTCTTCGACTTCTTTTTCAGTTCGATGTTTTGCTCGCGAACGGCCTTCCGCTGCAATAATTGACCGTTCTTGAACTTTGAGTCGCCCTTGGAGTCAACGACCACGCGGTCCAGCGTGCCCTCGTTCTCATCCTGCAGACGAGACTTGTCGACATGGTCGCCCTCGAGATACTTCGTATCGCCCGGATCGACGATGCGGACCTTTTGCATCATCTGACGAACGATGACCTCGATGTGCTTGTCGTTGATCTTCACACCCTGCATACGATAGACTTCCTGGATCTCGTTGACGAGGTACTCCTGTACCGCCGTCGTGCCCTTGATCCGGAGGATGTCATGCGGGTCGATCGCGCCGGCAGAGAGACGCTCCCCCGCCCGGATCACGTCACCGTTCTGCGCAAGCAGGTGCTTGCCGAGCGGAACGAGGTACGTGCGTCGATCCTTGCCGTCGTGGCTGCCAACGAAGACCTCGCGCGAGCCGCGTTTCGGCGACCCGATCTCCACGATCCCGTCGATCTCACTGACCACCGCCGGGTCGGCCGGATGGCGCGCCTCGAACAGCTCTGTCACGCGCGGCAAGCCGCCCGTGATGTCGCGCGTCTTGCCGATATCGCGCGGGATCTTGACGAGCACCGTTCCCGCCTTGATCTCCTCACCGTCATCAACCGTGATGTGCGCACGCGTCGGGATCGGATACGAACCGAGCTTCTGACCCTTGGCATTCTCGACCGAGATCCCGGGGATGAGCGATTTGTCGCGGCTGTCGATGACGACCTTCTGAATGTGGCCCGTTTGTTCGTCCGGCTCTTCGCGGTATGTGACGTTCTCTTTGAGGTCCGTGTACCGGATGACACCCGGATGCTCGGTGATGATGACGGCGTTGTACGGATCCCATTCGTAGATCAGCTCGCCCTTCGCCAGTTTCTGGCCATCATGGACCATCAGGCTGGCACCGTACGGAACATCATACTTGGTCAGGACGCGGTTATCGTTATCGAGGATGTTGATGACGCCGCTGCGGCCCGAGACGATCGGCCGCACATCGTCGCCTTCCATCTCGATCGTCTTGACGCCGTCGTACTTCACGGTGCCGTCGAACTTCGAGGTGATCTGCGATTGCGAAGCGATCAAGCTGGCCGTGCCGCCCGTATGGAACGTGCGGAGGGTCAGCTGCGTGCCCGGCTCGCCGATTGACTGCGCTGCGATCACGCCAACCGCGAGGCCCGACTCGACCAGCTTGCCGGTCGTCAGGTCACGGCCGTAGCACTTCGCGCACACGCCACGCCGCGAGTCGCACGTCAGCACCGAGCGGATGAGCACCGCTTCGATCGACGTTTCCGAGATCGTTTGCGACTTTTCTTCATCGATCATTTCGCCGGCATGAACGATCGTCTTCCCCGAAAGCGGGTCGACGACCTCCTGCAACGACACTCGACCCAGGATACGTTCGGCCAGGGGCTCCTTCACATCCTCCCCTTCCTTCAGCGCTCCCGTGAGAACGCCCTTGATCGTACCGCAATCCTCTTCGGCCACGATCGCATCCTGCGCCACATCGATCAAACGGCGCGTTAGATAGCCTGCGTCCGCCGTCTTGAGGGCGGTGTCGGCAAGACCCTTACGTGCACCGTGGGTCGAAATGAAGTATTCCTGGACCGAAAGACCCTCGCGGAAGTTGGCGATGATCGGGTTCTCGATGAGTTCGCCCGTGGCGCCCGACATCGACTTCTGCGGTTTGGCCATCAGACCGCGCATGCCTGCAAGCTGTCGGACCTGCTCCTTCGAGCCACGAGCGCCCGAATCGACCATCATATAGAGGGAGTTGAAGCCCTCGCGGTCGTGCTGCAACGCATCGAACAGGCGGTCGGCAATGCGGCTCGTCGCACGCGTCCAGATGTCGATGACCTTATTGTAGCGCTCTCCATTCGTGATGAAGCCGCGATAGTACTGCGACTCGACGGATTCGACGTCCTTCGTCGCCTTCGTAATGATGTCGTGCTTCTCTTTCGGGATAATGACGTCACCAACCGACACGGACAATCCGCCGCGCATGGCATAGGTGAACCCGAGTTGCTTCAAGTTGTCCAGGAACTGTGACGTCTCGAGGTTGCCACAGCGACGGAATACCTGGGCAATCAGCTGGACGAGGCGCTTCTTGTTCAGCAGCTCGTTGATAAACGGCAGGTCTTTCGGCACGATCTGGTTGAACAGCACACGGCCGATGGTCGTCTCGACCATGCCCTGTGCCATCCGGACCTTCACGCGCGCGTGCAAACCGACCGTCTTCTGGTCGTACGCAATGATCGCTTCCTGTGGTTCGCCGAACACGCGACCTTCGCCCAGATCACCCGACTTCGACTTCGTCAGGTAGTAGCAGCCGAGCACCTGGTCCTGCGTCGGCGTCACGATGGGCGCGCCGGATGCGGGCGACAGGATATTGTGGCTCGAGAGCATGAGCATGCGTGCCTCGAGCTGTGCCTCATAGGACAGCGGCACGTGCACAGCCATCTGGTCGCCGTCGAAGTCGGCGTTGAACGCCGTGCAGACCATCGGGTGGATGCGGATTGCCTTGCCTTCTACCAGCACCGGCTGGAACGCCTGGATGCCGAGACGGTGCAGCGTCGGAGCGCGGTTCAGCAGGACCGGATGCCCGTCGATGATGTGGTCGAGAATGTCCCACACCTCGGGTCCCTTCTTGTCGACCATCTTCTTGGCGCTCTTGACCGTCTTGACGAGTCCACGCTCGATAAGCTTGCGGATGACATGGGGCTTGAACAGCTCGACAGCCATGTCCTTGGGAATTCCGCATTCATGCAGACGCAACTCCGGACCGACGACGATGACCGACCGGCCCGAGTAGTCGACACGCTTGCCGAGCAGGTTCTGGCGGAACCGGCCCTGCTTGCCCTTAAGCATGTCTGAAAGCGATTTCAGGGCGCGGTTGTTGTCGCTCCGCACCGCGTTAACACGCCGCGAGTTGTCGAATAGCGAATCGACGGCCTCCTGGAGCATGCGCTTTTCGTTCCGGAGGATGACCTCTGGCGCCTTGATCTCGATCAGACGCTTCAGACGATTGTTCCGGATGATGACACGACGGTACAGATCGTTCAGGTCGGACGTCGCGAACCGGCCCCCTTCCAGGGGCACGAGCGGACGAAGCTCCGGCGGGATCACCGGAATGACGTCGAGGACCATCCATTCCGGACGGTTCGGGGCCGTCTCGTCGCTCTTACGGAACGCTTCAACAACGCGAAGCCGCTTCAAAGCATCAGCCTTCTTCTGTACGGACGTCTCGGACCGGACCGCAACGCGAAGTTCAGCGGCCAGCTCCTCCAGATTCACGCGGCGCAGAAGGTCCTTCACGGCATCGCCACCCATCCGCGCGATGAACTTCTTCGGGTCGTCGTTCTCAAGGTCCTGGTTGCTATCGGGCAACGACGCCAGGATCTCGAGGTACTGGTCTTCGGAGATGAGGTCGAGACGCTGGAGACCGGTCGTTCCCGGATTGACGACAACGTAGGACTCGTAGTAGATGATCTTCTCGAGTTCCTTCGCGGTCACTCCCAGGATCGTACCGATCTTGCTCGGCATGGAGCGGAAGTACCAGATATGCACCACCGGCACGGCCAGCTGGATATGACCCTGCCGCTCGCGACGGACGCTCTTCTGCGTGACCTCGACGCCGCAGCGGTCGCAGACGATGCCCTTGTAGCGAATGCGCTTATACTTGCCGCAATGACATTCCCAGTCGCGCACCGGGCCGAAGATCTTCTCGCAGAACAGCCCGTCCTTCTCCGGCCGGAACGACCGGTAGTTGATCGTCTCCGGCTTGGTGACCTCGCCGTGCGACCGGCCGAGGATCATGTCCGGCGACGCCAGACTGAGCGTGATCTTCGAAAACGCCTTGCGTGCAACGTTATCAGGATGGGGAAACGGCATGGATGCCTCCGAGTCTCTCGATGATGGTGTCCTTCACGCGGGGCTGGATCGCCACGAGTGGCCCTGCCTGCGACAGGCAGGCACTTCGCGTCGCGGTCACTCGATCTTGACCTCGAGCCCGAGCCCCTGGAGCTCGCGCATGAGCACGTTGAAGGATTCCGGCACGTTCGGTTCGGGCAGGTTCTCGCCCTTGACGAGCGCTTCATAGATCTTGGCCCGGCCAAGGACGTCATCCGACTTGACCGTCAAGATCTCTTGCAGCACATGGGACGCTCCATAGCCTTCGAGCGCCCACACTTCCATTTCCCCGAACCGCTGGCCGCCGAACTGGGCCTTTCCGCCCAACGGCTGCTGCGTGATCAAGGAGTACGGTCCGATCGAACGGGCGTGGATCTTATCGTCGACCATGTGGGAGAGCTTCATCATATACAGGTATCCCACGGTGACCTGCTGGTCGAACGGATCGCCCGTCCGGCCATCGATCAGCGTCGATTTCGACGTGTCGCCGAGGCCCGCTTTCTTCAGGTACTCTGCAACCTCTTCCCATGAGGCACCGTCGAAGATCGGCGATGCGAACGAGAGGCCAAGCTGATGTCCGGCCCAGCCGAGCGCGAGCTCGAACAACTGGCCGATGTTCATTCGGCTTGGAACGCCCAACGGGTTGAGGATGATGTCGATCGGACGGCCGTTCGGGAGGAACGGCATGTCCTCGACGGGTACGATCGTCGACACGACGCCCTTGTTGCCGTGACGACCGGCCATCTTGTCGCCAACCTGCAGCTTGCGCTTCTTGGCGACGTACACCTTGGCCAGCTGCACGATGCCGGGGGCGAGTTCGTCGCCAAGCTGGATCTTGTTCTTTTCGTGGCGGTAGAGCTCCTCCACCTCGGCCAGCTTCTGGCGATAGTTCTCGTAGATCTTGACGACGACGTTCTGTTTGCGACGGTCGTCGACCCACTCGGCGTTGTAGTCGAGCTTGTCGATGTTCTCGAGACCTTTGAACGTGTCGAGTTTCAGTGCGGTGCCGGCGCGGAAGACCATCGAGCCATCGGTATCGCGGATCCCGGCCGACTTTTCGCCGTCGAGATACAGGCCGAGCTTCGAGGCCAGCTTGTCGTTCAGGTCCTGGATGTCGCGCTTGCGCGAACGCTCCAGCGACTCGAGACGGCGCTTGTCCTCCTTCTTGCTCTCGGTATCCTTCTTCTTCCGGCTGAACAGCTTCGTCGAGATGACGATGCCCTTCATGCCCGGAGGCGCCTTCAGCGAAGCGTCCTTGACGTCGCCAGCCTTCTCGCCGAAGATGGCCTTGAGGAGCTTCTCTTCAGGCGTCGGGTCGGTCTCGCCCTTCGGCGTGATCTTGCCGATCAGGATGTCGCCTTCATTGACTTCGGCGCCGACGCGAATGATGCCGTTCTCGTCGAGGTCCTTCGTCGCCTCTTCCGAGACGTTCGGGATCTCGCGCGTCAGTTCTTCTTCTCCCCGCTTCGTGTCACGCACCTGGAGCTCGAACTCCTCGATGTGGACCGACGTGAAGATGTCTTCAGCGGCGATGCGTTCGCTGACGATGATGGCGTCTTCGAAGTTGTACCCGCGCCACGGCATGAACGCAACGAGCACGTTCCGACCCAGCGCAAGCTCGCCGCCGTCGGTCGCACAGCCGTCCGCCAGGATGTCACCCTTCTTCACCCGCTGGCCCTCGCGGACCACCGGCTTCTGATTGATGGACGTGTCCTGGTTCGTGCGCAGATATTTGGTGAGACGGTACTCGACGCGACGCTTGTCGTCGAACGAGACGATCGCTTCGACAGATGTCTCGTCGATATCGTATTCAACGACGATGCTGTCGCCCGTGACCGACTCGACAACACCGTTCCGTTCGGCGACGATGACCGTGCGCGAATCGCGCGCGACTTTCTCTTCGAGACCCGTGCCGACGATCGGCGCCTCGGGCCGCATGAGCGGCACCGCCTGGCGTTGCATGTTCGAGCCCATGAGGGCGCGGTTGGCATCGTCGTGCTCGAGGAACGGGATCAGGGCCGCGGCCGCCGAGACGATCTGGTTCGGGGCGACGTCCATGAACTGCACCTTCTCGGGCTCGACCATTGGATAGTCGGCTTCGAGGCGGGCCTTGACGCGATCTTCGGAGAAGCGTCCTCGATCGTCGATCGGGGCGTTCGCCTGCGCGATGACCACCTCGTCCTCCTTCTCCGCCGTCAGGAACTCGATATCCTCCGAGACCTTGCCTCCCTTGACCTTCCGGTAGGGCGTCTCAATGAATCCGAACTCGTTGATGCGGGCGTGGATGCAGAGCGAGGAGATCAGGCCGATATTCGGGCCCTCAGGCGTCTCGATCGGGCAGAGCCGTCCGTAGTGCGTGTAGTGCACGTCGCGGACCTCGAATCCGGCCCGCTCGCGCGTCAAACCACCCGGTCCCAGTGCAGAGACACGCCGCTTGTGCGTCATCTCGGACAACGGATTGGTCTGATCGAGGAATTGTGACAGCTGGTTCGTACCGAAGTACGCGTTGATGACGCTCGTGATCGTGCGCGCATTTACCAGGTCTTGCGGCGTGATCGTTTCCGCATCGCGCAGGTTCATGCGCTCGCGGATGGTTCGGGTCATGCGCGACAGACCGATGTTGAACTGCTGGGCGAGCTGCTCGCCGACCGTGCGGACGCGGCGGTTGCCCAGATGGTCGATGTCGTCCACCTGACGCTTGCCCTGCTGCATGTCGATCAGGTACTTGACGATGGCGACGATGTCTTCCTTCGTCAGGACGGTGACCGTCTCCTCGATCGAGAGGCTCAGCTTCGCGTTCATGCGATGCCGGCCGACGTCTCCGAGGTCGTACCGCTTCGGGTTGAAGAACAACCGGTCGATGAGGTTCTTGGCCGTGTCGAGGTCCGGCGCCTCGCCAGAGCGCAGCTGCGAGTAGATGGCCTCGAGTGCATCCTCTTCGGAGCGCGAGGCGTCCTTCATCATCGTGTTGGCGATGACCGAGCTCTCGGTCTCGTTGTCGGACCGGAGGAAGCGGATCTTCTTGACGCCCGCCTTCTTGATCGACTTGACGTGGTCCTCGGTGAGCTTCGAATCCTTGTTGATGAAGATCTCGCCCGTCTTCCGATCGAACACGTCGGAGCAGATGATGCGATCGATGTAATCGTTCAGCGAGACCTTGGCGACATCGACCTCTTCGACGAGCCCGAACAGGTCGAGGATCTCGTCGTCGGAGGAGTAGCCGAGCGCGCGCAGCAGCGTCGTGACCGGGAACTTCTTCTTCCGGTCGATGTACGCGTACATCACATTGTTGATGTCGGTCGCGAATTCGACCCACGACCCGCGGAACGGGATGATGCGGGCGGAGTACATGACCGTGCCGTTCGGATGCACCGACTCGCCGAAGAACACGCCGGGCGAACGATGCAACTGGCTGACGACGACCCGTTCGGCACCGTTGATGATGAAGGTACCGCGTGTGGTCATCGCGGGGAGGTTGCCGAGATAGACCTCCTGCTCGATCGTGTCGGTGAAGTCCTTACCGCCCTCGCGCTTCTGGGACAAGCGGAGCTTCGCTTTCAACGGGACGGCATACGTGAGTCCGCGCTCCTGGCATTCGACGACGGAGTACTTCGGCTTCTCGACGTAGTATTCCGTGAACTCCAGAAGGAAGTTCTCACGGGCGTCCATGATCGGAAAGTTCATCTCGAAGACCTGCTGCAGCCCGATCTTCTTCCGCCGGTGCGGCGGCACTTCGGCCTGCAGGAAGATGTTGAACGAGTCGATCTGGACGTTCAACAGGTCCGGGGTCTCGATGACGGACGGAATGCGTCCGAACGAAATGCGGCCGTTGGTACCGTTGCTCTGGTGCTTCAACGTATCCTCTCTTTCGGGAAACGTGATCGTGGGGCGTGCGCCCCCTGAATATGGGGAGAGCCGATGGTCCGAGACCCCTTCGAAAACGAGGGGGCGAGGGAACCATCGGCTCACCGCCTGTGGACGTTCGGTTCCGCGGGTGTTGCCGGAACCGGGGTCGAGTTACTTCAACTCGACCTTCGCGCCGGCCTCTTCGAGCTCCTTCTTCAGCTTCTCGGCTTCGTCCTTGTTCAGTCCTTCCTTCACCACCTTCGGTGCGCCGTCGACCAGGTCCTTCGCCTCTTTGAGGCCCAGACCCGTTGCCGCGCGGACGACCTTGATGACGTTGATCTTCTGCGCGCCGCCGTCCTTCAGTTCGACGTTGAATTCCGTCTTCTCTTCGGCAGCGGGGGCAGCCGCGGCACCGGCCGCAGGCATCATACCGCCCATCATCATCGGGGCGGCAGCGGTGACGCCGAACTTGTCTTCGAGGGCCTTCTTCAGCTCAACGGCCTCGAGCAAGGTCAGCTTTTCAATCTTTTCGACGATCTCGGCAACTGCAGACATGGTGATTCTCCTGTTAATAGATAATGTCGATGGTAGATGACGGGACTCAGGCGGCCTTCTTCTGTTCGGCGATCTGATCGATGACGCTCACCAGGTCGCGCGCGACGGCGTTGACCACGCCGACGACGCCCTGGATCGGCGCCTCGAGACTGCCGACGATGCTCGCCATGAGCTCCTTGCGCGACGGGATCTGCGCGAGCTGATCGATGGCCTTTCCGTCGTACACCTGCTTCTCCAGAACGGCCGCTTTCAGCGTGAGCTTGCCCGCCTTCTCATGGAACTTCTTGATGATCTTCGCCGGGGCGGAAATATCCTCTCCGCAGAATGCGACACCGGTCGGTCCGACGAGGTAGTCATACACCTTGTCATAGCCGGTGACGCGTTCCAGGGCCTTGCGGATCAGCGTGTTCTTCACGACGGTGTACTGCACACCCGCCTTCCGGAACTCGCGGCGCAGTTCAGTCTCGTCTGCCACCGTAAGGCCGGAGAAGTCGGCGAAGTACATCGCCGAAGTCGCCGAGACCCGCTCGACCATCTCGTCGATGATCGCGTCTTTCTCGCTGCGTTTCATGTGGTCCTCAATGGTGCTTGATCGACCCGGAGAAGCTTTCCTGTCCGCCACCCCGTCAAGGATTTCCGGCGAAGCCAGGGGACCGGGTCAGAAGCGGTGAAGAGTGCGTAAATTCTGTGGAACATTTCGCGCGGCGAACGCGGCGGTCCGCTGCGTGCGCTGCGCGAAACCAAATGTCTTAGTGAACGCCGGCGGCGGCACGATCGATGTGCACTCCGGGGCCCATCGTCGTCGAGATCGCGATGCTCCGCACATACACTCCCTTGGCTGTCGACGGCTTCATACGCGCGATCGTCGCCAGGAAGGAGTTGATGTTGTCGACGAGCTTGTCGGCCTCGAACGACGCCTTGCCGATCGTCGCGTGCACGATGCCAGCCTTGTCGACGCGGAATTCGATCTTACCGGCCTTGATCTCCTTGACGGCCGTCGCGACATCCTGCGTCACGGTCCCGCTCTTCGGGTTCGGCATCAGGCCGCGAGGGCCGAGGATCTTTCCCATCTTGCCGAGGTCGCCCATGACGTCCGGTGTGGCGATGATGACGTCGATATCCGCCCACCCGCCCTGGATCTTCTCGAGGTAGTCCTTGTAGCCGACGTGGTCGGCACCAGCGGCTTTTGCCTCTTCGTCCTTCGGCGGCTTGGCGATGACGAGCACGCGCACCTGCTTGCCGATGCCGTGCGGCAGCGCGACGGTGCCGCGGAGCGCCTGATCGGCCTTCCGCGGATCGACGCCCAGGCGGACGGCGATGTCGACAGCCTCGGAGAACTTGGCGGTCGCCGACTGCTTGACGAGGACCACAGCGTCGGTGATCGAGTATTCTTTGCGGGCCACGACGGGCTTCGCCGCGGCGTTGAATCGCTTGCTATGCTTCTTCATGATCGTTCTTTCGTCCCGTCCTAGTCTTCGACGGTGATGCCCATACTGCGGGCGGTTCCTGCGACCATACGCATGGCCGCATCGACGTCGTTTGCGTTGAGGTCGGGCAGCTTCAGGGTCGCGATCTCGCGCACCTGCTTCTTGGAGACCTTGCCCACCTTGTTCCGGTTCGGTTCGCCCGAACCCTTCTCGAGCTTTGCGGCACGCAGAAGCAACGTTGCGGCCGGCGGGGTCTTCGTGATGAACGTGAACGACTTATCGCTGAAGACGGTGATCACGACGGGGATGATGAGACCCGCCTGCTCCTTCGTCCGCGCGTTGAACTGCTTGCAGAACTCCATGATGTTGACGCCCTTCTGACCGAGCGCCGGGCCCACGGGGGGCGCCGGATTCGCCTGGCCGGCGGGGATCTGGAGTTTGATGAAGCCAGTGATCTTCTTTGCCATGACGACGTTCCTGCGTTATTTTTCCAGTTCAACTTGCGAGAAATCGAGCTCGACCGGCGTCTTGCGGCCGAAGATGGAGACCATCACCTTCACCTTCATCTTCTCGCCGTTCACTTCCTGCACGAACCCGTTGAAATTATTGAAGGGGCCCTCGGTGACCTTGATGGGGTCGCCAACCTTGAACGGCACCTCAACGAGCTCCTTCTCCTGCCGTTCTTCCATCTTGCCGACGAGCCGTCGAACCTCATCGGGCTGCAACGGCGCGGGGTTGTTCTTGTCGGGGATGAAGCCCAGCACCGACGGCGCCTCGAGGATGACGTGTACCGTCTCCTTGTCGAGGATCGCTTCGACGAGCACATAGCCCGGAAAGAAGTTCTTCACCTTGTGCTTCTTCTTTCCGTCCTTGACCTCGACCACTTTTTCCGCCGGGATCATGACCGACGAGAGACGCTCCTGCAGGCCCAAGCGTGCTGACTCGGCCTCCAGATAGGTCTTCACTTTCGTTTCGTGTCCGGAATAGGTCCGGACGACATACCAGCGTTTCGTCACGAGCGCGCTTCCAGGTGTCACAGGATGGCCTTCAAGGCTTCGCTGACGGCAAGATCCACCACCCATGCGAAGAGGGCGATGACCAAAGAGACGACGACAACAACGCGAGTCGACTCCATGAGTTCCGGCCGTGTCGGCCAGGTCACCTTTTCCATCTCCTTGGCGACGTCGTTGAAGAAATTGACGATCTTCTCTTTCATCGGTTCGTTCTCGACTGAGGTCGTTTCGTGTTCACGCACGTGACGAGGGACTCGAACCCCCAACCTGCGGTTTTGGAGACCGCTGCTCTACCAATTGAGCTAGTCACGTATGCCGAGCGCTCATCGCGACGACAGCGGTGCCGCGCAAAGCCGCTGGTGGATCAACTGTGAGGGTCAGCATGGTCATGCGATCGGACGGAGACGGCGTTGAACGCCGGCGCTCCGTACGCGCCGCAGCGCCAGAGCTACTTGGTCTCTTTGTGCGCCGTGCGCTTGTTGCACCAATGGCAGAACTTCTTGTACTCAACGCGTCCCGTTTGCTTCTTCTTGTTCTTCGTCGCGGAGTAGTTGCGTCGCTTGCAGGATGTGCATTCAAGTGTGATGATGTCACGCATCGTCGTACCTTTCAGGATCTGGAGCTTGCGACCGGGATTGAACCGGTGACCTCGTCCTTACCAAGGACGTGCTCTACCAACTGAGCTACGCAAGCCAAGTGAGAATCGAAAAGGTCGAATGAAGAAGTTGAACAAAGAACCTGGAACAACCTGTTGCGCCCGAGCGCCCTGCTCTCACTTCTACCTTCGCACCTCTGCCTTCTACCTTGTTGAGCGGGCGACCGGACTCGAACCGGCGACCAACAGCTTGGAAGGCTGTGACTCTACCAACTGAGTTACGCCCGCGTATCATTGAAGATTGAAAATTGTAAAATGAAAATTGGAGCTCGACACAACCACGTGAAGAAGAAGCCGGTGATCCCTGCAGATCTTTAATTTCCAATTTACATTTTACAATGCTCCGTGGGCAGGGAAGGATTCGAACCTCCGAAGGCATGAGCCGTCAGATTTACAGTCTGATGCGTTTGACCGCTTCGCTACCTGCCCAACACGGTTTCACTTTGAGAGCTGGCGGGCGGAATCGAACCGTCGACCTGCTGATTACAAGTCAGCTGCTCTACCAACTGAGCTACGCCAGCATTCAGCGTCGTTCCACATCCAGCACTGTAACGGCGAAGAGACACCAGCCCCTCGCGAAGACATCACACCGGTCTCGATCGGCCTGCACTTCGGCATCGAGTCGGGGTCAATGAATTCGGAGGGTCAGAGAATTTCCTGCCGGAATCAGCTTTTAAATATAGCAAAATTTCCGCACGAGTCAACGAAGAGTTGAGGTCAATCCCCCAACTTTTTGCTGGGCAGGGAGAAGTTCGCAAGCCCGGGATGGGTCGGTGAATACAAACGGGCCAATCCTACCAAAGAATCGGCGATACCGTCGCTTCCTGACGCGCGAGCCATCCAAGCATGCTCCAAGAAGGCCGAGGCCAAGTAGGCTCGAAAATCAGCCAAATACGCGGATTCGTTCCCATTTGCCGGAATCCATACTGGAAGCGTGGAAGTCTTCTGGAGCTCGCCAGATCCGAGGCGGAGAACATACCCACTAGGGACCACGTTTCCAGGCCGAATCTCCGCAGCGAGGCGAACGTCGAAATACACAGGCCTGATAGCGGAAGCCACACGAATGATCCCGGAAAGCAGAGCGTTCCAACGCATCTGAATTATCGCCGGAACGAACGGCTCACCTCGTTCAAACTTCCTCAGCTCCCGTACGAAGCCTTCGAACTCCTGCGAGAGGGCCCTCTCAAGCCACGGAGCCCGTCGACGAAGGCTCTCCACGTACCATGACCGATCGCGAAGCAAGCTGTGATCGATGACGAGGACGTCGGGACGGACATGTTCGACTGTTTGCAAATAGAGCGAGGGCGAGTAGAGATAGTCCCACCTGCCCGTGAGCACCACCGCACCCGGTTCGACCTCGTCAAGGACAGTACGTGCGAATTGCTCAACCGCCGGAGTATTTGCGCCACTGATCCGAGGATGATGGGCGGTCGCCTGCCAAACAATGCACACACTCATGAAAACAGGCAAGACGATGCTTCCGCGTGCATGCCAGCGAGATATCCGTTCCTGCAAATCCACGATCCCTGGAACGACGGCCAGAGCGATCGCCACATAGACGACGAGAAAGTACGGGCCGATCTCGTGGATGTCGTAGTTGACGGCATACAGGATGCCAGCCAGGACCAGCAATCCAACAAACTCAGCTTGCCGCCGCCACCGACGCCACGACACGATCCAACCCCAGAAAGCAATTCCAAGCCATGGCCAGATGAATTCCAGCGGCAGGCCGTCGACGAATCCCCTCCACTGCCTCGACATGACGTCGCCCCCGCTGAACATCCAGATCCGGTATTGTGCGCCACTCACATGCCGAATGAAGTTCTCCCACGTGGAGGGATCGCCCCAATTAAGTGGGGGCCACGATGCGGCCCTGATGGGAAGCACCGCGTACACCGAAAGACCGCTGATGGCCGCGACGGCCATACGACCGATGCGTATCCTGGAATCACCCTGCCATCCATACCGCCGGACGTAGTCCCAGAGAAGCGCCGGCGCGAGCAGGATGGTGGTCATGTGATTCGCAAAGCTCAGTCCTACGCACCACGCAAACACGATCCACCAGCGGGACATGACCACGGGTCGTTGCGCTTGCTCCTCTATCGCCTGACCGTAGCACGCGAGGATGCAAGCCATCAAGAGCAGGTGGAGCGCGTAGACCTCGTAGCTGGACGCCTGGATCCAGTACGTGGTCGACGTCGCAAGCCCAGCCACCGCTGCGGCTGATGGCCAATTGTGTCGATGATGCCGACCAGAACGGACCTCCGCGAATGCCGTGGAGAAGAAGACGAAGAACACACCAGACGCTGCTGCGACCAGGAACGCACTCAGAAGATTGAGATGGAGCGCAACGCGAAGCCCCGTGGGGACCAAGAGCCACGTTCGGGCGATCAGGGTCATGAGCGGGTATCCGGTCGGATGCGCCGTGCCGAGGGTCTGCGCGACGGCCATCAACTCTCCGGTGTCGGTCCACCCGACCGTCTGTGCCAGCGTCGTCACATAGAGAGCAGCAACGACCATCGAAAGCAGGATCGAATGACATGCGCGAGGGCAACGCATCATCGCTTCCCCCTGCTCGATCCGAAGATCGTCGTGAGGGCATGCCGAAAGTTCGCCCGGTTCTCCTTCATCCTTGACCGGACCAGCCGGAGGAGATCCTTCTCGCTCGTGAGGTCCATCCCGAGAGCTATCGAGCGAAGGTCAAGCGGTTCAGGTGGGAGGACGGAGTCGGGATTCAAGGACCGGAGCCGGACGAGCGTCTCCACCCAACGCATCATCGCAAGGCCGTCCAGGAGCGATCCAGCGATCCGTTTCGGGATCCAGCCGTTCGTGGAGCTCTTTCTGAGCACGGCATGGGTTCCAAGGCCGAGCAACTCTTTGTGCCGCACTGCCAGCGCCTGGGCCACAAACTCAATATCGACGATCCCACCGGGCGACACTTTTAGGTCGATCGTCCCCGGGCGGACACGCTGCAACTCCATCGATCGGCGCATCGAGCGGAGATACGTGGCCGAGATGCCTGGATGTTTTGACATCCTTGATCGGAAGATCCGCCGGGCCTTCGTCCCGACGCTCCTGTCTCCCCAAACGAGCCGGGCGCGTGTCAGGGCCATCGACTCCCACGGCTCCGCACGGTCCCGGAGGTATGAGGCCAGATAGCTCAATTCAACCGCCAGTGGAGCGTTGCGTCCCTCCGGTCGCAGCCGAAAATCGGCTCTATAGAGGAGAGACGCCGTACTGAACTCGCGCGCGATCGCACGCGCAGCCGATTCAGCCTCCGTTCGCTCGCACTGACGTTCATCAAAGGCCAGCAGCAGGTCAAGGTCGGACCCGACCCCCATCTCCCCTCCTCCCAGCTTGCCAAGAGCGAAGAGCCCCAAGCCCTTCTGATCGATCTCCACGGTACGAATCGCCGTGCGCAAGACATCTTCACCGAGGTCGGTCATCTCACGTTCCAAACCAAAGACATCCAAAGACCCAAGAAAAAATCGGACGATCGACCGAGTCTCATTGTATTCTTTGTAGCGAGGGAGATCTCGTGCTTGCAGCTCTGCCCACCCTGCAGCGGATCGTCGGAGCAGGGCATCGGCACTACCGAGCAGGGACTCAAGGAGCAGAGGCTCGCGGCCCAGCCGTTCGATAACCGGGGGTGAAAGGACCGCTGCCTTGATCAGCCACGGACGATGTCGATCATGGGCCAACGCGATCTCCATGACTCTGCGAGATGCGCCTTCACCCAGCAGAGTCGATAGGCGTTGACCGGCAACCTCTCGAAGTTCCGGCGGCAATCCACTTTGCACGAGCGCGGAGGTCAGCACCCCCGATGGAGCTGACTCGGTCGGTGGTCGGTCAATGCTCGGTCGAACGAACGCGTCGAACTGCTTTCGGACGAAATCACGCCGGTCGGACAGTTCTGCGAGGAAGGCCTCTGCCCCTGCAAATCCCAGTTTGCGTCCGAGCGTGGTGCTTTCCTCCTTCGTCTCTGGGAGCTGATGCGTTTGGTGGCCATGCAAGAGCTGCAGTCGGTGCTCGACGCTCCGGAACATCATGTAGGAATCGCGCAACTGACGGCCCTCGTCGGACCCCACATGACCGGCAGCCACCAGCCGATCGAGCGCCCGGAGGGTGTGACCCGTTCGCAGGAGCGCGTCCTGACCGGCGAATAAAAGCTGGAGGCCCTGCACGAGGAATTCGATATCCCGAATGCCGCCCGCCCCGAGCTTGATGTTGCCGGCCACGTCCGAGTCGCGCTCGATCGCCTCTTTCATCTTCGCGATCTCTGACCATGGCTCGGCCATTGCACTTCGGGGAAAGACGAACGGCCGCAGGTCGTGGAGGAAGCGCTCTCCGACGTCGCTAGCGCCCGCGATGGTCCGCGCCTTCAGCAACATTTGGCGCTCCCACGCAGCACCGCGCGATTCGTAGTATGTCATCATCGCGCTTCGGGACATCGCAAGCGGACCGGAACGACCATCAGGCCGGAGACGCATATCGACGCGGTACAGATGCCCCTCTCCCGAGAATTCGGAGAGCCCGCGCACGACGGCCTCCGCGAGTCGCGCATGATACTCGTGCCACGTATGGACCCGGCCGGCGTCGCGCGAAAGATCTCCATCCTCATCGTAGACAAAGAGCAGATCGATATCGGAACTGAAATTCAGCTCCTCGCCGCCAAGTTTTCCGAGCGCTACGACCGCCATACGATTCGGCAGGTCTGTTCCAAGACGGGAGTTCAGATCCGCGTGCGCCTGCCGCGTGACACAGCGGGCACACACATCGGCCAGCGCCGACAATTCCGCCGTCACGGCCTCCACCGTTGCCTCCCGCAAGATCTCTCGGGCGCCGATCCGGAGCATCTCACGACGATGGAACCGGCGGAGCGCATCGAGTCGCCGCTCCGGACGCTCGAACAGGTCCATCGATGCTCGCGCCTCGGCCTCAAGCGCATCAGCCGACTTGGCCGTGGTGAGGACGTCGGTCGCCGTGAGCCATCGCAAGAGTTGCGGATCTCGGACGATGATGTCGGCCAGGTATTCCGACTGGCCCACCAGCTCGAAGGTCACGTCGAGCAGGATCGGATGCGACACGAAATCCTTTAGGAGGCTCGTGGCGAATCCTGCCTCGACGATCCTTTGGAGATTCCGGAGCGCGCGTTCGGGATCCGGAGCCCCGGCAGCCATGGCAGCCAGCCGGACGCCGAGCGCGCGACCGTCGAGGCCATTAGCCAGCGTCAATGCCTCCAGCGACATGAGGAATGATGAAGCGGACTGCGACATGGACGCTAAGATATTGAAAAATCGTCGGCACTGCTTCCGTTGATTCTCCCGGTGCCGTGCTCTATATTGCCGCCACACCCACCTTCATCCACGATCCCTCGTTCCGCTCATGGTCAAACTCGTCGCGCTTTACCGCACTCCCGAAGACCCTGCCGCGTTCGACGCGCACTACTTCGGCATCCACACACCCATCGTCAAACGCTGGCCGGGGCTGCTGAAGCTCGAGGTCTCCAAGGTCACCGGAGCGCCCATCGGCGAGCCAAAACAATACCTGATGGCCGAAATGTATTTCGAGGACGAGACTGCCATGCAAAACGCCCTCCGCTCTCCCGACGGAAAAGCAGCCGCGCGGGACGTGATGGAGTTTGCCGGGAATCTGGTCTCGATGTTCTTTGCGGAGATCAAAGAAGAATAACAGGGATAGAAATTGAATGATGGAAGACGAGATGACTGAAGAAGAATGCTTCAGTCTACCATCTTTCTACTTTCTACTTCTATCTGAACGCTCATCGCTCCTACAATCTCCACCACCATGTCCTCCTATTCCTCTCTCCCGCATTCGTCGTTCCGGTTCGAGAAGATCCTGTACCGCAAGTCGCGGTACAAGGCAACGATCACGATCAACCGGCCAGAAGTTCATAACTGCCTCGACCTGCAAACGTTGCAGGAACTGGGGGCGGCATTTCAGGACGCTTCCTGGGATGACCGGATCGCCGCTGTTGTCATCACGGGGGCCGGGGACAAGGCATTCTGCACCGGCGCTGACCTGAAGGAATGGCATCGCGACTTCCTGCCCAAGCCGAACGACTTCTACAAATGGATGGGGACGTTCGTGGAGACGTTCGAACGTTTGCGAACGATCGGGAAGCCGACCATTGCCCGCCTGAACGGGATGGCCGTTGGTGGCGGAAATGAGCTGCAGATGTCGTGCGACCTCACCATAGCGGCCGAGGATACGTTCATCAGGCATGTGGGCACGGAACATGGCAGTGTCCCTGCTGCGGGTGCCACCCAATGGCTCCCGCTGATCGTCGGAGACCGACGGGCCCGCGAGATCCTGCTGCTGTGCGAGAAGGTTCCCGCACGAAAGGCTTTGGAATGGGGATTGGTGAATGAGGTCGTGTCGCGAACCGACTTGGACGGCGCTGTGGATCGCATGGTGGCAAAGCTCGTCCGCAAGCTGCCCGAATGCACACGGTACACCAAGCAACAGCTCAACTTCTGGCGCGATCTCTCATGGACGATGACGATCGGGCACGCACGAGATTGGCTGACAGTCCACACGGCGGCCCCCGAGATCCGGATGAGCATCGAAGCGTTCGTCAACAAGCAGCCGATCGACTACGAGAAGATCCGGGAGATGGCAGTGTTGCGCACAACAGCCTCGACGCCTTCGGCCCGGAAGACGAAACGCCCGTCCGCAAAGAACGCAAAGCGCTCGAAGAAATAGGGACGAGCGTCTCACCGAAATCGGACATTTCGTAGAGAACTCACGGACGTTACGGAAGGTATCGTATGTCATCAGAACTTCTGTTGGTCACCAAGGGCGAAGGCATTGCCGTCGTGCAATTCAATCGTCCCGAAGTGCTCAATGCCCTCAACATGGCTCTCATGGCTGAGCTCGTCGATACGTTGGAAACGCTCGACAAGGACGATGAGGTGCGGTGCATCGTCCTGACGGGGAACGAGAAAGCCTTCGCGGCCGGAGCCGACATCAACGAGATGGCGGGCGCATCAGCGATGGACATGCTCCACCGGGACCAATTCGCGCGTTGGGACCGCATCCGGAAGATCAAGACTCCGATCATCGCCGCCGTGAGCGGATTCGCCCTCGGAGGCGGCTGCGAATTGATGATGACGTGCGACATCGTCGTTGCGTCCGAGACCGCTCGGATCGGACAGCCGGAGATCAACATCGGCGTCATCCCGGGCGCAGGCGGAACGCAACGGTTAACACGCGCGGTCGGAAAGGTGAAGTCGATGGAGATGGTCCTGACCGGATCGATGATCTCGGCAGACGAAGCCCTCCGATGGGGATTGATCAACCGCGTCGTGCCCGTCGAAGTGTTCCTCGAGGAGGCGAAAGCGCTCGCCCGCGAGATCGCCTCTAAACCGCCCGTGGCCGTTCGCCTGGCAAAGGAAGCCGTCCTGAAGTCCTTCGACACGACCATCGAAGGCGGGCTGGAATTCGAACGGAAGAACTTCTACATGCTCTTTGCCAGCGACGATCAAAAGGAAGGCATGAAGGCCTTCATCGAAAAGCGGAAACCGAATTGGAAAGGTCGGTAGAGAATAGACTGAGCGAGCAAATGGAGTGGTGGTGAAATGAGGATGTGAGGGAATGAAGTAGTTGAGTAATGGGGTAATGGAGACGTGGAGGGATGGAGTAGTGGAGTACTGGAGTAATGGAGTGATGGATTGAGCCTGCGATTCGATCATGCTGTCATTGACAAGCGAAGCCGCATGACCACTCTGCCTTGGAACCGTCGCACAATGTTTTGCGCGTTGATCGTCTCCCTCCTCCTCGTCATCGGAGGATGCGGGGGGGCGCGTGAGACAGTATCGTCGGATGCCGTTCGGCCGTTCACATTCGCGTGGCTCTCTGATACGCACATTGGCAGCACCACGGGTGCTGAGGATCTGGCGGCGACGGTCGCCGATATCAACGCACAGGACAGCCTGGCGTTCGTCGTTCTGAGCGGAGATATCACCGAACTTGGCTCAGACGCTGAGATCGCCGAGGCCCGGTCGATCTTGGACGGCCTCCACAAGCCGTACTATATCATTCCAGGCAATCATGATACCAAGTGGTCCGAATCGGGCGCGACGACCTTTCTGAAGGTCTTTGGATCCGACCGATTTGTCTTTTCTCATGAAGGGATACTCTTCTTCGGATTGCATCAAGGCCCGCTCCTCCGCATGGGTGACGGACACTTTGCCCCCGAAGACCTTCGCTGGCTCGACTCGCTCCTCTCGACCATCGACCCCGCTCAGCCGCTGATCTTCATCACCCACTACCCGCTCGACGACGGCATCGACAACTGGTATGAACTGACGGAACGCCTGCGCCGCTTCAACACGCAGGCCGTCCTCGTTGGGCATGGGCATGGCAACAGGAAGATGGAATTTGAAGGGCTTCCCGCTGCCATGGGGCGGTCCAATCTGCGAGCACGACAACCCGTCGGCGGATACACGCTCGTTCAGGTCCGTTCAGATTCGCTCATCCTGGCAGAACGCCGCCCCGGCCGACGAACGCTCCCCTCGTGGCATGCCCTTCAGCTGGGCAGACGTAAGTTCTCGGCTCCGGAGGCACCATATCCTCGTCCGAATGCGGAAGCCTACAACCGCGCCTTCCCCCACGTCAAGCGTGCCTGGAGCGTTCAGGCAGGCTGGACGATCACAGGAGCGCCGACCGTCTCCGGCGATCGCGTCATCGTCGGAGATCGCAGCGGCACCGTTCGCGCGATCGGACTGAATGACGGGAACGTGATCTGGTCGCGGAAGCTCCCTGGTTCGGTACATACGACTCCCGACGTTTCGGGTGAATTCGTCGTCGTCACGACCGGAGACGGCACGGTGACGGCCCTTGACCGTAATTCCGGCACGGTCGTCTGGAACGTTTCCACTGGAAGACCGAACGTCGCGTGCCCCTCGATCGTCGACGGACGCGTGTACGTGGGCACGAGCGCGGGGAGCTTCCTTTGCCTCGGTCTGAGCGACGGATCGTTGCAGTGGAAATATGATTCCGTGAGAGCGTTCGTAGAGACGAAACCGCTCATCACTCCAACATCGGTGATTTTTGGGGCCTGGGATTCATACCTGTATGCCCTCGACTGGTCCACGGGCCAGCTCCGGTGGAAATGGAACAACGGGACCCAAGCAAGAGGCCTTTCACCCGCCGCAGCCTGGCCCGTCGCCAGCCATGGTCGCATCTTCATCGCGGCCCCCGACCGGGCGGCAACGGTCCTCGACGAAGCGACGGGCACTGTCGTCTGGCGCTCGAAGGAGAACACGGTACGCGAAGCTATCGGGATCTCGGAGGACGGCAGCCGATTCTACGCGAAAGGGATGAACGATACGTTGTTCGCCTACGACGCCCGGTCGACTTCGCGTCTTCTGACATGGGCGGCCGCGTGCGGGTTTGGATACGACATCGACCCGTCCATGCCGCGAGAGGCCGACGGACGCGTCTACTTCGGAACGAAGAACGGACTCGTGTTCTCGATCGACGGTCTCACCGGGTCCATTATCTGGTCCCACAAGGTTTCGAACACGATCGTCAACACCGTCGCACCGGTCGACCGCCACCGGGTGGTCGTGACCGATTTCGACGGTCAGATCGTCCTCCTCACCGACGAACAACCATAGTGTCCCTATGCCCCCCTTCGAGACCCTTCTGACCGACCTTCGCGACGGCGTCCTGACGATCACCCTGAATCGCCCGGAGGTCTATAACGCCCTCAACGAGGCGATGAAGAAGGAATTGAACGATGCGTTCAAAGACGCAGAGAAGAACCCCGACGTCCGGTGCATCGTGCTGCGCGGGGCTGGGGAGAAGGCTTTCTGTTCAGGACAGGACTTGAAGGAACACCAAGGGACCAAGCGGTCACTTAAGGCATCCCTCCAAAAGAGCTACAACCCGCTCATCCGAAAGATGCGGACGATCGAGAAACCCATCATCGGCATGATCAACGGCGTGGCCGCCGGGGCCGGTTTGAGCCTGGCTCTCGCGTGCGATCTACGGCTGATGTCGGACAGCGCGAAGCTCATCGAGGTCTTCGTTCGCATCGCCCTCATTCCAGATTCAGGTTCGCACTGGTTCCTCCCCCGACTCGTCGGGATGGCGAGAGCGTTCGAGTACTCCGCCCTGGGAGATGATATCGGTGCCCAGGAGGCGGAACGCGTTGGCCTTGTCAACCGGGTCGTCCCCTCCGCAGACCTGGAACGGGAGACCATGTCGCTCGCCTCCCGATTGGCGACTGCCCCCACCCGCACCATCGGCCTCATCAAACGGACCCTTAACAAAGCACAATCTTCGTCGCTCGACGACCTTCTCGAGTATGAGGCGACTATTCAGGAGATCGCCTCAAACACCGAGGATCATCGAGAAGGGATCGCCGCCTTCCTCGAGAAGCGAAAGGCCCGGTTTCTCGGACGCTAGGCGTTCTCTGGACCTTCGCGGCTCGTTGTTTTTCAGACGGGTTGTGCGTAGGTTTAGGTCAGTTTTCATCCATTCTCTCTGACATCCATGTTCAAGTACGTAGCCGTGATCGGAGCGGGCACCATGGGCGCCGGCATCGCCCAGGTGGTCGCCCAGATGAAGTGTGACGTCTATTTGTACGACGTCAACGATACGGTCCTCCGGCGGGCCGTCGAGCGGATCCGGGCCGACCTGAAACGGTCGGTTCAGAAGGGGCTGATGACTCCCGAAGAGGTCCTGGCCATTGTTGACCGGATCCGCCCGAAGACGCACCTGCCCGACCTGAGCCCTGCGGACTTCGTGATCGAGGCCGTCGTCGAGGATCTTCGCGTCAAGCGCGACATGCTCCGACGGATGGAGGAGATCGTGAAGCAGGGAGTTGTCCTGGCCACGAACACCTCGTCGATCCCTGTCACCGCTGTCGCCGCTGGGGTCAAACAGCCCTCGAAGGTGGTCGGCATGCATTTCTTCAACCCGGCCCCGGTGATGAAATTGGTGGAAGTGATCCGCGGCGACCGGACGTCGGATGAAACGCTCAACACGACCGTCGCCTTCGCTTCGTTCCTCGGGAAGACGCCCGTTACAGCAAAGGACACTCCAGGATTCATCGTGAACCGTGTCGCCAGGCCGTTCTACGGCGAGGCGCTTCGGATCGTCGGTGAGAACCTGGCAACAGTCGACCAGGTCGATCGCATCGCACGTGAGGTCGGCGGATTCGCCATGGGTCCATTTGAGCTCATGGACCTCATCGGCATCGACGTGAACCTGTCCGTTACTGAGTCGATGTACGACCAATTCGGAGGCGAACCGCGGTATCGCCCCCACCCCATCCAAAAGCGTATGGTGGACGCCGGGAAATTGGGCCGTAAGTCCAACGAAGGCTTCTACCGCTACGACGAATTCTCGAAGAAACGCCTCGACGAGCCGGGCCGTTCATGACATCCAAGAAAAAAACTCCGGCGAAGGCAAGACCCGGGACTGCATCGCCAGGACGGGCCAGGCCCACTTCGAAGGTCCCGACCAAGACAAAGTCGAAGCGCTCCACCGCTCCCGCGGTCACACCTCAGCCCAAGACCAAGGCGGCGCCTCCGCCGGCTCCGATCGTGCTCATCGCAGGTGACGGAACGATCGCGCTGGAATTGACGCAGGCCGTCGCAGCCAAGGGGTACGTGGTCCATTTGTGGAACGTCGATCCAGTCCCGGCGAGATCCTCCCTTCCTGAGAAGGCGACCATCGTCAACTCACCTACCGCTGCCGCTGCTGTTGCGCTCGAGGTGACCGTCGCCGATCGGGCAGCCAAGCAGAGGAACCTGCGATCGATCGACGCCGCGTTGCCGCCGACAGCCCCCATCGTCTCATCATGCTTGACCGTTCCAACGGTGGAGCAGGCCAGCTGGATCGTCGGCAAGCATCGGTTGGCGGGATGCGCCGCCCTACCGACGTACGCCTCGAAGCTGACCGTCGAAGTGGCGCCTACGGTCTTCACGCCGCGACAAACGCTCGACGCGGTTGGTGCCTTCTACGCCTCGATCGGCCAGCGAATGGAGCTTGTCCAGGACCGAGTCGGTCTGGTGTCCGCCCGGATCATCTGCCAGCTGATCAACGAAGCGGCGTTCGCCTTGCAGGAAGATGTGGCGCGTCCGGAGGATGTCGATACGGCCATGAAGCTCGGGGTGAACTACCCGCATGGACCGTTCGCTTGGGCAGAGATTCTGGGACTCCGAAACGTCGTGGCCATCCTCCAGGCCATGCACGCCGAATACGCTGAGGAACGGTATCGCGTCTCGCCGCTCCTGCGGCAGATGGCGCTCGGCGGTGAATGGTGGCGCCGTCAACTTGAGCAATCACCGAAGGGATCTTGACCATGAGCCGAGCCTGGATCGTGCTTCTCCCATTTCTTGCCGCAACGGCGCTGAGCCAGCCCAAATTATCGCTCGACAAGCAGGAGATCGACCTCGGCATCGTCTATCGCGGGGCGGTCAAGAAAGCCAGCTTCACGATCAAGAACATCGGGAACCAGCCGTTGAAGATCCTGCAGATCGTACCGTCGTGCGGATGCACGGCCCTGAAACGTCCGAAAGACGTCCTCGCCCCGGGCGAGTCGGACGTCGTTGAGGTCGAGTTCAGTAGCGCCACATTTCGTGGACGCGTCGAATCGAAGCGTGTCGATATCCAGACGAACGACCCGGCCGCAGAGTACGCGACCGTGATGCTCACCGCCGATGTCCGCGAAGAGCTCGCGCCCGTTCAGGGTTCGTCGCTGGCATGGTTCGGCGCGGTACCGATCGGGAAACCGGCAGACTACAAACTGACCTTTAAGAACGTCACCGAGCGGCCGATCACCGTCAAGGGTTTCAAGTCGCCGGGCGGACGCGTGAGCGTCAAGTGGAATAAGGCTCGCATCGCACCGCAAGAAGACGTGGAATTCACGGTGACGCTGGCGCCTGATCGCGAAGGCTATACGGCCGATCACGTCGACATCGAAACCGACAGCAAGAACCAGCCGACCGTCCAAGTCAGCGTGATGTTCATCGGCCAAAAAGCATCGTGACAACTCCGACCGCCATACCGACCGCAGCCGTACGGCTCCGCGAAGCGGTCCGTGAGGCAGCCGTGCTCGCGCTCGTGTCAGTTGCGTTGGCCCTCTTCTACAACGGGGTCACAGGGAAAGGGGTCTTCGCCGATCTCCAACCGCCGGCGGCCACCGTCACCCCAGGGTCCGCGCCCGAGATCATTCCGCTCGAGAAGGCGGCCAGTCTGCATCGCGAAGGCACTGCCTTATTCGTCGATTCGAGGCACGACTTCGATTTTCGGCTCGGACACATTACGGGGGCCCTGAGCGCTCCGTTGAAAGAGGCGGACGCCGTACTGTCTGGTCTGCGAGAACCAAAAGATCGTCCTGTGGTCGTCTACTGCGACGGGGCCGAGTGCAATTCAAGCCTTGAAGTGGGCGCTAAGTTCAGCGCCGCAGGGTACACGCACGTCTACGTGTTCTTCGCCGGATGGACCGCGTGGAAGGAAGCGGGCCTGCCTCGTTCGGAGGGGACGCCATGACCTCCCTCCTCGCCAATCGGTGGCTTGAGCTGCTGACGCGTCTGGTGGTCGGGACGATCTTCGTCGCTGCCAGCATTGAAAAGGCAGCTGACCCCGCGGCATTCGCCGTCCTCATCGCCAACTACAAGATCCTGTCCCCTTCGCTCACAATGATCGTGGCGAGCACATTGCCCTGGGTGGAGTTGGTCTGTGGCGTTGCGATCATTCTGGGCGCGGGAGTCCGCGGGAGTGCGCTCCTCCTCGGCTTGTTGACCGTCGGCTTTACGCTTGCCGTCGTCTCCGGAGTCCTTCGCGGGCTCGATATTTCGTGCGGCTGCTACAC
>CAYYOV010000003.1:35773-50431 GCA_964473365.1 uncultured Ignavibacteriaceae bacterium
TTGCCGTCGTCTCCGGAGTCCTTCGCGGGCTCGATATTTCGTGCGGCTGCTACACGCTCGACCCGGAGGTTGGCAAGATCGGGTGGCGAAAAGTAGCCGAAAACACCGGAATCATTGTTTTGTTCCTTTTTCTGGTATATTCCACGGCGGCTCGGGTCACGCTGGACCGGCTGGTCGCCGGCAGGAAAGAAGAGGAGGCATCCTACGAGTAGCGCTGTTCCGGAGCTGTAGCCGGAATCGTCACGCCCCCTTCGCCTCCTTCTGCGTCCCACCTACCCCGTAGTCCCTTCCGCACTGAGCGCCACCCAGACCTCCAGCCCTGCACTCAATGCGAACACCGTCAGACGCGTTCATCATCGATGCCACCCGCACGCCCGTCGGAAAGTATGGCGGCGCTCTCTCTTCCATACGTCCGGACGACCTGAGCGCTGTCATTCTGCGCTCGCTTGTTTCGCGGACCGGCATCGATCCGGCACGACTGGACGACGTCCTCTGGGGATGTGCCAATCAGGCCGGCGAAGACAATCGAAACGTCGGTCGGATGGGCGTCCTTCTCGCGGGTTTTCCCGACTCGGTCCCGGCAACCACGATCAATCGTCTGTGTGGGTCGAGCCTGGACGCCGTGAATCAGGCGGCACGTGCGATCTGGTGTGGTGACGCGGACCTGATCATCGCCGGCGGCGTCGAATCGATGAGCCGGGCCCCGTACGTCATCCCCAAGAACGTCTCGGGAAAAGCCCTGTTCGGGAACTTGATGGCGTATGATACGGCACTCGGCTGGCGCTTCCCGAATCCGGCGATGGAAAAGCGCATGCCCCTGGAGTCGATGGGCGAGACGGCAGAGAACATCTTTGAAAAGACGAAGATCTCCCGCGAGGAGCAGGACCAGTTCGCGCTTCGCAGTCATGAGCGTGCCGTCCAGGCGACGATCGACGAACGATTCGCCGACGAGATCACGGATGTCGAAGTGCGAGAGTCGAAGTCAGACACCGTGCTCGTTGCCGAAGACGAAGGTCCCCGCGCCGACACGTCGCTCGAGCAACTCGCACGGCTCAAGCCCGCCTTCCGCAAGAACGGGACTGTCACGGCCGGGAACTCCTCCTCCCTCAACGACGGGGCAGCGGCCATTCTCGTCGCCTCCGAACGCATCGTCAAGGAACTGAATCTGGCGCCGAAGGCGCGCATCGTGTCGACGGGTGTTGCCGGCGTAGACCCTCGAACGATGGGCCTGGGTCCCGTGCCGGCCTCCCGTGCTGCGCTTGCCAAGGCAGGATTGACGGTCCGGCAGATAGACCTCACCGAACTGAACGAGGCCTTCGCCGTTCAGGCGCTCGCTGTGATGCGCGAGCTCGAGCTCGACCCGGACCTCACGAATGTCAACGGCGGCGCGATCGCTCTGGGACATCCGCTCGGTTGCAGCGGCGCCCGCTTGATGACCACACTGCTGCACGAACTTGTTCGCCGACGCCACCGCTACGGCCTTGGCACAATGTGCATCGGCGTTGGACAAGGGATCGCGACCATCATCGAGCGAGTCTAGGATCTTTCTCAGAAACATTTCTCGCAGCGCCCGCTGTGGTAGCAGCGGCCGCAATGTCTTTGAATCGATCACATCCCTTTTCCGCTGCGACCGCCACGCTGGATCTGTCGCTGTGAGAGATGTGTTGAAACATGAATCGACCCAGGAATCCCAACGAGCCAAGAGAGGTGTGAGATGAAAGACAAGCGTGAATACATCAAGCACATGAAGCCGGAAAGCCTGATGATGTCGTACGGGTACAAACCGGAATGGTCCGAAGGTTCAGTGAAGTCTCCCATTTTTCAGACGTCGACCTTTACCTTCAAGACCGCCGAAGAAGGGAAAGCCCACTTCGAGCTTGCGTACGGAAAGCGCACGTTGGGTCCGGACGAAGAGCCCGGCCTGGTCTACACGCGCATCAATAACCCTGATATCGAGATCCTGGAAGACCGGCTGTGTCTGTGGGACGGCGCAGAGGCGTGTGCGGCATTCGCCAGCGGCATGGCGGCGATCAGCACGACCTTGCTGGAATTTCTCCAGCCGGGCGACCTCGTTGCCTTCTGCGAGCCATTGTACGGCGGGACTGAGCACTTCTTGCGTGAATTCCTCCCGAAGATGGACGTCGAGGCGGTGAGTTTTCTCCCAGGGCAGACGATCGACGATGTGCGGAAGGTCATCACGAAGACAGGAAAAGCCGACAAGCTCGCGATGCTCTACTTCGAGTCCCCGGCCAACCCGACGAATGGGCTCGTGGACATCGAGATGGTCGTGAAGCTCGCAAAGGAATTCTCGACCAAAGACCGAAAGGTGCTGACGGCCATCGACAACACGTTCCTTGGCCCCATCTTCCAGCAGCCGATAAAATTGGGCGTGGACCTCGTCATCTACTCGGCAACGAAGTACATCGGCGGACACAGCGACGTGATCGCCGGGGCCACGCTCGGTACGACCGAGCATATCGGCCGGGTCAAGGCGCTGCGATCGATGTTGGGCACCATGGTCGGCGCCCACACTGGTTGGCTGTTGATGCGCTCGCTCGAGACGTTGAAACCCCGGATGTTGCTCCAATGCGAGAACGCCAAGAAAGTCGCTGAATGGTTGGCCGCTCATCCGAAGGTCCGCAAGGTATACTATCCCGGCCTCTTGAAACCGGGTGATCCGCAGTACGACATCTACAAGCGGCAATGCACGGCCCCCGGAGCGATGATCAGCTTCGACATTCAGGGTGGTGAACGCGAGGCCTTCCGGTTCCTCAATTCCATGAAGCTCATCAAGCTGGCCGTCAGCCTGGGCAGCACCGAATCGTTGGCCGAGCATCCGTTCTCGATGACGCACTGCGGCGTCGACGATGCGGTCAAGAACCACATCGGCATCACCGAAAGCCTGATCCGTCTGTCCGTCGGCGTCGAGGACCCCGACGACCTCATCTGGGACATCGACCAAGCGTTGAAGCACGTCGAGACGACGGGCGGAACGCGCGTCGGAGCGGGAGCCGCGGAGGGCGTGCAATGACGCGGCTGCATGTGGCCGTCGCCTTGCTGCTGATGACGGCGGCAGGCGGGCGAACGGCTCTGGCCCAGACAAGCGAAGAACAGGTCAAGGGGACGTATGAGAAAGAAGAGGTCCGGATCCCGATGCGCGACGGGATACGACTCTTCACACAGATCTATCGTCCGCGGGACACGAGCCGCGTCTATCCGATCCTCTTCATGCGGACCGTCTACAGCATCCGGCCGTACGGTCCCGACGCTTACCGGTCATCGCTCGGTCCTTCGACGCTGCTTCAGAACGACGGGTACATCTTCGTCTACCAGGATGTACGCGGCAAATTCATGTCGGAGGGATCGTTCGACTTCATGCGTCCGCACAAGGCGCAGAAGCGAGGACCGCAGGACACCGACGAGAGCTCCGACACCTACGACACCATCGATTGGCTCGTGAAGCATGTCCGGGGACACAACGGCCGGGTCGGAATGTGGGGCATCTCGTATCCAGGCTTCCAGGCAGCGATGGGCACGATCGATTCACACCCTGCACTCAAAGCCGTTTCACCGCAGGCCCCAATGGCCGACACATACATCGGGGACGACTTTCACCACAACGGCGCGTTCTGGCTCATCCACGCCTTCGGCTGGCTGTGGTTCACGGCCCCGATGTTCACCGACAGCGCGGCCCTCGTCCAGCGACCGCCGGCAGACCAGTTTCCGACGCCCGATGGCTATGACTATTTCCTGAATGACATCGGTCCGCTCTCCAATGTCGATCGGACCTTCTACCGCGGTCGCGTGCCGATCTGGCGCGAGTTCATGCAGCATGGCGACTACGATTCTTACTGGCAGGCGCGGAATATCCTTCCCCATCTCGGGCGTGCGACTCCGGCCGTGATGACGGTGGGAGGATGGTTCGATTCGGAGGACAAATACGGCGCCGTCAATGTCTACCGGAATATCGAACGGCGTTCACCGGGCGCGCGCAATATCCTGGTCTGGGGTCCGTGGCATCACGGCGGCTGGGCCCGGGTGGATGGCGACACACTCGGAAATATCCGGTTCAGCCAGAAGACCAGCTTGTGGTATCGGGAACAGATCGAACGACGCTTCTTCGACGCACACCTCAAGGGCGACGGCAGAGACTCGCTCGCTGAGGTGACCGCATTCATGACGGGCGAGAATGAGTGGCGCTCGTTCGATGCCTGGCCGCCTTCCTCTGTCGTGCCAACGCCGCTGTATCTGCGGGAGGGGAATGCATTGTCCTTTGCTCCGCCCACAGCCTCCGGAGCCTTCGATGCGTACGTGAGCGACCCAGCAAAGCCAGTCCCCTTCACGGCACAGACGACGATGTCGATGGGCCACGTCTATATGGTCGAAGATCAGCGGTTCGCCGCAACGCGGCCGGATGTGCTCGTCTACCAGTCCGAGGCGTTGACCGAGGACCTGACCATCGCCGGGGCCGTGACCGTCGAACTGGAGGGCTCGACGAGCGGCACCGACTGCGACTGGATGGTGAAGCTTATCGACGTCTACCCACGGTCGGCTCCCGACCCCAACCCGAATCCGCAAGGGGTCCGGATGGGAGGATTTCAGATGCTCCTGGCCGGCGAAGCCTTCCGGTCAAAATATCGTGAGAGTTTCGAACGTCCGACGGCGATGCGCCCAGACACACCGGAGCGGATCCGGTTCGACTTGCCGGAGAAGCTTCATCGGTTCAAGGCGGGTCATCGGATCATGGTGCAGGTCCAGAGCACGTGGTTCCCGCTCGTCGACCGGAACACCGGGACATTTCAAGACCTCTATTCGGCCAAGCAGTCCGACTATCGTCCGACCACGCAGAAGGTCCATCGATCTGCCAAACACGCAACGCGATTGGTTCTCCCGGTGCTGAAGGACCGCTGATCGATGGATGGGCCGCATCGAGCAGCTGCACCGGGTCCCCTCAATGTCCGCCCGAGGATCACCGTCGAGCGGACGGGGACCGACACCGTGCTCGATGGGCTGGCTCTTGCCGGATGGTTGAGCGGCATCGCCGCTGTTGTCTTCTCCTGGCCTGAACTGCCCGAGCGTCTGCCGATGCATTTCGACCTCGCCGGGGAACCGAATCGATGGGGACCTCGATGGGAACTTTTTGTTCCCATGGGGATCAGCTTCATCCTGCACGTCGGCACAGCGATCCTCACGAAGTTCCCTCATGCGTATAACTACCTGGTCGAGATCACGCCGGAGAACGCGCCGCGCCAATATACACTCGCGGTCCGACTTGTCCGTTCGGTCAATGTCGTAGTGCAGTGGCTATTTGCGGCCGTCACGTGGACCATTCTGAAGGCGGCGCAAGGCCAGGCACATCCGGGCATCTGGCTCATCCCGACGCTCGTTGCGGGGACATTTGTGCTTCTGATCATCTATCTCATCCAAGCATCATCCGACCAGACCTCACGGAGGCCTTCATGAACCGTCGTTCTGTCGTTGCCCTTCTCATCGCGGCCTTCTCCATTGCCGCATGTGCACAGGAGAAGTTCGAGATCAAGGCACACTACTCGAAGCGCGAGGTCTCGATACCCATGCGGGACGGGGTGAAGCTGTTCACGAGCATCTACCTTCCCAAGGACACGGCGCGGGCGTATGCCATCCTCCTGACGCGCACACCCTACTCGGTCGCACCATACGGTCCGGATGCGTATCCGGGGTTCGCCGGCAATCAGCGGGCACGCTACTTCCGGGACGGCTACATCATCGTCTACCAGGACGTGCGTGGACGGTACATGTCCGAAGGAACCTTCGAGAACGTCCGGCCGCACAATCCCTCCAAGACGTCGGCCAATGATATCGACGAAAGCTCCGATACCTACGACACGGTCGACTGGCTGGTCAAGAACCTGCCGCATACCAACGGCCGCGTCGGGATCAGCGGCATCTCCTATCCGGGATTCTACACGTGGATGGGAACGCTCAGCGGACATCCCGCCGTGAAGGCGACGTCACCCCAGGCTCCGGTGTCGCAGTGGATGTCGGGCGACGACTTCTTCCACAACGGTGCGTTCCTCCTGCCCCATGCGTTCAATTTCTACTCCTGGTTCGGATGGCCAAGGCCTGCGCCGAAATCGGAACCGGACCAGTTCTTCGACCACGGCACGCCGGATGAATACGACTTCTTTCTGCGCCTCGGCGCCTTGCGGAACGCCAACGTTCGGTTCTTCCACGACAGCGTCGCGTTCTGGAACACCCTCATGGCCAATGGCCAATGGAACGATTTCTGGGCACAGAGAAGCATTCTGCCGCACCTCAAGGACTTGAAGCCTGCCGTCCTCGTGGTAGGAGGATGGTTCGACACCGAGAACTTGTACGGCGCCCTGCATTCATACGGTTCAGCCGAGCGTCAATCAGCAGGGTCGGATGTACGATTGGTGATGGGGCCCTGGTACCATGGGCAATGGAACAACGAGTCGGGCGATTCCCTGGGGATGATCCAATGGGGCGCCTCAACGAGCGCCTTCTACACCGACAGCGTTGAAGCGCCGTTCTTTGCGCACTATCTCTATGATGCCCCGGCCCCGAAATTGGCGGAGGCCACCGTCTTCAACACGGGCACGAAAACATGGCATCGCATGAATGTCTGGCCGCCACGCGGTGGTCTGGATCTGCGGATGTACTTGAATCAACGGGGACAGCTCACCTTCACTCCCCCAGTCCGTAGTGCCACCGCATATGACGAGTACGTCAGCGACCCTTCCCGACCGGTGCCCTATACGAATGCCGTAGGCCACTGGTACACGCCGTCGTTCATGCTGGAGGACCAGCGGTTCGCCTCCCGCCGACCGGACGTGCTCGTCTATACATCCGAAATCCTGAACGAAGACATCACCGTCGCCGGTCCCATTTCAGTGGATCTGACGGCCTCGACCTCCGGAACGGACTGCGATTGGGTGGTCAAGGTGATCGACGTCTATCCGGACCGAATGGGAGACGCCGCGACACCGTTCTCCTATCAAGGCTCAGGCCCCGCCCTGGGAGGATACCAAATGCTCGTCCGGGGAGACGTGTTGCGCGGGAAGTTCCGGAACAGCCTCTCGAAGCCGGAACCGTTCAAGCCAAACACACCGACCAACGTGGCCTTTGACCTTCAGGACATCTTCCATACGTTCCAGAAGGGACACCGGATCATGATCCAGGTCCAAAGCACCTGGTTCCCGATGATCGACCGCAATCCTGGCATCTTCACGGACATCTACAAGGCCACGGATGCTGATTTCCGACCGACGACGCAGCGGGTGTACCGGACCGAAGGCAGGGTCTCGTCCATAACGTTCCGGCGCCTTTCACCTTAGACAATTGAACGTGCACGCTCATCACCATCGACCATCGCAGGAGCACGATCATGCGGACGCTTGAAGCACCGTGGAATCGCCGTGATTTCCTGGCCAACGTCGGCAAGGGCCTCGGACTGGCCACGCTGGCCTCTCCGATCGTAGGTTCAATGTTCAACGACCTTCAGGCTGCGTCACACCGCTCGAGCCACCTCTCGCCATGGGAAGCAGCGCGCGACGAGGACTTCTGGTTCGAGATCCAGCGCTCGTTCAGCATTACGCGCGGCATCACCAACTTGAACAACGGCGGGGTCTCGCCATCTCCTCGGATCGTGACGGAAGCCTTCGTCCGGTACATCTGGCAGCAAGAGGATGTCACTGCCTACACAATGTGGCAGATCCTGGAGCCGCAGAGCGAAACAATCCGCACCGGCCTTGCAGAGGAATTCGGCTGCGATCGGGAAGAGATTGCCATCACGCGGAATGTTTCTGACGGTCTCGAAGCGGTCCTCTTCGGCCTCGGGCTTGCGTCCGGCGACGAGGTCCTTACGACCAATCAGGATTATCCACGGATGCTGAATACGCTGAAGCAACGGGCACGACGGGATGGCATCGTCCTGAAGCAGATCAGCATCCCTGCCCCTCCGAAGTCCCTGGACGAGATCACACAGGCATTCGAGCGGGCGATCACGTCGAGAACGAAGGTCATTCTCATCTGTCACATGATCAACCTCACCGGTCAGATCCTGCCCGTAAAGGACATCTGCCGGATGGCGCGCGCCAAAGGTATCGAGGTGGTCGTCGACGGCGCACACACATTCGCCCACATGGACTTCAAACAGAAGGACCTCGACTGCGACTTCTACGCCACCAGTCTGCACAAGTGGTGTTTTGCGCCCAAGGGAACCGGATTCTTGTACGTGAAGAAAGAAAAGATCCCTCGCATCTGGCCGTTGATGGCTGCGGACGCCGCGCAGGACAACGACATCCGCAAGTTCGAAGAGATCGGTACCCATCCCGCAGCCCCCCGGCTGGCGATCGGCGAGGCACTTCTGTATCATCGTGGGATCGGAGCGAAACGGAAGGAAGAACGGCTGCGCTACTTGAAGGACTACTGGGTCAACCAGCTCAAAGACCTGCCCAACGTCCGGTTCCATACCTCCATGTCGCCCGATCAATCATGCGGATTGGCGAACGTGGAGATCACGGGGATCGAGCCAGGACCGATCGGGTCATACCTGATGGACAAACACAAGATCTTCACCACGCCGATCGTGCATCCGGAGTTCAAGGGACTTCGCATCACTCCAAGCGTCTACACGACACTTGCTGAGCTCGACCGATTCTGCGGCGTCATGACCGGCATCGCCAAGAAAGGACTCCCCAAGTAGGCACCTATCGGGTTCACCGGTAGCGACAGCTACAGCCGTAATTGTTCTAATTCCTATCTTCTCACGTACTCATGGAGAATCATATGCACAACCGTCTCGCGATCCTCGTTCTGGGGATCATTGTCAGTTTGCCGCTCGTGGCGCAAGTACCTGCAGTTCGCGTGAGTCCGTACGCTGAGGTGAAACAACGTATCGGACTGACAGACGTGAATGTCAACTATCATCGTCCCGGTGTGAAGGGCCGAACGATCTGGGGCGACCTGTTGAAGTACGGCGACGTGTGGCGGGTAGGCGCAAATGAACCGACGATCCTCACGACCTCAGATTCCCTCGTCGTGGGCGGAAAGACGATCGCTCCCGGTTCCTACCGGCTGGCCGTCATCCCGGCATCGTCCGGACCTTGGACCTTCATCTTCAACTCTGAAGTGAAGAACTGGGGCACGGTGTACGACTCCACGTACGATGTCCTGCGTCTTTCTGTAGCTCCTACCGCAGCCCCGCACGAAGAGTGGATGTCGTTCGGCTTTGATGAACTGACCGCCTCCAGTGCCGTGCTCGTCCTTCGCTGGGAGAAGGTCGCACTCCGTGTGCCGTTGACCGTCAACACCGCCGGTAAGTTCGCAATGTTGTCGCGGTCCGCGACGGGCACGGTCCTCGGGACGCTCATGGCACATGCGCGCTTCTTGCTCGACAATGGCGGAGATCTCGCTCAAGCAGAGAAGCTCGCAGATCAGGCCAATGCAATGCAGGAAGGCGCTGGCTCACTTCGACTGAAGGCCGAGATCCAGGGGAAACAAGGGAAATATGCCAACGCCGTGAAGACGGCCGAGAAAGCCATCCAGGTCGGCAAAGCGTCCAACCCCAGCTTCAATCCGGCAGCGTTGAACACGTTGATCAAGGAGTGGAAGGAAAAGGAAGGGAAGAAGTAGGACGCCTCTCGCGGTCCACGGGTCCAACAGCATAGGGCGGCTTCGGCCGCCCTTTCTATTGATCCTCGCTCGGGATCTGATCGGCGGGATGGAAGCTCCTCACGCGCGACCGGCCGATGATGAAAGCGGCGAAGACTGAAGCGAATAAGAGTGGAAGGATCAGCTCATAATTCTGACTGATCTCGAAGACGAGGATGGCCGCTGTCAGAGGGATGCGATATGTTCCCGCGAGCAAGGCCGCAGTGCACACCAGAGCATAGAGCCCCGGATTGATACCGGGGATCACGAGCGAAAGAAGTGTGCCGACGCTGAAGCCGAAAAGCGCTCCCGCCTTCAGCACGGGCGCGAATGTCCCACCCGAACCGCCGCTGCCGATCGTGAAAGCGGCCGAGACGGGTTTGATGAGCACCGATAATGCCGCGATGAGGAGGACACCATGCCCGCGGATGGCCTCGTTGACAGGATCGTAGGTAGTTTCGAGCATCGTCGGAAGGAACGCTACGAGAATGCCGGCTCCCAATCCCCCGATGGCCGGCCGAATGACCTCAGGCCACCGACGCACGATGTGGCGCGTTCGTTCCTCCCACCAACGGAATGCCCGGAGAAAATACAAAGCGATCCCTCCGCTGGCCATACCTGCGATGGCGAGGATCACGAGATCCGTGATCGCCACCGAGGCATATGCGGGGCTCACAAGAATGCTTTCGTTGCCGAGGAATAGTCGGACCACCGCCGTCGACATGACCGAGGAGACGACGAGAGGAATGAAATTCCTTAGTTGAAGGTCCCGATGGATCAATTCGACAGCGAATAGCACGCCACCTAATGGTGCGTTGAAGATCCCGCTTATGGCAGCAGCCGTTCCCGCCCCGACCAGGGTACGATGTTGGGGCTGACGCAGACGGAACAATCGCGCCAACGCACTACCGACGGAGGCCCCGACGACGACGGTCGGTGCCTCACGCCCCGCACCTCCACCCGAGCCGATCGAGAACGCGGCGGTCAGAATGGCCTTGAGCGATCCCCGGTGGTCGATCAAGTCCGTGCGTCCTTGCACTGATCGTTCCACAGTAAGCAGGTCGTCGTCTGGCACCTTTGCGAAGATCGTCGAACGCAGGATCCCCACGGCAAGCCCCCCTGCCGCAGTGATCACAGGAATCAGGAGAAACCGGAGCCAACCCGAAGAGCTGGCCTGCACGAAGAAGCCCTTGAAGAATCCACCAGCAGATGCGACCGCGCTGTGGAACACAACGACAGACCCGCCGACGGCGATCCCCACGAGCGCGGCCATGGCAAGGAGTCCCGCTTCACTGTGGCGTTGGTCCGGTAATGCCGAGATCGTCGACCAGGTGCGCCCGGTGGCAGCGCGAAGCGCTTCGGCCCATGCCCTCCTGTCAGGCATCGGCGGTCCTTTCTGAGGCGCGTCCCCCGCTCATCCACTGAAGCAACATCGCGGAGAGCACGACCACGCCGCAACCGACGACGTTGTACCACAGCCACGAGATATCCGTCCAGATGAAGCACGCAAACACCGCCGCTTCGCCGGCGAACGCCGACCAGAACACCGCAGTCCCTCCCACCCACCTCACGTAGAACGCCAGAAGGAAGATCCCGAGAAGTGTGCCGTAGAACAGCGAGCCGATGATGTTCACGGCCTCGATCAATGACCCAAGCCGGGCCGCATACTGCGAGAAGAAGATCGCGTAGAGCCCCCAACCTGCCATGAACCATCGGGAGGCGGTTAGGATGTCCCGGTCCGACGCTTCAGGTTTCCAATGCCGCCGGTAGAGATCCACGATCGAGGCGGTGGCAAGGGCACTGAGTTCTCCGCTGCTCGAGGTCAAGGACGCTGCGAATACACAAGCAAAGAGCAGACCGATGAGCCCCACGGGTAGATAGGACAGCACGAACGTCAGAAAGACATAGTTGGTGTCGCTGGGGTCCGCCGTTGGATCGGTCTGCAGGATCGCCGCCGTGGCGCTCTCCCGGGCCGACGCTTTTGCCGCCTTCCATTGTCCGACCATGATCGCCGCATCGATCGCCCCGCCTTCGTCCTTGCGTCGCTCCGCATCCAGATACTGCCGGTAAGCACGCTGCTGGCCCTCGTGAGCTTGAGCGAATGCCGCTTCCGCCGATGCGTACATCTCCTGATGAGGGCCCGACCGGACCCGTTGTACCTCGACGGGATTAAAGAAGAGGGGTGGCCGCTCGAACTGGTAGACGACGAAGACCATCACGCCGATCAAAAGGATGAAGAACTGCATCGGGACCTTCGCCATCCCGTTGAAGAGGAGCCCAAGCCGGCTCTGCGTCACCGACGCACCGGTCAGATAGCGCTGTACCTGCGACTGGTCAGTACCAAAGTACGCCAGCGCGATGAACAGGCCACCGATCACCCCCGACCACAACGTGTACCGATCTTCAAGGTTGAACGTCAGGTCGATCGCATTCATGCGGCCGGCCACTCCGGCGATGCTGAAGGCATCGGCGATGCCAATGTCGTCCGGCAAGGCGAAGAACGTGGCCACGAACGCCACTACCATCCCCGCCATGATCACGGCAAAGAGCTGAACGTCCGCCCAATTGACGGCCTTCACCCCTCCCGTCGTCATGATAATGATGATCGTCCCGCCGATCCCCGCCGAGGTCCAGCGGATGTCCCAGCCCATCAGGACCGACAACAGGAGCGACGGAGCGTAGATCGTCATGCCGGCACCGAGCCCTCGCTGCAGAAGAAACATCAGGCTGGTCAACGTGCGCGTCTTGACGTCGAACCGGTGCTCGAGAAACTCATACGCCGTGTAGACACCCAGTCGCCGGAACAAGGGAACGGCCGTCACACATAGAATGACCATCGCGATCGGCAGGCCAAAATAGTATTGCACGAACCGAAGGCCGTCGGCATATGCCTGACCTGGAGTCGACGTGAACGTGATCGCACTGGCCTGCGTTGCCATAATGGAGAGTGCGACCGTGTACCACGGCATGCTGCGGTCGGCCAGCAGAAACCCTTTCACATCTCGAGTGCCACGCCCCTTCCAGAGCCCCACGCCCACGAGGGTCCCGAGCGTCACGACCAGCACCGACCAATCGATGGCACTCATCGATACATCTCGGTCAAGATGTAGGCGCAAGCCATGATCACGGCCAACTCAGCGATCACTACGACGTACCAACGGCCCCACGTTCCCAGCAGGGGTGCAGGTTCAGTCGCTTCCGGACGATCGATGTCATTCGGAGTCATGGACGGCTGAGCGAGACGAGATTGGCAAGAATTCGATACGCACCCGGGACGCCTGCCGGGATCTGGCGAAAGAGTGAGAGACCGGTGTAGACGTAATATCCGGCCCCCAGTCTGGCCACCAGCAATCCGCCGTTCCGCGACGGCTCTCCCCGATCGTTGGCGCCAAAGATCGGAACAAAATCAGTTCCCCATGATGAGGCATAGTATAATCCACGTTCTTGGACCCATCCCGACATGTCTCCACGGTCCAGCCGGTTTGGATGCAGAACGGCGCGGTGGTTCGGGTTGAGGAACCGCATCTCCGCATCTTCCTCCGTCACCCGGTCACGGCCGACGACGAGTGGCAACGGCGCGATGTCGTCCGATTCTCCACGACCTGTGCTCTGATACTGGACGACGACCGTTCCCCCGGATCGAGCGAAAGCGGCGAGTCGTTCTTTTACAGTGTGAAGGATCGGACGCGTATTGTACGCCCGCACGCCGATCACAATGGCATCATAGCCCTTCATGTTCCCACCCACCAAGGCTGCATCATCCAACAGATCAACGCGGCAACCCATTCGCCTGAGCCCATCTGCAACATCGTCACCCGGCCCCATGACATACCCGATCGTTCGGGCCTTCACCGTCATCGGCACAAACAGGAGCTTCGTAGAAGCGGGAACGTGCAGCGTTTGATGCGGGATGTGTCCGTACGTCGCTTCGACCACACCGAGCGAAACGGTGCGCCCTTCGATCTCGACGACGGCCCGAGCGGTACCGTTCACTGCCGATCGCCCTGGATGCACGTCGAACGGGATCGACTGCGTTTCATCTGCGACCAGCCGTTCGATCGAGCGAACACTCGGGGTCGCCGTCCAGCCGGCTGGAAGCTCCAACCGAACCTTCATCGGTCCAACCGCACGAACAGCCTTGACGTTGACGACCAGCGACCTCGCCGAGGACGACATGAACAGCTCGACGGGAGTGCTGAACGAAACGTGAACGGGCGTCGTCACAATGACCGGTCGGTAGACCTCGCCATCCACCGGATCGATCCTCCGGTAGCGGATCGGGAGTGTCCGAACGAGTTCGACGTTCCCGATCTGAAGTCTGACGGTCGCCGTGAAGGTCGGTCCCGACTCCGCGCGGCCGATCATTTCCGCCTCAGGAACATCGTAACGGAACGATGCATGATCTGCGGAAAGCCAATAGGGCTGCGTGACATTCGCGTCGTGGGGTACGACACTACGAAGCACGCCCGTGTATTGGATGGAAGGAACCAGGGTCTGCGCAGTCGAATCCGAGACACTTGATCCATCGAGTTTCCATGAGAGAATTCGGATCGGAACCTCGCATCGGTTGACGGCCGAAAGATTCACCTGCAGGCTGTCACCTGCCACCACCGTTGGCCGATCGGCCAGTGCATCGATCCACAACCCGGCACAACCCATGATCAGGTCGTCCGTCTCGGCAAGCTTTCGCGTCTTCCAGGGATCATCAGGCATCGCCATGATCTGTTGACGGACCTCCAGCAGAAGCGCCAGGCTTCGCGATGGGTCTCGGTCGTCGAAATTCTTGCGGAGCGAATCCACCAACACCTGGACGCGGTCCCCACCTTTCAGACGACGCCACGTGAGGTCGACTCCGTCAAACAGGTCCTGGCGTGCTGTGTCGCCCCACACATGCTGGAAGAGGTTGACGGAAGAGGCCCGGTTCTGAGCTGCGCCAAAGCCCTGACTCTTGTGCATCGTGCGTGCCTCGCCCGCCAGCTCGGTATACGACCGGCCGATGACGGG
>CAYYOV010000003.1:50531-137810 GCA_964473365.1 uncultured Ignavibacteriaceae bacterium
ATCTCATCCTTCCCCCACAGCTTCAGCGTTTCGTCTGTTGTCTTGGAGTACCCAAAATCGATCGCCCGAGTGAAGAATTGTTCTCCACCATCCACAGACCTCGCTGCGAGGAGTTCCTGGGTCCGGAGCATCCCGAGCAGATCCCCCTGTTCAGTCCCGATCAGATTCTGCCCACCCTCTCCCCGTGTGATCGCGAGATAGGCCGAACGTACATTCTTGCCATGTGACATCGCCGCCAGGAACGCGGTATTCTCGTCGTCCGGATGCGCGGCCACGTAGAGGACCGATCCAACCGTCGCCAACCGGTCGATGGATTCCCGCAGATCAGCGGAAGAAGCGGGCCGCGGAGACTGACCCCGGAGGACGGGGGAACAGAAGAGGAGGATTATGATGACGAAGGGTAGTGCCCGGCGCATTGTAGGGATCGATGAGTTGTTGCGGAATGGAGAATATAGGGCTGATGAGACCAACCCGCAAGGTTTTGGGCTTCCGGGATTCTTTCCTATCTTGACCGTCACAATCTCTCCCCATGCGATACCTTCTCTCTCCGGTTATTCTCGCAATGGCATTGTCGGGTTGCCAGTCCCCCATGCCCGACGACGCACTATGGACCGGAAGTCTCCAGATGTTCGGCGGTCGATCGCTTCCCGTTCATCTCCAGCTTGACCATTCCCCTAAACCCACTGGCTGGCTCATCGTCGGTGACGAACGGACCCTCATTCCTGAGGTGGCCGTGCACGACGACTCTGTGATCCTTTCGTTCGCGGAGTATGGGGCTGCTATCCGGGCAACGTGGAACGGTCGCGCCCTCGTCGGGTTTTACGAACGCTATCGAAAGGACACGCTTCAGATCCCGTGGTCGGCCGAGCCAGGTACGCCCACCCAACAGAAGCCGTCTGCCCCACCTGCCGTCGCACTCGTCGGTTCCTTCCGGGTCTTCTATGAACGAGGTGCGACCGTCGATACGCTTTCGTCAGCCACGTTCTGGGCACGGGGTGATTCCATCTTCGGTTCGTTCGTCGCCGCCGACGGAGATCTTGGATTGTTTGCGGGGGTCCAACGCGGAGACAGCGCGGTGCTCGATAGATTCAACGGTTGGCAGGCACTCAAACTCGAGCTACGGAACGAAGGACTCCATTGGCGGGGAGCGCTCTACTCCCGGGACCTCCCGCCCTCCAGTTTCCGGCTGGAAGCGCGCCCCGAGGCCGAGCCGATCCTTCCTGTCGACCGAGTGGCTGCTCCGGCCAATCCGAAGGCCCGGTTCCGATTCAGCGGCATCACGCCAGATGGCGAGATCATAGCCGAATCGTCACCGCAATTCGAGGGCAAGGCGCTCATCGTCGATATCATGGGGACATGGTGCCATAACTGCATGGACGCAGCTCCCACGCTGCAACGGATCGCCGCCGAATATCGCGCTAAGGGACTCGAGGTCGTTGGGCTCTCGTTCGAACTGACCGACGATACGGCCTCTGGCCGGAGGAACCTGGCCCTCTACCGGAAGAAGTACGGCATCGACTTCACGTTACTATTCTGCGGCAGCACTGACGCTCGGTACACAACGCCCATCCTGTATGATCAGATCAAGAATTTCGGTGCCTACCCGACAACGCTGTTCATCGACCGACGCGGCCGGATCAAGGACATCCACGTCGGGTTCCGCGGGCCGGGCGCCGGAAGCGCATACCAGCGAGAGGTCGCGCTCTTGTACCGCAAGGCCGAAGAACTGACGAGAGAGTGAACACAATGCGGACATACCAACTGCTCATCGACGGACAATTCGTCGACGCCGCGGACGGCCGGACCTTCGATTCCATCAATCCATTCGACGGATCGATCGTCGCTCGCGTGGCCCGGGCATCGGCGGAGGATGCGGAACGAGCCGTCCGAGCCGCACGAAAGGCCTTCGATGAAGGCCCCTGGCCGCGTCTATCTCACGGCGAGCGAAGCGCGCTCATGAAGAAGTTGGTCGACGCGATCAACGCGCGAGCGCAAGACCTCATCGATCTCGAGGTGGCCGACTCCGGCTCGACCGTTCGGAAGGCAAAGGAAGACATCAGCTTGTCGGCTCGCAGTCTCAACTATTTTGCCAAGATGGCGGCGCAGCCGCTCGAGGGCGAGGTGGAAGGTCTGTCGAAGGCCGGTTTCAGCAAGAACCTCCTGACGTGGGAACCTGTGGGAGTAGTGGCCGGGATCATTCCCTGGAACTTTCCATTGAAGATGGCGGTCTGGAAACTTGGTCCTGCCCTCGCCGCAGGGAATACGGTCGTCCTCAAGCCGTCGGAATTGACCCCTGCCACAGCGATGGAACTCGCCCGGATGACCGTCGAGGCCGGGTTCCCACCAGGCGTCGTGAACATCCTTCCGGGATTCGGGAGCGAAGCCGGAGAGGCGCTGGTGAAGCATACGCTCGTGGACAAGGTCTCCTTCACCGGCTCCACAACGGTCGGCCGCAAGGTGATGGCGCTCGCCTCGGAAACGCTCAAGAAGATCACGCTCGAATGTGGTGGAAAATCAGCCAACATCGTCCTTGACGACGCCGACCTTGATCTGGCTGTCGACGGCGCCCTCTATGCCATTTTTTATCATCAGGGACAATGCTGCGAAGCCGGCTCGCGCCTCATTCTGCCGACATCGTTGCACGATCAGTTCGTCGAGCGGATGGTCGACACCGTCCGGAGAATGGTGATCGGCGATCCTGCAAATCCCTCGACCGACATTGGCCCTCTGATCTCTGAGGTCCAGCGGAAGCGCGTCCTCGGATACATTCAGTCTGGGATCCAGCAAGGGGCAACGCCTGTCCTCGGCGGGAAGGTTCCTTCAGACCCCACCCTCGCGAAAGGATTTTTCGTCGAACCGACAATCTTCACGGGTGTCACGAATTCAATGGCGATCGCCCAGGAAGAGATCTTCGGACCGGTGCTCAGCGTGATCCCCTACCGGAGTGTCGACGAGGCGGTCGCCATCGCGAACGATTCAACCTATGGCTTGGGAGGCGGCGTCTGGTCGAAGGACGCAGAACGGGCGCTGTCAGTGGCGCGCCGCCTGCGCACAGGGACCGTCTGGATCAACGAATGGCACCTCATCAGCGAGAAGGCCCCGTTCGGCGGATACAAGCAGAGCGGCATCGGAAGAGAATTCGGTATCGAGGGGATCAAAGAATATTGCGAAGCCAAGCATCTGCACGTCGACGAGGTGGGCGCGCGGGCCAAGAAGTTCTGGTACGACACCGTGATACCGAAGAGGTAGCGCCTCTCACGATCGCGATTATCCTCGCAAACAACGACACCTCAAAGCAGCACCCAAACGAGACTCCTAAACTCGAAGATCGATCATGGACATCAAAGGCAAGACCGTTCTCGTGCTCGGCGGTTGGGGATTGGTCGGCACCGCAGTATGCCGCCGCCTCGTCGAGGAAGACCCGAAAAGGATCATCATCACCTCGTTGCTCGAACATGAGGCAAAGGAGGCCGTTCAGCAACTCACGAAGGAATTCCCCCGGAAGGGGCGCAATTTCTTTGTGCCGTGGTGGGGGAATCTGTTCCTCAGGCATGAGCTGAAGGACCAGCCACGCGAAGCCATCCTCAAGAACGACGCCAGCCGACAGAAGCTCATCGACGATCTCCTCGAAGAGTTCTCGTCGAAGGTTCTTGAGCGGTCCTCGGTCTTTCACGTCATGAAGACCTATAAGCCCAACATCGTCGTAGACTGCATCAACTCGGCCACCGCAATCGCCTACCAGGACATTTTTCAGGCCTCACGCGACGTGCGCCGACGGCTCAAGAAAGGTCAGCATGACGCCGCGTTGGTGGAGGCGATGGAACGCCTCCTTGCTACGCAGTACATCCCCCAGCTCATCCGCCACGTCCAATTGATGTATCGGTCGATGAACGCCGCAGGCACGACAATCTACGTGAAGATCGGCACGAGCGGAACGGGCGGCATGGGTCTGAACATCCCCTACACACACAGCGAAGAACGCCCCTCCAGCGTCCTCCTGAGTAAGTCGGCCGTGGCCGGCGCACACACATTGCTTCTCTTCCTCATGGGCCGGACTCCCGACTCCCCCATCACCAAGGAGATCAAGCCTACGGCAGCCATTGCCTGGAAGAGGATCGGATACGGCGAGGTTCGGAAACGTGGCAAGGCCATCAAGCTCGTCGATTGCCCGCCGTCGAACGGGATCAAGCTGAATCGAACGCTTGATCTCAGACCGGCAACCCCCACCTGGAGTGAGACCTCCGACACCCTGCGGTCCGTCTTCATCGACACCGGCGAGAACGGAACGTTTTCTCGGGCCGAATTCGAGGCGATCTCGACCCCGGGACAGATGGAGTATGTGACCCCCGAAGAGATCGCAGAATCGGTGGTCTTCGAGATCCTGGGCGGCAACACCGGCCACGATATCATCAACGCACTCGACAACGCCACGCTCAACCCAACGTATCGGGCAGGTTTCTTATTCGACAGCGCCGTGAAAGAGCTCAAGTCGCTCGAAGAGCAGCACAAGACAAAGAGCGTTGCGTTTGAGATGCTCGGACCACCGCGTTTATCCAAACTTCTGTATGAGGCTCATCTCCTCCAGTTGGCATACGGTTCGATGAAGGCCATTCTAAAAGCCCCGGCGAAGGAGGTGTCCAAGAAGATCACATCTCTCATCGAGCAGGGACGCGAACTTCGGTCACGGATCATCTCTATCGGCATCCCCATTCTGATGCCTGACGGGGTGACCCTGCTCCGAGGTGGCGAGATGAAGATCCCTACCTTCCAGGGTGAGGCCTCTTTGCCCATTGACACCGGATCTATCGATGCGTGGGCCCATGATGGGTGGGTCGACCTCAGGGTGAAGAACGTCGACTCATGGAAGAAACGGTTCCAGCGTATCAAGGCCGAGCTTGCGCAGATCCCGGCCGGTGACACATCCTCCCAATTCCTCCGCACCAAGGCCTATTGGGATGACTTTGAGGCTATCGAACCTGGTAAGATCGTCGGCTGGATTTTTTCGGTCGAAGAACATGGAGCGAGGATGAAGGCCTGACCCCTGCGCTGTAGCAGAGGCGGAATGTCCTGGCGCTATCAGACCCGTCGGTGACACCAGGAACAGCGAAGCCCTTGAGGATCACCCAAGGGCTTCGTTTGTTCCGGTCAGTATGGGAACTATTCGTACCGAAGCGATTCGATCGGATCGAGATTCGCCGCCTTCCAGGCCGGATAGACGCCGAAGACAATTCCGATGATCGAACAGATGAGGACTGCCAACGCCGCCCAGTCATAGGGGAAGACGGGTGGCAACTCAAGTGCCATGGCCGCCAGGTTGCCGGCAAGGATCCCCACGAAAATGCCGATCACGCCGCCGATCTGGCAAAGGACGATCGCCTCGACGAGGAACTGACTCAGAATGTTGGACTTGCGCGCACCCACGGCCTTCCGGACGCCGATCTCTTTGATGCGTTCGGAGACCGAGACAAGCATGATGTTCATGATGCCCACGCCGGCCGCAAGCAAAGAGATGAACGAGATGAACGCCACGCCGAGCTTGACATACTTCGTGAAGTCATTGAAGGTGGCGATCATCGAATCATTCGAGAAGATCGAGAAATCATCCTCCTTGCCTGGATCGACCTTTCGGACTGTCCGCAACAAGAATCGAGCCTCCTCGACCGCGTCATCATAGACCTCCGGTCCCTTGGCTTTGATCATGATGTTCAAGGACCTCCGGTGCTCGCCGAAATGATTCAGGAACGTGGAGAGCGGGATCGCTACAAAATTGTCATTCGGACCGCCCAGTGCCGCACCCTTTGATTCAAACACGCCAATGACCGTATAACGCATTCCCCTGATCTTGACCTCCTGCCCTACAGCCCCGCCGCGAGGAAAGGTCTTCTTCTGAACATCAAGGCCAATGACGGCCACGTGAGCTCCCGATCGCATGTCAGCTTCGGTGATGGCTCGCCCTTCCCCGACCGACCAGTTGTTCGTCGGTATCCCGTTGGGGGTCTCGCCGAAGATGTTGACGTTCGGGTTGGTCTTTTCCCCCGTAAGAGCTTGAACCGTTTCGCCATTCTCGAACGACTCGATACCCATGTAGAGGGCGTGCGTCATCCGATCTTGAACGTATTCTGCTTGCTGCAGGTCGATATTCTTCCGGTTACGCGCCTTCAGCCATTCTTCACGGCTCGCCATGACCGGAAACTTCTGGATCTGGAAGGTGTGCGCTCCCAGGTTGCTCAGACCGGATTCAATGCCGTTCTGCAAGACTTGGACGGCCGTCATCACCCCGATGATCGAAAAGACACCGATCACGATCCCCAAGAGCGTCAAGACCGAACGCAACTTGTTGGCGCGAATGGCTGAGAACGAAAGTCGTAGGATCTCGGAGAATTCCATGGTTCACTCGTACCGCAAGGCATCGACTGGATCGAGCCGCGAGGCCCGATAGGCCGGGAGAAATCCCGAAATGACACCGACGGCCACCGATACCAGCAACGAAATGAAGACGATATTCAGCGGCATCGCCGTCGGGAGGACACGGTCGATGATGAGGCTGATCGGGAAAGCGACCGCGATCCCCACCAAACCTCCGATCAGGCTGAGCGCACCTGCCTCGATGAGGAACTGCATCAGGATTGTCCGGCGCGGGGCGCCGATCGCCATCCGAATACCGATCTCGCGCGTCCGCTCGGTAACAGACACGAACATGATGTTCATGATGCCGATCCCACCGACGAAGAGGGAAAGACCCGTGATGAACAAGCCGAACCCGGCGATCATCACCCCGAACGTGTTGAATGTCTGGACGAGGATCTCCTGCTGATTGATGGCAAAGTCATCGGGCTCCTTCGGGCTCAGATGACGCGCCTTCCGCATGATCCCTCGCACCTCCTCCTTTGCCTCTGGCACCTGATCGATAGTCGCCGTTTTGACCCAAACCTCGATCCCGCCACGATGCGACCGGAACTCTTTGAAGAACCGGTTGATCGGAAGATAGACTCGGTTGTCGAGGCTCTGCATACCGAGGAACGAACCTTGCTTCTCGAGCACGCCCACGACTTTGTATGGATAGCCGCCGACCTTGACCGTCTTGCCGATCGGCGTCTCAGCAGGGAACAGTCCTTCGGCGATCTCAGATCCAAGGACGCAGATCGGCCGGCCTCCGGAAACCTCGAGTGCGGTCAGGAATCGGCCAAGCGTCACGTTCACATTGCTGGTGGTCGTAAATTCTTCGTCCGTGCCGACCACGATAGCGTTTTCCATCACCTTGCGGCCGTACTTGACGTTGCGGGCCGTGCCGATGATCGGAGAAACGCTTCGGACCATGTCCGCGCTCCGCTCGATCGCGCGCGCATGTTCGATCCTGATGTCTTTCCGGTTCCTGATCGTCCACCAGTCTTGTCCCCCGCCCCAGGGCCATTTCTGGACATAGAGCACGTCCGCGCCGATCGCAGAAATGGACTTGTTGAAAGCACGGTCCAATCCTTCGATGGCCGTCCCCATGAGGGTGACCGACAGAATGCCGATGAAGATGCCAAGGGCCGTCAGGATCGACCGCATCTTATTGGCGCGGATCGCCCCAAACGCAATGAGCAACCCTTCTCTCAGATCAAGGAGTCTGACGATCACGGGGCATCAGGCGCTGAGGTTGGCTGTGTGCGCAATGACCCGACGGTTCACCACGGGCTCATCCCGCTCGATATGGCCGTCGCGGATCCGGATCGCACGATGTGCGTGCGCTGCGATATCCTCTTCGTGAGTCACGAGAATGATCGTATTACCTTCTTTGTGCAGGATGTCGAACAGACCCATGATCTCTTCACCGGTCTTCGTGTCCAGGTTGCCGGTCGGTTCGTCGGCCAGCAGGATCGAGGGTCTGGTCACGAGCGCGCGCGCGATCGCGACACGCTGGCGTTGGCCGCCGGAGAGCTCGTTCGGCTTGTGATGACTCCGGTCCGTCAGCCCCACGCGTTCGATCGATTCCTTCGCCATACGTTTTCGTTCATGCCCGGACACTCCGCCGTAGATGAGCGGGAGTTCGACGTTGTGAAGAACGTCTGAACGGGCCAGGAGATTGAACGTCTGGAAGACGAACCCGATCTCCTTGTTCCGCACCTTGGCGAGCTCGTTGTCGTTCATCTCGCTGACGTTGGTCCCGTTGAGCTCATACAGGCCGGCCGAAGGCGTGTCGAGACAGCCGATAATGTTCATGAGCGTCGACTTCCCCGAGCCCGACGGCCCCATGATGGCGACATACTCGTTCCGTTTGATCTCGAGGGAGACCCCGCGGAGGGCGTGCACCTGCTCCTCGCCCATTTGGTAGACCTTGGTGATATTCTGGAACCGGATCAGCGTCGACATGGTCATTCCACTCGTTGGATTAGGCGGCTGTCGCAGCGCTGGCGCCCGTGCGGCGCGTACGCTTGTTGTCCACTTTGACCTTCGAACCCGCTTCGAGGTCACGATTGATGGCCTTGAACGGTCCTGATACGACCTCGGCCCCTTCCAATCCTTCCCCACTCACTTCGACGTGCGAATCGTCGCTCAGGCCCCGTTTCACCTTCACAGTTGACACCTGGCCATCCTTTACGACAAACACCACCTCGTCAAGCTTCTCCTCCTCCTTCTTCTTCTCCGCATTGGCAGAAACGAACTTCGCTCCGCCTTCTTCTCCCTCTTCCTTCGGCTTGTCCTTCTCCTCCTTGGGCATGCGGACCGTCACGGACTGGATCGGGACGCAAATGACGTTCGGCTTCGTTTCGGTCTCAATGTCAGCGGTCATCGACATGCCGGGGCGCAGCTGCACACCCTGCGGTGTGTTGACGAGGATCCGTACTTCGAAATTCGTCACCTGATCCTGGGAGCCGAGGCCGGTCGATTTCGCCGTATTGGCGATCTGGCTCACGAGGCCGACGAACTTCTGCTCGGGGAACGCATCGATCTCGATCCGGGCAGTATCGCCGACGCTGACGGTGATGATGTCATTCTCACCGACATCCACACGGGCTTCCATGCGGGCCAGGTCGGCCACTGTCATGATCTCGGTGCCGCGCGTGAACGTAGAACCGCTCACACGTTCGCCGATCTCCGACAGTAGTTGCGACACGACCCCGTCCATCGGCGAATAGATCGCCGTCTTGGAGAGCGTTTCGCGCGCCTCCTTCACGGACGCCTGAGACTGGTCGTATCCCGCCTTGGCGCTCTGGAACGAAGCCTTTGCGATGTCCATCTCCGCCTCGGAGACGAGCTTCTTGGTGAAGAGTTCAGTAACACGCTTGAACTCCGCTTCAGATTTCCGCAGGTTCGCTTCGTTAATGGCAAGCGACGCCTGTGAACGCTCAAACTGCGCCTGGTACGCATCGGGCTTGATACGGACCAGCAGTTGGTTCTTCCGAACCCGCTGTCCCTCGCGGACGGGAAGTTCGATGATCTCGCCGCTCACCTCCGCGTTGATCTTGACCTGCGTCTCGGGCTGGATCTTGCCCGTCGCCGAGACGATCTGGGTGATCGTCCTCCGGCCGACCGGTTCGGTCTGGATCGTCGTGATCGTCTCCTTGTTGCTGCCGAGGATCACGAGAACGACCAGTGCGACCACAATGGCGCCAAGGATCGAGAAGATGATGATCTTTTTCTTCCGGCCTTTGTTGTTGCCGTTTGCCATACGATATCCTTCGGGATGGTGCGTCGGTCGATTATTGCTGGAGCGTACCGACGGCGAGTTCGAACTGGCTCTTCGCGTTCAGATATTGGTAGACAGCATTGATCCGGGTAACCTGAGCATTCGTAAGATTGTTCTGCGCAAACAACAGGTCGAGCAACGTACCTGAGCCAACGTTGTACTTCTCCTGGCTCACCTTCAGATTCTGGTCCTGATACTGGAGGCTCTTCATCGCAGCTTCATAGGATTTCTGGGCCGATTCGAGGACAAGCAGCGCCGTCTTGACTTCGACCTGGATCTTTCGCTCGGTCTCACGCAGACCCTCCTCCGCATTCTTTCGGGCAACCAGCGCCCGCTGCACCGATTCGTTCGTCCGGAAGCCGGAGTAGAGAGGCAACGAAAGATTCAATCCCCAGCTGAAGGACCGACTGACACCAAAATTCTCGAACTCCGACGCTGTCACAGCCTTCGTGAGCAGATCACGTTGCGTTCGGCCCGTCAGGGAATACGAGGCGCTTGCGGTCAACCGCGGATAGTACCCGCTACGGGCTTGCGTCACGGACGCATCGGTCGCCTCATAGGACTGCTTTGAGCTCAGATAGTCCATGCGCCGTTCCATCGCCTGGTCAATCAGGCCGCGTAGGTCCGCTGCGATGGACTTCTGGCGTTGGAATTCGGCTTCATCGATCTCAGAGACGATGGACGGATCGACAAATTCAGATTCGGTCGTGACGTCGAGTGCGAGGTAGGCCGACAGGTTCGCCTTCGCCAGGATATAGTCGCTCTCGGACTGCACGACGCGAAGCTCATCTTGACCGACCTGTGCCTGCTGCTGGTAGACATTGACCAGAGAAGCCGATCCCAGCCGAGCCGTCTCCTTCACCCGGTCGAGCTGCTGCGTGCTGTATTGCAGGTTCAACTGCGACACTTCGAGCAATCGGCGTGTGCGGAGGACCTCATAATAGAGCCGCTGTGTCTGCGAGGCCACACTTTGTCGCGTACGGCTGAGCGTGTATTCCGTCGAGGATGCCGTTGCTTTGGCTGAGGTGAATGACGACGTGTTGGTGAACCCGTCGAACACCGTCATCCCCGCGCTCAGGCTCGTGGAGATATTGCGATCGTCGGCATTCCCGATCCCAACTCCGTTGACAAACTGTTGACCGCCACCCCAACTAGAGTTCAGGCTGAGCGTCGGCGTGAAGTTGCCGTACGCGGAAAGCACCCCGGCCTGGTCGCGCTCCACATTGTTGACCGCCTGCTTGATGGCGAAGTTGCGCTCCAGAGCCATCTCGATCGCGCGATTGAGTGTGATCTTCTGGGCTTGCGCGTACGCGATGGATCCAAAGAGAAAAAAGAAGAGACCGAACCGAACGGCCTGTTTCATACGAATCTCCCAAAAAGAGCTGGAAACGCTGGTCTATGGAAAAAGTCTTCTGTAATAACGCTCTGCGAGCGCCAAAGTTTCAAAACAAGCCACGTTTCCTCATGTTTTTTCTTCGTTTTCGCCTTCTCCCGGCAGTTTCTTGCCTCGAAACAGGTCTTCTCGGGACACTTTCACCACGCGACCCGTCTTCTGGGCCTCCTTGATCATCTCGTCCTTTATCAATAGAAGATGAGCAACCGCAGCGTCGTGGTCGTTCGCGATGCGCCCATCCAAGATTGCATCGATCACAGCGTCTTTGAGCGCGCCAACGAGGGGTCCTGCCGGAAGGCCCGTGAGTTGCATGATCTCTTCGCCCCGCAACGGAGGTTGCCAGGACCGGATCTGGTCCTTTTCCTCCACCTCCTTCATCTTCTCTATGACGAGGTCGTAGTTCTTTCGCACCCGTTCGACGAGCCGAGGATTCTTTGAGGTGATGTCGGCATGACAGAGCAGCATGAGGTCGTCGACCGTTTCTCCCGCATCGAACATCAGTCGCCGAACGGCCGAATCCGTCACGACGCTGTCCACGAGGGCCATGGGCCGCAGATGTAGTCGGACGATCTTTTCAACATAGGGCACCTGCGTGAGCGGAAACCGCATGCGTCGGAAGATCGGCCGCACCATCCGGGCGCCGAACTCTTCATGGCCATGGAAGGTCCACCCGATACCTTCTTTGAATGCCTTCGTCTTCGGCTTCGCGATGTCGTGCAACAACGCAGCCATCCGTAGCCAGATGTTGTCGGTGGCCTGACAGATGTTGTCGACGACCTTGAGCGTATGCAGGAAGACATCCTTGTGGTGAAAATCCTTCCGCTGGTCGACGCCCGAAAGCTTCGCGACTTCCGGAAAGACCACATGCATGACGCCAGTGTCGAACATCAATTGCAGTCCGACGGATGGACGCGGGGCCTTCATGAGTTTCAGGAATTCGTCCGCGATGCGTTCCGGCGAGACGATGGCCAATCGGTCCCGCATCGCTGCGGCAGCCTCGAGGACCGCGGGATCGACGGTAAACTCCAGCTGGGCCGCGAACCGCATGGTTCGCATGATCCGGAGAGGATCGTCATCGAAGGTCGCCACCGGTTGGAGCGGTGTTCGCAGTACTTTTCGGGTCAGATCACTTTGGCCGTCGAATCGGTCGATCAGATGGTCTCGCTCCGACATGTGGAGTCCGACGGCCAGGGCGTTCACGGTAAAATCGCGTCGCGATAGATCGTCGTCCAGGGTGCCTGGGGCAACATCCGGCTTTCGGGAGTCCTTTCGATAGCTCTCCTTGCGTGCACCGACGAATTCAACGTTGTGACCTTCGACCGTGATCATGGCCGTGCCAAAGTTGGCAAACACGACGGGCGATGCCACCCCCAGTGCGTTCGCCACGGAACGGGCCAACGCAATGCCATCTCCGACAACCGTGATGTCAATATCCTTGACCGGCCTACCAAGAAGTCGGTCGCGTACATAGCCACCGACGGCGTATGCCTTGACGCCGTCACGATCGGCAACCCGACCGATCGAACGAAGCACTGGAGCATTCAGTATCAATGTGTTCTCAGGCATGGTCAGACGAGCGGATCGTATTCGTGTCGATGGCGTGTAGGATCTCGGCCGCGACCTCGAGCGCTTGAAGGCCATCGCGCCCCGAGACCACTGGGGTCGAGCCGCTGTGCACGCACCCCACGAACGAGCGCATCTCTTCGAGGAGGGCGTTCATCGGAGGAATTTCAGGCTGGTCGTATACGATCAGGCGCTTCTTCGAGCCCTGGTCGATCTTGCCGAGGAGCATCGTCGGCTGGGCCTGAGTTGCTCCCTCATCTACAAGCCGGAACACCTCAGCAAGCGGCTGGGCGAAATCGATCGAAATGTATGCATCGTGTTGAAAGAGCCTCATCTTGCGCATCTTATGCTGCGAGATGCGGCTGGCGGTCACATTCGCAACGCATCCGTTCGCGAACTGGATGCGAGCATTGGCGATGTCGGGTGAGTCCGAAACCACCGCAACGCCGTTGGCGTCGATGCGCGACACGGAGGATCCCACAAGGCTTAGGATCAGGTCGATGTCGTGGATCATCAGGTCGAGGACGACGGCAACATCGGATCCGCGGGGGTTGAACTGCGCGAGCCGGTGCGACTCAATAAAGAGAGGCTTCATGCGCAGCGGTTCCAGGGCGAGGATTGCAGGATTGAATCGTTCGATGTGTCCGACCTGGAGCACGAGCTTTCTTCTTGACGCGAGGTCGACCAGTTCCCTCGCCTCCGTCGTCGTAGAGGTGATCGGCTTTTCGACCAACACGTGCTTTCCCGCTTCGAGGCAGGCCTTGGCCACTTCGAAGTGCGTCGACGTGACGCTCGCGATGGTCACGGCATCGACGGCGGCAAGAAGGTCTTCCCTCTTCGCAAAGGCGGTGACTCCATGCGTCTCTGCCACGTGGCGAGCCTTGGTTGTATCGGCGTCGTACGTACCCACAAAGGCCGCGGTCGGGAGTTGTGCAAGCATCTTGGCGTGCAACGACCCCAAATGGCCGGTACCGATGACGCCGATCTTTACGGGTTGGTCAGAATTCATTTGGTGCCGTGCCTCCACGTGATGCCCCCGTGCTCTCAACCTGGGCCACGCCGATGATCCGGTCGAAGCCGCCGAATCGTTGATCCTGATACACAATAAGGGCTGTATAGATGTTCCTGGTCGACCAGGCATTCCCTTCGAGCCGAACCCAATCGTTCCCGTCGATCACGTACTGGTAGTCGTATCGCCCTCTGCGGAGCGGCCGCAGCAGGACAAACCGGCGACGAAGCCGGTCGTATGACATGTTCCACTCCGGACGCACTGCCCAGCCGCTGAACTCGCCGACAATAGCGATCGGCGGTGGATCAGCACTCTCATCGCCTTGCCAAATGAACTGGAACTCCGTCAGCTCCTCGTCGGCGCCGCGGGCCATTTCCGCGTACGCCGGCAGTCCATTGTGGTCCGGCCTGCCTGGGAAGAAGAATCGGCTCTGGTCGGCGCCTGAACGAGGCCGCAACGTATCTCCGGCGGGATAGTCGTCCAGGTTTCTCAGATCCAGTTCACGGTACTCATTCCCCGGCAAGATCCCACCGGCGACAAATGTCATCTTGTCGGTGCCGGCACCGTCGACCCAGGTGTTCGGATCGTCGTCGTAAACCTTCACACTCGTCCGCCGCGCCCACTCACGATTCTTGATGATCTCGACGGAGCGCAACAACATCGGATTGAGCCGTTCGTCCCCCGCCCACAGACCATTCAAAGGGACCGTGACGCTCGCTGAGACCGCTTCATTATATGGGGCGATCGCCGACGGCAATCTCCGATGGCGGATGCGCAGAAGGTCGTTCACTTGATGATCGGCCCGGACGAAATCGAACGTGGCAACAGCTCTTCCGGTCTCCGCTTCTTCGATCCATCCTCGGTAGTAGCCGGAGTACGGCAGTTGTTCGAGTCCCTTGGGGCCGGGGATGGTCGTCGAGTACTTCCAGCGCCAGGTGCGCACCCCGGTCGGGGCGGCCTGATGCGGCACGGCCGTCAGCGTTGACATCCGGAACGGGTCATTGATGAAAACATTCTCCGTCTCTCGGCCTTCGGCGTCAAGATGCCGGACGCGGATGCGGTAGTCCATCGGCTGACCAGTTGTCCCTTCGAATTCGATGCGGACGCCGTACTCGCCGACCACGATCGGCTGACCCCGCAATCCCTGGCCGACAACGCGCACGCTGCGCACCGATGGATCGAGGGATTCCTGCCCGAACGCGGCTGTTGCCAAAAGCCACACGAACACGAGAGCACGTCTCATTGGACAACCTCGTAGAGGGTCACATATTGGGTTCCAGGAATGCTGACCCCCAGTTCCGGCATCGTCGCCGTCATGATCGGACGAAGCGACGCATCCCGCAGCCGGTCAGGCTCACGCGCACGATCGATGACGAAGCGCGGATCGGCCACAGCGCGATAGAGTCGCTTGATCATCACGTCGTCGTACGTCTGACCCTCTATTGCCATACGTAAGGCAGGCGTCGCCAACCCCTGAGGATCCCACACGCGCATTCCAGTCACGTAGCCGATCATCCCGATATCGGGAGCGAGCACCTCATCACCGGGATTCGCGTGACTCCGAAGCCAGAACGCGATCGGCTTCATTGCCTGTTGCATCCCCGCAGTGAAGTGTCGGAGATGTGGTGCGATGCGCCATTCATAGACGACCGTGTTGGCAGCCACGGTGAGAACCACCAGCGTGACGGCGGCCATCAGAGCCTTCGTGAGCCGTTCGGGCCGTCCCACCAGCCACAACGCCACACCCAGCATCATTGCCGCCGACAACGTGACGAGCGCCGGCGTCAGATACCGCGAGACCACCTGTACGCCTTGCGTGGCGTACGCAACGGTCATGAGCAATGGCCATCCGATAAGCAGTCGCATCCACCGTTGACGAACATGCACGGCACCCCGGGGAAGCACAACGAGCACCAGGCCGACGGCCAACACCGGGATCGCGTGCGATGCTGCAATGATTCGCCCACCCTCCAGCAGGGCCGTCAGCATTCGCTCAGCGTCGAACCACCATCCGGCTTTGCTACCGATGGTCGTCGGCAAAGCTGTACCCGTCCAGACGACCGCCAACGTCCACCAAGCCGTCAAGATCGCCGCCATCAGCAGGAGCGGCCATGTCCAGCGACGCATGTGTTCACGCCAGCGGCCCTCATACGTCCCGAAGACCATCCACGGTGCGAGCAGCGCGTATTCAGGCCGTACGAGTGAGAGCAATCCAAGCGCGGCCCCCAGCACCAGCCACTCCCCTTCCACGAGATACCGGAAGGCCAGGAGGGTGAGTAGAACGGCCAGCGAAGTTTCCATGCCTGTTGCCGACCATCGAAGGAGCGAAACGTCGAACGTCATCATGATCGCGGCCAGGGCAGCCAGGATACGGGACTCTGTGATCGAGAAGACCAGTAATTGCAGTGCCAAGATGGCGAGGGCAGCAAACGTCACATCAAGCGTCTTCGCGACGATGTACGGATCGAGACCCACCGCCGTTCCTCCGGCGACAAGCAGTGCCCACAGCGGTCCCGTCACGCTGTACGATCCATCTCCCGGGTTGAACGCCATGCCGTCGCCGTGGACGAGATTCACGGCCGTTCGGAGATAGATGTACGTATCATCCGGCGTGTAGTCGAAGTGGTGAACGACACGAAGATAGAAGAGACATACCGCCAGTGCGGTCAGGACTGGAAGGACAAGCCTGTATCGGGGATAGAGAAGGAGCAGCGCGTCCATGGATCAGGCGGACGGTTCAGCGACCAGGCGGGCCCAGGAGCTGAATTCGTCGACTGTGTGGAACGTGAAGTCCCGCTCGTGCTGCATGACGCGGTCCTTATTGAACGCGTCCCAGAGGACGGAAGCCACGGGGATCCCGGCCTCGCGCGCGGCGATGATGTCCGCAGGTGAATCGCCTACCATCACCGTCCGCTTCGGCTGCAAGCGCAGCTCATGAAGGATCGTGAGAATGCCTTCCCCCGATGGCTTGTGCTTCTCGACATCGTTTCCCGTCACCACTTTCTTGAACAGGTGCGAAAGGCCGAGGATCTCGAGCGTGATGTCGGTTGTGTGCCGCCCCTTTCCCGTGAAGAGCGCAAGGGTGATCCCGCGCTCATGCAGGTCTGCGAGCACTTCTGGGATACCGCCATACACTGAGGCCAGACGCCGATGGTGCTCACGATAGAAGGTCAGGTAGCGTTTCATTGCCTCGTCAAGACGCTCCTTCCCGACGATGACCTCCAGCGCACCTTCTTCGGGAGGACCGAACAGCGCCGCGATATCGCGGTCGGACATCGTTCCGCCGCGATAGGTCTGCACGATATGGTTGAAGGAATCGAAGATGAGACGATTCGTGTTCGTGATCGTCCCGTCCATATCGAACACGAAAGCAGAGAAACGATCCATAAACACCTTGAGAACGCATGTCTGCCGCGGACATTGCACCCAACGACGAGGTCATCGTCGGATCGATGACCATCTCCGATCGTTGTTCGTCTTCGGCAGCGTGGGATGATATTCATCGTCGCGAGCGTCCGCGACTGGAATGAACAAAGGCGCCAGGGACTTCCTGACGCCTTCGTCCGAAGTTGCTTCGCCGAACGACCTCCGATCAGGCGATCGTCACATCTTTGGACAGATACACGTCCTGGATCGCGTTCAGGATCCCAACGCCATCCTTCATCGGCTTCTGGAAGGCCTTGCGGCCGGAGATCAGACCCATGCCGCCGGCCCGCTTGTTGATGACGGCCGTCCGGACCGCCTCGGCGATGTCATTCTTCCCTGAAGGTCCGCCCGAATTGATGAGTCCGGCGCGCCCCATGTAGCAGTTGGCGACCTGGTAGCGGGTCAGATCGATCGGATGGTCTGTCGTCAGTTCGCTGTAGACCTTCTTGTCGATCTTTCCGTACGGACTTTCCTTGCTGTTGAGGGCAAGATAGCCACCATTGTTCTCCGGAAGCTTCTGCTTGATGATATCCGCCTCGATCGTGACGCCAAGATGATTGGCCTGACCGGTGAGGTCGGCCGACACGTGATAATCCTTCTCTGCCGTCTTGAACGCATTGTTGCGCGTGTAACACCACAGGATGGTGCCCATGCCCATTTCGTGCGCATGCTGGAACGCCTGGCTCACTTCCCACAATTGGCGCCGGGACTCAGCAGAACCGAAATAGACCGTCGCCCCGACTGCCACCGCCCCCATGTCGTAGGCCTGCTTGATGCTGGCAAAGAGGGTCTGGTCGTAGGTGTTCGGATACGACAAGAACTCGTTATGGTTGAACTTGAGGACGAAGGGAATACGGTGTGCGTACTTTCGTGACACCATCCCCAGTACCCCCAAGGTGGAGGCGACCGCATTGCATCCCCCTTCAATCGCCAACTTCACAATGTTCTCGGGGTCGAAGTATGCCGGATTCGGGGCGAACGACGCACCGGCTGAATGTTCGATCCCCTGGTCCACCGGAAGGATCGAAAGGTAGCCGGTGCCAGCCAATCGGCCTGTGCCGAACAGCTGCTGCAGACTGCGAAGCACTTGCGGGGTGCGGTCGGAGAGCGCGAACACGCGGTCCACAAAATCAGAACCCGGAAGGTGGATCGATTCCTTCGGGATCGTGGTGCACTTGTGTTCGAGAAGCGACGCACCGTCCGCTCCAAGCAGTTCAGGGATGTTTACCATGGGGATAACTCCGTCAAAGGGCGTTCGAGATCGGTCGTGTCATCACGCATGCGATGAACAAGAATATACCAAACACTTGAGGGGACTGCAAACGGAGAACGAACAGGGCAAGGGCGGACGAAGCCGAAGGGGAATGGCTCCGCTATTGGTGGTTTGCCGGGGGACGATCAAGACGCTGGTCAGGACTGTGGCGAGATACGCCGGATCTGCGGGACTGAAGCAGAGCTGATACGTACTCTCAGGAAGGTCGACGAGTTGCAAGGAATTGCTACCGGTTTGCGCAAGGATGAAGCTCACTACCGAATCTTCTCCGGCACCGGTTGCGATCGTGGAGGATGGAATCATGCGCCACCGCTCCGGAGATCGTTCCGGCCACGTCCCCCTGTTGGGCCCGGATCACCGGTCGCTATTCAAGACGACCGCTGGTGGGGTCGCGCATACCGATCGGGAGACGTCCATGTCGGAGGTGAGGCCGAGGAGGCATCCTTCCGCGACATTGAACGTCGCATCGATCATCGCAGCATCCCGAAGATCAGCCGGAAGGGCGATCGTGCGTTCGAATCCGTCCTCAACGAGGTTCGAGATACAGAACAGGACCATGATCATGTCGTACCCGCAGCTCGGGAATGAGGTCGAGATCATGGTGGCCGAGACTCCGATGCGGAGGCTCAGCAGGTCGAAGGTTTTCTATTCTTCGCGGATGACCGTCCAGCCGAAACTCCGGCCTGCGCTCGCGCGATGGACCGCCGCACTGTGCATGACGATGTTTACGGCACGACGCGTCGCGGGCGTAGCGACACGTTTGATCCGGAAGTCCCCGCGGAAATTGGCATTTGCATGATCCTCACATTCGAAACACACGGTATCCATCGCCGCGATAAGGGTCGAGCGCATGTGCCGAAGACATGCGAGAATTGATTCAACATGCAATTCTGTCTACTTTGATCTATGGATGGAATTGTAACACTCCGACCGCGGGAAGATCGCCGGATCGTTGACGGCCATGCGTGGGTCTTTTCCAACGAAATCGCCTCCGTGGAGGGAACCCCCGGACCAGGAACCGTCGTCGGCGTTCGTCGCCACGACGGAAGGCTGATCGGTATCGGGTTCTACCACCCTCACTCCCTCATTGCCGTCAGGATGCTCGCGCGTGAGAACCGGCCGATCGATCACCAGTTCTTTCGAGCGAGGATCCATGCTGCGCTCGAACGGCGGCAGCGCCTCTTCCCGGACGATACCGCCTACCGCATCGTCCATGGCGAATCGGACGGGCTTCCAGGTCTTATCATCGACCGATATGGAAACCACCTGGCCCTGCAGGCGTTGTCTGCCGGTATGGACGCCAGGACCGATCAGATCGGAGACGTCCTCGAGGACCTTCTTCACCCTGTCGCGATCGTCGGGCGCAATGACTCGTCCCTTCGGTCGCTCGAAGGACTTTCCGAGTCGATCGGGGTCCTCCGAGGGACATTGGACGGCGCGGTCGACATCGAGGAGAACGGCCTGCAGTACCGCGTAGACCTTCTTCTTGGACAGAAGACCGGGCTCTTTCTGGATCAGAAACTAAATCGGTTGCGGATCCGGAGGTATGCCCGAGGCCGCAGGGTCCTTGACTGTTTCTGCAACGACGGCGGTTTCAGTCTGAATGCCTCCTGCGGGGAGGCCACACAAGTTGAAGGGGTCGATATTTCGGCCGATGCGACCGGTCGGGCCTCTGAGAATGCACGCCGGAATGGACTGTCCAACGTGCAGTTCTCGACAGCAGACGTCTTTGACGACCTACGGAACCGATCGCAGCGGCAGGAACGTTATGGGATGATCATCCTGGACCCCCCATCATTCACAAAGAGCCGCAAGACGGTCGCCACGGCCTTGCGGGGCTATCGGACGATCAACACGATCGCGATGGGACTTCTGGAACAGGACGGGATCCTCGTGAGCGCTTCATGTTCGCACCACATCGATCAATCCGCCTTCCTGGAGATGCTCCGGGAGAGCGCTGTCAAGGCTGGAAGGTCGGTCCAGGTTGTCGAGGTTTGCGGCGCAGCACCCGACCACCCTTCCCTGCTTGCGATGCCCGAGACGAGCTACCTCAAGCTGGCCATACTCATCGTAGCGTAGAGAACGCTTCCCTCCGACCGCGGCGAGCGATGCGTGAGGGCACAGATCCAAACCGGCAGCAGGATTGCCATTCGCCCGTGACCACCGTACATTGACGCCATGACGTTTGAACGACCATTCGGCCACCCCCTTCGTCACACGTTCGCCATTGCGGTCGCGCTGGCGACGATCGTGACGGGGGTACGCGCCCAGGAGCCAACGCGTCCCGACACGGCGATCGTATTCCGTCCGTTCAAGCCAGCGCTCGTAACAGAGTCGCTGTTCGAGCGGAGGCTCACGGCCTGGGGATTCGACCTGCTGATCTCCGAGAACGGATTCGGGCTTGGAGGATTTTACCGGAGGGAGTTTACCGACGATCTTGCAGGAACCATCACGTTCGCCATCTCCGACGTCAAAGACGACGGCGAAGTGGAATACGTGAATTACTACGGCCAGAGCTACGTCCCCGGAAAGAAGAACCGCCTGGTCATGCTACCGCTGATGGCTTCGGTCCAATACCGCCTGTTCCGGGACGATATCGTTGATAATTTCCGACCCTACGTGACGGCTGGTGCCGGTCCAACAACGTTGTACGTCTCCCCCTACACCCGAAGCGTCAACGTCACCTTTGGCGACGGGTCGACCATTCAGCAGTCCGAGAAGATCGACTTTTTCGAGAGCCTCAAGTACGGAAAGGCCCATACGACGCTCGGCGGTTTCATCGGCGCAGGTGCGTATTTCGGGCGCGACCGGACGAACGTGATGGGGTTGAGCCTTCGATACTACCTCATCCCCGTTTCGCGCGGGATCGAGGTGATGGAGGGAGGGTTCGTCAAGGAGTTTGGAGGCATCTACATCACCCTGCATTTCGGCTCGGCATCATAGCGCCGCTTCATAGCGCTCTCACGATCGTTGGGTTCCCCGACGTCCCGCTCGTCTTCCGCGGGACGTCGTCGTTTCCACACCGGTGTCAAGCACCGGGCGGAGAAACTGTCCCGTGAGCGAACGCGGGCTTTGTGCGATCTCCTCCGGAGTGCCGACCGCAACGATTTCGCCCCCCTTGTCCCCCGCATCGGGTCCAAGGTCGATGACAATGTCGGCGGATTTGATCACGTGGAGATTGTGTTCGATCACAACGAGCGAGTGGCCGGCCGTCAGGAGTGCGTCGAAGCATTTCAGCAAGGTCGCGATGTCGTCGAGATGCAGTCCGGTGGTCGGCTCGTCGAATATGAAGAGGGCGTGCCCCGCCTCGTCGGAGGTCGTGAGATGGTGGGCCAGTTTAATGCGCTGTGCCTCACCGCCGGAGAGCGTGGTAGCGGGCTGTCCGAGTCGAAGGTACCCCAGCCCGACGTCTGCCAGAACTGTCAGCTTCTTGGCGACGCGACGGCCTTCGGGATGTTCTGAGAAGAACCGGATCGCCTCGGAGACCGTCAAGCGAAGGATCTCGTCGATGTTCTTACCCCGGAACCGAATGTCAAGGACCTCCTGCTTGAACCGCTTTCCCTTGCACGACTCGCAGGTCAAGTAGAGGTCCGCGAGGAACTGCATCTCGATCCGCTGAACGCCGTCCCCCTCGCACGTCTCACACCGTCCACCCGGCACGTTGAACGAAAAGTGTCCGGGCTTGAATCCCTTGACCTTGGCCGCCGGAGTCGATGCCAACAGGTCACGAATGATGTCAAAGACCTTGATGTAGGTGACGGGATTGGAACGCGGACTACGGCCTATGGGCGACTGATCCACAAGCTCGACGCGATCCACCCGCTCCGCACCCTCAAGACTCTTCATCTTCCCGACGGAGCCTTCATACCCGCCCTTCAACTTCTGAAGTCCGGCGTAGAGAATGTTGTGAACAAGCGTGCTCTTGCCGGAACCGCTGACGCCGCTGATGCAGACGAAGACTCCGAGCGGAATCCGGACGTCGATCGACTTCAGATTATGCTCCGCCGCACCACGAATGTAGATCGACGATTCAGGGTCCGGCCGACGATGCGTCGGCACGGGGATCGAACGCGCTCCTGAAAGATATTCTGCGGTCAGCCCGGCACCCCCCGCCAGCAGTTCGCTCGTCGAACCCGCAAACACGACCTCACCACCCAACTCGCCGGCTTTGGGGCCGAGGTCAACGACTACATCGGCAGCCCGGATCATCTCCTCGTCGTGCTCCACCACCATGACCGTGTTACCCAGGTCCCGCAGCGTGCGCAGGATGGCGATCAACCGTTGACTGTCGCGGGGATGCAGCCCGATGCTGGGCTCGTCGAGCACGTAGAGCGAACCCATGAGTGAGGACCCAAGCGACGTCGCAAGATTGATGCGCTGGCTCTCGCCGCCCGACAGCGTCATCGACAGCCGATCGAGGGTCAGATACCCGATGCCCACCTCTGACAGGAACTTCAGACGCTTTCGGATCTCTTCGACGATGCGGCGTGAGACCTCCTGCTCGAACGGAGTCAGTTCCAGGGCGTCAAAAAATGCCCTGGCGGAATCGATGGTCATCTGCACGACGTCGTGGATCGTCTTCTGGCCAACCTGCAGGTACATCGCTTCCTGGCGCAGACGCGAACCGTGACACGACGGACACGTTGTGTATCCCCGAAACCTGCTCATGAAGACTCTGTAGTGGAGCTTGTACGAGCGTTTCTCGATGTACTTGAAGAACGATCCGAGACCGTCAAACCCCTGCCCCCCTTCCTGCACCATGGTCTTGTGTCCCGGCGACAGATCTCGCCATGGGACGTCGAGGGGCAGGCCGTTCTTCGAGGCCGACTTGATGAGATCCAGATAGTATTCCCGCCACCGGGGAAATGTCCACGGAACGATGGCCCCCTGTCGCAACGTCTTCGACGGATCAGGGACGACGAGGTCCATATCGATGCCGATCGCCCTTCCGAAACCCTGACACTCCGGACACGCTCCCACCGGATTGTTGAACGAGAACATGCGAGGGTCGGGCTCTTCGAACTTCGTGCCGTCGTTCGGACATTCCAGATGCTGTGTGAATCTCAGCCTCGAACCCGCATCGATCAGCTCCGCCGTCGCATATCCAGTCCCTTCCGCAAACGCCGTCTGGATGGAATCCGCAAGCCGCGTGCGGAGGTCCGGATCGTCATTCCGGATGACCAGGCGGTCGACGACGACCGCCAGTCCCTTCTTGGACCGCCCCGGGATCGTCTCACGTTCCGTGTCGATGATCGATCCACCCTTCCAGAGGCGGAAGAATCCGCGCTGTTTCAGAACCGCGATCTCTTCTGGCAACGATCGACCGGAATGCTCGGGTAACGGGAACGTGACGACTACCTTCGTACCATCGGACTGTTGCAGCACGCGGTCGACGGCCGTCGAAACGGTATCGCGATGCACTTCCGTACCGCAGGCAGGGCAGATCGTCCGTCCGATGCGGCCGAACAACAGCCGGCAATAATCATAGACCTCTGTAGTCGTCGCCACGGTCGAACGGGGATTGCGCGAGGTCGTCTTTTGCTCGATCGCAATTGCCGGACTGATCCCCTGGATCAAGTCGACGTCGGGCTTCTCCATCCGCTCGAGGAACTGACGGGCATAGGAGGAAAGGCTCTCGACGTACCTCCGTTGTCCTTCGGCGTAGATCGTGTCAAACGCCAGGCTTGATTTCCCCGAGCCGCTGACCCCGGTAACGACGATCAGCGTATTGCGGGGGAGGTCGAGCGAGATATTCTTGAGATTGTTGACGCGCGCGCCGCGCACGATGAGGCGATCAAGTCCGGCACGGCGGATGGGACGTGGAGATGGCATACGCTGGTGTGGAAGAAAACGGCGGCGGGCCCTGATGGCAGTTCCACCAGGGCCCGCATCGCCGCAACCCGTGGATCATTCGCCCTCAGCCCGCGATTTCTCATAGGCGGCGATGATCTTTTCCGCCTGTTCACGGGGAACTTCTTCGTAGTGCGAAAATTTCGTGCGATAGACACCCCGGCCTTGCGTCATCGACCGGAGGATCGTCGAGTATTTGTGGATCTCGGCAACGGGCACCTGCGCACGGATGATCTGGTAGTGGCCGTCGGCTTCCATGCCGAGGATCTTCCCGCGTCGGCCGGAGATGTCGCCCATGACGTCGCCCATGTATTCTTCGGGGACCGTTACCGTGATCTCGTCAATCGGTTCCAGAAGGATCGGCCGGCCCTCGAGGAATCCTTTCTTGAACGCCATCGCGCCGGCGATCTTGAATGAATGCTCATCCGAGTCGACCGAATGGTAGGATCCGTCAAAGATGGTGACCTTGACGTCGACCACTTCATATCCCGCAATGACGCCCCGTTGCATCGTTTCGATGACACCCTTTTCGACGGCGGGCACAAACCGGCCCGGGACCACCCCGCCGACGACCGCATCTTCGAACTGAAAACCAGTGCCGCGCGGCAGAGGCTCGAGCTTTACCCACACATGCCCGAACTGACCCCGGCCACCCGTTTGCTTCTTGTGTTTGTATTCCACCTCAGGGACCGCTGAGCGAAGCGCTTCCTTGTACGGGATCTTCGGCTCAGTGAGCTCGACTTCGACGCCGTATTTTTGTTTCAGGCGCTTCGTAACGATCAGAAGGTGTAGCTCCCCCTGGCCCGCGATGATCGTCTGACTCAGCTGGCCGTCGACATGCATGACGAACGTTGGGTCCTCTTCATGCAGCGCATGGAGACCCGTCGACATTCGATCCTCATCCCCCTTGTTCTTCGAATGAATGGCCATTCGAATGACCGGTTCCGGGAAGACGATCGGCTGATAGGTGACCGGAAGGCCCTTGGCGCTCAGGGTGTTGTTCGTATGCGTGTCCTTGAGCTTCACGACCGCGCCCAGATCTCCGGCGACGAGTTTGCCCACTTCCTTGCGTTCGCGTCCGTTCATCAAGAACAGCTGGCCAAGACGCTCGGACTTTCCGTTCGACTCGTTCACGAGGTCCATCCCGGCCTGCACGGTGCCCGAATAGACCCGGAAGAAGGAAAGCTCGCCCACATGCTCTTCCGAGACGGTCCGGAAGACGAAGAGCGATGCCAGCGCGGAGGCATCGGGCGCGACCATTACGGCCTCTTTTGTATCCAGATGCTGAGCAGAGACCGGACCGCGGTCGAGCGGCGACGGGACGACCTGAACAAAGAAGTCCATCAGCGGAGCCAGGCCCGTGCCGTTCGACGCGGAAGTGCACAGCACGGGAAAGATCTTGCGCTGGATAAACGCGGAACGGAGGCCGGCTTCCATGTCCGCTTCGCCGAGGGTCCCTTCTTCGAAGAACTTGTTCATCAGAGCTTCATCGGTCTCGGCGATCTTCTCAACCAGTTCCTCATGCAGGTGATCGGCCTGTTCCTTGAGGTCGGCGGGGATCTCGCCGACTGATACCGCCGTGCCATCTTTGGTGAACGTCAACAGCTTCATGTGGAGCAGGTCGACAAGTGCGTCAAACCCGAGCCCAGCATTCACCGGGAGATGGAATCGCACGACATCGTGGCCGAATCGTTCGCGCGCCATGGCAACCGCGTGGTCGACGTCCGCATTCTCGTTGTCCACTTTGTTGACAACGAGCACGACCGGCAGGCCCTGCTTCTGCGCATAGCTCCACGCGACCTCGGTGCCGACCTCGACCCCTTCAACTGACTTGATGAGGAGCGTTGCGGCATCGGCGACACGGATGGAGCTGATAACGTCACCCGTGAAGTCAGAATAGCCGGGTGTATCGAGGATGTTGAGCTTCGTCCCCTTCCAATCAGCATGAAGGAGCGATCCGTTGATCGATATCTTTCGTTCGATCTCGTCGGGATGGTAATCAGAGATGGTGTTGCCGTCTTCGATGCGGCCGCGACGGGTCGTCGTGCCGGAAACGAACAACAGGGATTCCACAAGGGAGGTTTTACCTGCGCCGCCGTGTCCGACGATCGCAACATTACGGACACGGTCGGCCGAATAGTCTTTGGTCGATGCCTGGGCCACGATGTCACTCCTTGGTGAGGAAACGCCAGCGGCGACCCTGGGGGGCCGCCGCTGTGCTGATCATTGACCGGCGTTGCCGGTTGTTGCCCGTGCTCCGAAGAACGACACCACTTTAGCGATGATCCCGCCGAGGGCCGACAGGACCTTGTGGATGGGCTCTTCGAGCCGTTGTTGGATCCTCTCCTCGAACTGCTCGACGTTCCGTGCAATGCGCCGGAGTGATTCCACCGAACCCTTGAAGAGGCTCACCTGGTCGTCGATCTGCGTCGCGATGGACTTGAGCTTCTCGGAGACAACGGCCAGGTTTTCGAGGAGAGGTTTGAGCTGCTTCGCGACCTCCGACACGTCCCGCTGGACCAGGACCATGGTCGCATTCAGGCGGACGAGGGTCACGATGAGATACAGGCACAAGGCCGACGCGCTGAGCAAGGCCAGCGCTTGTGCGAATTGGATGAAGGATTCCACAATGGTCCCTTGAATGGAGAACCTGGTGGTGCGCGATCGGGTCCGAACGGTCAGCTAGTGCGTCCGCGGTCCCCGGTGGTCTTTGAACGGGCGTCGCCGAGGATGCGTTCGGCGTCGCCGAGCAGCGTGTCGGCCTTTTTGCGCGCGTCGGTGATGAGGTCGTCCGACCGCTTCTTGCCTTCGTTGATCAGTTCGACGGCCTTCGCACGGGCCTTCTGGATGTATTCCTGGGCATCTTCGGCGATATCACCAGCCTTTTGACTGATATCCGCACGAAGTTCTTTGCCCGCTTTGGGAGCGAACAGCAGACCGACAACGGCGCCAACGATCGCGCCCGAAATGAATCCGACGACCAGGCCTTTGGCCATGCCGTCATTATCCTCATTCGACATGAGTCTACTCCTTCTTCAGTTCACGTAACAGCAGCTGATATAACATAGAGAAACCAGTGCACAGATACAATCCTACGGCCATTCGACCCGCACCGCTGCGAGATCTGGACGTCCAGCCCGCTCCCACGCAGCCGTCCAGAAGGACGCAACGGAACCAATAGCACGTTGAAGCCGCCGCTCGACCATGCCATTCAGATCCCTGTTGAATCGGTCATAGTATTCGGGAACAAACTCCAGCTCCTCGCGCCCGCGTCGTTCTCGTTTTCGGGTCAACTGGTCAACAGGGATGCCTTCACGCGCACTTCTGTCAGCCCGAAGAACAGAATCAACGAGCGCTTCACTTTCGATCACAATCCGGAATGCTTCGGCAAGCGGATCTGCGATCGGCGTGACGCCGGCTGGCGTCAGGTGGAACGAACGTCCGAACCGCTCAGGGATCCGCGATTCCCACCGGGAATGCAGACCCTTTTGGCCGGTGAGCTGGCCATCGTAGTTCGACGTGGCGTGCAGCGGAACATGCGCATCGGCGACATAGTGCGAAAGGTCTGCCGCCGTTCTGACCATGGTCAGTCCGTCCCGGCGGCTCATTGCTGCGGCAAGGCTGTCTGTGAGGTCTGCTATGACCCAAGGGACGGTGCCGTTCGTATCGACTGTGCGCCGGCCGAACTTCTGCTCGGCCGCTTCACGCTCACGCGGCAGGTCCTTGAACGGCGCCGCACCATATCGGTCGATGTCAATAAAGTGCTTCGGCCCTTCAGTGGTGTCGTACGAACGCCGCAGGTCTGGATTGACCGACCATGCTACGATGGAATCGGCGTAGGCACGGAAGAACGGGGCTGCCTCGTCGGGCATGGAGCGGACAGCCTGCTCATTGATCTGGCGGTGAGAGATGAACCCCCAGGCGCCCATGGGGGCAGGCCGGAGGGCGAGCAGCAGCAGGGCGACAACGAGGAGGCGGAACGGGAACGCGTGGGTCATATCGTTCACTGAAGAAACCGCCGCCCTGCGGTCACCCGCAGGGCGGTTAGGCTTGGTCAACTACCGGTTCTTCTTCTTGTGACGCATCTTGCGCAAGCGCTTCTTTCGCTTGTGCGTCGCCATTTTGTGGCGTTTGCGCTTCTTGCCGCTAGGCATGGCGCGTCCTCCGGATGATGAGTTAGGGTGTGGGAACCGCTGCGTGTTGTTGGATCATCTGCTTCGCTCGCTGGCCGAGCTCGCTCTGCGGCGCAAGATTTGCCGTCTTCGCGAACCAGTCGTTCGCTTCCGTGATGTTGCCTTGAACGAGACAGACGATGCCGAGGTTATAATGTGCCTGCAAGTGCTCGGGAACGTACGTCAACGCCTTCTTCATCTCTGCCTTCGCTCCATCAAGATCGCCCGTCTCTTTCATGCAGATGCCCATATCGACGCGCGCGTTGGCGTCGGACGGACGCGACTTCAGGACCTCTCGATACGTGGCGATAGCCCGGTCGTAGAAGCGCGCATCCATGAGATGATTGGCAAGGTCCTTCCTGAGCTCGACGTTGGCCGGCTGCGCTTTGATCTGCGCCTCGAGTTCCTCGATGTGCGGCAACGCGGTCATATCGGGTCCGGTCGGCTGTGCCATCATCGGAGCCTGAGCCTGAGCCGGCGATCCGCTGACAGGGATCGGTGTGGTCTTTGGACCCGTGATGAGCTCGAGCCCGACGACTGCCACGGCGATGACCACGACCAAGACGATGACATTCCGGAGCGGGAACGCCGCCGCCGGAGCTTGCTTGGCGGATTTTCTTCCGCCGGTCGGCCACTCGACGGGCGTTCCGCATGAAGGACATGGGTTTTGCCCCCATGCCAATTCTGCCTTGCACTTAGCGCATGTTGCCGTTGGACGCATGGCCGATCAGCCTCCTGCCTTCTTGAGATTTTCGTCCACCACGTGCTTCAGTTCTTTTGAGACCTTGAAGATGGGGACGTAGTGCTCATCCACCATCACCTGCTGACCCGTCCGGGGATTGCGGGCGATGCGGCCTTTGCGCTTCTTCACCTTGAAGCTCCCAAAGCCTCGGATCTCGATGTTCTTCCCCTCTTTCATCGCGTTGATGACGGTCTGAATGAATCCGTCCACCACGGCCTCGGTTTCGACCTTCGTGAGTCCTGTAGCGGAAGCGATGACATCCACTATATCGGCCTTGGTCACATGACCTCCTGCAATTACCGTTTGGTTCCGGTCGTACGTCGTCTGGTCGTGGCGTGCAGCACTTGGTTCAACGTTCGTCTGGCGTTGCGAGACGATACTGCAGAATGGGTCTCGACACCGCCTCGCGCCAATGCACGACGTCGGTGATCGTCTGTCCCATCAGATCTTCCAGGAACGACTTCCGCCTGCGTTCCCGCACAGTCCGGGGCGCCCCTTTGATCTCGCCGAGCGTACCGGCCAATGCGATCGCGTCCTCATACGTGCCGAGCGTATCGACGAATCCCCATCGAACAGCCTGGCGTCCCGTGAAGACCCGACCGTCGGCGTACTTCTTCACGAGCTTCAGGTCCAATTTGCGCTCAGTCGCGACAACATTGACGAACTGATCATAGACGTCGCCGACGAGTTCAGCAAAATACGCCCGTTCTTGCGGCGTGGTCTTCCGGAACGGCGAGCCGATATCCTTGAGCTCACCGGATTTGAAGGTCGAGGATTCAACGCCGAGCTTCTTGAACAACTCTTCGAAATGCAGGAACTGAAAGATAACGCCGATGCTGCCGGTCAATGTCCCCGGGTTCGCCATGATTCTATTGGCGCCGCAAGCCACGTAGTATCCACCGCTCGCAGCGACAGACCCCATCGAAACGACCACAGGCTTGCCGCTCTCACGCGTCTTCTTGACCTCTTCGTAGATCTCCTGGCTGGCCGAGACACCACCGCCAGGTGAGTCGATACGGAAGACGATGGCCTTAACCGACGATGTCTCGCGATATTTGCGAAACTGTCGGACGGTCTCTTCGGACGACATGATCGGCTCGGTGAGTTCGATCAAGGCGACTTTGCCACCGCTCCCAGACGCCACGGTCTCTTCCTCGGTCTCTCCACCTGAGAGCATGGCCACCACGGTCAGCACAAAGAGCGCGGCAAGGGCGACCAGAACGGTCACAATGCCTATCACCCATTTGCCAGTTGTGCTGAGTGCCATGGTCGTTCTAAGTCATTGATATAACACAAATTATAGGCAAAGACCAAAGCAAAGTCAACAAAAAACCCCCGAACTCGTGGTCCGGGGGTCGAGAGAAAGCATTGATGGGCAGGCTATTGGTGGTGGGACAGGAACCGTTCAGCGTCAATGGCCGCCTGGCATCCTGATCCCGCCGCCGTCACCGCTTGACGATATGTCGGGTCGGCGACATCTCCCGCGGCAAAGACACCCGGGATGTTCGTGGCCGTCGAACGACCCTTCGTGAGGAGGTATCCGACCTCATCAGCATCGAGCTGTCCCTGGAACAGCGACGTATTGGGCTGGTGCCCGATGGCAATGAAAAGTCCGTCGCACGGAAAATCAGTCAAAGCACCGGTCTTGAGGTTCTTCAGCCTCAATCCTGTTAATTTCTTGTGACCGTTCTCGGTCGTTCCCAGGACCTCATCGACCGTCGTATCCCAGATGAATTCGATCTTCGGGTTCTTGCGCGTGCGTTCTTGCATGACCTTCGAAGCCCGAAGCGAGTCCCTCCTGTGAATGACCGTGACCTTGGCGGCGTGCTTTGTGAGATAGTCGGCCTCTTCCATCGCGGTGTCACCGCCACCGATGACCACCACATGTTGGTTCTTGAAAAAGAACCCGTCGCAGGTTGCGCAGGCAGAGACACCGTACCCCATGAAGTCCTGCTCCGACGGCAAGCCCAGCAGCTTGGCTGTCGCACCTGTTGCTACGATCAGGGCATCGGCAAAATACGTCTCCCCATCCGCCTCAAGCTTGAACGGGCGTTTGGACAGGTCCACGGCATCCACTGTCTTGTAGATCGAGGTGGCACCGAACCGGTGCGCCTGCTTCCGAAATTGTTCCATCATGTCGGGTCCCATCAACCCGTCCGGAAATCCGGGATAGTTCTCGACCTCGGTCGTGATCGTCAATTGGCCGCCCGGCTGATGTCCCTCAAAGATCACAGGGCTCAGGTTGGCACGTCCGGCATACAGTGCTGCCGTGAAGCCGGCCGGGCCGGACCCAATAATGACGAGCTTGTGATGATTGTCAGCCATAGCGTTCCTCGAGCGTCCTCAGCGGGATGGTGCGATGATCAATGCAAGATCGCCGGTTCCATGGCAGCCATAGACCTGAAGCGAAGCCCCATTCCTCATGGCAAGCCCTTCCTCGGCGAATTCTCTTATGTATGATGCCTTGTTTTCTTCAACGATTCAAGGTTTGTACGAACATTGCGCATGAAGCCAGCGTGCTTCGGACGAGTAATCGGAGAGCCTTTGAATCGTTCGGAAAACTCCTCTTCGGTCATTTCAGCCAGGTCCTTCAGAAGCGGGGCGACAAGACCAGGCCGTGGTAGAAATCCATCCTCGTCCGTCGGTTGCTCAAACCGGTTCCATGGACAGACGTCCTGGCAGATGTCGCATCCATAGACCCAGCCACCCAGTTCATCGGACTGCGGCTCCGGGATGGCGGTTCGATGTTCGATCGTCAGATATGAGATACACCGGGACGCATCGAGGACGTAGGGTTCCGGAAAAGCCTTCGTCGGGCAGGCATCCAGGCACGCTCTGCACGTGCCGCAGTGGTCCACCGCAGGTTCATCGGGGTCCAGGGAAGCGGTCGTCAGCAGCGATCCCAAAAAGACCCACGAGCCAGCCTGTCGAGTAATGACATTCGTGTGTTTCCCGACCCAGCCAATTCCCGATCGTGCCGCCCAAGCCTTCTCCATGACCGGGCCGGTATCAACGTAGGCTCTCGTTACTGCCCCCGGAACTTCCCGCCGGATGAATTCGGCGAGTTGTTCGACCTTCCGAAGGACGATGTCATGATAGTCGTCCCCCCAGGCATACCGTGAGACCTTCGCCGTATCTGTCGATTCGGAGTGGCGGAATGGCGTGAAGTAGTTGACGGCAACGATGACGACCGATCGCACGGACGGGACCACGCGCATTGGATCGATCCGTTCGGCCGCGCGTCGGGCCATCCAACCCATGGACGCATGATATCCGCGGTCCAACCACTCCCGAAGCCGGTCGCCCTCGGGCGTCAACGACGCGGCAGGGGCTATGCCGATGCCAATACAGCCGATGCGATGCGCTTCCTGCTTCAGGCGAGCGGTCAGCGTGGCCATCGGTCAGAACGCCGGAAACTTCGGCACGGGGACCGGTCCGGCCCACACCATCCCGTCGACCACCCGCGACGGAACGATCGTCAGCCGCCCTGCGCCATCTCTGCATCGACCATCCTCGAGGTCGAACGTGCGGCCATGAAGCGGGCAGGTCAGCGCACCGTCCGCCAGGGTTCCCTCGTGCAGCATCGCTGCCTGCTGGTGTGGACAGCGATTCACGACCACGACGGAACCCTTCGGGGTCGACGCCACGACGACCGATCCGCCGTCGAGCTCCGCCGCAATGAGCGGATTCCGCCGCAGCTGTTCCACCGTGACAAGAGCCGACATGCCCTCGGGCATCATTCGATCCTCAGCGTGCGGTCGACCACGTAGCCCTTTTCTGTCGAGCGGAGCGTGACCGCGTGGACGTTGGGGTCATGCTGGAGAAACAAGATCCACCCTTCGTCACACGCACGCGGCAAGAGCCGCTTCTTTTCTTCGAGGGTCACGAGCGGCCGAAGGTCGTACCCCATGATGTACGCATAGGGAATGTGCGACGCCGTCGGGACGAGGTCGCAGCAGAAGAGCATGGTCGTCTTCCCGTCGGAGATCTTCGGCAGTTGTTGCGCGGTCGTATGACCGTTGCAGACGATCATCTCGATGCCGGGGAACACTTCCCGCTGTCCGTCGATCAATTCGAGCACGCCAGCTTCCCAGAGCGGCATATAGTCGTCCGGCATGAATGACGCACGGTCTCGATCTGTCGGTTGTTTGGACCATTCCCAGTGATCGCGCTGGACGTAGAAGGTCGCGTTCGGGAATGACGGGACCACGCGCCCCTGTCGGCGCGTCGTCGATCCGCCGGCGTGATCGAAATGCAGATGGGTTAGGATGACGTCAGTCACGTCCTCTGGCCGCACACCGCACGCCTTCAGCGAACGGTGCAGGTCGCTTTCGGTCACGTCGAGCCGGTAGATCTCCTTGAGCTTGTCGTTCCACTTGTCTCCATTGCCGTTGTCGACGAGGATGGTGCGCCCGTCGCCCCGGATCAGAAGGCTGCGGGCCGCCAGCTGGATGCGTTGTCGCTCATCAGGAGGATTGGTGCGCGACCAGAACACCCAGGGCACAATACCGAACATCGCGCCGCCGTCGAGTGAGAAGCGTCCGGTCTCGAGAGCCGTGATCGTATAGGGTCCGATGGTCATCGGCGGGCCAGAAAATGAACGAGTCGGCCTATCTGGGACAGGCCGACTCGGTCGTGAGCAGCTATGGACTTACTTCCGGAAGTGCGACGTGGCCGCGCTGAGTTCGGCGAAGGCGCGGTCCGGGTGCAGCTTCTTCGCCCGGTCCAGCAACACCTCTTCTGATTCAACGTGGTTCGGGTCAGGAACGCAGCAGTCGACGGGGCAGACCGCTGCACACTGCTCCTGATCAAAGTGGCCGACACACTCGGTGCACTTCTCGGGAACGATATAGTAGAAATCGTTCGAGAGCGCATCGTGCGTCTGTCCGCCAAGCTCCCACTGCACGCCGCCGGCGTAGATCGCTACGTTGGGGCATTCCGGCTCGCACGCGCCGCAGTTGATGCATTCCTCAGTGATCATCGTTGCCATACATACCTCTCCTCAGAAAGACCTAGGATGGTGAACTCGTCAAGTCGATCGTGATGCGGGGATACAGAGGTGCTCCGAGCGGAGACGTCTCCTGGGCCAGTCCCTCGATCCAACGACGCACGTCGGCCTGCAGAACGCCCGACTCGATCCGACGGTGGACCTTCGGATAGCGCGAAAGCTTGTCGCCAGCCTTTCGAAGTTGACTCGCCATGCCCCGCAGATTACCGCTTTGGTGGTGGTAGAAACCAGCCGCCACCTGGATCAGGGCCTGCAGAAAGCTCCTGTCGGCGTCACGAACCTCGTGCCAGAGGTCTTCCCAGACCTCGTGCGCCTCGAAGAATTCCTGCCGGTTGAAGCGCTCAATGCCCTCTTCGAACCTCTTGTCCCAACCCAAAAAAGTATACACGATTAACGGCGGAAATGCAATGCGAGAACGGCGAATTCAGGCCAGAATACGAGACCTGCGATACTTTGCAATCATCGAACCTGGTCCAAAGCTGCCAGGCAGTCATGAGTACTACAGATACCGATGTTCGACGATCTTGTTCCCTTCGTACACGTAGAGCAAGGGCGCGCCGGTCGGGATATTGAGTTCGAGGACCTCTTCTTTCGTGAGGTTATCGAGATGCATCACGATGGACCGGAGGCTGTTGCCGTGGGCTGCAACGATCACGTCCTTCCCGGCCAGCACATCGGGCATGATCTTGCTCTGGAAGTACGGCAACGTCCGTGCAGCCGTGTCCTTGAGGCTCTCGCTGATCCCCTCGGGGTTGAGGTCGGTCTTGTCCTTTGGGGGTGGGACGTCGTAACTGCGCCGCCAGATCTTCAGCTGCGCTTCACCGTATTGTGCTCCGATCTCGGCCTTGTTCTTTCCCTGCAACGCGCCATAGTGCCGTTCGTTCAGGGCCTGGTCACGCTCGATCGGAAGGTCCTTCTGGCCGGTGATGCCAAGGACGATGTCGAGCGTCTTGATCGCCCGCTGCAGGACCGATGTGTAGCCTTTGTGGAACCGGTATCCCTTGAGCTTTTCACCGGCCGCACGAGCCTCTTGTTCGCCTTTCGGCGAGAGGGGGATGTCCACCCATCCGGTGAAGCGGTTCTCGAGATTCCATTGTGATTCGCCGTGGCGCAGCAAGAGCAGTCGGGGCATGGTTCCTCCGTCGTCAAACGTTGAAGTATCGGGCTTCGGGGTGATGCACAATGATGGCGCTCGTGGATTGTTCCGGCTCCAGCTGAAATTCCTCGCTGAGCGCGACGTCGATCCGTTCTGGCCTCAGGAGTTCGAACAGCAGCGCCTGGTCCTCCAAATTCGGGCAGGCAGGGTACCCAAAGGAGTACCGGGCACCCTGATAGCCCTGGCTGAAGAGCCGACGGATCTCGGGCGCATCCTTGCCGGCGATCCCCAGTTCCTGGCGGATGCGTTGATGCCAGAGTTCCGCCAGCGCTTCGGCGCTCTCCACACTCAATCCGTGAAAGTACAGGTAGTCCTTGTAGTTATTGTCATCGAACAGCCGGCGTGAGTGGTCCGACGCCTTCCGCCCGACGGTCACCAGATGCATCGGGAGCACATCGATGCGGTTGGAATCGACGGAGGCAAAGAAGTCGGAGATACAGAGCTGACGATCTTTCAACTGCCGCGGGAACGTGATGCGTCCGCGGACCGCATGTGTAGAAGGCGACTCGCCTTCAGCGGGCGGTTCGTAGATCACGAGATCGTTGCCGTCCGATTGGCACGGGAAATATCCGTACACCACCTTCGGTTCCAGCAGCCCTTTTTCGCGCACCTCGTCCTTCAGGGCCCGATATTCTGGCATCACCTTTTCGCGCAAGATCGTGTCGTACGCCTCCTGCGTCAGCTTTCCCTTCACGATGCGCCACTGGCCCCGGATGAGCGCGACGTCGTTAATGTATTGGTAGACCGTCTCCACGGGTATTTCGGTCACAACCTTCGAACCCCAGAACGGTGGAGTCGGGATCGGCACGTCACGCGACACGGATGAACGGAGAGGCATGGCTGTATTCCCCTCCGCTTCCGCCATGGCGATCTTGGCCTCCGAACCGGTCAGAGCGGGTTCATCGTCGGAGGCGGCCGAGGTGGTCGCGGGGTCAGCCGTCGGGAGCGAGCCCGTGATGATCTGCTCCATCAGCCGAAGGCCATCGAAGGCATCGTTCGCATAGAGGACGGGACCTTTCGCGACCGCGCGGAGGTCCTGTTCGACGTAGCGCCGCGTCAATGCCGCGCCGCCCAGGATGACTGGCGTAGCAAGCCCGCGTTCCGCCATCACTTCGAGGTTCTCCTTCATCACCAGGGTCGACTTCACCAATAATCCGCTCATGCCGATGGCGTCGGCCCGATGTTCTTCGGCCGCGTGTAGCATGGTCTCCACAGGGGTCTTGATGCCCAGATTGACGACCTTGAAGCCGTTGTTCGTGAGGATGATGTCGACGAGGTTCTTCCCGATGTCGTGCACGTCTCCCTTGACCGTGGCGATGACCATCGTGCCTTTCGCACGTCCGTCCTTCTTCTCCATGTGCGGTTCCAGGTACGCAACCGCGGCCTTCATGACCTCGGCCGACTGAAGCACGAACGGCAACTGCATCTGGCCTGACCCAAAGAGATCCCCGACCACCTTCATCCCCCCAAGCAGGACGTCATTGATGATCGAAAGGGCCTGTCGGGTCTTCAATGCTTCGTCCAAGTCGGGCTGGAGACCCACGCGATCCCCATCGATGATCCGTCGCTGGAGCCGTTCCTCGATGGTACCGGCCGGACCGGCAACGGAGGCTCGTTCCTGCTTGGCGCCGGCATAGTGATTCATCAGCTCGGTCAACGGGTCGGAGGCCACGGTTCGATCGGCTCCCGTTCCCGTGAAGGTGCGCTCGTCAAAGACGAGCCGACGACAGTATTCGTGTGCCTGGGGGTCGAGCTTGTACAGCGGGATGATCTTCGATGCGTGGACGATCGCCATGTCGAGCCCTGCCTCGACGGCGGCGTGGAGGAAGACCGAGTTCAACGCCGCCCGGGAAGCCGGCGCCAATCCGAACGAAATATTGCTCACGCCGAGGATCGTATGGACCCCGGGAAGCTCATGCTTGATCCTCCGGATGGCCTCGATCGTCTCGATGCCCGCCCTCCGGAATTCCTCGTCGCCCGAGCCAAGCGTGAACGTGAGCGTATCGAAGATGATGTCGTGTGGACGCATGCCATGCTTGCCGACGGCCAGGTCGTAGATCCGACGTGCAATGGCCAGCTTCGCGTCCGCCGTCTTGGCCATGCCCTTCTCATCGATCGTCAGGGCGATGACCGCCGCGCCGTACTGCTTGCAGATGCGGACGATCCGTTCGAGCCGTTCTTCACCGTCCTCGAGATTGATGGAATTCACGACCGCCTTGCCCGCGATCCGCTGCAACGACTCCTCGATCACCGGCGGTTCCGTGGAATCAATGACGAGCGGGACCGTGATCTGCTGATTGAACCGTGAAATGACCTGCGCAGCATCCGCGATCTCATTGCGGCCGACGTATGCGACGCAGACGTCCAGCAGGTGCACCTGTTCACGCACCTGCTCCTTCCCCATTGCCACGATCCCTTCCCAGTCCTCCTTCGCCAGCAGATCCCGGAACAGCTTGCTGCCGTTGGCGTTCGTCCGCTCGCCGACGAGCGTGGGCGGATTATCCACTTTGAACGGGGACGCCTGATAGAGGCTTGAAGCGGCGGGAACGAACTGCGGCGTGCGGACCTTCGGCGTCAGACCTTCGACGGCCCTGACGAGCTGACGGATGTGCTCCTGCGTTGTGCCGCAGCATCCGCCGACGATCGATACTCCCAGGTCTTTCACGAAGTGCGACATAGACCGGACGAGCTCTTCGGGCGTCAGCTTGTAGTGGGCGTGACCACCGATGTTCTCCGGAATACCCGCATTGGGCATGACAAAGATCGGCAGCGGCGAAACATCCGAAAGCGTCCGGATGTGCTCGGACATCTCCTGCGGCCCCGTTGCGCAATTCAGCCCAAAGACGTCGACATCGAACGGTTCGATCGCAGTGAGCGCGGCCGTGATCTCCGTTCCCAACAGCATTGTGCCCATCGATTCGATCGTCACGGAGACGATGATCGGGACTCGTCGACGGATATCCGCAAAATATCGTTGGGCACCGTGAAGAGCCGCCTTTGCCTGCAGGACATCCTGGACCGTTTCGATGCACAGCAGGTCAACGCCCCCTTCGACAAGTCCACGCGTCTGCACGTAGTAGCCGTCAGACATGTCCTTGAACGAGATGTGTCCGAGCGACGGGAGCTTGGTCGTAGGGCCCATCGAACCGGCAACGAATCGGGGGTGAGCGGATGTTGCGAACGACGAGGCGATCTGGCGGGCGATCTGCGCGGACCTTCTGTTCAGCTCCTCCGCACGGTCCTGGAGCCCATATTCGGCCAGCACGATATTCGTCGACCCGAACGAATTGGTCTCGATGACATCGCAACCGGCCTCGAGGTAGTCGGAATGGACGCGTTCGACGGCGGACGGCTTGGAGACGACGAGATACTCGTTGCAGCCGGCCAGCGCTTCACCGCCAAAATCATCGGCCGTGAGGTTCTGTCCCTGCAAATGCGTACCTGTGGCCCCGTCAAAGACGAGGACTTTGTCCCGAAGCCGCGATAGGAACTGAGATGTCATGAATGCGTTCTGGATCGTTGAGAAATGAAAAACCCCGACACGTGCGTCGGGGCACTCCAGTCCCGCCGACGCTTTAGCACTTGAATGAAGCGTGGCGGCAAGCTGTCATCAAATGGCCACATCGAAATGTACCACGAAGACGGTCCAGATGCACCACTCAATCAGGGAAAGACCCGCAGGATTCGGGCCACAAGCTACACTAGACCTGCAGGACGACTTTCCCGAACTGCTGACCGGATCCAACGATGCGATGTGCCTCTTGGACCTCTTCGAGCGGAAGGACCGCATGGATCACTGGCCGGAGCCTCCCCGCCGCAATGAATTCGAGGATCTTCACCAGATCGCCCTTGCGGCCCATCGTCGAGCCGAGGATGCTGAGCTGCTTGTAGAAGACATACCGCAGATCGGTCACCGCATCATAGCCGGCAGTCGCACCGCACGTCACCAGTCGTCCCCCCTTTGCCAATCCCTTAATGCTCGCATCCCACACGGCAGTACCCACGTGGTCCACAATGACGTCGACACCCCGTTTCTCTGTGAAACGGCGGATCGACCCGAGCAAATCTTCTTTGGTGTAGAGGATGACATCTGAGGCTCCGAGGGCACGTGCTTGTTCCGCCTTCTTGTCCGTGCTCGTTGTCGCAATGACCCGGGCTCCGAAGAGACACGCGATCTGAATCGCCGCGCTCCCAACACCGCTGCCGGCCCCGTGTACCAGCACCGTTTCTCCCGGCCTGACCTGTGCTTTGTCAACCAGCATTTGCCACGCGGTCAGGAAGACCAGTCCTGCTGCCGCTGCCGATTCGAACGGGATCTCTGGCGCGAGGCTGAGAACATTGCGCCCAGGCACAACGAGCAACTCGGCATCGGCACCATCCCGATGTTCTCCGATCAGGACGTAGTCCTTGCAGAGATTGTCGTGCCCGTTGAGACAGTACGCACAATGACCGCACGAAATCCCCTGTGCAACGACCACCCGGTCGCCAACCTTTACATGACGTACCGATGCTCCAACAGCGTCCACCGTTCCGGCGGCATCGACGCCCGGGATCATCGGCAGCGGCACGCGCACTCCGGGAAGTCCCTGACGGACCCAGATATCCATGTGGTTGATCGATGTCGCACGAACTCGAACGCGTACTTCGTCCGCCCCGAACGCAGGATCGGGCACCTCTTCGAATCGAAGTTGCTCAGGACCGCCGTGAGCGTGAATGCGAACACAGCGCATGTCAGTTCTCTGAGAATGCCGAAAGGTCGATGGGACCGAGGAATGACATGGCATACACCTCGAGCCCGGGTTCAGTGACCGTCAGTCGAAGTTGTCTGGTCTGGGTCTGGGCTTCCTGAACCAGATGATAGAGCCTCGGTTCTGAGACCTCCACGACGGCCGATCCATCTGCCTGTCGGCGAATGTCGGCGCCCTGGACCGAAGGTGGGAGCGGCACGCCGTCCTGCTCGACTGCTACCAGCAGGGGCACAGATGCGCCTGCGATCGTATGTACATCAGACCCGTCATATTCCATACTCAATGACGATGGAACTCCCGGCGAACCGGCTGACTGTAGCGACTCCCGCCCGCTCCACCAGACACCTCCGGCATAGACCCGCCCCGGGAGATAGATGCCCGGATCGACATACTCGGTCCGTGATTCGGGCACCAGGCCTTCGACATTCCCAAGTGTTCCACGCACATATCCCAGACGAAGACCTCCCGTGGGCCGGCGACGGTGACCGAGAAGATCTTCCTCACGACGGAACGGAGGCAGGAGCGTCTGCAATGCGCCGCGATATCCGGCATCACGCAGCAAGACCTGGATCGCGCGCTCGAATTCATGATACCCTTGCTCTCCGGACTGGACGAACCGGACCGACCCCGTCCGGTCGATCAGGATCCGCGTCGGTCGCTCGCGTACTTGATAGGCACTCCAGACGTGCGAGGCATTGTCGAGCATGACGGGATACTGCACGCCCAACGCACGCACGGCCGACGCGACGCGCGCGTCATCGGCGCCGAAACTGAATTCGGGTGTATGGACGCCGACGATCGAGAGCCCCAGGTCCCGGTACCGTTGGTACCATTCCTTGACGATGGGCAGGGCCCGCAGACTTGCCGCCGACGCCGTGTCCCAAAAATCTACCATCAGGATCCCACCCTCGAGGTCACGGATGAGGACGGGCTCACTGTTGAGCCAGGCCGACCCGTAGAGCTCCGGTGCGTGAACGACACCCGGTTCAAGTTCCGTGAGCATCAGGCATTCACTTTCAGGATGGCGCGCAGCTCATGTTCGAACTGTTCGCATTGATCGGATGTCACCGTCAATGGGGGCAACAACCGAAGGACTGTTTCGTGCGTGCTATTCACAAGGATACCACGTGCCATGAGAGCGTCGACGACCGGCTGGCTCGGAATGTGGAGGTCGATCCCGATCATGCACCCGAATCCCCGGGTCTCCCGAACCAACGCGGGGAATTCGCGCCGGAGCCGCTCTCCGATGGCGTGCAGTTGCTCACCAGCACGGGCGGCATTCTGCATGAGGCCGCCGTCGAGGACCTCGTCGAGGACCGCGTTCCCCGCAGCACAGGCGACAGGGTTGCCCCCAAATGTCGTACCGTGGACACCATACGTAAAGGCATCCGCGACGCGTTCATTTCCGAGGACCACGCCGAGCGGCAATCCACCACCGATCGCTTTGGCGACCAGCACGACGTCAGGCTTGAGACCAACGTGTTCGAACCCAAAGAATTTTCCGGTCCTTCCGACGCCCGACTGGATCTCGTCGGCGATGATCAAGAATCCATGTTTCTCACGCAGCGTGTTCAGGGCGTCGGCGAAATCGGGACTCACCGGAAAGATCCCTCCTTCCCCCTGTATGCATTCGACCACGACCGCGAGCGTTTCCGCATTCAGCGTCTTTCCGGCCGCTTCGACATCGTTGAACGGGATGGACGTCATGTGCGGAAGGAACGGCGCATAACCGTCCCGGTACTTCGGCTTGTCCATGAGTGAGAGGGCAGCGAAGGTTCGGCCGTGAAATGCGTTCGACATGCCGACCATGATCGCTTTTCCCTTGCCCAGCCCCCACTTGCGCGACAGCTTGACAGCCGCCTCAAGGGCCTCGGTGCCGCTGTTGCACAAGAACGCCCGCCGGAAACCCGTCGCCGCCACAAGGCGCTCCACGAGCCGGATCTGCGGTTCCTGAAGGAAGAAGTTGGAAAGATGGAGGTATTTCCCAGCCTGGTCCTGGATAGCTTTGAGCACGCTCGGATGTCCATACCCGAGCGAATTCACGGCCAAGCCTCCGAAGAAATCGAGGTAACGCTTTCCAGAGCGGTCGAACAGGTACGCCCCTTCGCCCCGCTCGATCTCGACCGACAAGCGTTTGTAGGTGTGGAAGAAATGGGCGTCTTCGCGTTCGGCGAGTGTCGGCACGGTCAGCCTTTCAACAACATTGCACGGAGGATGGTCAGAGCAAACTGCACACGCGGTTCGAGGTCCCGAAGGGTTCCATCATTCTCGATGACCACTGCCGATCGACCGCGATGATCCGCGGGAGATCCTTGGGCTTTGATCCGGCGGCGTACGGCGTCCTCATCGAGGCCATCCCGCTTCATCACACGGGCGATGCGCACATCTTCCGGGGCGTCGACGTACAGGACGGCGTCCAGCCAGGCGTCCATGTTGGCCTCGTAGACGAGCGCGGCTTCGACGGCGGCGATGGCGACGCCCTCCTGCTTCCACGAACGCAGTTGTGCGCGGATGGCCTTCTCCGTCGCGGGGTGCACAATGGCTTCAAGTGCTTTCTGCCGTCCCCGATCGGAAAAGATCTGAGCGGCGACGAACGCACGGTCGTAGGAACCGTCTGCACGGTAGGCCTGATGGCCCAGCAGGGCGATGATCTTGCGACGAAGAGCCGGGTCGGAAGCGCTCAGCGACCGGGCGGTCTGGTCGGCGGAACAGACGGGGATGCCAGCTCGTTCGACGATCGCCGCGACGGCCGACTTCCCGCTGCCGATGCCGCCGGTGATGCCGAAGACCGGCAGGGCCGGTCGGGATGGCGCTGCGGGACGGCTCACTTTGCGATGGCGACGGAGCGCACTTCCCGGATCACGACCACCTTGATCTGACCGGGAAACTCCATCTCTTGCTGGATCTTGTTGGCAATATCGTGAGCAAGCTGCTCGGCGACCGCATCGTCGATGCGTTCGTGATTGACGATGACGCGGACCTCGCGACCGGCCTGAATGGCGTAGGTATTCGTAACGCCGTTGAACGATCGCGCGATGCTTTCGAGCCGTTCAAGTCGCTTGACGTATTCCTCAACCGACTCTCGTCGGGCTCCGGGTCGCGCCCCGGAGATGGCATCGGCCGCCTGCACCAACGCCGCCACCGGATGCTCCATCGGAATATCCTCGTGGTGCGATCCGACGGCATTGCAGACAATGGCGTTCTCGTTGAACTTCTTACACAACTCCATTCCCAACAGCGCATGCGGACCTTCGACACTCCGGTCGATGGTCTTTCCGATGTCATGCAGCAGGCCGGCGCGCTTGGCGAGCATCGGATCGAGCTTCAATTCCGACGCCATGATACCCGTGAGGTACGCCACTTCGATGCTGTGCTGGAGCAGATTCTGGCCGTAGGAGGAGCGGTACTTCATCTTCCCGACGTGCCGGAGGATCTCCGGATGGGCCGTGTGGAGGCCGATCTCGAGCAACGTGTTCTCCCCGGTACGAAGCACTTCCTCCTCGAGTTCCTTGCGGACCTTTTCGACCACTTCTTCGATGCGCGCAGGATGGATGCGTCCGTCGGCGATAAGCCGCTCGAGGGATTGCCGCGCGATCTCACGGCGGAACGGGTCGAAACCGGTGAGGATGACCGCCTCTGGGGTATCGTCCACGATGACGTCGACCCCAGTGGCCGCTTCGAACGCTTTGATGTTGCGTCCCTCGCGGCCGATGATGCGGCCCTTGATCTCGTCACTCGCCAGCGTCAGCACGCTGGCCGTGGTCTCGACCGTATGCTCGGCTGCGGTCCGTTGGATCGCCTGGACGATGATCTTCTGCGCTTCGCGACGCCCCTCGAGCTTGGCCTGGTCGCGGATGTCCTTGAGGGTCTGCGCGGCCTCGGTCTTGACGGTCTCGAGCAGGTTCTCGTGGAGCAGCTTCTTTGCTTCGTCGCGGGAGACGCCGGAGATCCGTTCCAGCCGCGCTGTTTCCTCTCCGATCAGGCGCTCCAGTTCACGTTCCTTCTCCAACACCCGTCGCTGGCGCTCCTGAATATCACGCTCCAGCTGCTGTGTTGACGTCTCTTTCTTGTTGAGGAGGTCAAGCTTCCGCTCGACATTCTCCTCCCGGTTCTGGACCTGTTTCTCGTATGCCTGAAGCTTGTTCCGCTTCGACTGCAGGTCGCTCTCGGCTTCCTTCTTGCGCTTGAACCACTCGTCCTTCGCCTCGACCAACTTCTCGCGCTTGACCGTCTCAGCTTCTTTCGCGGCATCCTCGAGGATCTGCCGGGCACGCTCCTCGGCCGAGGAGATCTTGTTCTGCCCGGCCCGCTGATTGAGGAACCAGCCGAGGAAGAACGACGCCCCGCCGATCAACGCACCGATCACGATCAACACATACGCATCCATGCTGTCCTCGCTGTCACCTTCCGATCACGCCGGATAAAAAAAAGACCGCAACCATCGATGTCATCAAGTGTATTGAAAGAACCTCATTCAAGACACAGTGGGTACCCGCCTACGCATTTTGCGCTTCCACTGGACCCGCTCGCCTCCGCCGAAGCCGAGGGTCGTCGCGTGGCATTCCCCGAGGGGACGATGGCGTGCGCTCCACACGTATGAGTCAGGCTCCCATATTAAAAAACATCAGGTTCTTTAATATGGTTGACAACAGCCGATGGTGCGGTTCAGATCATGTAGACTGACCGCCTATGAAAAGAACACCCAGACGTCAGGAAGAAGCGTCATCCTCGGCGATCAGGAGATTGTCCAGGTAGTTGGACAACTTCGTGATCTCGGATTCGGTCGTCGATTCCTGGTCCTGCCGACCCATCCGTTCCTTGAGGAGATCTTCAGATATGTTCAACGCCGTGAGTACCGCCACGGTCAACGGCGGCTGCTCCGGGATCTTGTCATGGATCTTGGTGAGCATCCCGTCGACATATTCGGCCACGCGGCGCGTGAAATCCTCATTTTCGCCGCGTAGCGGATATTCGGCGCCGAAGATCTTGACCTTGATGCTCTTGCTCGTCATGGGCGTCCCCCGCGCTTCGTCACAGGCGCGAATTGATCTTGGCGATCAGGTCCGTCACCCGCTGACGGATCAGCTCCTTTTCGTCGCGCGTAAAGGGCCCAGTGCCGTTGGCGTTCAGACGGGCCACTTCCCGACGCGCTTGTTCAAGCTGAACGGTCAGGTCGTCGAGCGACCGCCGCAATGCCACTTCCGCATCCTCTAACTGCCGCACCCGTTGCCGGAGTGTCGCAACCTCGTCGACAGAATCGCGGCTTGACGTTTCCTGCTGGGCCAGCCGGACGATGAGCTTCTCGCGCTCAGCGTAGATCTCTCGATTGGATTCCTCGAGCTCTCGCGCACGTTCTTTCAGGCCCGCGTTTTCTTCGCGGAGACGCACGACGAGCGCTGATACCCGGCGGGCCTTCTCCCACAACTGCTGCAGGACAAGGTCCAAACTTCGGGTCGAAGCGGAATGCTCTTCGAGAGTCTCGGTTGAGGGATCGGCCACGGTCGTGGGATTGATGGTCATTCGGCTCAGCTGCGCAACTCTGCACCGCACGCACTACGGGCTTTGTCAACGACGTCCCGAATGTGCGCATCGACCTCGGCGTCGGTCAGGGTGTGGTCCGATGAGCGGAAGGCGAGCGAATACGCCAAGCTGCGCTTGCCGCCGCCCGTCTGGGCCCCTTGGTAGGCGTCGAACAGAACCAACGATTCGAGCAATGGTCCTGCCGTCGCACGGATCACCGCCTCCAACTCCCCTTGCGGCGTCGCCTGGTCTACGACGAACGCCAGATCGCGAACGACCTGCGGGAATCTTGGAAGCGGACGGAAGGTCCGGTCACGGGTCCACGCCTGCTCCAACAACGCCAGCGATATCTCGCAAACGAAGACCGGTGCATCAATCTCAAAGCGTTTGGCGACATCGCGTCTCACTTCGCCGAACCAACCCCCATAAGTGCCGTTGATTTCAAGGCTCAGGGCCGATTCAGTTAAAGTGTTGTCGGCACGATAAGGAAGAAACCGGTATTTGTCAAGGCAGAGCCGATTCAGCAGGCTCTCCACCTCACCCCGCAAGTCGAGCAGATCGGCCAATCGGGCGGGGCGATCGAAGGCTATCGGAGCCGCAGCACCCGTCCAGGCCAGCATCAGCCGGTCCTCTTCCACGAAGTCTTCCACACGTGCCTTAGCTACACCCTTCTGATGGTAGACCTTACCAATCTCGAACAGCCGCAGGTCCTTGGACCCACGATTCAGGTTCATCCGGACGATCTCCAGGGTCCCTGGGAGCATGCTCGTCCGCAGGGCCTGCATCTCAGCGCTCACCGGATTCAGAACCTTGACGGGCTGATGGCCTCCAAGCATTGCCAGTGCCTCCGGTTGGAGCGAGATGGCCATGATCTCGCGCCAGCCGGCACCGACACAGTGCGAACGGACCTCATCCGCAACCTTTCGCGGCGCGGTCGGGATCGAAAAATCGATTGCCGATCGTGTCTGCGTTTCGATGTTATTGTAGCCGTGGACCCTGGCCACTTCCTCGATGAGATCGATCTCCTGCGAGATGTCGACGCGAAACGACGGCGGAACGACCACGAACTCGCCGCTCCCCTTTTCGCTCACCTGCGCGCCAACCGAACTCAAGTACCGCCGCATCTCTGTCGCTGCGATGTTCGTGCCGAGGAGCGCATTCGCACGCGCCACGCGGAACCGAATCGCGGGTGCCGAAGACCGTGTGGGCCGGACATCGATAAGTCCAGGATGAACGGTCGCCCCGGTCAACTCCTGGATCAAGTACGCCACTCGATCGACCGCCGTGGCCGCCATTTCCGGGTCTGCGCCGCGCTCGAATCGGTACGACGCTTCGGTCGACAACCCAAGAGCCCGAGCGGTCCGACGTACGCTTGTGGGAAAGAAGTACGCTCCTTCGATCAGCAATCGTGTCGTCGAAGCGGCGACCTCAGAATTCTCACCTCCCATCACGCCCCCGATCGCCACCGGGCGCGACCGGTCGCAGATCATGAGCATGTCGGCATGCAGGCGACGTTCTTTTCCGTCCAGCGTCCGGAAGGACGCGTCGGGACCGGCCCGGCGCACGACGATCGCGTGGCCATCAAGCTGGTCGAGATCGAACGCGTGGAGCGGATGCCCGAGTTCGAGCATCACGTAGTTGGTTGCATCGACGATCGCATTGATCGGACGAACGCCGGCGAGCTCCAACCGGCGCTGCAACCATTCGGGCGACGGTGCGATCGAGACGTTCGACAGGACCCGTCCGCAGTATCGCGGGCAGAGGTCGGCGTCGCGGACTTCGATGGAGGCCAACTTCGACGCAGGCTCTCCCGATTCTTTTGGCGTTGCCTTCGGCATCCGAACGGTGCCGCCCGTCTGGATCGCCACTTCGCGTGCAACGCCAAGATGGCTCAGACAATCCGGCCTGTTCGGCGTGATGCCGATCTCGTACACAATATCATTTCGCTGTAAGGCGGTCGCGAGCGGAGTACCCGGCGTCGCGTCCGTCGTGAGCACCATGATCCCGTCGCCGTCATGACCAAGCCCAAGCTCCTTGGCGGAGCAGATCATGCCGGACGAATCGACGCCCCGAAGCTTGACCTTGCCAAGGACGAACGGCTTGCCGTCGGGATCGTGCTGGTTGTGCGGGACCGTGGCGCCGACGAGCCCGACAGCCACCATCTGACCTTCGGCCACGTTCGGAGCTCCGCAGACGATTTGGAGTTCTTCTGTCCCGACATCGACGCGGCAGACCGTCAACCGGTCGGCCTTCGGATGCTTCTGACAGGCCGCGACTCTGCCGACGACGAATCGGTCGTAGGTCGCTGCAAGGTCCTCATAGCTCTCCACCTCCAGGCCGACCATCGTCAGGTCGTCGGAGAACTGCTGAGGCGTCCAATCGAGATCGGTCAGCTCTTTCAGCCAGGAAGAAACGATCTTCATACGACAGAGGCCGGGTCAGAATTGTTCGAGGAAACGGACGTCGTTCTCATACAGCAACCGGATATCGTCGATACCATGGCGGAGCAGTACGGTCCGCTCGACGCCAAACCCGAAGGCATATCCGGAAACCTGTTCGGGGTCTAATCCAACACGTTTGAGGATGTTGGGATGCACCATACCGGACCCGACGATCTCCAGCCAGCCGGAGTGCTTGCAGACGCGGCAACCCTTGCCGGAACAGAGGTAGCACGTGATGTCCATTTCGGCGCTCGGTTCCGTGAACGGGAAATACGAGGCCCGAAACCGGTACTTGATGGAGCTTCCATAATACCGCTTGGCGAATGCGACGAGCGTGCCTTTCAGTTCCGCGAACGTCACACCGGTATCGACGTAGATGCCGTCCACCTGATGGAACTGCACGAGGCTGCGGGCGGACACGGCCTCATTACGATAGACACGGCCGGGCATGATGGCCCGAATGGGCGGCTTTCGCTGCTCCATGATCCGGACCTGCACCGGCGTCGTGTGGGTGCGGAGCAGCATTGACGGAGAGACGAAAAACGTGTCCTGCATGTCCCGCGCGGGATGGTCCGGCGGGAAATTCAGCGCCTCGAAGTTGTAGTGGTCCGATTCGATCTCGGGCCCTTCGACAATATCGAAGCCCATCGAAACGAACACGCGTTGGAATTCTTCGAGCGTCTGACTGACGAGGTGACGCGAGCCGGCGAACCTGCCGCGGCCCGGGAGGGTCAGATCGAGTGATGCCGTTTGGATGGAGGCGTCGACGCGCGCACGTGCGTCGTCGTAGATGGTCTGAACCTCGTTGCGCAATTCGTTGAGTGCTTTCCCTGCGGCCGGCTTGTCGGCGGTGGGAACGGTCCGAAGCTGATCGAACAGGTCAGCGACGGAGCCTTTGCGGGCGAGGAAGGACAGACGAAAACGCTCGAGGGCCTCGGCGTTCGTAAGAGAGGCGGCCTCCGCACGGGCGGCGGCACGCACCTGCTCGATCCGGTCGTTCATGGGGTCGGAAGCGTTCATGGATGGACAGCGCCCGAATGCCGCGTTCCCGGATTGCGGAAGAGACGAGGACGGGGGCGCGGCACGGCCCCCGTCCGAACAGACGGGGGTCGCGTTATGACGTGGCGAACTTGACGACCTCGGCGAAGGCCTGCGGATGATGCGCCGCGAGGTCGGCAAGGACCTTCCGGTTCAACTCCACCTTCTTCTTCGTGAGGCCTGAGATCAATCGCGAGTACGACACGCCGTGGAGGCGAGCACCCGCATTGATACGAGCGACCCAGAGGCCGCGCATTTCGCGCTTCTTCGTACGGCGATGGCGATACGCATGCGTACCGGCCTTCTCGACGTGGTGCTTGGCGATCGTGAGGACCTTGCTCCGGGCTCCCCAATAGCCTTTGGCACGAGCCAGAAGCTTCTTCCGGCGGCGATGCGAAGCGACTTTATTTTGCGAACGTGGCATGTGACGTGATCTCCCAGAAAACCCTTATGAAATCGGTTCGCGCAGCGACCCTTCGTCGCTACGACCCACTCATCCATTTCGTGCAGGTCCGACGGTCGGCCGTTGTCACACGGCGCCGTGCCTGGACCGCTCGGCTACGCCGAGAGGAACCGCTTGACCTTATACGCTTCCGTCTTGTCGACGAGGCCCGGACGGCGCAAATGGCGCTTCCGCTTGGTCGACTTCGACGTCAAAATGTGTCGCCGGAAGGCCTTGTGCCGCTTGATCTTTCCGGTCGCGGTGATCTTGAACGTCTTCGCCGCGGAGCGGCGCGTCTTCATCTTAGGCATGATCCTTTTCCTTCTCTGGTTCCTTCGATTTCGGTGCCGTGGCCTTCTTCTTCGTCTTGTCCGCGACGAACACGGCCACCATCTGCCGTCCTTCCATCCGCGGTTCCTGTTCCAGCTTCGCGATGTCCGACATCCGCTCTGTAAAGCGCGCCAGCATTTCTCGACCCTGGTCCTGATAGGTGATCTGACGGCCGCGGAACACGACGGTCGCCTTCACCTTGTGACCCTCTTCGATAAACGCGCGGGCGTGACGCGTCTTGAATTCGAAATCATGCGTGTCGGTGGTCGGGTGGAACCTGACCTCCTTCACGAGCGAGACGACCTGGTGCTTCTTTTGGAGCTTCTCCCGCTTCGACATCTCGTACCGATACTTGCCGAAATCCATGATCTTGCAGACCGGGGGCGTCGCTGTCGGGACGATCTCGATCAGATCAAGTCCCCGTTCCTGCGCGACACGAATGGCTTCCTTGGTCATGAAGATCCCTAACTGCTCCCCGTCGTCAGAAATGACCCTGACCTGGGGAACACGGATCTCAGTGTTAACGCGGGCTCGTTCTTGCTTGATGGTAGTCTCTCCTACGTGACATGGATGTGGCGTCGGTCAGGACGCCAGGGCGCGACTGCGGACCAGCTCTACCAGACGATCTTTGAACGCATCGACTGACTGCGCTCCCTGATCTCCCTTTTTATGCTGCCGGACCGAAACTGTACCGGCGGCGCGTTCTTTGTCCCCGACGACCAGCATGAACGGGGCCTTTTTCGTTTCCCATTCCCGGATCTTGTATCCGATCTTCTCGTTCCGCTCGTCGATCTCGGCCCGGAGGCCTGATGCCTGCAGCGCGCTCACGACCGAACGAGCATACTCCAGGGAGGCGTCCGTGACCGGAAGGACCACAGCCTGCAACGGCGCCAGCCAGAGCGGGAACTCTCCCGCGAAATGCTCGATCAGGATACCGATGAACCGCTCGAGCGATCCGAACGGCGCCCGGTGGATGATGACCGGACGGTGCTTCTTGCCGTCCGCACCCGTGTATTCGAGCTGGAAACGCTCGGGCATGACGTAGTCGACCTGGACCGTTCCGAGCTGCCATGTGCGCCCGAGTGCGTCGCGCACCATGAAATCGATCTTCGGGCCGTAGAACGAGGCCTCGCCGATCCCGATGAAGTAGTCGAGCTTCATCTCGTCGGCTACTTCCTTGATCTCGCGCTGCGCTTGCTCCCAGAACGCTGCGTCGCCGCCGTACTTTTCGACGTTTTTCTCGTCGCGATACGAGAGGCGGATCTTCACATCCATACCGAAGGTGCTGAAGACAAGCTGCGTCAACTCGACCGTCGCTTTTACTTCCTGCTTGAGCTGGTCCTGCGTGCAGTAGATGTGGGCGTCATCCTGCGTGAAGCCGCGCACGCGGATGAGACCATTCATTTCGCCCGACTGTTCATACCGATAGACTGTCCCGAACTCCGCGAATCGCACTGGCAGGTCCCGATACGATCTGGGCTTCGCCATGTAGATCTGATGGTGATGCGGGCAGTTCATTGGCTTGAGCATGTACTGATCGCCCTCGGGCATCTCGATGGGCGGGAACTGCGAATCCTTGTAGTACGGATAGTGTCCCGACGTCCGGTAGAGATTCAGATTGGCGATATGCGGCGTCGTGACAAAGTCGTATCCGCGCTTTTTCTGCTCAGCCCGCAAGAAGTCCACGAGCGCCTCGCGCATCACCGTACCCTTCGGCATCCAGAGTGGAAGTCCACTGCCGACATTGGGAGTCAACAGGAAGATCTCCATCTCCTGGCCGAGCTTGCGATGGTCCCGTCGCTTGGCCTCTTCGAGACGGAACAAATGCTCTTCCAGCTCTTTCGACGTCGGGAACGTGACGCCGTACACTCGCTGCAACATCTTGTTCTTCTCGTTGCCACGCCAGTATGCACCGGCGATGCTGAGAAGTTTGATCGACTTGATCCGGCCAGTCGATGGAATATGCGGACCGTAGCAGAGGTCCGTGAAATTCCCCTGATGGTAGAACGTGATCGTTTCACCCTTGAGGTCCTGGAGGAGCTCAAGCTTGTATGGGTCGCCCTTCTTTTCGAAGTACGCGACCGCATCCGCCCACGTCCGCACTTCACGCTGATAGGGCACGTCACGCGAGGCAAGCTCGCGCATCTTGTCCTCGATCTTGGCGAGGTCTTCGGGCGTCAGCGCATGCCCGCCGAGGTCCATGTCGTAGTAGAAGCCGGCCTCGATCGGAGGGCCGATCCCGAATTTCGTCCCGGGGAACAGCGACTCCACCGCCTCGGCCATGAGATGCGCCGAAGAATGCCAGTAGGCATATTTGCCGCCGCCATCGGCCCACTTCAGGACCTTGAACGTCGCATCGGCATCGATGCCACGCGAGAGGTCCCAGACCTCTCCGTTCACTTCCACCGCCAGCGCTTCGCGCGCCAGGCCCTTGCTGATGCTCTCAGCAACTGCAAGACCCGTCACGCCGCGGGCGAACGTCCGCAGCGAGCCGTCGGGGAATGTGAGCGTGATCTGGTCCATGGGAAGAAACAAAAAAAATCGGAGCGCGCTCCGATTGTCTTCAACGTTCTCCGAATGACAACTCGGCCTGAGAGATCCTCGGCGTTGCTCCTCTGCGGGTTGAACGGCGATCGGCACGACAGACGTGTGTCCACAGCGCCCGGGGGCGGCGGGACACTCGAACCAGCGTCGCGGGAACTCCTCCGTCAGCGCAAGCTGCGGCGTTCATACGACCGTCCGGCATAGCCCAGCCGGACCGACGACAACACGAATCCCCCGCCTCGTTTTGACCCGTGGGAACACCCACGAGCTGGTCTGAAATGTGGGTTCTATAGGACTCGAACCTATGACCTCTACCATGTCAAGGTAGCGCTCTAACCAACTGAGCTAAGAACCCGATGGACGAATAATTTAGGCAGATTCCGGTCGAAAAACAAGACTCCAGAGAACAATTGGGGTCCCGCATGCCCCCCTACGAGCGTCCTGCAACCGAACGATCGGACTCACCTTCTGTCCTTGCCCGTTTCTCTAAGCCCCGCCGTAGAAATTCCTGTCCCAGCGGTGCTGCTTGATGGCCTTCAGAAGCTCGGGACTCAGGAAGCGACCATCCGAGACGGCCGCATTGGAGGCTACGTGGGCAACCGTTCGCATGCCGGGGATGATCGTTGAGACCGCCGGGTGGCTGAGGGTAAACCGGAGCGCCAATTCGGGGATGGTCGCCGCTTCTTCTCCAAGCAAGCCACGGAGTCGCTCGACCCGCTCATGGACCTGGAGCTTTCGCTCCCCCCGGAAATAGTTGGCCCGGAAATCTCCCTCCTGAAACGTCGTTGAAGGAGTGACGGACCCGGTCAAACCTCCTTCATCCAACGGCACGCGGACGATCACACCGATCTGATGTTCACGGCAGTACGGAAAGAGTTCCTCTTCCGGAGACTGGTCGAAGATATTATAGATCACCTGGACGGATGCGAGCAGGCCCGTTTCAAGTGCCTTCAGGACGTTGGCGGGTTGGTGATCGTTGATCGAGATCCCCCAGTGCCGCACCTTTCCTTCATCCTGCAGTGCCCGAATGGCGTCCTGCCATTCATTCGATTCCGACCATTCATCCGACCATACGTGGAATTGTTGCACGTCGATCGTGTCGACGCCAAGGTTGCGGAGGCTCTGCTCCGTGCAGGCGCGGATGTATTCAGCCGGGAACGCATTTCGAAGCGGAGTATCTTTGGCCGCAGGCCAGCGGCGGTTCTTCGGTGGGATCTTGGTCGCAACGACGATCGGCTGGCGCGATTCCCTTCGCACCTTGCCCAGCAGACGCTCACTGTGTCCTTCGTTGTACGCCAGTGCCGTGTCGATGAAATTCACGCCACGTTCGATCGCATCTCGCAGCGCCCGGACCGATTCTCCGTCATCGGAGCCTTTCCAGAGGCCACCTCCGATCCCCCACGCCCCGTAGCCGATCTCTGACAGCTGATATCCGGTCTTGCCGAATGCTCGTGTTTTCATGCGATCGGGTGCGTGATCATGACTCGTGGAGGATGTCTCATGGCCGCGGGTTCCGCACCGGGAGCCTTGCCGTCGTATCCCTTCTCACTCACGTGATCGAGCCGTCACAGCGAGTCCTCCCCCGCCGATGATGATCATGATCACCGCCTGAACGAGCGTCTTGTACTGTACGGACTCCGAGGCAAATCCGGCGGAATAGGCGAACCCCAGACCAACAACCATCAGCATCGAATAGACCCCGAGCATGATCTTGCGCGCGCGGGTGTTGGCTTCCGGCGTATCGACGGAAAAGAACCGGTGGTATGTCATCAATCCCGCGATCGCAATACCGTCGAGGGCCGCGAACATCAGCCAGAAACGGTGGACGGCCTCCGGCGCGTCAGGGGAGCCGATGAAGGGCTTCAAGGATGATTCGTAGAGCGCGCCTCCGAGGTTCGACCCAAGCAGGCTCCCGACGACCCCATACAGGAACGCATAGCCCATGTAGACCGCTTTTCGATCCGGCGGTGCGACGAGTCCGACGTAACTGTAGTACTTCGGATGGGCGGTCATCTCGCCGATCGAGAACACAACGATACCGGCGACGAAGACCCAGACGTTGAGACCGAACGCCAGGAGTACGAAACCGATCAGCCCGAGCGTCATCCCGAGACTCATCGTCGGCAACGGTTTCGCGTTCTTGACAAGGTTACTGACAACGACCTGGAGCAGGATGATGGTCCCGGCATTGATCACCGTGACGTGCTCGACGTCAAACGAGAATGTCACCCCAAAGGAGGCGAAGAACGCATTGACCGGGGCCGGGTCGACGAAGTCACGCAAGAACCAAAGGACGGAACCGAAGTTCTGGAAGTAGAGGACCCAGAATCCGGAGTAGAGGACGATCATCAGCATGAACCGTGCATCGCCCAGGACCATGGCCGCATCTCGAGCGACCTGTCCGAGCGTTTTGGAACTCTGTGGCCGATCAGGGTCCTTGTAAATCAGCAAGGTCGGGAGGAGCATCAGGCCGCAGTAGGCCGCGGAAGCGGTGAAGATGTAGCTCCACGAGAATCCCTTGAGATACGACGTCACGAACGGGGCCAGGAACGCCCCGAGGTTGATCATCCAGTAGTAGATCCCGAAACCAAGTCCGGAGTTCGTCTCGTTCGTCGTGCGTGCGATCGTGCCCGTGATAATGGGCTTGAAGAGTCCCGAGCCGGTGGCCATGACGAGCAGGCTGGTGAAGACCGCTCCGTACGTGCTCATATGCCCAGTGGCGTAATATCCAACGGTCAGGAACGAGAACGCCGTCAACAGCATGCGCCGATATCCATACCGGTCGGCCAGCGCACCTCCGACGATAGGTACGATGTACGTGAAGGCATACACGAGCCCCTGGAGGAACCCTACGGATTGCTCCGAGAATCCGAGCCCCCCTTCGTCGATGGCATTCGTGAGGTAGACCGCCAGAACGGCGTTCATACCGTAGTAGGCCCCTCGCTCGAACAGTTCCATCACGTTCGAGATCCAAAATACGCGGGGGAAGGAGCGGAGCACAGAGCCGCCGGGGTTTGGTGTGGTGGTCATTGGTCGGTTATGAGGATAGCCTCAAAGAACGCATCGATCGGCGAACAAATGAAGGCGCATCGTCTCGTCGTCGATCGGCGTCTTTGATGGGAGTGAATAATGCTGGTTCACGTGCCCTTCGGTCCGGACGTCATCTTGTTCCACAGCTCGTCCAGCTCTCTTCTGGACTTTGGAGGTTTGTATGTGCGATGAAGCTTCTGCAGCCGTTCTGCCGCCGCGGCGTCAAGGTCCTCGTCGTCTTTATGGCGCTGGAGGAGGCCGAAGAACTGGTCCTTGTCCTTCGGGGCCATCTTGTATTGGAGCGGTATAAGCTCCTCGATCAGTCTCGTTTGTTCGGTGCGATTCATGGGATCACCTGGGAGCTTTCGGCTCGTTCGGTCCTCGGGCCGCATTGAGGTGACACTTTCATAGGCTAGTCCCGCACATTCCCTACCTGCGAACCTACCAGCTCGTTTCCCACCTCTCTCCTCTGCTTCGTTCAGTGCCGCGGGCGGGAGTCGAACCCGCATGCCCCTTGCGGGACTTGGGATTTTAAGTCCCATGCGTCTGCCAATTTCGCCACCGCGGCATACCATTGCAAATTGAAGATCTGAAATTGGGAATTGAACAGTGACCGTCCCCCGGTCATGCAAGATAGATGATTGTGACGCCGGAGGAAAGAGCGGCGAGGATACAGAAAACGGCGAAAGGACAGCTTTTGGCATGCCCTTCCTCACCGTACAATGGTCAGTCTCCCCTTCAGAACGATCGATGCTTCAGGATCTCAGGCTCCCACGGTCCTGCAGCATCAACATGTCGACCCAGAAATGACAAAGGGCCAGCCACTGGCTAGCCCTTCACGCGTTCACAATCTCCGATCTGCATCTTACAATTTTCGACACTCAGAGGCGCCGGACGGATTCGAACCGTCGCATAAAGGTTTTGCAGACCTCTCCCTTACCACTTGGGTACGGCGCCGAAGGCAAGGTAGAAGGTAGAGTGAAGATTGCAGAAGGGAAAGACAACGAGCGACCGAAGTCTCAGGCTTTCACCAACAAGCCGACTATCGATGAAAAGAGCACCCAGAGGTGAAATTCGGGTGCTCCGCATCAGGCAACATCTTTTCAAGCGCGCTTCTTCTTCCCCATCTACCTTCTTCAATCGAACTTCTACCTTGTTGAGCGGGAAACGGGACTCGAACCCGCGACATCAACCTTGGCAAGGTTGCGCTCTACCAACTGAGCTATTCCCGCATGGAAACCTAGAAGTGAAAAGGATAAAGGAAGATGTGAGCACAAAAGCCCGCTTGAACTTCCTTCAACTTCTACCGTACATCCCTCAAACTTCTCGCACGCCTAATATAGCCAATCATCTCTTCCGCCGCAAGGGTCCCAACAGGTCGGCATACGAACCCCCGATGATCTCATCCGCACGTATGCGGAATGCAGACCGCAATGTTCGGTAAAGCCGCACGGCTTGACGAGGCCCCCGTCGAAGAAGCACCTCAAACTCGATGAAGCTTCCCAGGTCATTCACCTGGTCAAGGTGGATCCGGGCGTTCTGCAACACGAATAGTGTCCGGCGCTTTCGGACCACGATGCGCGCTCGCCATGCAGCATTCAGCGCCGACATGGTCCGCCGTGGGTCTGAGAGTGGGTAGACCATGTATGCTGACCAACGTCCGGCTCCTGCTGCCGTCGAGGGACGATCATAGAAGATCAACTCGTTCCGGCTCCCGCGTATCTCGCGCAACTTGAGCCGTCCAGACGGGACTTCAAAATACGTGTCCGTCTGGCGCATCACGCCGATTTCCTTCGCTCCGAGCGACCGGGCGATACGCCGAGCTGATCTAAGCGACCGGCAGCGGGCCTTCAGTTCGAGGTTGTGGGCCACCGGCCTAGCGATTGATCTCCAGGATCTTGTACTGCAGCGTTCCGGCCGGGACCTTGATGGATACTGTCTCGCCGGCCGTCTTTCCGAGCAATCCTTTGCCGATGGGCGAGGTCACGGAGATCTTGTTCTTGTCGAAATCGGCCTCCTCGGGTGCGACCAAGCGGTATTCGATGACCTCCTTCGACTTCATGTCTTGCAGCTTCACAAGAGAGAGGATGTAGATCTTGTCGTTGGGCAGGTCGGAGGCCTCGATGACGCGAGCTCGCGCGAGCGTCTCTTCCAGCTTGGCGATCCGCAGCTCCAGGTGGGCCTGCGCCTCTCGGGCAGCGTCATACTCGGCGTTCTCGCTGAGATCGCCATGACCCCGAGCTTCCTGGATCTTCTGGATGACATCTGCTCGCCCGTGGATCCGGAGCTCCTTGAGTTCCTGCTCAAGCTCCGCCATCCGCTCGCGTGTCAGATAGACGTGACCATTATTGCTTTCGACCATACCGCTCTCCCTGAAAAAACCATTGCCCCCGGCAGTGAGCCGAGGGCGTCTTCAAACACAAAAGCCAACATCGCGCGATGGTGGCTTTTCACGCCACAACGTACCGCATTTCGCGCAGAAGCGCAAGTGGCGCCCGGTCAGGCCCGGTCTGCTTTGGGCTCGATCAGGATCAGGTGGCCAAGTTTGTCGCGTTTGGCCTTCAGATACCGCTCGTTGTGGCTCGTGGGATCGATCTCCAATGGGACCCGTTCCACGATCTCGAGTCCATAGCCGCTGAGTCCGACCACTTTCTTGGGATTGTTCGTCATCAGGCGGATGCGCCGGACACCGAGATCACGAAGGATCTGCGCCCCGATGCCATAATCCCGCAGGTCCGCGCGGAAGCCGAGCTGTTCGTTCGCTTCAACGGTGTCGAGCCCGTCGTCCTGGAGGCGATACGCCTTCAGCTTGTTCGAAAGTCCGATCCCCCGCCCCTCCTGCCTCATGTACACGATGACCCCACGCCCTTCCCGCTCGACGCGTTCCATCGAGGCCACCAATTGTGCGTTGCAGTCGCATCGGAGGGACCCGAAGACGTCACCCGTCAGACACTCGGAATGAACCCGCACGAGGACCGGTTCATCGCCGCCGATCAGTCCCTTGACCAGGACGACGTGTTCCTTCTGATCGGTCGTGCTCCGGTAGAGATGCAGGATGAACTCTCCATGTTCCGAAGGCAGTCGTGTTGTCACCTGGCGCTGGACGAGCGTTTCCCGCCGCATCCGGTACTCGATGAGCGACCGCACGCTGATCATGACAAGCCCGTGCCGCTCTGCCAAGCCCTGCAACTGCGGCAACCGTGCCATCGTGCCGTCCTCGTTCAGGATCTCTGTAAGCACGCCCGCAGGCTGCAGGCCGGCCAATCGGCACAGATCTACTACCGCTTCCGTGTGCCCGGCGCGGCGAAGGACTCCGCCGTCCATCGCACGAAGCGGGAACACATGCCCGGGGCGTGCCAGGTCCGTCCGTTTTGTGGCGGGGTCCGCCAGCGCCCGGACGGTGGCCGCACGGTCGGCGGCCGACACGCCTGTCGTTGTACCGTGCAGGTAGTCGACTGAAATGGTGAACGGCGTCTCGTGGAGCGACGTGTTCACATCCACCATGGCCTCGAGACCGAGCGCGGACGCCCGTTCACGCGTGACCGGGGCACACAGCACGCCCCGGCCTTCGCGAACGAAGAAGTTGATCGTTTCTGCAGTGGCCACTTCCGCCGCAGCCACAAAATCGCCTTCATTCTCGCGCTCTTCGTCGTCGACGACAATGATGATCCGGCCCTGGCGGAGGGCCGCCAAAGCGTCGTCTATGGTATGCATCGTCGACATGGACATCTGTCCTTACTTCGAGGCCGGTTCGCCTTCGCGCACGATGGTCGTAACGGAACTGCGTTCGACTTTCACCTTCACGTTGTCCGCGATCTGCACCAGGAGCGTCTTCTCCTCGATCCCGATCACGGTACCGTGCAGTCCACCGGCCGTGACCACCTTATCCCCCTTCTTGAGCGCTGAAAGCATACTTTGACGCTCCTTCTCGCGCTTCTGCTGGGGGCGAATGATCATGAAGTAGAAGATGGCGATGATGCTACCGAACAGTATGAGGTTGCTGATGAGGCTCGGGCCTTCCTGACCCTGAGGAGCCATGAGCAAAAGGGTGAATGCTTCCAACGGTCTCTCCTTGCTTACGATGGATCGGTGACGGTGGCTGTGAGCGTCGCCAGCGTCGTCGTCCGCCAGGCCGCAAACCGGCCCTCGAGGATCGCCGCCCGCATGGCGCGCATGAGGTTCAAATAGAATGACAGATTGTGCAGGGTCGCGAGGTGCAATCCCAGGACCTCTTTGGCAATGAACAAATGCCGGAGGTATGCGCGTGAATACGTCCGACACGTTGGACAGCTGCAATGCTCATCGAGCGGGCGCTGATCGTCCCGGTATACGGCATTCCGCAAGTTCAGCGTCCCTGCCGCCGTGAATACCTGACCGTTTCGACCGTTCCGGGTTGGAAGCACGCAGTCGAACATGTCCACCCCACGCGCGACGGCTTCGATCAGATTCTCCGGCGTTCCCACTCCCATCAGATAGCGGGGCCGGTCGGCGGGCAACAGCGGAGTGACTGCCTCAACGATCCGATACATCTCCTCAGCCGATTCTCCCACCGCCAATCCGCCAATGGCATGGCCCTCGAACCCCATCGATGCGATCGCCTCTGCGCTTCGCGCTCGGAGATCGTCGTAAGTGCTTCCCTGAACGATGCCAAATTGCATTTGCTGGTGACCGTAGAGCGGCGACGTAGAATCGAACGCCGACCGTGACCGCTCGGCCCATCGCGTTGTCAGATCGACCGAGCGTGCCGCGTATTCCCGTTCGCAGGGAAAAGGAGCACACTCGTCCAGCACCATCATGACGTCGGAGCCAATCGACCGTTGCATGGCCACGACCTGCTCGGCCGTGAATAGGTGAGACGAACCGTCGAGATGTGACTTGAACGTCACCCCCTCCTCGTTGATCTTTCGGAGGTCCGAAAGGCTGAACACTTGGTAGCCACCGCTGTCCGTCAGGATCGCCCGGTCCCATTGCATGAACCCATGCAATCCACCGAATTTCTCGAGGATCCGATCTCCCGGACGCAAATAGAGATGGTACGTGTTCCCGAGGATGATTCGCGCTTCGAGCTCCCGAAGGTCGCGCTGATCGACCGCTTTGACCGTCCCTTGCGTACCCACCGGCATGAAGACGGGAGTCAGGACCTCCCCATGGGCTGTAGCCAACCGTCCTGCCCGTGCGGCGCCATCCTGACCCTGCAGCGTGAACATGTCGACCGATCGAATGTGGGGAACAAAAAACGCCGGGATGCGTTCCGGCGGACAGACCCAAGATAGCGCAAAATCGCAGGCAAATCAATCCGCGCGTGACAGTTGGGAAGCAGGTCGTCGTTGCCACGCGATGAAGCCTGCCGCAACGACCGCGCCAACGACATCGGCGCCAAGGTCCAGCCAGCTCGGCACTCGGCCCGGTACATACGATTGATGGAACTCATCCGACAAGCCATAGACGGTTGCGAACACGACCGCCAGGATCAATGCACGCCGAACGCCTACGTTCCACCAACTTTGATGATAGATCGCCCGATACGCCGTCCAAGCAAGCACTCCGTACACGATCGCATGGGCCAGTTTGTCGAGCTGGTACGGAAGCGGCACATGTGCGATCTGCGGAAGTGACGAGAGGACAAAGATGGTGAACGCCCAGGCCAGCAACGGACCTTGGTACTTCAAGACCTTGATCACGATCGCTCCCCTCCGTCGCGTAACGCCTGAGGCAACATTCCCACGAGATCACCCGCGAGCAACGATCGACCGCCGTAGCGGCCTTTCGCCAGATCACCCGAACGACCATGAAGCCAGACCCCGCTCCAGGCGGCCGTGAATGGGTCGATCGCCTGGGCGCGCAGCCCACCAATGATGCCCGCCAATACGTCACCCGAACCCACTGTGGCCATTCCAGAGTTCCCCGTACTGTTGATCGCGACGAGTCCATCCGGCGACGCCGTGCACGTCGGCGACCCCTTCAGAACGATCACGCGATGATGTCGTAGTGCCCACGACCTGGCAGCTTCGACCCGATCGGCTTCGATCGCTTTCGCCGAAACGCCCGACAAACGGCCGAATTCCCCGGCGTGCGGAGTCAGGATCCAGTCTCTCCCCTGCCATTTCCGACGGTCGAGTTCCGCAAGCATCGTCAGCGCGTCGGCATCGATGACCAAGGGACGTTCACAACGGTCCAGAACTCCCTCGAGAAATTCCATCACCGATGAAGACCTGCCGAGTCCGGGCCCGATGACAACCGCGTCGGCCCAGGCACAACGCTCCAAGATCGCCGGCAGGGCAGCCGGAGCGAAGGACCCGTCGTCTGAAGACGGTAGTGGCTGCAGGATCGGCTCCGTCAACTTGCGCGCAAGCACGGCATGGATCGACTCCGGATGGGCAACGACGACCGCGCCTGCTCCGCTGCGGAGGGCTCCGAGCGCTGCAAGTGTAGCGGCCCCCGTGTATCCTCGGGAGCCGGCGATCAGGAGCACCTTGCCGGCGGCATACTTGTGGATCTGATGCGGCCGGGGACCCAGAACGGACGCCAGATCGCTGTTCTGTACGAGTCGTGTCCGGAATGCCCGGTCGTTCGTGACCGCGGTCGGCAGTCCAATGTCGACGCAGGTAACATGGCCGGAGCGCTCTCGCCCATCGTTGAGCAGTAGACCGGTCTTCAGCATGCCAAACGTGACGGTGGCGGCCGCACGCACAGCCGGGCCTTCTGCGACGCCGGTCGTACCATTGACGCCCGAGGGAATGTCCAAAGAGGCGATCGGGCCGCCAAGTCCATTCATCCACGCGATCGCTCTGGCGGCAACCCCTCGAGGTTTTCCGGTGAACCCGGTCCCGAACAACGCATCGACGACGAGCGCTGGAGCCTCACCGCGAGCGACCCGTGCGCTGGCCAAGGTGACGATCCTCAGGCGCTCGCCGTGCGCACGCGCTTCTTCGCGGAGGAGGACGAAGTGTTTGGCAGCATCTCCCTGCAGCGAAGCTGCCGACGAGACGAGGACGACTCGGACGGATGCACCATGATTGGCCAGAACACGGGCAACCACGAAGCCGTCTCCCCCGTTGTTGCCAGGGCCACAGACAACGACGACCGGCTTGTTCTGAAGAGGAGAGAAATGCTTGAGGAGCCAATGGGCTGCGGCTGTGCCGGCCCGATCCATCAGGAGGAGCCCGGGGACCTTGAAGCGGCGGATCGTGGCGTGATCACACGAGCGCATCTCCGATGACGTGACGACGGTCAGCATCGCCGACCTCGCGCTGTCGAGATCCGACCCGCCTCGACGCTTTGGATTTCGTCACGTGTGACCGATGCGGACATCTTCGTTCTCACCGGAAGGATCATCGAGAACGCCCACCGACAAGACAGAGCGGGCCGTGATGCCACGTTGCGTCCTACATCGCCGGAGCGAACAATTGCAGGAAGGTGGCAGGCAGGATGCCGACCAGCACCACCAGCATGGCTGTGACACCGAGGGCGATCATGACCGAGATGCGCGGCAATGGGATATGCTCACCGTCGCGCTCCCGGAAGTACATCATCACGATCACTCGGAGATAGTAGTAGGCGGAAACTGCGCTCGTGAGCACGCCGATGACAGCCAACCATGTCATGTCGGCCCGGACAGCGGCCATGAACACATAGTATTTTCCGATGAACCCAGCGAACGGCGGAATGCCCGTGAGCGAGAACATGAACAGCGCCATCACCGCGGCAAGGACCGGCTGATGCTGGCTCAATCCTACATAGTCGTCAAGTGACGTCCCTTCACCGTTCGCGCGTTCATGCCACCCGATGACAGCGAACGCTCCCAACGTCGTGACCGTATAGGCGGTGAGATACAGGTAGACGCCAGAGAAACCTTCGGCCGTACCTGAGGCCACGCCGGTCAGAAGGTATCCCGCATGCGCAATAGACGAATAGGCGAGCATGCGTTTCAAGTTCGTTTGCGCGATCGCCACGATGTTCCCCAAGATCATCGAGGCCGCCGCCAGAAGGGCCAGTACGTCGGACGTGGCGCTGCCGCCAATGTCGAACGTCCTGAGCATCACGGTCGCGAGCGCGGCGAATGCGGCCGACTTGGCTGCCGTGGCCATGAAGCCCGTCACGACCGTCGGAGCGCCTTCATACACGTCGGGTGCCCACATGTGGAAAGGCACAGCCGCCACCTTGAAGCCAAGGCCCGAGATCAGCAGGGCTGTGCCGAGCAGGAACAGTGGTTCGTTCGCAACCCCCGCATAGGCCCGGGAAACGGCATCAAGGTTCGTGCTGCCGACGGATCCGTAGATCAGGGCGATGCCGTACAAGAGGAACCCTGTTGCGAACGCTCCCAGGAGGAAATACTTGAGGGAAGCCTCGTTTTGCCGGTCCTTGGTCCGCTCGAACCCCGCAAGCACGTACAAACAGACGGACATCAGCTCGATGCCGAGGAACAACGTAATGAGGTCGTTCGCCGACGCCATGAGGACCATGCCGATGATCGCAAACAGCATCAGGATGTAGAACTCCCCGCGGTGCGCATCGCGGTGCTCAAAGTACGGCTGTGCCACGAGCGCCGTGACGATGCCCGCGACCGAGAGCAGGATCGTCAGATACGACGAGGGGGCGTCCGTCGTGAACATGCCATTGAAGGCCTCACCGCTTTCGTGGAGGTTCAGGCCGGCAAGGAGCCCCGTCACGAGGAGTCCCGTGATGGCGAGCAGGTGCGAGTATCGGGCGCGCCCGACGCGCGCGGCCTCCGCGATGATGATGAGCAGGACCGTCACTGTCAGGGAGAACAGTGGCATGGCGAGCGTAAAATCCGTGGCCGTCAGCATACGTTCAAGCGAGAATGGGGGGTCGTGACCGACCGCCGATGGACCGCACCATCATCCGGCGCGGAAGAACAGGAACCAGACAAGGACATACACGGGCAGCAACACCGGGAGCGAATACTTCCAGACAAACTCAAAGAATGACGGTGCCGGCAACTGGGCCGACTCGACGATCGACTTCACCATGAAATTCGGCCCATTCCCGATGTACGTCATGGCACCGAAGAAGACCGCCGCGACCGAGACCGCCAGGATGAAGTGCGACGACCCGGCGGAGATGGCCAGCAGCGCTCCGGGGAGCGGATTCGCCAGCCCGAGCGCTTCGGGCGTGGCACTTCCCAGCATGGCCAGCATATGCGTCGCATCGTCGAGTGTCGCCGCATGCAAGCCGAACGCCGTGCTTAGAAAATTCAGGTACGTCGGCGCGTTGTCGAGCACGCTCGACAAGGCCCCTGTCGCCCAGAAGAACTCACCCGGCGTCGTGAGGCCCACCCGAGACGCGTGGGCCGACAGCCAATCAAGCGCGGGGATCATGGTCAAGAAAATGCCGACAAACAGGAATGCCACCTCACGAACAGGAGCGAACGTGAAATCGTTGTGATGGTAGACATCGCCACGCGTCGTGATGAGCGACGCCAGCGCCGCTCCCCACATCACAACTTCCCGCAGCATCCGTGGAGCTGGATCCTCGATGAAGACGGCGGCGACAATGACGAACAGAAACAGCACATTGTGCACGCCCGAGATCCGCGTCTCATCCGGGGCATGGGCCGCTTCCTGCGACCGGTGAGGCAGGTGACGGAACGACCTTCGGTCGATCACGTAGAAGATCGCGAGCACCAGCCCCATCGTGAGCACCCACATGAGCCCCACACGCTCGGCCACCCACAGGAACGGAATACCCTTCAGATACCCGAGGAACAAAGGCGGATCCCCGATGGGCGTCAGCGCTCCGCCAATGTTGCTCACCAGGAAAATGAAGAACACGCCATGGAACGGCTGGAAACGCGACCGGTTCATCCGGATGAACGGCCGGATGAAGATCATCGATGCACCCGTCGTTCCAAGGACGTTTGCAAGCACGGATGCGACGGCCAACACAACGACGTTTTCTTCGGGGGTCGCCCGTCCGCGTACGCCAATGTGGATTCCACCCGCGACGACGAACAGCGACCCGATCAGCGAAATGAAACTGACATATTCTGCGAATGTGTGGACGACCCGAAGCCCTGCTCCATAGAATACGATGTAGACAGCGGCAACGATCATCCCCAGCGCCACAGCAACTGCCGCGTAGTGCGATTCCCACCAATGCCGGTTGACGAACGGCGCCGCAGCGATCGACACAAGAAGTATCGCGAACGGGATCGTCAACCATGGCGTCACATCCACCGTGTGAACGCCATCCCAAACCTCGGGGAAGGCGTTGGCCAGGGCCAACACAACCACGGACAGTCCTGCGTACCACGCCAGCAGGACCCGCCGGCGGTGTCTCAGCACCATCAGCGGCCCACCGGGATTGGGTTAGTCACCGCCGTCGGCGCGGCGGCCACGTTGGGTGCCTCACCACGGCGAGCTTTATCAATCTTCGTCACGACGCTCTTTGCTGTCGGAGCCGAGATGTTCAGGAACGTCCCGGGGAAGACCCCGATCCACACGATGAACACCACAAGCGGGATGAGCGACCCGATCTCACGACGGTCCAGATCGAGCACGAACTCGCCATGGTACTTCCCCCCTTCCCGCATCGGCCCAAGAAAGACCCGCTGATACATCCAAAGCATATAGACGGCGGAAAGGATGACGCCACTTGCCGCCACGACCGTGTACGCGACCGTTCCGAGCGCGACCGACCGGAACGCCCCCATCATGATCAGGAACTCTCCGACGAACCCGTTCAATCCCGGCAGGCCGATCGATGACAGCGACATGAACAGCATCGCAATGGCATAGACCGGCATCACCTTTGCCAATCCGCCGTAGTCGGCGATCGCACGGCTATGCGTCCGGTCGTAGACGAACCCGACAAGGAGGAAGAGCGCGCCGGTGGAGAGGCCGTGGTTGACCATCTGAATGATCGCCCCCTGCATCCCCTCTTCGGTCATCGAGAAGATCCCGAGCATGACGAATCCCAGGTGCGACACGGAAGAGTAGGCGACCAGCTTTTTTATGTCGGTCTGGACCATGGCCACCAGCGCGCCGTACACGATCCCGACGACCGCCAGCACTGCGATGTATGGCATCGCAGCAAGCGAGGCGTTCGGGAAGAGCGGCAGGCAGAATCGGATGAACCCGTAGGTCCCCATTTTCAGGAGCACGCCGGCCAGCAGGACGCTGCCCGCGGTCGGGGCCTGCACGTGCGCATCGGGCAACCACGTGTGCAGCGGGAAGAGCGGCACCTTGATGGCAAAGCTGAGCGCGAAGGCGAGGAAGAGCCACAGCTGGATTCCACCCGACAGTCGTGGCCCGACGTTCATGAGCACCGTGAGGTCGGTCGTGAACTGCCCTCCGGGCTGCTGCGATGCATAGAAGCCGAGCGCAAGAATGGCCACGAGCATCAGGAGCGATCCGAAGAGCGTATACAGGAAGAACTTGACTGCCGCATAGACCCGGTCCTGCCCGCCCCACAATCCGATGATGAAGACCATTGGAATGAGCATCGCTTCCCAGAACACGTAGAACAGGAACGTGTCCAGCGCGGCAAAGACGCCGACCATCCCCACCTCCAACGCGAGCACCATCATGGTGTAGTCTCGGAGCCGGTGATGGATCGACCGCCAAGTACCAATCAGCGCGATGGGCGTCAGGAATGTCGTCAGCATAATGAGCACGAGTGCCATGCCGTCGATGCCCACGTGGTAGCTGACGTTCAGCGACGGGATCCAAGGGACGCTCTCGACAAATTGGAAGGCCGGGTCAGCGATGTCAAACCCAGACCAGAGCCCGAGCGAGACGCCGAAGGTCGCCAACGAAGCCACGAGACCGGTCATCCGGGCCGCACGTTGGTGTTCATTCTTCATGAACGCCAGGAGCACGATCCCGGCGAGCGGAAGGAAGATGGTCAGACTCAACAAGGAGGAGAACATGACTCAGGCCAAAGGTCGTTGTCAGAAGAAAAGGAGCGCCGAAAGGACGAAGAGGATCCCGCCGACGAGGATCATGGCGTACGACTGCGCCACGCCGGTCTGCACCTTACGCAACCACTGCGAGGCCGTTTGCGCCAGCCATCCAGAACCGTTGACGGCGCCGTCGATGACCATCGTGTCGAAGAACTTCCACAAGAACTTGTCCGAAGAGACCTGGATCGGCCGAACCACGGCCGCGTCGTATGCCTCATCGACATAGTACTTGTTCCACAGCACCCGATACAATCCGGAGAATCTCGCCGCGATCGCATTCGGCACCTCCGGGTGCTGGAGATACCACCGACGTGCCAGATAGATGCCGCTTACCGCAACGAGCACGGAAACGGTCATGAGAATGTATTCCGCCGTGTGCGACCCGTGCGACGACAGCATGAGCGTGCGCTGTGCGGGCGCGAAGATCGGAGCCAGCCAGTGCTCGATGACATTGCCACCGCCGAGAGCGGCCGGCACGCCGAGGAACCCGCCGACGACCGACAGTGCCGCGAGAACCATCAGCGGCACCGTCATAGTCTTGGGAGCCTCGTGCGGATGATGATGATGGTGGTCGAACCGTTCCTTGCCGTAGAAAGTGAGGAAGACGAGACGGAACATGTAGAATGCCGTCATCAACGCACCCAGAGCACCGAGGACCCAAAGAACGGGCGAGCCAAGGTCGCTCGAATACGCGTACCAGAGGATCTCGTCCTTCGAGAAGAAGCCTGCGAACGGCGGGATGCCGGCGATGGCGATGGCCCCGATCAAGAACGTGGCCCACGTGACGGGCATGTATTTTCGAAGGCCCCCCATCTTCTGGATATCCTGCTCGTCGTGCATGCCGTGGATGACAGCACCCGAGCCGAGGAAGAGCAGCGCCTTGAAGAAGGCATGCGTCATGACATGGAAGATACCGGCGCTGAACGCCGCGACTCCCATCGCCAGGAACATGTAGCCAAGCTGGCTGACCGTCGAGTAGGCGAGGACCTTCTTGATGTCATTCTGGACGAGCCCGATCGTCGCCGCAAACACCGCCGTCACGGCTCCGACGACGGCAACGATGAGAAGAGCGTCCGGCGCCAGGGCATAGATCGGCGCGCAGCGGGCGACCATGTAGACGCCGGCGGTGACCATCGTCGCGGCGTGGATGAGCGCGCTCACGGGCGTCGGACCTGCCATGGCATCGGGCAGCCAGACGAACAGCGGGATCTGCGCCGACTTGCCGGTCGCGCCGACGAACAGCAACAGCGCGATCCAGAAGGCGGCAGCGGAACCGGCCGTCATGACGCTCGCGCCGCTCATGACGGCCGAGAACTCCAGGCTCCCGAATGTCTTGAAGATCAGCAGCATACCGAGCAGAAAACCAAAATCGCCGATCCGATTGACGATGAAGGCCTTCTTCGCCGCGTCGCCCGTGAAGGTCTTCTCATACCAGAATCCGATGAGGAGATACGAGCAAAGGCCCACCCCTTCCCATCCGAGGAACATGAGGAGAAAATTGTTCGCGAGGACCAGGTTCAGCATCATGAAAATGAAGAGGTTCAGGTAGGCGAAGAACCGCCAGTACCCCTTGTCTCCGTGCATGTAGCCGATCGAGTAGACGTGGATCAGAAAGCCCACGCCCGTGACGATCAAGGTCATCAGGATCGAAAGCTGGTCGAACTGGTATCCGACGGAGACCCCGAAGGATCCCGCCGTGCCGGTGAACGCGTCGATCCAGGGAAAGAGCGTGACCGACCAGCTGCGGGCGGACACCGGAAGCGCAGCCATTTCGAAGATGACGCCAACGGCCAGGGCGAAGGAGAGACCGACAACTCCGCTTCCCACGATGCCGATCAGGCGTTCGGAACGGTACTTCCACCCTGCCAGGCCGATGAGCAGGAATCCCAGCAGGGGGAACAGGACGATGAAGGGTGCGTACGGGATCATGGCGTCAGCGTCGGTCAGTTACCATTTCAGGAGGTTGATCTCGTCGATGTTCACCGTCTGCTTCCGGCGATACAGGGCGATGATGATCGCCAGACCGACGGCGGCCTCTGCAGCAGCCACGGTCATGACAAAGAACACGAGCATCTGACCGGTGACGTTGCCGAGGAAGCTTGAGAAGGCGACGAGCGTGAGGTTGGCCGAGTTCAGCATGAGCTCGATCGACATGAAGACGATGATGGCATTCCGGCGCGTCAGCACGCCGACCGCGCCGGTGATGAACATCACGGCGCTGAGCATGAGGTAGTGGTTCAGTGGGACCATCGGGGTCAGTCCAATTTCTTCTTGGCGAGGAGCACGGCGCCGACGATCGCGGCCGTGAGCAGGAGTGACGTGATCTCGAACGGGAACAAGAATGTCGTGAACAGCTGGACGCCGATCACCTCGACGGTACCCGTCGAGACTGCCAACGCGACGTCCTTCTGGGGGAATCCATCGGAAGCGTTCATGAGGATGTACAGCACTTGCAGCAGCAGCCCGAACGCCACCCCGCCGCCGATGATCTTTCGAATGCTCAACCCGTCCGGAAGGATCCGGTCATCGCGAAGGTTCAGGAGCATGATGACGAACAGGAAGAGCACCATGATCGCCCCGGCGTACACGATGATCTGGACGACGGCGATGAACTGCGCATTGAGCGTCAGGTAGAGTCCGGCAAGACAGAAGAAATTGAGGACGAGCGACAGGGCCGACATGACCGGATTTCGTCTGGTCACGACGAGGATGCCGGAACCGATCGCCACGGTCCCAAGCGTGTAGAAGAGCAATTGTTCGAGTGTCACAGGTGATTTCCTTTAAAAAGACGACCTTCAGCCGGTCCGAGACCGACGATCAGTGCCCTCCGCTGCTTCAAGAGTCCCGCGCCCAGACCCACAACTGGCGGAATGACGGACGCTTGCCGTACACGAGTATCGCGATGCGGAAAATCTTGCCGGCCATCCACATCATACCGACGGCCGACGCCGCCAGGAGTCCCAACGTCGTGAGGATCTCCCAGGTCGGCGGCATCTGGATCGGCATCCGCAGGACCATGAATGCCGGCGTCAGCAGCGGGATGAATGACAGCACCCGGATATACGTCGCGTCGGGATTCTGCATCGCGGGCATGGCCAGCACGATCGGGAAGACAAGCATGAGGCTGACGTAGCTCGTGATCTGCTGAGCTTCTTGCTCCGTTGTCACAGGAGCGCCGGCGGCAACGAAGATGCCGGCATACAAGAAATATCCGAGGAGGAAGTATGCCAGCGTGAGCAACATGACCTCGGGCGCGAGCACGAGTTGCTGCGTCTTCAGCATGACGGCCACGACTCCCAGTCCCCACACGCCAAGCTGCACCAACCCGAGGCCGCTGAGCCCGAGGATCTTTCCCGCCATCAGATCGCGCGATGAGCACGACGACAGGAGCACTTCGATCACTCGATTCTGCTTCTCTTCGACGACGCTTCTGATCAGCAACTGGCCCGACGTCATCACCATGAACATCAACATCATCAGGGCGATGTATGACGTGAAGAATGTCTGAAGGAAGCCTGTCTCCGACTCATCCCCCTGCTCGCTTACCTTGATCGACCGAACATTCACGTCTGCCATCAGCGTCCGGATACGTCGGACGTCCAGCCCCTCGGCGGCCATCCGCTGTTCGGTGATGATCTCTTCGAGCGTGCGCGAAAACCGTTCCTGGATGCGGAAGTTCCCGATATTCCGCGCCCGGTAGACGACATTTCCGCTATCCATGACACTTTTCGGGATGACGAGGAACCCTTCCAATTGCTCGTCGGCCAGCAAGCGCACCGCCTCTTCCCTGCGAACGTTCATCCCACCGTCGGTCCCCAGGTTCCGCACGATGTACTGCGGGCTGCCATCATCCTTCTTGTATTTCTCTTCGACGCGCTTCGACAGCGGGATCGCCAGCGATCCGGTCCCGTCGATGACGCCGATCGTGAGCGTGCGATCGTCCTCCTTCGTCGCCAGCAGTCCTGGCAACACCCCCATCCCCACGACGATGATCGGCATGAGGATCAGCGAGATGAGAAAGGCCTTAGATTTGATCTTCTCGAGGAATTCCCATTTCGCGACCGTGAACATCTTGCTCATGGCGTGCCTCCCTCGGCATTCTTCTGGGCCTTGCGGCGCGCCTGGACGTAGCGGAACCCGGTGAATGCAAAGACAGCTGCCCACAACGCGACCATCGAAGGCTCCAACTGGCCATCGATCGCACCCTTGCCGATGAAGAACACCGTGAACGCGGCCGCGCCAAGCATACCCAGAAGCGCCTTGCGGACTTCCTTGTCGCCGGACACGGCCCTCCGGGGCGCGGCTGCTTCGATCTTTTGAGCCGCAGCCTTCTCGAGGGTTTCTCGCCCGCCCACCGCGCTCACAAAGATCGATTCGAGCGACGGCTCCAGCACTTCGAACCGCTTCACGCGCAAGCGGGACGTTGCTGCCTGCAGAATGGTCTGGCTCTGGGACGGGTCGGACAGCTCAATCTCGGCCTCGTTGGGATAGACCTCCGCTCGTTTCACATGATCGATGTTCCGCAGGAACGAGCCATCACCTTCGAATTCGAGGTGAACGGTGTTCGATCCGTGGGCCTTCTTCACGTCGCGGATCCTCCCCTGCACGACCGCACGACCCTTGTTGATGAGCACGATCTCGTCGCAAAGTTTCTCGACCTGCTCCATCTGGTGCGTGGAAAAGATGATCGCGATGTTCTGCTGGCGGAGTTCCTGCAGGATGTCTTTGAGGAGGATCTGATTGACCGGATCAAGACCGGAGAAGGGTTCGTCGAGGATGAGCAGTTGCGGACTGTGGAGCAGAGATGCGATGAGCTGAACTTTTTGCTGATTGCCTTTCGAGAGCTCCTCCACTTTTCGGTGGGCCGCGTCCGCCAGCGCAAATCGTTCCAGCCACTGAGCGGCCCGCGGTTTCGCTTCGGCCTCCGACAGGCCTTTCAGCGCCGCGAAATACAGGATGGCGCTGATGACCTTCGATTTCTTGTACAGCCCTCGTTCTTCGGGGAGGTAGCCGATCTGGTTCCAGAGTTCGCGCGAAAAGGGCTTTCCGTCGAAGGTGATGACGCCGCTGTCGGGCTTGATAATATCCAGGACGGTCCGGATGGTCGTCGTTTTCCCCGCCCCGTTCGGCCCGAGGAGGCCGAACAGTTCGCCTCGCCGCACGTCGAGCGAGATGTTGTCGACGGCAACGACGCGATTGAACGTTTTCCGGAGATCTCGGATCGAGAGCATCGTCAGGGCGTCAGACGGTAGATCATCCGTGGGAAGGGGGAGGTCTCGCGAATATGCTCGAGGCCGCAGATCCAGGAGACGGTGCGTTCGATACCGAGCCCGAACCCTGCGTGCGGCACGGACCCGAATCGCCGGAGATCAAGGTACCATTCGAACGCCTCGCGCGGCAGTTTGTGCTCGTCGAGACGTTGGAGCAGCAGTTCGATGTCTTCCTCGCGCTGGCTTCCGCCGATGATCTCGCCATACCCCTCGGGTGCCAGCACGTCAACAGCCAGGGCCACCTTCGGGTTCTGCGGATCGCGCTTCATGTAGAATGCTTTGACGGCCGAGGGATATCGATGGACCATCACCGGCCGGTCGAACTCTTCCGAAATGAGCGTCTCATCCGTCCCGCCGAAATCATTCCCCCATTCGAAGGGGACACTCTTTCGCTTCAGGATCTCGACCGCTTCATCGTACGAGATGCGAGGGAACGGCTTGCGGACCGTTTCGAGCTTGGCGGTGTTACGCTCCAGCACTTTCAGCTCAGCTGCACGGTCTTTCAGCACCGACTGGACGACGTACTCGAGAAAATCCTCGGCGAGGTCCATGTTGTCGTTGAGGTCGTTGAAGGCCACCTCCGGCTCGACCATCCAGAATTCCGTCAGGTGACGGCGGGTCTTCGACTTTTCTGCGCGAAATGTGGGACCGAAGCAGTAGACCTTGCCGAGCGCCATCGCTCCGGCCTCAGCGTAGAGCTGGCCGGATTGCGTGAGATACGCGTTCCCAAGGTCAAAATACGGGGTCTCGAACAGCGTGCTCGTCCCCTCGCAAGCGGCGGGAGTGAGGATAGGACTGTCGACGAGCGTGAAGCCGCGTCCGTCGAAGAAGTCGCGGATCGCCTTGATGATCCGATGCCGGACCCGCATGATCGCATGCTGGCGCGCCGAGCGCAGCCAGAGATGTCGCCGGTCAGCAAGGAACTCGATCCCGTGCTCTTTCGGAGTGATCGGGTAGTCTTTTGCAATCTGATAGATCTTCAAGCCGGTGACATCCAGCTCGAATCCCCCCGGAGCGCGATCGTCCTTTCGCACCTTCCCCTGCATCATGAACGACGATTCCTGGGTCAACTCGTCGAAGAGGCCGAACATCGCCTCATCTACCTGCCCCTTCACCATCACGCCCTGGATGATGCCCGTGCCGTCCCGAAGCAGCAGAAAACGGATCTTGCCGCTTGAACGCTTGTTGTAGAGCCAGCCGTGGAGGTGAACCTCTTCCCCGACATGCTGGCCAAGGTCCTCGATATAGATGCGTCCCATGGTACCGGTCGAAGTCGTTACAATCGTAAAAATATGGGGGTTTTTTTCAAGAATACCAAGAAGTCAGGCGGGAAACGGTGCGGCGGGGACGTAAGTTGCGGCAGTTCAGGAGCGGTCAGATTCTTCCGTGAAGGATGCCTCCTGAACATCCTGATACTCGATCTTCGGCTGGCTTGGACGTCCTTGAGGCGTCGGCTGATCCGGTCGCGTCCCGCGGAGTCCCTCCCGGAATGAGGTCCAGGCTCGTCGCAACATCCTGCCGACCGCAAAGACGAGAACAATGGCGAGGATGGAGCGCAGGATGACAAGCAGCGTGAATCGGAGCATCAGCGGCTCGGAGACGGATTATAATACTCCACGGGCGCCTTATTCGGACGCAGGATCTGCGTCAGGAGGTCGTCAAAATCGACCTTCTTGTTCACGAAATCGATATCGGTGGCCCGGACGATGAGCAACGGAGCGGCCTTGTACCGGAAGAAAAAGTAGTTGTATGCCTCGTTCAACTCCCGGATATACTCCTCCGACATGCTTTCTTCCATCTCACGGCCGCGCATGCGAATGTTCTTCATCAGGCGGTCGACGCTCGACTGCAGGTAGATGACGAGGTCCGGCTGCGGGATGTTCTTTTCGATGGATCCGAGCAGGCTCTCGTAGAGCTTCAGCTCCTCGTCCTGCAGCGTGAGGTAGGCAAAGATCTTGTCCTTGTCGAAGATATAATCGGCAATGACATGCGAATGGAACAGGTCGGCCTGAAACAGGTCCTGCTGCTGGCGGTAACGGCTGAGAAGGAAGAAGATCTGCGTCTGAAAGGCGTAGCGCTCCGGATCCTCGTAGAACTTCGGGAGGAACGGATTTTCCTCGAATTTTTCCAGGACCAGCCGTGCACCCAGACGCTCTGAAAGCATCCGGGCCAGCGTGGTCTTGCCAGCGCCGATGACGCCCTCGATGGCGATATGCCGGATCTCGGCGGGAAGTTGCAGCTTCGATTCCTTGTCCGTCATAGGTTCCCTTGAATGGGGACAACGCGATCTTGCCCGGGACACGCTTCGAGCAGGTCGATGAATCGCTTTCCGGTGCGCGGGTCGGTCACGAACGGAGCGAGGTCGGCCAGCGGTCTCAATACGAAACGCCTCCGGTACACTTCCGGATGCGGGACGTCTGCCGGAGGGCCGCTCAACATCTGGTCGCCGTAGAACAGCAGGTCCAGGTCGATCTCGCGCGGGCCCCACCGCTCGGTGGCCGTCCGGCCCAACCGGTGCTCGATCTGTTTCAGCCGCTGTAACAGGACCGCCGGTGGCAGGTCCGTCCAAACCTCAATCACCGCGTTGAGGAAATCACGCTGGTCTTTCTTCCCTACAGGTTCGGTCTCATAGACTGCCGAGACAGAGCGGACAGCAAGGTCAAGCATGGCCCGCATCTCGCCGACGGCCGCACGCAGAAAGCCAATGCGATCTCCGGTGTTCGAACCCAATCCGACAAAGCAACGAGTCACGCGACCTTTCAGGAACGGTGACACCCACCATGTGCGACGGCGCCAGCGATCCGCTCTACTTCTTTCTACGCCTCGTAACTTCCACCTCGACCGTATCGATGACGCCTTTGATGGGCGCACCAGGTTTGCGAACGCGCACCGTGACGACAGCGATCTTTGTGAACTCCTTCAGGATCGATCGGGCGATGGTCTCGCCGAGCGCCTCCAGCAAGAAATACTTCTTGCCCATGACGGCAGCGCGGATCGCCTCGTATACCCGCGTGTAGTCGACCGTGTCGCGCAAGTGATCGGTCTTTGCGCCTCTCGAGAGATCGCCAAACAGATCGACGTCCACCTCGAATTTACCGCCGAGATTCTGTTCATCCGTGAGCACGCCGTGGTACGCGTAGAAGACGGCGTTGCGCAAGCGGATGACATCCGGGGGCTTTGAGCGTGGCATGGTCAACCCAACGTCGCAATGGCGTGGCGAAGTCTGCGAAGCACTGTCTCTTTGCCGAGAAACTCCATCATCTCGTACAGACCTGGACCGACCGTCTTGCCCGACAGCGCATAGCGCGTGGGATGGACGAGCAATCCCGGCTTGATCTGCAGCTGTTCGGCCAGACCCTTCAAGGCACTTTCGATCGAGGGATGATCGAACGTCGACCCGGCTTCGAGGCTGTCCGCAAGCTGCCGTACGCGATCTGCGGCTCCCTCCGGCCAGCTTTTCGCACGTGCTTCAGCGTCGAACTGCTCCGGATCCCGGAAAAGGTAGTCACTGAACTCGACGAAATCATGCACGAACGTGACCCGCTCGCGCATCAGGCTGATGGCCCGCTCGATCGTGGCATCGTCGGGTATCTGCCATCCGCGGTCGGTGAGGAGCTGACGGACCTGCGGAAGGAGTTCTGCAGCGCTCTGGCGTCGTAGGTGCTGCTGATTGAGCCACTGAAGCTTCTCGACGTTGAAGACCGCACCCGCCTTGCCCACCCGCTCGAGCGAGAAGTCGCGTATGAGCTCTTCCATGGTGAAGAGCTCACGCTCATCGCCAGGGTTCCAGCCAAGGAATGCGATAAAGTTCACGATCGCGTCGCGCAGATATCCCTTTGCGCGATAGTCTTCAACGGCAACATCACCCTGGCGCTTGCTCAACTTGGAACGGTCGGGATTCAGAAGAAGCGGAAGATGGGCAAACTCCGGAAGGTCCCAGCCGAAGTACTGGTAGAGTAGAACGTGCTTCGGCGTACTCGGTAACCACTCTTCTCCGCGAATAACATGCGTGATGCCCATGAGATGATCGTCCACCACCACGGCGAGGTGGTAGGTCGGGAATCCGTCGGATTTCAGGAGCACCTGGTCGTCGATGACCTTGTGGGCGATCGTCACCTTGCCCCGGATGCGGTCGTCGAACGTCATCTCGCCACCGATCGGGACCTTCATACGTACGACATGTCCTTCACCGTCGGACACGCGCTTCGCGGATTCTTCCTTCGGAAGATCGCGACAATGACGGTCATACGATGGAGGAAGCTTCAGAGCCTGCTGCTTTTGGCGAAGCTCGTCCAGCCGCTCGGAGGTGCAGAAGCAATAGTAGGCCTTGCCGCTTTCCACGAGCCGCGTCGCGTGCTCCCGATAGATCGGAAGACGCTCGGACTGCACGTAGGGACCAAACGCTCCACCCTTCTCTGGTCCTTCATCGTAGTCGAGTCCAGCCCAATGGAGGGTACGAATGAGGTTCTCGACGGCCCCTTCGACCTTGCGCGACTGGTCGGTGTCTTCGATACGAAGTACGAACGATCCGCCATGATGGCGGGCGAAGAGATAGTTGTAGAGTGCGGTCCGCAGACCGCCGACGTGGAGGTACCCGGTGGGACTTGGGGCGAAACGAACGCGGACTGACATGCGGGGGCTGTTCTTCTCGACGGAATACAAGAAAGGCGACACGGGGTCGCCTCACTTGGTACGGCTTCTGGACTTACTTGGCGGAGAGGGAGGGATTCGAACCCTCGATAGGAGTTGACCCCCTATGCAGGTTTAGCAAACCTGTGCCTTCAGCCACTCGGCCACCTCTCCGGCTGAAATTCTGCGTTTCACTTCCCCTCGTTGCATGCCAACACGATATCAATATAGCAAAAAAACGTGAGACCGCGCAACGAACGGGCAGAGCGGAAATGACGGAGAAGGTGTGAGGTGCTCTGCGGGGCTAGCGGACGGGGACCAACGCAGCGTCGAGAAGCTTCGCGATCAACATGACCCCCTGGTCCACCCCCCGCTCGGCTTGGGCCGTTAACGCTTGTCCATGGTCGAACCGTCGGGCAGGAAGCCCGACCAGGAAGGCACGACGGGGCAATGGTTCCTCAAGCGCCGCAGCTATCGAAAACAGTTGGCCGGGCGTCATATCGTGCGCGTCGGGCAATTGTTGCTCAACGCCCAAAACGATCGGGGCACAACGAGCTTCCTTTGCTCTCTCATCGGCATCAACGAACACGACTGGATCATGATCACCAAGCCCAAGCGCCAGATCAGCTGTCAGCTGCTGGACGATCAGGGTCCGGAGATCCGGATGCTGCGCCGCGAAGCGTCGAACGGCGATCAGTCCAACCGCATCGTCGCCGCGGAGTTCGTTGCCGATGCCGATCAGAAGCGGCATTGCCATTACCTGCGTCTCTCGTCGAGCACGTGTCCCTCCCCGTCGACCAATCGCACGTGCAGCGCCATTTGACCCGCGGCGTGGGTCGAGCAGGAGAGACAGGGGTCGTAACAGCGGATCCCGGCCTCAATGCGGTTCAACAGACCCTCCGTCACCTTTTTGCCGTCGAGGTAGCGCGCGGCCAACTGCTGGACCGTCCGGTTCATGGCCATGTTGTTCTGCGCCGTCGCGATCAGCATGTTCACCTTTGTAAGCACGCCGTCCTCATCCACTTCGTAGTGATGGAAGAGCGTCCCACGCGGCGCCTCACATGCCCCCACACCGGACAAGCTGTTGATCATCGCTCGCGCCCGGATGTGGGTCCCCTGAATCTTCGGATGCGCGAGCAACCGCTCGACTTCTTCGACGGCGAAGAGCATCTCGATGGTCCGGGCGTAGTGGTAGTAGAACGCATTGTTGACGGTGTCCTGTTCTCCCGCAAGGTCTCTGAAGATGCGGCGTTCCGCTTCGGCCAGCGGAGTACTGATCCGGTCGCAAATGTTCAGACGCGCGAGCGGACCGACCCGGTACATCCCTTCTGGATGGCCGATCTCCTTGTAGTACGGGACCTTGAGGTAGGTCCAATCCTCGGCCTTCTCTTCAAAATATTGCGCATAGTCTGACGGATCGATGCGGTGCGCGATCGTGTTGCCCATGCCATCCTTCACGCGGACGGATCCGCCGTAGTATTCCAGTTCCCCTTCCTCACCGACGAGGCCAACATACAGCGAACGGAAATTCCCGAAGTTCGGTATCTCACGGCGGAACGAATCATGCACGCGTTTGATCGCATCCATCGCTTCCCGCACGGTCGCCTTCGCCTCGGGCAGCCACACCGCGATCCCGGCGTGCTCGTCGTCGCTGAGCGGATCGCGCACTCCCCCGGCGACCGCCCACGGGCTGTGAATGCGCCTGCCGCCAAGGATGGCGATGATCTCCTGGCCGAACTTCCGAAGCCGTATCCCTTTGCGGACGAACTCTTTGTTGTTCGCCAGCAATCCGAAGAGATTCCGTGTCGCCGGGTCCGCATCGAATCCCAGCAGAAAATCGGGTGACGACAAGTGAAAGAAGCTGAGCGCATGCGACTGGATCCACTGGCCGAGCGTCAGCAAGCGCCGCAGAAGCTCGGCGGTCTCCGGGATCTGGATGGACAAGATCGCGTCTCCCGCTTTTGCCGATGCGATCAGGTGGCTCGCCGGGCAAATGCCGCAGATGCGCGACGTCAGGCCGGGCATCTCCCATACAAGCCGACCTTCGCAGAACTTTTCGAATCCACGAAATTCGTTGACATGGAAGCGCGCGCCGGAGACGTTCCCGTTCTCGTCCAGCTGGATCGTGATCTTCGCATGCCCCTCGATCCGGGTCACCGGGTCGATGACAATGGTCCGGGTGTCGTTCGTCTTATCCATAGCGCAAGTACGCGTTGGGGAGTTCAGGAACCTTGCCCTGCAACAGGTTGTCGACGGCGAACCAGATCTGGTCCGCGGTGGGCGGGCACCCGTGGAGGAAGACGTCGACCGGGATGATCTCGTGCAGCGGCCGGGCGGTCGGCAACAGCGGGCTTATCACCTCTGATGGGGTCGCGGGCCCCCCGGGAGCAAGCTGATGATACGAACGATCGAGCAGTTCATCGACCGAGAACCGATTCCGCAGCGCGGTGACATTGCCGGTCGTGGCACAATCGCCGAACGACACGACCAGACGCGATCGTTTGCGGATCAGCTGCGCCATATGCTGATGCTCTTCAGTCGAAACGGCCCCCTCCACGAGCGTGACATCCACGTTGCTCGGGAACTCCTTGATATCGGCCACGGGCGAGAACACCAACTCCATCCGGTCGGCAAGCTCAATGAGACGCTCGTCGAGGTCCAGGAACGACATATGGCATCCGGAACACCCGCCGAGCCAGACTGTCGCAACGCGAGGTTTTGTGCTCGATGGCATGTCAATCCTCCTCGATCGCGCGCGCGATCCACTCGTGCTTCGTCCTGGCCCGCATGATGTACGGCAGGAATGCCCGCTGCTTCTCCATTTCCGCGACGGTTGCCCCTTTCTCGATCAGGGCCCCGACCGGGCAGACCAAAACGCACTTGCCGCAGGAGGTGCAGCTTTCTGACGATCCCCACGGCTGATGCATGTCGGCGATGATCTCGCAGTTGATACCGCGGTTGGCGATATCCCAAACGTGTGCCCCCTCCACCTCATGACACACACGCACACAGCGGGTACACAGGACGCACCGGTTCCGGTCGATGATGTAGTCTCGATGCGTGGCGTCGAGCGCCTTCTTCGGGTAGAGGTATTGGACGCGCACATGCTCCAACCCCACTTCATACGCCAGGTTCTGGAGCTCGCAGTGGTTGTTCACCACGCACACCGCGCACTGGTGGTTCCCCTCGGATGCCAGCAGTTCGACGATCGTCCGCCGGTACCTGCGTAGCTTCTCCGTGTCGGTATGGACGATCATATTCTCCGACGGATGCGTCGAACAGGCCGGAAAGAGCTTCGGCGTTCCTTCGATCTCAACGAGGCACAGGCGGCACGCGCCGACGTCGGACAGGCCGTCGAGGTGGCAAAGCGTCGGGATGTGGATGCCGTGCTGGCGGGCGATCTCGAGGACACTCTCCTCTTGCTGTCCGCTGACTGGCTCGCCGTTGATGGTAAAGGTGATGACTGGCATATGAAGCCTTCATAAGAAAGGGCTTGACGTGTCCTTCGCACCACGGTGTGGTCAGTGGACCATGGGACTCTCACCGACCGGAATGACTTGCCTCGATCATTCCCTGATCGATCTCGGTTTAGACGGATTCCGCGGGCTCAAACACGAGCGTTGGGACCAGGAGATCAGTGTATTCCTTCCGGAAAAAGCGAAGCGTAGAGAGCACTGGATTTGGAGCCGACTGGCCAAGGCCGCACAGGCTTGTCTCTTTGACCATGACACAGAGTTCTTCGAGCAGCGCCAGATCCTCCGGCGTCGCTTTTCGCGCACGGATCTTCTCGAGGAGCAGCGCGATCTGTTTCGTTCCCGTCCGGCACGGCACGCATTTCCCGCATGATTCATCGACGCTGAAATCCATGAAGAACTTCGCGACATCGACCATGTTCGAGGTCGAGTCCATCACGATCATGCCGCCGCTCCCCATGATCGAGCCGACCGATTGGAGCGACTCATAGTCGACCGGAAGATCGAGGTGATCCGACGGAATGCACCCTCCGGATGGCCCTCCCGTTTGAGCAGCCTTGAAGGTCGTCCCCTCCGGCGTTCCTCCACCGATCTGGTCGATGATCTCGCGGAGCGGAATACCCATCGGGACCTCAATAAGCCCGGTGTTTCGGATCTTGCCGGCGAGAGCGAAGACTTTGGTACCGGGGCTCTTCGGCGTCCCCATCGAGGCGAACCACGCGCTTCCGTTCCGGATGATCGGCGCGATGTTCGCGTATGTCTCGACGTTGTTGATCAGCGTCGGCATTCCCCACAATCCCTTCTCGGAGGGATACGGCGGCCTGGGTCGCGGACGTCCGCGGCGACCCTGGATGGAGCGCATCAGGGCTGTTTCCTCGCCGCACACGAACGCGCCCGCTCCTATCCGGAGGTCGATGCGGAAGCTGAATGCCGATTCCATGATGCGGTTGCCCAGCAGGCCGAGCCGCTCCGCCTGTTTGATGGCAGTCTTGAGCCGCTCGATCGCCAACGGATATTCCGCACGGATGTAGATGTAGCCCTGCGATGCGCCGGTCGCATATCCCGCGATCGCCATGCCTTCGAGCACGCGGTGCGGATCACCTTCAAGCACGCTCCGATCCATGAACGCGCCGGGGTCGCCCTCGTCGGCATTGCAGACGACGTATTTCTGATCGCCCTGCGCCTTCCGGACGATGGACCACTTCAGCCCTGTCGGGTATCCAGCCCCTCCCCGGCCGCGCAAACCGGCCTTGCGGACCTCGTCGATCACCTCGTCAGGCTTCATCTCGGTCAGCGCACGCGCCAGCGCCTCATAGCCGCCCGCGGCGATCGCTGCCTCGATCTTCTCCGCGTCGATCTGGCCGCAGTTCTCCAGCACCACCTTCACTTGTCTTGCGAAGAAGGGCATCGCCGGATCCACCGCCTGGCCGGCGACCGGCTTCCCGCCGACGACGTGCGAATCGAAGATGTTCTTTGCTGCGGCACGATCGACGTTTGCGTACAACGTGCCTTCCGGCGCGACACGAACGAGCGGACCGGAACCGCAAAGTCCCATACACCCGGTCTCGACCACCTCGACATCCTTGCCGAGGTTCCTCTCCTTCACTTGTGCCCGGAAGTGCTCGACCGCAACGCCGGCGCCGCAGGACACGCAGCCCGCGGCCGTACACGTGAGCACCCGCTTTTTGTACTCGGCTTGCCGCTTTTGTTCGGCGGCAGCGCGTTCTTCGAGCTCTTCGATGGTCATGACGACACCTGTGCAGGTTCTCCGATCCACTGGTCCACCCGCTCCACCGCTCCCTCCACACCGAGCTTGCCGGCAACGACGTCATCCAGAACGGCGACGGGTGCCAACCCGCAGGAGCCGATGCAACGGGCAGAGACCAGTGAGACGGAGCCGTCGGGCGTGGTCTCGCCAAAGCGAACGCCGCATTTGGCGGCCACCGCATCCTGGATCGCCTCGGCTCCCTTCACGTAGCATGCAGTCCCCATGCATAGGACGAATGCGTGACGGCCTTTCGGCTTCAGCGTGAAGAAGTGATAGAACGTTGCGACGCCGTACACCCGGCTCAACGGTAGCTTGAGCGCCCCGGCAATGTAGACCATGAGGTCATTTTCCAGGTAGCCGAAGATGCTCTGAGCCGAATGGAGCACCTCGATGAGGGCATCGCCCCGCGACTGGAATCGGGCGATAGTACGGTCGAGCAGTTTGAACCGATTATCACCGCTGGGGTGATCGGTCTTGGACGCCGGGAGGGGGGTCATGGGTCAGCTTCCTTGCGTGTCGGAGAAGTTGTCGGATCGATCCGCACGCGGAGACACGACGAAGGCGTTCGCCGCCTTCCGTCAAGGATGGAGTGACGATGAGCGAAGAGACGCCCGATCGCTACGCTGTCGGCGCAGAGACCCGGACGGGTGAAGCAACGTCTGCGACCACCGGTCTGGCGAGGTCCCTCAGATCTGGCGTTCGCATCACAACACAGACCTCCGGTGCAAACGCGGCGAAACTCACAGCCGGTGCATCCGACAACGCCTCGTCGAACATGACGGGCACGCCGAACAGATTGCCCAGCGGTGGAATGGCGCCTGGTGCGCAACCCGGGAACAGGAGCGACAGATCCTCCTCATGCACGCCGGTCACCGTTCTTCCGCCGAAGGTGCGGCGAACGAGGTCAGGCCGCAGCTGGCGCGTTTCATCGACGATCGCAAGCCAGACCTGACGGTCCAACTGGACCGGCACCACGCGGACCCGTCGAACGTCGGCCAGCGCAGACAACTCTCGAGGTTCCACGCTTGACGGTATGCTCGGAATGCCGTCCACCACGAACGGAACGGCATTGGATTGCAGGTACCGAAGCAGGTTCGAGAGCGGATTCATGGTCGGGTTGGTCGTTGGTGGTGACAGGATACACCTCGGCTCCCGGGCTGCCGAGCGGCGGCGCCCTCGGATGACCGCGTCAATCTCTTCGCCGCTCGTACCTACAGCTCGTGATGCTCAGCGTCGATGGCGTGCAGCTCTTCGAGCGCCTGGACAACCGATTCAGGGAGTCGCTCGACCTCGTTTGAATTGCACAACGGACAACGGAGTTCTTCGACGTGAGGGACAAGGATGGCTGCGGTGAACGGGAAGATCTTGTCGCAATCGCAGCAGACGTATTCGGGCTCTGCCATGGTGTGTTGCCTTGCCTCGATCCGTTTTCGCATTGCTCGGAATGAGGCCGCACAGCAAGAAGAATCATGCAAGAATGGTACCGACCAGCGTTGCCCTGCGTCCGATGGAATCGACCATTTCCACCGGTTCCGTCGCTGCATTGGCAAGAATGGGGTGAGACGATTAGGAGAGTTGCGAAGAGGTGTTGCAGATTTGCGATGAACGCTGTTCGGCAGGGTAGTGCGGTTTGACGCAGAACTGATGAAGATATTGACGATCGATACGTCCGTGCTATGGCTCGCGGGCGCTCGATCGGCCCATGGACGGCGTCAGGACGCGATATCCGTAATCGTTTCGCCAATCACGAGTCCCTGGCGAAACAGTTCTTCAAGTACGGGCTTGTAGATGGCTGGGTGCGTCGGGATGCGACAGCCAGTGACTGCAAGCCGTCCGTTAAGTAGCAATTTGACGCTGGCCGCCAGCGGCATGCCAACAGTCCTGGCGATGGCCGTGAAGCCTTTCGGGTCGCCGTATTCTACCATCTTTTCGATGATGCGCACCTTTCGCCCCTTCTGCTTGGGGTATTCCACTTCCAGATCGTGGTAGAGGATCACGAAGTCCCTTCCCTTGTCCGGCAAACGCAGCTTCGTTCGGATCAGGTCCAGCATCACCGCTGCCGCCGTCTCCGGTTCACCGACGATCCGATCCCGCGAGAACAGCCCCAGCCACTTCAGGTTCTGCATGATGCGACCAGTCGGACTGATCCCCAAATGGTTGGCCACCTGTTGTTCGATCGTCCCGCCGGACGTCGCCGGCGGAAGAAACATCTCCGTGAACTGTCGGTACGTCATGGAGCCCAAGCCGGGTATCCGAAGCACTTCGTTGTTCAAGCCGAGGAAAACGATCTGCTGCCATGTCTCGGCCCACCCGGGATATCGCAGCGTTCCATGGATGATCGTGTGGGCCTTTTTGAGCCCGAGCGTCTGCACGTACTCCAACGAATCACGATTGGGATAAGCCTCGAACGACCCCAGTCCATCGATATCGACCGACCATGTGCGCTGAAAGATCTGATGAAACGGGAGAACCTTGATCGAGCCTGATTCCTTGTAGATCGCGCCGTCTTCGCCGGCCATGATGACATTCCGGGGATTCCACGTGATGGCGTACCGCAGAGGATTCGTCTCGACCTCGGGCGCCGGAAGCCCACTGCCATACGATCGGAAGGCCGTGATGATCCCCCCCTCCTCGCGAACTCGTTCGATCGCGGACATCGCGATCATGTGGTCGATGCCCGGGTCCAAGCCCATCTCGTTCAGGATCAGGATGTTCCGCCGGATCGCGTCGGCATCCATTTCCCGGACACGGGGCTCTTCGAACGAGGCAGTGATCATATGCTTCGCGGCTTGGAGGCATTCGAGAGCCACAAGATGTTGATATGGCCGCGTGAGCAGGTTCACCACAACGTCCGAACGACCGACCATCGCCGATCGGGCAGTCGCGTCGTTGACGTCGAACGCCACTGCCTGGCCACGTTCGTGGCCGCCGATGGCCCGTTCAGCCGCATCGACATGCCGGTCACAGACCGTGACGAACCAGTCCTGCTCCTGAGATTCCTTCAACAGTTGGTCGATCAGATAGCCGGCACTCTGTCCGGCACCGAGGATCGTGATCTGTCTCATGATTTTCTTCCGGCAGGCCCGCGGAGTCCGGCCGTGGCCTCAGCCTGCAAATGGGGTTCAAGATACGCGAACGGCGGTGTCAATTTTCCGCGGTGGGTGATGACCGCCCGAAGGAGCGACGGCGAGAGGTTGAGCGTCTCGTAGGGACGCGATATGTCCATGCGGGCGATCTCTGGAACCATGGGGAGGAGCGCTGAACCAAAGGACTGCGAAGCTTCCCACGGCAATTCCGTCGGCAGTTTGTCGACGGCCAGCACCACCACTCCCTCACCCTCTGCGCCGTCCTGGATAGTACCAGTGCGGGGGTCATAGACATAGATTGGATTCTCGGCATTCGTCTCTTTGACCGTCGCTTCGATCGACCCGTCGATGTCACACGTGATATCTCCGATCACCTTCAACCGACGCCGTTCCCCTACATCCAGAAGCATCTGACGAGACACAATCCTCGGAAAGCGCGGTTCCCAATAGATCCCGTTGATCAGCATCGATAGATGCGGGAGGAACTCGTGCAGCCGCGACGTGAAAGAACCTGGATCGCGATTGAACGTCTCAAGCGCGAAAGTGCTCCCATCCATCGAACGGTACAAATGAGGTTTGCTGAACACGACGCGATACACGGACGTTGCCGAAAATGAGCCTCGCCCCATGAAGGCGGGAAGCTCTTCCGGATCGAGATCGATCACGGGCAATTCCTCAAACACGCTTTGCGCGGCCCGCGAAACATTCCCGTAGCCCGTAAATCCGCAGATGAGCGGTACCAGTGACGGGTCAAGGCCGTGAGCTGCGATCGATGCTCCAGCCACGCGTACGTCGGCGCGCGCCTCACTCAGTCGCCGATAGTGAGTGGCATACCGCACCGATGAAAAAGGATGACGTACGCCGAGCCGGTCCAGACGCTGGCCGAAGGCCCACAGGGAATCGATCATCCCCGCATATCCCGCATAGTCGCCGAAGAACACCGTGCGCCGTCCGGCATCGTCAGCGATCAGCTCGTAGTCGATCAAAGTGATCTCCCGCTCGAGGATCGCGCAAAGCATAGGCATGTTATACGGTTGCGCCTTAACGACATGCGAAAAGAAGGCGAAGGCCCGCCCGGGGAGCAGGAATTCCGGCGCGACTTCCTTCACTCCAAAGATGGCCTTCGCGGGTTCGAGGTTTTCCGTGAGCGTTGCTCCTGCCTGCGCATATTCTTCATCGGCGAAGACGCGCTGCTCCCACGGCTCAACGAGGGTTTTGATCCCATGCTCTGCGACGAGCGCGGCAACGTGTGCGGGCGCGAGCGGTGCCCGTTGCTGTGTCCGATCCTTCGTTTCCTTGCGGATCGCGATAGTAGGAGCCCTCATTGCTGGTCCTCGATGTCCGTGGATCACCATCTATACAATAAAGGATATGTAGGGATGGATGCAAGGACGCGCGGCACTCCATCGCAGTGGCACTGAATAGTCGCCCAGGTGTGCCATGGGAGTGCCTCGCTGGCTGTCAACTTCGGAATTCGTCGCTTCTGGCTGGAGCAGTAGGGCGTGGCGATGCTCATCGGATTCGACGAGGGGACACAAACACAGAACGCCCACCTGAACCTTGGTGGGCGTTCGCTGATAATCTCTGCGGCAAATGATCACACCTTCGAACGGCACTCAGGATGCGTCCTCAAGCGGAGAGCGAGGGACTCGAACCCCCAAGCCCTTGCGGGCGCCGGTTTTCAAGACCGGTGCAATAGCCATTCTGCCAGCTCTCCAATGACACAATTAGTGCAATAGTCGATCCCCGGTTCTCAGGGATCGATCCCGCCGTTC
>CAYYOV010000003.1:137910-150830 GCA_964473365.1 uncultured Ignavibacteriaceae bacterium
GGCCCATTCGGCCAGCTCTCCCTGCACAAAAATACCACTCCGTCTCGGCAACAGCAACGACGCAGCTAGAACGTCAGCGTCACACCGAGTTGATACAGCATGAGGTCTGTATTCGATTCCTGCACGTCATACTGCACGCGGCCTCCACCCAGATCAACGATCGACCCTTCTTTCAGGTATTTCGCACGGCCGCCATACACCGAGGCGACGCCGATGTGGAGCAGGACCTGCCCGACGTCTCCCGGCTCACGCTCTTCCGGCTCCGCCGTCCAGAGCAGAATGTCAACACCCGCCCCCGCACCATAATTGAACGCGCCATCGTTCTCGTTCGACGAACTCGCAATGTCTTCGTTGGTCGACTCGTTCTTGATCGTCGTCGATGTGGACAGGAGATTGAACCCAAGCATTCCGGCAAGATACGGCCGGACCCAGCCTGCGTTCGGCTGGAGGCGGCCTTCTAGATCGAACATGAGGAAGTTGTTCGTCGTTGTCAGCGTGACGAACACGCCCGGGGTCGTCGTGCTGAACGGTACGCGCCGGGAGTCGTAGCCATAGTTCATGATCCGCAGCGACAAGCCGACCGAGAACGGCGAGGCGGCCGGGGCATACCCTCCGTAGATCTCACCCCCATACCCATTCCTGCCGACTTTCGCAGCAAAGTCGCCTTGGGGCGCCCCCACCACAATACCTCCCGACACCGTGAACTGGGCTGAGAGTATTCCCGGGATCATCAGCAACATGAACAGATGCTTCATGGTCGATCTCCTTCGGCCGGTCGGGTGATCGCCGCCGTGCCATCTGCTTGATTGGTCTGGTACGCCCGGCCTTTCCACACGACATCGCGCACGAACAGGACCCGGACGGGCATGAGAAGAACATAGAGGGCGTAGTAGATCTCGAACCACGGGACGAAGCGCAGGTCCGCCAATCTCCCGATGCGGCCCAGCACAAGTCCCACAAACGTCAGGTCGCCCCAGATTTTGAGTCCCCACCACAACCAGAACGCTTCGCCATTGGTGACCGCGGCCACGACTAGGCTAGCATGCATCAAGAAGGCCACCACGACAAGCGTGTACCCGAGCCAGTTGAGGTCCAGGCCGCCACGCCCCCACCGGTGCTTCTGCTCGATAACGTCCTTGATCGTCGGGCATGGACGCGTGACGTTCGTCGTGGCGGGATCGACCATGAACCGATACTCCCAGCTGCCCGTGTTGACGACGGCTTTGAACAGCTGGAAATCCTCGGTGACACTGTTCTTGATCGACCGAAATCCGCCCACAGCATCATACGCCTGTCGGTGGATTGAAAAATTGTTGCCAATGATACTCAGCGGAAGCCGTAGTCCAACAGTCGAGGCGGCGATCCCTAACAGGAACGACCAGTCAAGACTCTGCATCCCCTCCAGCCAACCCGACGAGCGTTGCACCGTCAGCCCTCCGACAACGCCGACCCCTTCTGTGAATCGGCTTGTCGTCCCTTCGACCCACGTTGATGGTACAACGCAGTCGGCGTCCGTCATCAAAAAGAGATCGCCTTTCGCCACGTCGATCCCCTGGGCAAGGGCGTTCGAGCGACCCGTGAGGTGGGAGCTCTCCTGCGGCACGATGATCCGCAGGTGCGGGAAGCTCGGCGCCATCTCTCGCGCGATACCGGCCGTGCCGTCGCTCGAATGGTCGTCGATCAGGATCACCTCATACCGATCGCGCGGATAGGTCTGATCGCGCACAGATTCGAGGCACGCCCGGATCGTCCCTTCCTCATCTCGCGCGGGGATGAGCACGGTGACGAACGGCCTCAACGTCCGGTCCGAGCGGTCTGCGGCGGAAGAGCGAAACAGACCGACGATGAGGGCCCCAATAAACACGAGATACGCGCTGCCAACCAGCCACAATACGTATTCAATCATGCGATCGGCTTTCCGAAGGTCAATCCAGCATTACGGCCTCGACGAATGAGGTCGGTCACAAGCTGTCCCGCAAATGTCGACGTGCGGTCGTTGTCGTGCAACAGAATGATGTCGCCGGGTCGCGTTCGCCGAAGGACCCGATCCACGATCGACGCAACGTCGCCACCGGAAAAGTCCCAGGAGTTGACGGAGAACATCGTCGTCGTGAGGCCGGCGCCCCGCGCCGCAACCGGCGTCGAAGGGTCCAGCCTGCCGTAGGGCGGCCGGAATGTCACCGGACGTCCTCCGCCTGCCTGTTCGATGGCAGCGCTCGCCCGCCGAAGTCGGCTGATGATCGTTTTCCTTGCACGAAACCAGACCGGCCGATGCTCGTCCCCGTGGTTACCTACGACGTGGCCGTCATCGTGGATGCGCCGCACCAAGTCCGGATATAGTTCTGCATTCTGCCCGAGCAAGAAGAACATGGCGCTCACGCGTTCCTGTTGAAGGCTGTCCAGTACGGCCGGCGTCGCTATGCGGTGAGGACCATCGTCAAACGAAAGCCAGACGTCCGAGCCTCCGGAATTCCATCGGACCGACGGGAAGAATGGGGCAACGATCGGTATGTACCAATCAGCCACCGGTTGCTCTCCAGACAGCGAGACGTTCACGACGGATGGGTGCATCGCCCCAATGCTGCGGATCGACGTCCACCAGGTCCCGGTAGATGGCCATTGAAGTCACACCCTTCAATCCCGGCTCGACCGCGGATGTGACCCGTGCGAGTGCCAGCGCCTTCTGCTCTCGGCGCCGAGGCTCCTGCTCCCAGGTCACCTGCGAAACGAGCCCACCCACGCGAGAATTTCCGAATCGGGTGCGCATGGCAGCGGAATTCCACGGCCTGACTAATACGTATTCCCCGTCGGCACGCATCCCCTCGATCGTGACCGTCCAGGCTCGTGGTTCTGCCATTCCTGCGAAGGTTGGATAGACGGCCACGGGCCACGAGTCGATCAGCAGAAATCCAGACATAACGGCTGTCACAACAAGCGCCATACCCAACCGACGCGTCCCACGTGTCGGCGGGTTCTTCTCTTCGTGGATACGCCGATCGGCCGACGTCCCGGACCGAAGGGGTATCGTGTCAAGAAACACTGCGTAGCACACCAGGAGGGTCCAGAAGTTGATGCCTGTGGTCAACAGCACGGCGAGGTGGAACACCACGCCAGCCACGGCAGCCCATCGTCGTGTTCGTGGATGGAGAATGGCAAGGATAAAAAAGACCTCGAATGCGATAACGCTCGTTCCGCCAATCGCCGTCCAGATGCCCCATGTGTCGACCCGCAGGGGCGGGAGCCAATCGATCCGCATCCACTGCGCGTGCAGGATCGTTCGCATCGTTTCGTCGGTCCACGCCGCACCGCCGATCACGATCTTCCAAAATCCTGCAAAGAAATAGAAGCACCCGATCAGCAGTATGATGATGCGCATCGGATACGCGTAACGTTGAGCGCTACCGGGACCGGCCGGATTCCCCTTGCGCCAGGCGTCGACCGACCACGCATCACCCGACGGCGAAGCGGCAAGCAGGGCTCCGAACCAAACAAAATGGTGATAGTGGTCGATCTTCCCGTAGAACTGCGGAATTCCCAACACGATCAGGCCGAGCAGCGTGGCCATCCACGCAGACCACCGCGTGAAGAATCCCAGCATCGCCAGGAATGTCGCGAACACGAACATCACGGAGATCGCACCGACGACGACCATGTCGGTCGGCAGCAAATCGGCTATCCATCCCAAACCCGGAGGCGGGACGATCAGCTCACGGGGGAGCGCGACGAACGCGCCCATGTCATTGTTCAGCCACCACCACCCCATCGCCCCGAAGAGTGCAATGCGCATGACGGCGAGGCCGCGAGCGTCTGCAGTCTCTGCGAAGAACTTTCGGAATGTACCCACCCATTGCTTCGCCCGTGCTCCGAGGACTATTCCGATCACGACGAGCGATGCTGCCAGTCGGAAGAGGACTGGCAGTCCATGCTCGACGTAAAAGATCGCGTTTCGAGTTTCGGGGTCGAGACTCTGATGGATGGCGATGTACCGGGCCGGGAACGAGAGCCACCGGCCGCCGACGAGCGATGTGATCAGGTCCGCGCCGTCCGATGCGAACCAGACCCAAAGAAGGACCCCAAGACTCGCGACGAGCGCCCCGGTGTGCCGCAGCCGATCTGGAGCGACGTCCGTCGACTGCTCGTCTGCGTTATCGGAGTCCATACCGGACCGAGAGGGTGTATTCCGGCCGGTCGGTGTGGGACGCAGCGGGGATGGCCTCGTCGGTCACTCGGAACGTGCGGGCGATCCCTTCAAGGAAGAGGTCACGAACAGGTTCGAACACGACCCGAAGGCCGATCGAGCTCTCCCGGCGCACCGGTCCATACAGGAATGGCAATGAAGGCGTGGTGTATTGATAGCTGACATCAGCCCGGCCCCCTTTTCGCAGGCTCTCGTACCAGGCGGAGGCCCGGACAGACCTCCACGGACGAACTGCGGCTTCGAGCGTCAGCAGATCCGCATTCTGGCCGATCCAGTGCCCCATGTCGTAGCCGGCGTTCTGAAACGTGGCAGCGGTGAATCGATGGGAATAGATCCAAGGATTCAGCCGGCTGTACTCGACCATGACCTCCGTGTTGGGAACGACGAGGTCGAACGACTGCACACCCAGCGTGAACCCGAGCTGATTCCTCACCTTGTCCGGATTGAACAGTTCGCTTGTAGCGATCTCATCGATGAAGAGCGATCCGTACAGGTTGAGTCCCAGGCCCGGATTGACGTCTGCGCTCAGGAAGAATTGCGAATTGTCGGTGTCCTTGTTGTAGTGTTCGCCCGATTTGAAGAACATCACCGGCAGCAGGTACATGATCTGCGGTGTCCGGTCGCTGTACACGATCGATTCGCCGAACGACACGTCCAGCCAATCGGTCACGGTCGCCTCGATCACGTGGGCCGCCATGTACTTCTGTCGGTAGACCGGCCGGAAATAGTCGTGAATGGACGAAGAATACGTGCGATACGTTCGCAGCGAATCGAGCACATTGGAGCTCAACTCGGCATGGATGTAGGTGAAATCGAGCCAGTCGGCCAGCTCGGCCCGGAAACGGATCTGCGGGGCAGCGGGAGCCTTTGTGGAAAACATGAGGCTGCCGCGCCGGCCCGTCGACCACCACATCGGGATCTTCTCAATCGAGAAGGTCATTCCGCCCGTCTGGTAGCTCAGCTCGGCGTCGGTGAAGTCATACTCGAACGATCGGCTCGTCGGCTTGCTCACAATCAGACCGTCCTCCGGCGTCAGCGCCCGGACCGGATCGAGATTCGTTCCGATCTCCCGATTGTCTGCAAAGTTAAACGAGAATCCGACCTTGCCGAACGCATACCCGGACATGCGAAGGCCATTCGAGACACGCTGGCGCCAGTCGTTCTGCGACTGTTCAAGCATGAAGCCAGCATTCAGGTCGACATTGAGCACGCCCCCGTCCAGGACGAATATGAACGGATGCCATCGACGCGGCACTTCGGTCCATGAGGAATCCGTCATCCCCAGTTCGTCGCCGAATTCTTCTTTGAAGAATGTCAGGCGTCGCAGGTCTACATCCGTGAGCTGGCGGGCCGAAGATTCCACCTGGAGGAGCAAGCTCGCGACATGCCGCCGGGAGAGTGGCCGGATGATATCGCGGTAGCCGGTGAGACGCCCCTGAGCCTCCATCTTCTTGAGGAACTCGTACACTTCATGCCGGACCGGCACCGATATCGATTGGGCCGGGGCGGCGCCAACTATCAACGCCAGTGTCATACTCAGGAGCAGAAAGCGCATGCGCGATACCACGGGTCAGCCTCGTTGTTGGAGAAGGACACGCGCCTCTTCGAGCTGCTCAGGCGTGTTGATCCCCCGGATCTCGTCCGGGTGAGACGCCAGCAGCGCTGAGACGGTCAGATGATGCTTCCAGAAATCCTCGAAGACGTCGGTCAGATAGTATTCGCCTTGCGCATTCGCCGGCGTAAGGTGATGCAGCGCCTCGAAGAGGCGTCGCCCGTCGAAGGCGTAGATCCCAGAATTGATCTCCGTGACGCGCCGCTCTTCCTCGGTCGCATCCTTGTGTTCGACGATCCGCCGGACGGAGCCGTCAGGATTCCGCAGGACCCGTCCATATCCCGTGGGATCGGCCAGGGTCGCTGTGAGAATCGTGGCAATGGCCTTCGTGGCATGATGGTGTTTCAACAGCTCGCGCATACTGGCGGCGGTCAACATGGGCACATCGCCCGACAACACCACCACATCCCCCTCGAAGTCGCGCAGCACCGGTTCGGCCTGCAGGACGGCATGGCCGGTCCCGAGCTGCTGGGCTTGCACAACTGTCTCGACCGACGGATGTTCCAGACGGAGGAACTCCGTGACGAGCTCGCGTTGATGACCCACGATCACGATCACGCGTGAGGCACCCAGTTCGTAGGCCAGGTCGGCGACGAAGTGGATCATGGGCGATCCATTCAATTCGTACATCACCTTGGCGCGGGTGGGGTCCTTCATGCGGGTCCCCTTCCCCGCAGCCATGATCACAGCAGCAAGTGGTCGTTCCATCAAGCTTCGTTTGTTCGTGGCTGAAGAAATGCGTTATCGAGCAGGCGTGTCGAGCCGAACCGCGCGGCAAGGATCGCGAGTGCGCCTGTCGTCGGAATGAGCCGGACCTCAGAAAACGAGGCCGGGTCGACGATCGCAACATAATCGATCCGATCTGGCCGGCCGCTTTCGACCACTGCCAGCATCGCACGGCGCAGGCCCTCGGCTGACCGCTCGCCGCCATCGACGATCCGTTGCGCCTCGGTCAACGACCGAGAGAGCGCAAGGGCCCGGGACCGCTCGTCGGCGGATAGGTAGACGTTGCGAGAACTGAGAGCCAGGCCATCGGCGTCCCGGACGATCGGTTCGACGATCAGCCGAACGTCCAGATTCAGGTCGCGGACCAGCGCCCGCACCACAGCAACCTGTTGGGCGTCCTTCTGGCCGAACACGGCCACGTGCGGCTTCGTGGCCGTGAACAGCTTGGTCACAACCGTCACCACGCCCTGAAAATGACCCGGTCGCTCCGCCCCTTCAAAGCCCAGGGAGGCCCCGTCGTTGGTCACCCTTGTCTGAAACCCGTCCGGATACATCTCCTCCGCCGACGGCGCAAAGATCATGTCACTTCCGGCCTGCCCGGCAGCGGCGACGTCCTGCTCGAAGGGGCGAGGATACCGCGAAAGATCCTCGTGGGGTCCGAATTGCGTCGGGTTGACGAAGATGGTCGTCACGACCACCTCGGCTGACGACCGCGCGCGTTCGATGAGTCTGATGTGTCCCCGGTGAAGCGCCCCCATCGTTGGCACCACGGCAATCCGCCGTCCGGCCCGACGCTCCGCATCGGCGGCCGCCTGCATTTCGGCGATCGTGCGAATGATCTTCATCGGCTACAGGATCCGTTTCCCGAAGGCCGACAGGACCATCTCCACGGCGAATTCCGCCGACTGGTTCCGGGTGTCGAGGATCGGATTGTTCTCCACAACTTCGAGCGACGACATCCGACCTGACTGGGACACCGCTTCCATAATGAGGTGTGCCTCGCGGTAGTTAAGGCCACCCTTGACAGGAGTACCCACGCCGGGTGCGACCGAAGGGTCCACTGCGTCGAGGTCGAACGACACGTGCAGAAGGTCGACATTCCGCAAGTGTCTAAGCGCCTTTTCGATCACGACGGCCATACCATGCCGGTCGATCTCTTCCATCGTGAACGCCTTCAACCCTAGACGCTTGATGTTTTCCCGCTCCCCGTCGTCCAGGTCGCGGATGGCGACGAGCGCCACATTCTTCGGCAGAATTTTGGCGTGAGGACCTCCGACGGAGGTGAGCTCGCGAGCACCGAGACCGAGCGATGCCGCCAAGGGCATCCCGTGGATATTCCCGGAAGGTGTCGTTTCGTCCGTGTTCATGTCGCCGTGCGCATCGATCCACAGTACGCCCAGGGACCGATGCGCCGCCCGGGCCGCGAGGCTGACGCCGGCGATCGTGCCGATGGCGACCGCATGATCACCGCCCAGCACCAGGGGAAAGGCTCCTTCCTCGACGATCTTTGCCACTCGGGATGACAGGAGCGTGCATGCCCTGACGATCTCCGGAAGGAACCGTAGCCGTTCACTGCGAACACGCTGCTGTTCGGGTCCCTTGATGACGAGGTCGCCTTCGTCGTGGACGCGATGTCCGAGCGAGCGGAGCCGCTCAGCCAGTCCCGCGATCCGGATCGCCGAGGGGCCCATGTCAACGCCGCGGCGGCCCGCTCCGAGATCCATCGGAGCGCCGATGATGCGAATATCCATGTTCCGTTCAGGCAACGAGGTGTCCTAAAACTCGTGAGATCTGCTCGCGCATCTCGCGTCGGTGCACGACGATATCGACGAAGCCTTTCTCCTGAAGGAATTCAGACCGCTGGAAGCCTTTCGGCAGGTCCTTGCCGATCGTTTGCCGGATGACACGGGGACCGGCGAACCCAATGAGCGCCTGCGGTTCCGCGATATGGACGTCTCCCAGCATCGCAAAGCTCGCAGTCACGCCGCCGGTGGTCGGATCGGTCATGACGGAGATGAACGGCACGCGCGCCTCCGCCAGCTCCGCCAGCTTGGCGCTGGTCTTGGCCAGTTGCATGAGCGACAACGCACCTTCCATCATCCGCGCTCCGCCGGACGACGAGATGATAATGAGGGGGTGCTTCAGCGTGCGCGCCGCGTCGATGGCGCGGGCGATCTTCTCACCTACGACCGAACCCATGCTACCACCGATGAACGCAAAATCCATACAGGCGATAACGACTGGCTTTTTGTCGATTGTGCCGCGCCCTGTGCGGACAGCGTCCTGCAAACCGGTCTTCTTGATCGTTTCGTCGATGCGACGGCTATACGGCTTCGAGTCGCTGAATTTCAGCGGATCGACCGACCGCATCTTCTTGTCCATCTCTTTGAACGACCCGGAATCGAGCAGGAAGCTGAAATATTCCTTGCTGCCGATCCGGAAGTGGTACTGACATTTTGTACAGGTCCACAGGTTCTGCTCCAGCTGCTTTCGATGGATGATCTCGCCGCAACCGCCGCACTTCGTCCACATGCCGTCGGGCATGTCCTTTTTCGTGTTCTCGGATTGGATATTGGCTTGTGAACGCTTGAACCATGCCATAGGACTCTCCTTGGTGTCAACGGCCCCGCACCGGCGGGATTCGCACCACAAATTCCTTCAGATACATCGGTTCGAACGTGGTCACGTCGTCCCGTTCTCCCCGTTCCAACCGTTCCCGACCTAGCCGGGCCACGACGTCTCCCTGGAGATGATCGAGGAGGTCCCAGACCGCCGATGCCTCGGGAAATCTTTCCGGTCGGTCCGTCAGCACAGCGTGACCGATCGCCATTGCTCGAACTGTCTCGTCATTCTCGATCCGCACCGGCGCAACCGTCCCATCCGGAGCGCATTCCGCAACATACCATTCACCTTGCCGGGCGTCCATCAGCACCAACCCGCCCGTATCCAGACGTCCCCGCGACCTGGCGGATGTAACGGCGCTCAACGTCGAAGGGACGCCGACGAGGGCCTTGCCGTGCGCGGCCACAAGTCCTTTGGCGGCGCTCACGCCGATCCGGAGGCCTGTAAACGAACCGGGACCGCTTGAGACCGCGACGGCATCGACCGAACGAACATCCGTGCCCGTCTCCGTCAACACCGCGGCGACCAGCGTCAGCAGTTTCTCAGAGTGCACCCGATCCTCGCGAATCGTTTGCACCGCAGCGCGGTCGGGCGTCACAATGCCCACGGAACAGACCGCGGTGGACGTCTCGATGCCGAGGACGGTCATACACTCATTCCGACCGGAAGGATCTCGATCCGCCGGATGTTCGGTTCCTCGCCGAGTTCCATCCGCACCACGAAGCGGCGGGCGGGGAGCAGGGCCGGGAAACGGTCCGCCCATTCCACCAAGCTCACGCCCGACGTCAGAAATTCCGGCATGCCGATGTCGAACAGTTCTTCCTCCCCCGCCACCCGATACAGGTCGAAGTGGTAGAGAAGAAGCTCCGAACCGTCGCGCTCACGGCCACTGTAGCGGTTCATCAGGACGAACGTCGGGCTCGCGACCTGCTCCGTCACGCCGAAGGCCCCGCAGACCCCCTTGACGAACTGCGTCTTTCCGGCTCCGAGCGTTCCCGTCAACGCCACACAATCGCCGCGTCGAAGGGTCCGGCCGAATGCCAGGGCAGCGGCGACCGTTTCATCCGCGGACCGGGTGGTCAGCTGCAACGTCACTTCGGTTCCAGCATGATCAACGGTAGGATCATCTCCTCCATCGAGATGCCGCCGTGTTGAAAGCTGTCACGATACTGGCTTAGGTACCGATGGTAATCTGTCGGATAGACGAAATAGTAGTCCTCTTTCGCCAGGATGTAGTTTGTCGTGACGCTCGAGCGTGGTAAACGATAGTCGGCCGGGTTCTTGACAAACACTGCCTGCCGATCATCCACCTTGAGGTTCCGGCCATACTTGTAGCGGAGGTTCGTCGAGGCTTCGCGGTCGCCGATGACCTTCGACCCCCGCATGCACCGAACGCTGCCGTGGTCCGTGGTGAGGATGATCTTGACGTTCTTCTGACGGCCGAGCGTGCGGAGCATGCCGAGCAGCGACGAGTGCTGGAACCATGATCGTGTCAACGAGCGGTACGCGGCTTCGTCGGGGGCGATCTCCTTGAGCAGCGGCGAATCGGACCGGCCATGGGCCAGCATATCGACGAAATTGACGACAACAGCCGTCAACTGATTATTGACGTATGACTGGATGTTCGATTCGAACTGCCGTCCGTATTCGGCGTCAAGGATCTTGACATATTTCGGCTCGCTCTTGAGCACCACGCGCTTGCGCTCGAGCAGTTTCTGGAGCAACTGGGCCTCGTGCCGGTTACGGCTGCTTTCGTCATCCTCCCCCGCCTGCCAGATCTCAGGGAAGCGCTGTTCCAGTTCGCTCGGGAACAATCCGCTGAAGATGGCGTTGCGTGAATACGGCGTTGCGGTCGGCAGGATCGAGATATATTGGTGTCGGTCGAACGAGAAGTCTTCCGACAGCAATTCTTCCATCACCAGCCATTGATCGAGGCGAAGACAATCGATGACGAACAGGAAGACCGAGGTCTTTTCGTTCAACGCCGGGATGACGTATCGCTCGACGATGTCGGTGGACAAGGCCACCGGACGCTTCGGGTCGGCGATCCAGTCGCGGTAGCGGCGCTCGACGAACTTGGCGAACTCGACGTTACATTCACGCTTCTGGTCGAGGACCGTCTGACGCAGACCCAATTCAGGGTGATCGTCGAGCTCCTTGTCCCAGCTTGTCAACCGCATGTACAGGTCGATCCAGTCCTGTTCGTCGAGAGGATTCATGAGCGCCAGGGCGATCCCCTGCAGCTCCTTCGCGTAGTCACGCGACATGACCGCCCCCGCGATCTTCTTCGATTCGAAGATCTTCTTGACCGCGAGGAGGATCTGGCTCGGATTGACCGGCTTCGTCAGGTAGTCGGTGATCTTGCTGCCGATGGCCTCTTCCATGAGGCTCTCGGCCTCGTTCTTGGTCACCATGATCACGGGAAGCGACGGCTCCGCCTCCTTGATCTCGCTGAGCGCTTCGAGGCCGCCCTTACCGGGCATCATCTCATCCAGGAACACAAGGTCGTACGAACGGTCGCGAACGAGCTGGAGAGCGTCGTCTCCGTTCGTGGCGGTCTCGACGACATAGCCCTTTTGTTCGAGCAGGCGCACGTGGGCCGTCAACATGTCGATCTCGTCATCGACCCACAGGATGCGTCGTCTTGGTTCCATGAGGGGTGTTAGGGGACAGATCGGTGGTCACGCTGGTGCAGCTGCGGATCGCTCTCGCGGAGCACATTCCGTCCGGGCTCTTTTGGAGCGTACCAGTCCAAAGTACTGAGAATGACCCCGGGATGCAAAGAACCGCCGCCCTGCCAGGCGCGGCGTCACTGGATCGAGATCTGAACGTCGAGTCCGCCCTCGTTGATCGTATTACCTGTGATCTTCGAGCCACCGGCGTCGGGAGCCACCTTACTGTAACGATAGTACAACGACGCCGTCACTCTCGAGCTCAGGATGTACCGAATGCGCGGCTCGATGGTCGTCCGGCTCGATCCGTCAAGCGGCTGGCCGTCAGGTTTGAAGTTCTCTTTCATGCTGTAGAGCTTGCGGCCATTGCGGCTGAACGTGTACGACAGCGTTGTCTGGAGATCGTTCGACAGGGAGAGTCCGAACAGCGGAAATTCGAAACCTTGCCGCGAATACGAAGCGGAGACGGAGATGTCCTCGGTCGAGCTTTCGCTGACGCTTAACACGGAGGGTGTCAGATCGTACGACGTCGACGTCCCGTACCGGACCTGTGCCGACAGGTTGCCCTTGAGTACTTCCCTGAAGCTCACGTTCAGTCCGGCCAGCGGCGAGAACGCATACATGATCGTTTGACCGTCGGCCACCTCCTGCCCATCAGGCGACAGCCTCCATCGGCGGCGGTAGTTCGATTGGTAGACATGGTCGAATGTGACCTTTGAGGCCCAACTCTTGAACAACGCGAACTTCTCGAGCCCGTCCCACCGGAAGGTCCAATTGGCTCGCGGAGCGAACGACCCGAGGACCTGCGCCAGGATCGGAAGGGCCTCCATTCCCTCCTCGAAAGCCTGTGCGATCTTCACTTCGTCGGGCCGCGTGTCGCCCCTGTCGATCCGGAGCCGTTCAAACTTCTTGTTCACGTCCACGACGCCGGTCTTGAAAAGCTTGAAGACAAGGACCGGCGGCAACGTGAAGAACGACCGGTCGATATCGCCGCTCACTGTCCGCGCCTGGACCGTTGGGATCCCGGACGAATCGGTCAGAACGGTCTGGTTCCGGTTGTAGGACCAGGAGACGTTCCAGTTGAGGTCCA
>CAYYOV010000004.1:0-125628 GCA_964473365.1 uncultured Ignavibacteriaceae bacterium
AGGCCTTTGCCATGCGGGGCAATGTCGTCGACCTTGCGGTCGGTATCGTCATCGGCGGCGCGTTCGGCAAGATCGTCACGTCGATGGTGAACGATCTCCTCATGCCCCCGATCGGTGCGCTCATCGGCGGCGCCGATTTCAGCGACCTCGTGCTCAGTCTCGGAACGAACCCCTTGACCCAGAAGATGATCGAACTTCGCTATGGGGCGTTCATCAACACGCTCATCGACTTCACGATCGTGGCGTTCGCGATTTTCCTCGTGATCAAGGCCATGAATCGCCTCAAGCGTGATGAGCCGGCCGTACCGGCACCTGCACCGACGACGAGACAATGCCCCGAGTGTCTGATGGAGATTCCGTTGGCGGCAAAGCGTTGCGGTCATTGCACGACCGTTCTCGGTTGACCACCCGGCAGCCTTCCTACCTGATCACACGACATCAAGGAATTCGTATGCGTTCGACTTTCATCCTCCTGCTCGTCATCATCTTTGCCGTGCCAACGATGAAGGCGCAGACCCCGGCCGACTCGCTCAGCCCCTGGACCCACAGTCTCGTGACCGGCCTGACGGCCACACAGGTCTCCTTCAAGGATTGGGCTCAAGGCGGTGAGAATGCCTTTTCATGGGCATCGACACTCGACGGCAAGCACGTTCTCGATGCCAACCAGCTCAGCTGGGCGAACACGTACAAATTTGCGTACGGCCAGGCAGAGATCGGTGGACAGGGCGTCCGCAAAACGGACGACAAGATCGACATCGAATCGATGTTGACCTACAAGATGGGCGTTCACATCAATCCGTATTTCGCCGCCAATATGAAGACGCAGTTCACGAAGGGCTTTGTCTATCGTGCCATCGGTGATTCTGCCGTGTCGGACCTCTTCGACCCCGCCTACTTCACGCAGTCGGCCGGTTTCGGATATCAACCCATACAGGAGGTCAAGACACGGCTGGGAGCGGCCCTCCGAGAGGTGGTAACGTCACGATACGCGCAGTATACCGACGACCCGGCGACGGCCTCGATCGAAAAGACACGGGTCGAAGGGGGCATCGAATCCGTGACGACGATCGACTGGAAGATCGAGGAGAACGTTCTCTTGACCTCGAAGCTCGAACTGTTCTCAGCCTTCAAGCAGCTTGACGTCGTGATCGTCCGGAATGACAATACGCTCTCAGCGAAGGTCAGCAAATATCTCTCGGTCAATCTCAACGTTCAGCTCATTAACGACCGCGTGATCTCTCCCCGGACGCAGATTAAGCAAACGATCGCATTCGGGTTCAGCTACGTCCTGATCTAGACTACGCGGCAATGGGCGAAGCGACGCGCGTGGAGCGGGTGACCAGCACCGACAATGAAAACCCGCACCGCTGCTGTCGACGTGGGGCCATTGATCCTATGCAGCACAATCACGTGATGACATGAAATACGCCTCATTGCTTGGCCACACTGTCGAAGTTCTCGATGCGATGCGGCGCTCGACGTTGCCCGCCGATGCTGTGATCGGGCAATTCTTCCGGGCTCGAAAATATCTGGGTTCGCGCGACCGGCGGTTCATCGCGGAGACGGCGTACGGCACCCTCCGACACCAGGAGCGGTGCGACGAAACGCTTCGCCGCATCGGAACCGACCCTGCAACGACAACGTCGGAGGGGAGGGCCTTGCTGGAAGCCCTCGCGTATCTGGTGACCGTAGAAGGGAGGACGGACATTCGGGCGGAGGACATCGCGGAATTGCTTCCCGACGGAGAGGAATCTCCCGACGCCGAACGGATCGCGAAGGTCCTGGAACGACTGCAGGCCGAACCACCCGATGTCACCACGATGGAACCAGCCCAGCGCTATTCGTTCCCGGCGTGGTTGGTCGACCGTTTGCGCGCGGAATACGGGTCGGGCGAGGCTGAAGCGATCATGGCGTCACTGAACGAGCCGGCGCCGTTGACGATCCGAGCCAACCTGCTGAAAGGACCGGTGGAGGAAGCCCGTCGCCGGCTGGAGGCAGAGGGCCTTCCGACATCTACAGGCCGATTTGCACCGGGAGCATTGAACCTGTCGAAGCGCGTCAACCTCTTCGGTCTTACATCGTTCAAGGAAGGCTGGTTCGAAGTACAGGACGAGGGGAGCCAAATGCTCCCGCTGCTGGTCGATCCACGCCCGAACGCCAAAGTCCTGGATGCGTGTGCGGGTGCCGGGGGAAAAACGCTCGCCTTTGCCGCCCTCATGAAGAACCGTGGGGAGATCGTGGCGGCAGACATCCACGATCACCGGCTCGAAGAACTGCGTCGGCGTTCCCGTCGGGCAGGCGCTTTCAACATCCGGGTTCAGCGCACAGAGCGTACGGCCGAGCTGGCATCAAGCCATCCGGCGGGGTTCGACGTCGTGTTCGTGGACGCCCCATGCAGCGGTATCGGTACCATCCGCCGCAATCCTGGGATGAAGTGGACGGTCACGGAGCGGACAATCGAGGAGTTGAGCATGAAGCAGCTCGACATCCTCACCCAGGCGGCCGGGGTTGTACGACCTGGCGGGTTGTTGGTCTACGCGACCTGCACGCTGCTGTCAGCAGAAAACGAAGCCGTAGTGCGTCAGTTCCTTGGTGCGACGCCGGAGTTCTCGCCGGAACCTCCGAAGGACCGCCTGGAGGCGTTGGGGGTGGAAGGCGGCTTGAGCGGAGATTTCGTCAAGCTGTTGCCGCACCGGCATGGCACGGACGGATTCTTCGCGGCATTCCTGAGGCGAGCGCCCAAGTCGTGAGGCCGCGTTGGAGCAGCAGCCGCTGAAATCGAAAGGCCCTATGCAACATGCACAGGGCCTTTCCGTTGATGCTTCGCGTCAAAGCTTCGAGGGGGTCAGGGAAGCTGCCAGGACGAGCGGAGGCGTTGGTATTCTGATTCCGGCAGCTGCACGAGAACGGGAGACGCCGCGGGCGTGAGCCATCGAAGCAAGCGCACGAGGTCCGGTTCGGCGAATGACGTACACCCGGTCGTTGGCTCGCCTGCGTATCCCCAAACGTGGAGGAAGATACAGGATCCGTCGCCCGGGATGCGCGGATCGGCGTTGTGGCCGACCACCACTCCCCAACGATACCACGGACCGGTCAGCCGCATCCGCTCAGCGCTTTTCCAATCCTGCTCGACGACGTTTCGGCGATCGACGAGCTGATTGTAGTAGCGGGATGTGGGGTCATCGACGCAGAATACGTTCGAGTCTAGCGGAAGGTAGGGCATGGCAAGCCCTGTCATCGACTCCGCCCCGGCGTACCCGTAGACGGCGCTCAGCGAAAACGCCCCTGCGGGGGCTCGCTTGTCTCCTTCGCGCTTGATGGGACCCGAAGAGAGCGCAGATCCATGTATGCCCGTTCCCCAGCCCAACCCAGCCGACCCGACAGTGATCGCATAGGGCGCACCGACTGCCTTCCAGGTACCTCCTGTCGATCGTTCGAAGGTGGTGAGCGTTCCGCCGGAGGTATCCCAATTCGCCGTTCGCACAACGACAAGTTGCTGTGACCGGGCGAGGGGATCCAGAAATCCAGCGGGTCGGCGAAGCTCTGTTGATGCACAGGCACCCAGAAACAGAGCCAGAAGACCGATGGCGACGTTGCGCATAGCCATGGCGAGCGGTGTGAATGATGAAAAGGCTGCCGTCAGTCGACGATTCTGAGTATATTTCAATTCTTGGACGCGGTGCAAGATACAGAATGTCCGTCAGAGTTCCACCACTTGGAGACGAAGCATGAAGACCATCGGGACCCTCGTGTTGGCCATGTTGTTGGCCGGGTGCACCCCCAAAACCGACGAAGAATTGTTCACGGAAGCGGCCGAAGCCCAGAAAGCTTCGGAATCGGACAACGCGATCGAAGCGTACCAGGAACTGTTGAAGACCTATCCGCAGAGTCCGAGAGCGGCCGAGGCGATGTACGCGATCGGTACAGTCTACCAGGACCAGAAAAAGGACTTCCCGAAGGCCATCGAGGCGTATCGTTCGCTCGTAGCGGCATATCCGCAACACGCGACCTCACCGAACGCCGCGTTTCTGGTCGGGTTCATCTTTCACAACGAACTGAAGCAGCTCGATTCTGCGAAGGTCGCGTACGAAGCATTTCTGGCAGCCTATCCGGAGAACTCCCTCGTCTCCTCAGCGCAGTTCGAACTCGGTCACCTTGGCCTCGATCCGGCGCAGATCCTTGAAGCGCAGACGAAGACAGCTGAGAACAAGAAGCCCGCGAAGAAATGACGATGGCCCACCTGAACCGTTAACCCGCTCGAGTACATGGAAGCCTCGCTGACCTATCTCCAGCCCGATGTTGTCGCCCAGGTGGCGTCGATGGAGTTGCGCGCGCGTCTCGTCGTGGAAGGCTTCATGACGGGACTCCACAAGAGCCCTTACCATGGCTTCAGCGTCGAGTTCACGGAACACCGGCCGTATACGCCGGGAGATGAGCCGAAACGGATCGATTGGAAGGCGTACGGCAAGACCGAACGGTTCTACATCAAACAGTTCGAAGAAGAGACCAATCTTCGCACGACGCTCATCCTCGATGCTTCGGCATCGATGGGATTTGCCTCCGGCGGTCGGCTGACGAAACTGCAGTATGCATCGTACGTCAGCGCTGCCCTCGGCTATCTGATGGTAGAGCAGCGAGATGCGGTCGGTCTGACGGTCTTCGACGAACAGGTCCGGTCCATGATCAGCCCGCGGGCGACCCGGACGCATCTCAAGATGATCTGGAAGGAATTGGAGCAGGCCGCGCCCGGACGCAAGACCCGGACCGCGGCAGCCCTCCATCACGTTGCAGATTCGCTCACGCGCCGGGGACTTGTGATCATCCTGAGCGATCTGCTCGACAAGCCCGAAGAGGTCATCACCGCGTTCAAACATTTCAGGCACAAGGGGAACGAAGTCATCGTGATGCAGGTCCTGGACCCCCTCGAACGTTCGTTCGGTTTCGACTCCGACGCAGTGTTCCGCGATCTCGAAACGCGGGAAGAGCTCATGTCGCAGCCGTGGCATATCCGCGAGTCATACCAGGAAGCGATGCGAGCGTTCATCGGCCGATATGAACGGGAGTGCCGCGACAATGCCATCGACTACGTGTTGCTCGATACGGCCACTCCCTTCGACCGGGCGCTCACGGAATATCTCCACCGCCGTTCGCGGTGGCATTGAAGGATGAAGGGAGCGGGCCCAACGGCGAAGGGCTCGCGACGATCGGCAGTGCACACATTCGCAGAGTCGTCCGCAAGCTCTGCAGCGCGGATGATGTACGTGTTCCCTCAGTTTTCCCCACATGTCCAACGACTCCCTCTCCGTACGCGGCGCGCGCGTTCATAATCTGAAGAACGTCGACGTCGACATTCCTCGCGACGCCCTGACCGTCATTACCGGTCTTTCGGGATCGGGGAAGTCGTCGCTCGCGTTCGACACCATCTATGCCGAAGGACAGCGGCGATACGTCGAAAGTCTCTCGGCGTATGCCCGTCAGTTCCTGGGCATGATGGAGCGCCCTGACGTCGACCACATCGAAGGCCTTTCACCTTCTATCTCCATCGAGCAAAAGACCGTCAGCAGCAACCCACGGTCGACGGTCGGGACCGTGACGGAGATCTACGACTATCTCCGGCTGCTGTTCGCCCGCGTTGGCACGCAGTTCTGCGTGACCTGTGGTCGTCCCGTGGAACGGCAAAGCATCGACCAGATCATCGACGCCGTCCTTGAACTCCCCGCCGGGGCCAAGGTCCAGATCCTTGCGCCCGTTGTCCGTGCCCGCAAGGGGCACTACCGGGAGCTTTTCGAGCAGATCCAGAAGGACGGGTTCCTCCGCGTTCGTGTGGACGGTGAGTTCCGCGAGATCGTCAAGGGCATGAAGGTGGACCGGTACAAGGTCCATACGATCGAGGTGGTCGTCGACCGCATCGTTCTCAAGAAGAACCTTCGGTCACGCGTTGCGGATTCCATCGAGCTTGCGCTCCGGCTCGGAGAGGGTGTGGTCGTCGTGCATGACGGGGAGCAGGACCGTCTGTTCAGCCAGAAATATGCCTGCCACGTCTGCAGTCGTTCGTATGATGAGCCGGCGCCCAATTCGTTCTCGTTCAACACGCCGATGGGATACTGTCCGTCGTGCGAAGGGCTTGGAGAGCGCAAGGCGTTCGACATGCGACTCATCATTCCGGACGAAGGACGGTCGATCAACGAAGAGGCGATCGCTCCCTTCGGAAAACCGCGGCCGACGTGGATGTTCAGTCAATTGCAGGCCGTGGCGAAACGATTCAATTTCACGTTCGATACGCCGATCAAGAAATTGCCCCCGGCGGCGCGTGAGGCGCTACTGAACGGGACGAAAGGGGAGAAGCTGGAGATCGAGTACGCCCAGGGATCGTCCGGACGCAAGGTCGTCTACAAGCACCGGTTCGATGGCGTCATGGCGATGCTCAAGCGGTACTACGACGAGACCACGTCGAATCAGATCCGCGATTGGGTCGAATCGTTTATGGCGACGACCGTGTGCGATGCCTGCCACGGCGGTCGATTGCGTCCGGAAAGCCTGGCCGTCCAGCTCGTCGATGCGGCGACCGGCGACCGCACAACGATCCAGCGGGTGGTCACCCTGTCGTTGGCGGATGCTGCCCGGTTCTTCGGGTCGTTGAGCCTTCCCCCACGCCAGTCGGAGATCGCCCGCCAGATCCTGAAGGAGATCACGGAACGACTGACCTTCCTGCTCAATGTCGGACTGGAATACCTGACGCTCGATCGGTCGGCCCGGTCGCTGTCGGGTGGAGAAGGTCAGCGGATACGCCTTGCGACCCAGATCGGCACCCAGTTGGTGGGCGTGCTCTATATCCTCGACGAGCCGAGTATCGGGCTCCATCAGCGCGACAACGTCAAGCTGATCCGGTCCCTCCAGTCGCTACGGGATCTGGGGAACACGGTCATCGTGGTCGAGCATGACCGCGAGATGATCGAATCCGCCGACCATGTGATCGACCTCGGACCCGGAGCCGGCGAGCATGGAGGACGGATCGTCATGACCGGGCCGCCGGATGCCCTCAAAGGACCGATGTCGGCCGGATCGTTGACTGGTCAGTATCTCCGTGGCGAACGAACGATCCCGCTTCCGGAACGTCGGCGCATACCGTCAGGTCGGGCGATCACGTTGAAGGGAGCGCGTGGCAACAACCTGAAACGCGTCACCTTGCGGGTTCCGCTCGGACTCTCGGTCTGCGTGACGGGCGTGAGCGGTTCGGGAAAATCTTCTCTCATCAACGAGACACTGTTCCCGATCCTTTCGAAGGAGGTCTACCAGACGCGCGTGATGCCGTTGGCCTACGACGGCATCGAGGGGTTGGACCAGATCGACAAGGTGATCGACGTAGACCAAACGCCGATCGGCCGTACCCCCCGGTCAAACCCCGCAACCTACACCGGTGTCTTCACGCTCATTCGGGATCTGTTCACGCAGCTTCCGGAGGCCCAGATCCGGGGCTACCAAGCCGGACGATTCTCATTCAACGTCAAAGGCGGGCGGTGCGAGAACTGTGAAGGGGATGGCGTCAAACGGATCGAGATGAACTTTCTTCCCGACGTGTATGTGCAGTGCGACGTGTGCCACGGCAAGCGCTATAATCGCGAAACGCTCGAGGTGCACTACAAAGGAAAGTCGATCGCCGAGGTGCTCGACATGACGGTCGAAGATGCGATGGCGCTCTTTGCGGACCTGCCGCGCATCCACAGGCACCTGAAAACGTTGCACGACGTCGGCCTTGGCTACATCCGGCTCGGTCAGCAGGCGACTACCTTGTCCGGCGGAGAGGCCCAACGCGTCAAGCTCGCAACGGAATTGACCAAGGTCGGAACAGGGAAGACCCTGTATATCCTGGACGAACCTACCACAGGCCTGCACTTCGAGGACATTCGGATGCTCCTCGATGTGCTCAATAAGCTTGTCGACAAGGGGAACACGGTCATCGTCATCGAGCACAATCTCGACGTGATCAAGACGGCCGATTGGGTCATCGACCTCGGTCCGGAGGGGGGCGATCAAGGGGGGAGGATCGTTGCCGAAGGGACTCCCGAGCAGGTCGCAGCAACGAAAGGCTCGTTCACGGGAGAATTTCTACGGCACTCTATCGCGGCCTCGCCTGCCGTCGAGGCCTATCCACCTGCGGTGCGAAGGAAACCACGAGGGGTCGGCTGGCAGCGTGGGGGCAGCTCACGTTCAAAAGCGTGAGCACGCTAGCGAGACACCCACGGATTCCCATCCACGTACCATCGCCATTTCTTCTCCCGCCCGGCCGACACACCGATCCGCTGAGACGCACCGATCTTCTCGCGTCGCAGTACCTCTCCCTTGGCCAGGAAAACGTCCGGCCCCTGCAGCGATCGGCCGTTGTCTTTCCTGCCAAGCCCGAAGGCCTCGCATAATCTTGCCGGTCCGGCCGTCAGATCAAGCAGTTCCTTGCGCGTTTCCAATCGTCGCTTGCCGTACCGACGCTCTGCCATGGTGTCGATGCCCCACAGCGGCTCGACGGCGCGAATGAGCACTGCTTCACCCCGGTCTTCCGGACCTGTGACCACATTTGCGCAGAAGTGCATGCCGTATGTGAAGTAGACGTACAAGTGACCTCCTGGTCCGAACATCACTTCGTTTCGTTCCGTCCGACGGCGGTACGAGTGCGACGCGGGATCGTCTTCGCGATAGGCTTCGACCTCGACAATTCGACCGACGAGCAGGTGTCGTTCCGATCGGCGCACGAACAGCGATCCAAGCAGGGCCGGTGCGATCTCGAGTACCGGACGTTGGTAGAAGACGGGAGGGATGGGTCGAAGCGCTTCCATTACGAATGACATTCGTGTAATGTCAAGGTGAGGACAAAGCCCTGCGGGAGGTGTGCGGTCGGTCACTGACTGCGCCGATCCCGACGGCCGTCACACGTCGGAGAAAATCGACGTATATTGACGCACATGGACCGTCAAACTGCATACCGGCTTCGAAGCCAGCGTGCCGAGGTGCTGCACGAGGACGATGAGATTCTCGTCCTGTCGAAGCCTGCAGGCCTCCTGGTCATCCCGGATCGATATGACCGCTCGATCCCGAATTTCCAGGATCTTCTGACTGCTGATGGTGGATCGATCTGGGTGGTCCATCGGCTGGATCGCGATACGAGCGGCGTGATCGTCTTCGCCCGTACGGCGGAAGCCCATGCGCATCTCAACGCCCAATTTGAAGGACGGGAAGTTCGTAAACGCTATCTGGCCCTCTGCCGAGGTGGGGGAGAGGTCGACGGCGGAACGATCGACCTGCCGCTCTCACACCACCCGCGCGTGGATGGGCGGATGGTCGTGGACCGAAAGGGGGGGAGGGAATGCGTGACCGAATACAAAGTCGTCGAGCGCTTTACCGGCTTCGTCCTCGTTGAAGCGATGCCAAAGACAGGCCGGACACATCAGATCCGTGTGCATCTGGCCGAGACGGGACTGCCGATCGTTGCGGATCCGATGTATGGCGATCGTGAGCCCTTCCGCCTCTCGAACATCAAGCGCGGGTACCGGGAGGGCGCAGAACCCGAGAAACCGCTCCTTGCCAGGACCGCGCTTCACGCCGCCGGGCTTGAATTCACGCATCCGCGAACGGGTTCACCGGTCTCGTTCGAGGCAGGATTGCCCAAGGACCTGCGTTCGGCGCTGCAATCCCTTCGAAAATACGCCCCCGCTCGCTGACCCTCTGCCGAGCCTGGCCCGGCGTGCCGCTGTCACGGTGTGAACAGGGCTCTCAGCCAAGCTTGTAGCCGATCTTCCTCAAGAACGCTTTCCTCTCTCCGATCTCCTTCTCTGACTCGACCCCTTTCGGCGCACAACCGTCGATCACTCCCACGATTCCTCGGCCATGTTCGTTCATGCCGACGATCACGTCCGCCTGGTTGGCCGTGGCGCAATAGATGCGGCAGACCTCCGGCACGTTCTTGATCGTGTTGAGGATGTTCACCGGAAAGCCGTTGTCCATGAAGAGGATGAAGGAATGCCCGCAGGCGACGGCCTGGGCGTTCCGCTTTGCCAACTCCAACATCGAGTCGTCGTTGCCGCTCCAACGGATCAGGGCCGGTCCCGAGGCCTCGCAGAATGCGACGCCGAACTTCATGTGCGGCGCGGTCGCCACCACGGCTTCATGGATATCCTCGACGGTCTTGATGAAGTGCGATTGCCCGAGGATAAAGTTGATGTTCTCGGGTTTATCGATGCGAACGGTTGTGAATTGCATGTCGACCTTTCGTTTCCTGATCTGAGCGTGAAGAATGACGCAAAGAGGTCAGGGGTCAGCCGAGAACCTCCGTGTGCCATCTGCGGCGACCTGACGTGTGGCCCGTCCTGGCCTATCTCGGTGCGTACAAGGAGATCACACGGTCCAAAGCCCGTTGGCAGACGGCACAGAACGGAACATCGTTTCGCGTGAACATGATGCAATCGGCCTGGGGACGGTAGAAGGCTTTTGCGTCGTAGTTCGCTCCTTGGAAGGCGCCCACGCGGCCTGCGAACTCGAACGTGTGCAAGAGCTTCGATTCGAAGGTCTGCTGTTCCTTGAACAGCGCAGACATTTCTGATTCTGGCCGGCGATCACGCCGGATGGCCACCCGGCGTTGCTGGATGTCGCGAGCGTGCTCTTCGAACGCCTGCTTCGGCCACGGGGTCGGAACTGGCGTGCCGGGAGCGATGAGGTCGCGCCACTTCAGGTTGGATGGATCAAGCAGCGCTGTCGCGTTCGGCTCCCACGGCTCGGTGATCTCGGTCGGGGCCTGATAGGCAACGGGCGAAGTATAGTACTCGTCCGCCAGTCCGGCCATATGGTGTCCGAACTCGTGGACAAAGATGTACTTGGCCCATTCGTTATCAACCGACACCGTCGCGTAGAGGTTGTAGATGCCCCCTCCACCGTACGTTTCGCCGTTCACGAGGACCTCGACAAATTCATATGGCGCCCATGAGGCCGCCTCTCGCATGGCCCGGTTGTCGAAGGTCAGGACGTAGCGCTCCGAACCAAAGGCGTCGTAGGTCGACCCGAGCGGGTTATTGCGGTGGATCCCGGTCGAAGGTCGGGAGATGCCGGACGCATCCGAAGGTGGGCAGATGCCCCAAATGTTGAACTGCCGGCGACGCCCCTTGAACGGCTCCTGTTGGAACATGGTCTCCGTCAGCTGCTTCGCATCATTGATGAACTTTGGCCGTTCCGCGGCCGTGTAGCCATCTCCCAACAATACCACGTCGACGCACGTGGCGGGGTCACCGTTCTGCTCGATGACGATCCGGTCCTGCTTCTTCGGCGCGGCCCGGACGACGAACACATCGTTGGGGTCGACGGTCTGCCTCCACACTTCGTTGAACGTGTTCTTCGGCCCGCGTTTGAGGACCACCACGTCGACCGCGGACGACGGCGCAGGGAACCGGAGCGATTCGTGAAAGGTCCTGTTGGTCTTTGTCGCCTCGTCCGTCGTGATCCATTCAGCGAAGATGGAGCTGAACCCGCGAGCGTACAGTACCGTCCCGGATACGGCTCGCACCTCGAACCGATATCCGCCGGTCATGACCTGATCGACGTATCCGGACGGATTGCCCGGAAAGGGGAGCGGCTCGATGACGATGCGATCAAGACTGAATGCCTCGAGCCCCGGACCGCCGGTATGGAAATAGTCCACGCGCCAGGTTGGGCCGGTAGTCATTTGGGCGTGCAGTGCTGCGGTGAGGAAGAGGATCAAGGAAAGCGCGCGAGCGATCATAGGGAGACCTCTCAATGCATCGGCGGGAATGAACGGAAGGACGGCGAACGTCCTCGTGTCTACAGATTCAGATCGGCCTGTCTGGCGCCGGCGCGCCGTTGGAGTCCCAGGTGCCGGTACGTCAATTCCGTGGCCTCACGACCGCGAGGCGTACGGTGGAGAAATCCGGACTGGATGAGGAACGGCTCGTAGACCTCTTCGAGGGTTCCCGGTTCCTCGCCGACGGCAACAGCGAGCGTGTTCAGCCCCACCGGCCCGCCTCCGTATTTCTCGACGAGGGCCGTGAGGATGCGCTTGTCCATGTCGTCGAGCCCGAACTGGTCGACCTCGAGCGCCGTCAGCGACGACTGGGCCACTTCGAGGTTCAGGACACCTCGGGCGTGCGCCAGCCGCGGATCGGCCTCGGCGAAATCGCGGCAACGTCGAAGGAGCCGGTTGGCGATGCGCGGGGTGCCGCGGGACCTCCGGGCGACCTCGGCGAGGGCGTCTTCCTTGGCCTCCACCTTGAGCAGCCCGGCAGACCGTGTAAGAATGCGTTCGAGCTGGACGGGCGGGTAGTAGTCGAGCCGATGGGAGATGCCGAAGCGCGATCGTAGCGGTGCCGAAAGAAGGCCGGCCCGCGTGGTCGCACCGACGAGCGTGAACGGATGCAGTCCAAGCTGGATCGTCTTCGCTCCCGGGCCGCTGTCGATGACGATATCGACTCGGAAGTCCTCCATAGCGGCGTACAGATACTCTTCGATCTTGGCCGGCAGGCGGTGAATCTCGTCGATGAAGAGTACCTCGAACGGTTCAAGCGAAGTGAGGATGCCGGCGAGATCTCCCGGCTTTTCGAGTGCAGGTCCCGATGTCAGCTTGATGTTTGTGTCGAGCTCGTGGGCAATGATATGCGACAGGGTGGTCTTGCCAAGTCCCGGCGGGCCTGTGAGCAACACGTGGTCGAGCGGCTCCCCTCGCTTTCGGGCGGCGCTGATGAAGATCTTGAGGTTCTCGACCAATGCGTCCTGCCCGACGAATTCCTGGAACACGCCGGGACGCAGCGTCCGGTCGAATTCCTGGTCGTTCGGAGAGCCCTCAGGTCGGGTGGTGTCGGTGCGTCGCACGGTTCGAAGGGTCGGGCCGGATCTGGACTAGCGCAGCCCGGCGAGTTTGAGGGCGCGCTTCAACAGTTCTTCCACAGAGAGCGACGCGCCGTTGGCCCCTTGAAGGGCGGCGCGGATGCCTTTCTCCGCAGCGGTCCTCGGAAAGCCCAGCGCGAGGAGGGCCTGGAGGGCTTCGGAGCGGACATGACCAGGCGTGGCCCCCTCGACGTCGATCTCTTCAGCGTCATCGCCTCCGGGAGCCACCTTGTCACGCAGATCGAGCACGATCCGATCGGCTGTCTTCCGTCCGATACCGGGGATTCCCGTGAGTGCGGCGACATTGCCGGCGCGGATCAGAGAACGCAACTCACCTGCCGGAAGGCCCGAGAGAATATTCTGCGCCAGCTTCGGGCCGATGCCGTTCACGGCCAGAAGCAACCGGAACATCGCACGTTCGTCCTCGGTAGCGAATCCGAACAGGACCATTGCGTCCTCGCGCACCTGGAGATAGGTCAGGAGGGTCACCGTGCTCCCGATCTCACCCAGGGCCGCGTACGTCGAGAGAGGGATGTGCACAGCATACCCCACGCCCTGAACGTCGAGCACGACGTCTGTCGGTGTTTTGGACCGAAGATGTCCGGTCAGTGAGGCGATCATCGTGGTCGGACGATACGTCCGGGATGGTGCTCAATGTACGACTTCCAATCCTGAGTCGCTCGTGACCGTTTGGATCGAGGCTGCTGGTGGGTCACATGGCATAACGCCACGGCGACCGCGTCAGTAGCGTCCAATTCCTTCGGGACGGTCCGCAGGCGAAGAATGGACTTGACCATGAACTGCACCTGCTCCTTAGAAGCTGCACCGTTTCCCGTGACAGCCTTCTTGACGGCGCGTGGGGCGTATTCGCTGGTGGGAAGTTGCCGGTGAACGGCCGCAAGCATTGCGACGCCGCGGGCCTGGCCGATCTTCAAAGCCGACTGGGCGTTCTTTCCGTAGAAGGCCGTTTCGATCGCGAACTCATCCGGGGTGTAGGTTTCGATGATCGTTTCGAGCCCGTCGTAGATCGCTTCGAGGCGAAGGGGCATCGATCGCGTGCCCTTATTGCGAATGACGCCGGCAGCGATGAACGTGACGGCACCCCGGTCGGCCGAGACCAATCCGTAGCCTGTGATGAGGGTGCCGGGATCAACTCCGAGGATGATCATGAACGGCAGGAGAGAGGAGACAGGAAAAGGGTTCCGAGAGCATCTTCCTTAGGTCACGAGCGGATCTTGATGTCTCTGATCTTCAATTGGGGGACAAATTCGCCCATGTACTCACTCTCGTCAAGCGAGAATGCCAGGTCCAGGCCACTTCCGGCCGTTCGGACGGCCTCAAGATGCTGGCCCATGTTGAAGCCGATCGCGTCAATGACGTGCGTGTCCTTTCGAACCTTGAACTTCAGATGGTTCTTGCCCACGATCCGGGGCGCCCCGACGAGGCTCACGCCGCGGACGGCGAACACCGGCCGCATGTTCTCAGGACCGAACGGTGCGAATTGGGAAAGCACGCGGATGAACTTGGGTGTGACCTCATGCAGCGGAATCTCTGCGTCGATGCGGATCTCGGGAGTAAGAAGATCCTCGTTCAGGAGCTCGTCCGTCACCTGCCGGAAGGCCTCGCGGAACTCTTCGACGCGGTCGAGGGCCACCGACAGGCCGGCGGCGTATTTGTGGCCGCCGAACTGCAAGAGTTTGTCCTCACACCGTTTCAGCGCTTCATAGATGTTGAACCCGCTGACGCTCCGGGCCGAACCCTTGGCGATCCCGTCGATCGTCGTCATCATGATGGTGGGACGGTAGTACCGTTCCACGAGCCGGGACGCGACGATACCAATAACCCCAGGATGCCATTGTTCCTGGTGGAGAACGATGGAGGTGTCGCTCGGCTGGTAATACTGTTCCACCAGCTCCTGTGCCTGCATGAAGGTCACTTCGTCGATTTTGCGCCGCTCGAGGTTCTCGCGCTCCAACACGCCCGCAAGTTCCATCGCCCGGCCGTAGGAGTCACAGGCAAGCAGCTCGACGGCGCGTCGTGCATCGCCGAGCCGTCCCACGGCGTTGATGCGCGGGGCCAACACGAATACCGCCTGACCCGACGTGATCTTTCCGGGGGTCAGACCTGCGGCGTCGATCAACGCTTGAATGCCAGCCTTGGGCTGATGGTTGATCCGGTCGAACCCAAGCTTCACGATGGCCCGATTCTCACCCGAAAGCGGAACGATGTCCGCCGTCGTGGCCAGAGCCACGTACTGGAGATAGTTGATGATCGCGTCGGGGTCCGGGTCGGACAACCGGGCTTGAATGGGGGGATGTGCCGCGAGGCCCTGAATGAGCTTGAAGGCGACTCCGCATCCGCACAGGTACTTGAACGGGTACGGGCAATGCGACTGCATCGGGTTGAGGATCGCGACGGCCTTGGGCAGTTGGTCTCCCGGCTCATGATGGTCGCAGATGACCACATCAATGCCGGTGGATGCTGCGTCGGCCACCTGAGCGACGGCCGTCACACCGCAGTCGACGGTCAGGATCAGCGTCGGCTTGAATTCTCTCGCCCGGGCGAGTCCGGCGGTTGAGAGGCCGTACCCTTCGTGCTGGCGGTCGGGAATATAGTAGTGGACGTCGGCGCCCGCATCGCGCAGGAAGGTCCAGAGCAATGTGGTGCCGTTCGTTCCGTCGACATCGTAGTCGCCATACACCAGGATGCGTTCACGCGCATCGATCGCGCGGGCGATCCGCTCGACTGCAGTTCCCATGCCGGCCATGAGATGCGGGTCATGCAGATCTTCGATCCCGGGCCGGAAGAATGTCTTGGCCTGGTCGTAGGTCACGATGCCGCGCCGCACAAGGACGTCGGCGATGACCGTCGACACCGTGAGCTCTTCGCTCAACCGCTTGACGATGCCTTCATGGTCCGGAGAAAGCTCGCCGTTGCGCGCGGAGAAGACCCACCGATAGGAACGAACAACTGTCACGTTCTGCACCTGTGTGAAAGACAATGATCGGAATGACAGTGACGCAGGGGGCCGTCGATAAGCCGAATTCTGTCTGTCCCCGCTCTCGGGGTGGGGCAACCATTTCTCTGATGCGACCTACCCGTTCCGTCCCCCGCCGAAGCGAGGCTGGAGCGGGCCGCTCTGGTCTCCGCCGAAGCGGAGAAACGGAACCTACGTGGTCTTGCACCGGGCGGGGTTTGTCGTACCACCGTCATTGCTGACGGCGTGGTGGTCTCTTACACCACCGTTTCACCCTTACCCCGTGCTTTCGCTCGGGGCGGTCTGTTCTCTGTGACACTTTCCGTTCCGCCGGGATATGGCCCGACGGACCCCCGCTTGACGCGGGGCGCCCTGCCCTGTGGAGTTCGGACTTTCCTCCCGTACGCCGAAGCGCACGAGCGGTTGCCTGACGACCCCCTGGATCACTGCTACAACGGTTCAACCCTCGGTCTGGAAGAGCCACCCTTGCGTAGACGCTTCAGACAATACCGGTGCACGATCGTCGATGGCGCGGTTTGCCAGACGGTCTGCCTCGGCGTTCTGTGAGCGTTCGACATGCTGAAGGTCCATCTCGACTCGGCGTGTCCGGACGAGCGACCGGATCTCGTCGGCACGGCGCCGCAATTCTGGGTCCTTGATCTTGTATCGTCCTTGCACCTGCCGTACCATCAGCTCACTGTCCGAAAAGACAGTAAGCCGGCTGCATCCATGCCGAAGGGCCAGATGGACGCAGGCCAACAGGGCCGCGTATTCCGCGCGATTGTTCGTCGAATGGCCAAGGTAGCCGCACAGCTCGGCCACTGGCTCGCCATCCGGCGTTCGGAGCACCACTCCGATACCGCTCTCCCCCGGGTTTCCGCGAGAAGCGCCGTCCGTATAGGCGACAAAATGCATCAGAGCTGGAGCGGACCTTCGGTCACTTCATCCGACACCAGCAGCCGGCCGCAGCGTTCGCACATCATAAAGATGTCGTTCCGTCGAAGCTCGAGGACCTTTTGCGGAGGTATGCGATTGTAGCATCCGCCGCAGGCGTTCCGCTTCACGGCTACGACCGCCCTGCCGTCCTTGGCCTTCCGGATGCGCTCGTACATCTTGATATCGTCCTTGTGGATCCGCGCGACGAGCTTTTCCCGTTCGTGCCGGTACTTGAGCTCCTCGTCCTCATGCTCTTTGTTGACGGCGTCCAATTCGACCTGCCGCTCGGCGAGCTCCGTCTGCAGCTGCTCGATCTCGGGGGCCAGTTTTGCGGCATCCTCGCGGGCGAGGGCAGCACGGTTCTCGAGGGCTTCAAGGTCCCGGGAGGACTTGGCGATCGCCTCTTGGGCCGCGTCGATCTCGCGCGCAAGCATGTCATACTGCTTGTTCGTCTTGACCTCGAATTGCTGCGCCTTGAAGCGTTCGATCTTCTCCCGCTGGCCGACGATATCCGTATCGGCGGCGTCACGTTTGATGACCGATTCCTGCGCCGTCCGTTCGAGCGAGGCCTTCTGGTCTATCTTCTCCTTGACCTGGTGCTTGAGGCCATCCACGATCCCGGGCAGGTCGCCCTTCATGTCGTGCAGCTCGTCGAGTTGGAGGTCGATCTGTTGCAGGGCGAACAAGAGTCGCAAGCGATTTTCCAACGGGGTGCTCCTATCTAGAGGGAATGAACGGGATTCGTCGAAACGCGGGAGAGGTCGACGGTCAGCGTCTGTCGACGTTCCGCGGCCGAGCGCCGGATGAATTCGGCGAGCGGACGGAGAATGACCTGTTCGGTCTCGCCATGTCCGGCATCGATAAGACCGAAGCCGTCTGGTAGACCGTGGAACGCATGATACTTGACGTCAGCGGTAACGAACGCGTCCGCTCCGGATCGGATCGCGTCGGCGACCAGATCAGAACCTGCACCGCCACACACGGCGATACGCTGAACGCCTGCTTTCGGATCGCCGGCAAAACGGATCGCTCCGGCACGCAGACGTCTCCGGACGAGCGCCACAAACGCCCGCAGAGCGATCCTTCGCGGAAGCATACCGATCGCACCCATGCCGTGGTTCATGTCCGGCGTTTCAACGGGATACAGATCGTACGCCATCTCATCGTACGGATGCACGGCCCGGACCCGGGCAAGCGCGTCCGTGACGAGAGACTTCGGAACGATCGCTTCGAGTCGTACCTCATCTGCCGACTCCCGCCGGCCCCGTGCTCCAAGGAATGGTCGCGCCTTCTGTGACGCTTTAAATGTTCCAACGCCCGGCGCGCCAAAGGTGCAATGCGAGTACTCGCCGATCACGCCGGCACCGGACGCCGCCAGCGCGTCAATGACCCCAGATTCATGCCCGACCGGAACGAACACCACGAATTTCTGGAGGATCCCGCGGAGTGGAGTCAGGAATCGGACGTCGCGTAACCCCAACACGCGACCGAGCGTCATGCTGACGCCGTTCGGGGCGAAATCCAGGTTTGTGTGGGCCGCGTACACGGAGATCTTCCGTTCGGCCAGCTGCAACGCCATTGCGCCGGTCGGCTCATCCGAAACGATCGCCTTCGGCGGACGAAAGAACAACGGATGATGCGTGACGATCAGATCCCACCGCCGCCGAACGGCTTCCCGAACGACCTCGGGTGTGACCTCGAGTGCCACGCCGACACGCCGCACGGCGCGATTTCGGTTGCCGATCTGCAACCCGACATTGTCCTGGTCCCAGGCGGACCAGCGCGGGGCCCAGGATTCGATGGCCGATGCGATATCGTGGAGACGTAACATATAAACGACCGTGTCCCGCCTGGAGGGGCGGGACACGGGGGAGTCACTTGTCAGGGTTTTCGGAGGTCAAGAACTTCGGGTGCCGGTAGGCGTAACAGTTCCGGATGCGCATTGCGGTAGATCGCTCAACCTCCTGTGTGAAGGTACAGCATAGCCAAAAATCCGCGGAAAATCAATGTCCGCTCCTTTGGTCTTTGGTCCCGTGGAAATCGATCCGTTCGAAATTGAGGTCCCGCATTCGAACGATCTCCTTCTCGACCTTCTTGAAATTTACCTCGAATTGTTCCAGCAGGTCGATATCGGCAGGGGCCTGGATGCCTCGGTGGACAAGGTCGGCGCTGATCTTGATGGCCGCCAGGGGATTGTTGAACTCATGGCAGACGGTTACCACGAGTTCCTTGATCGCCTGCGCCCGCGTTTCTGCCATGCGCATCCGCTTTTCCACGGCCCGCAATTGTTTGCGGGTCCTGACCCTGTCGAGCACTGTCACGATGGCCTTGGGAAGCTGCGATTCTGCAAGGTCCTCTTTGATGATGTAGTCTTCGACGCCCAGCCGCATGGCATCAATCGCGAGGTTGACATCGCGAACACCGGTCAGGAAGATGATTGGGATCGTGTTCTGGACTCGATCGAGCTGGAGACAGAACTCGAGGCCGTTACCGTCAGGGAAATTGTAGTCCGTGAGGATGACGTCGAAGGAGGGATGTTCGGCCAGCGTCGCCAGGGCATCCTGGATCGATGTCTTCACCGTGAGCTCGAACGTCCGATCGGAGAAGCGCTGGAGATGATGCTGGATGAGGCGTCCGAACAAAGGGTCGTCATCCACGGCCAGGACCGAGATCGGTCGGGGTGTTGAGGGTGATTCTTGCATACGGGAAAGCACGGTACGAGAAGATCCTGTTAATTCCAACCCCCTCGACGCCTCGGTTGCTTTTCGGGACGATTCTTTCTAAGTTCGCGAACACCTGTTGAGTCGCCCCGCATTGATAACAGTGGGGCAGGAGAGGCCGCATGCCCGCAAAGAACCGCATCTTGGTCGTTGATGACGAGGACGCCCTTCGCACCGTCCTGAGTTCCGAACTGGAGGGTGAGGGCTACCATGTCCGGAGCGCCGCTGATGGCCAGGAGGCCATCAACGTCCTTGGAAGCCAGGAGTTCGACCTGATCCTCCTGGATATCAAGATGCCCAATGTAGACGGTTTCGAGGTCCTCAAGTTCGTCAAAGAACGCATTCCGAAGACCAAGGTCGTGATGCTTACTGGTTTCGCCGACCTGAAGAACGCGATTGAGTCAAAAAAACTCGGAGCCGAAGACTTCGTTAGCAAACCGTACGACCTGGTGGACCTCCTGACGACGGTTGAGCGCGTCCTGACCACCGTCTGATCGGCGGCCGCCTCTCCCCATGGCCGCGACGATCCACATCCTCATCGTTGACGACGAAGAGTCCGTCACCTACCTCCTTCAGACCGAGTTTCAAGAGTATCCAGAGTTCAGCGTCGTCACCGCGTCGAACGGCGTCGACGCCATGAATCTCGTCCGTGCACAGGTCTTCGACGTCGCCCTCCTGGACATCCGCATGCCTCGCGTGACCGGGCTCGAGGTGCTCCGGTTCATCAAAGAACACAGCCCGACGACGCAGGTGATCATGCTCACGGCCCAGGCAGACGTGAAAAATGCCGTCGAAGCCACTCGCCTGGGTGCATACGACTTTCTCAGCAAGCCGTATGATTTCGACGTCCTCATGGCGACGGTGCGCCGGGCGATCGAGCATCGGCAACTCCTCATCGAGAAGGAGGTCAACGCGGGGTCTCGACCGGTCGATCTCATCGGTTCAAGCAAGATCTTCCAGGACGTGGTCGGATATGCCCGCAAGCTCGCGGCCAGCGATTCTGTCGTCCTCATCCAGGGGGAGAGCGGCACCGGCAAGGAGTTGTTCGCGCAGCTGATACACCGCGAAAGCCCCCGTCGTGATCAGCCGTTCGTGGCGGTCAACTGCGCAGCAATGCCCGACCAACTGCTCGAGAGCGAGCTCTTCGGGCATGAAAAAGGGGCGTTCACAAGCGCCATCAAGACCAAGCAGGGATTGGTGGAAGTGGCCAACGGAGGCACTCTCTTTCTGGATGAGGTGGGGGATATCAGCCCGCTCGTCCAGCCGAAGCTGCTGCGTTTCCTGGAAACAGGCGAATTCAGACGCGTCGGCGGCACCGATGCCCGTACCGTCGATGTTCGAGTCGTGTCGGCGACCAACAAAAATCTGAGTGACGAAGTCAAGGCCGGCCGTTTCCGTGACGACCTTCTCTATCGGTTGAATGTTGTGGGTCTCCGATTGCCTCCGCTGCGCGAACACAAAGAAGATATTCCGCTTCTGGTGTCCCATTTCCTCCACCGCAAATCTCGGTCGAAGACACTGAGCCCTGAAGCCTTCGAGGTGCTGGGCCGCTACGACTGGCCCGGCAACGTGCGCGAACTCGAACATGTGATCGAAGGGGCCGTCGCGCTCGCACACAGCGATCTGATCGAATCTTCCGACCTCTGGATGAATGTTGGCCTCCGTACCGATACTGCGCCACCGGCACGCGAAGCGCCTTCGCCTGGTCCGATGGCCTCGCTTGAGGACGTCGAGGCGGAACATATCGAGCGCGTGTTGCGGGCAAACGATTGGAACCGAACGCGGTCAGCCGAGATCCTGGGTATCACCCCCAAGACCCTCTATTTGAAGATCAAGCGATACGGGATCCGCGTTCCCGCGGAAGCATAGAGTGAAACTTTTTCGGGTCTTCTGCGTCTATTAGCTCGGGAACATTCTTTCCCCTCGTTCCCCGAATCTCCTTCTAGGGAGCCAGTGATCGGATGCTCGTGGTGGGGTGGTCCGAAAAGCTGGCTCTTTTTTTGTACACCCTCCCCGATCCTTCCGTTTCGGCCCAATTCCTTGTTTTTCAGCACATCTTTCGGTAGGTTTTGGTCCAAATCGCATGCAAACGGGAATTTTCTTCCCGTCGTTCACACCCCTTTGACCCTCCGAAGGTTCTTCCATGGCTCGATTTCAGGGCGTAGACTACTTTATGCTGGATGGGCTCCTTTCTGAAGAGGAGCGAATGGTGCGGGATACCGTCCGAGCGTTCGTCGACGATGAAGTCCTCCCCATCATTGAGAAACACTATCGGGAGGGGACTTTTCCCACGCCCTTGGTTGGCAAGATGGCCGAGTTAGGGTTGTTCGGGACCACTCTTCCGGCGAAGTACGGCTGCGCCGAGATGAACAATGTGGCCTACGGATTGGTCATGCAGGAACTGGAGCGTGGAGACAGCGGCGTCCGTTCGTTCGCGTCGGTCCAAAGCGGGTTGGTGATGTATCCGATCTTTGCCTTTGGTTCCGAGGATCAAAAAGACCGTTGGCTGCCTGCGTTGGCAAAGGGTGAGAAGATCGGTTGTTTTGGTCTGACCGAACCCGACTACGGATCCAACCCCGGCGGAATGGTGACACGCGCTGCCCGCAAGGACGGTGGTTTCGTGTTGAACGGAGCCAAGATGTGGATCACGAACGGCACCATCGCTGATGTTGCTGTGGTGTGGGCCAAGCTCGACGGGGAGGTCCGCGGCTTCCTCGTGGAAAAAGGGACGAAGGGCTTCACAGCCCCAGAGATGAAGGGAAAGCACTCGCTCCGCGCTTCGGTTACGTCCGAGCTGGTGTTCCAAGACTGCTGGATCCCGGAATCCAATATCCTTCCAAACATCAAAGGCCTCAAGGGGCCCCTGATGTGCCTCAGCCAGGCCCGCTACGGGATCGCATGGGGGGCTATCGGTTCAGCCATGGCCACATACGACGCCGCATTGAACTATGCGAAGTCGCGCATCCAGTTCGACAAGCCTATCGCCTCGTTTCAGCTCATCCAGGAAAAGCTCGTACACATGGTGAATGAGATCACGAAAGGGCAGCTCCTCGCGCTTCAGCTTGGGCGCTTGAAGGATGCCGGCACAGTGAAGTTCACCCAGATCTCGCTGGCGAAGCGGAACAACGTCTATCATGCACTCGAGATCGCCCGCATGGCCCGCGAGATCCTCGGCGCGAACGGCATTCTCGATGAATATCCGGTCATGCGTCACGCGAACAACCTCGAATCCGTCAAGACCTACGAGGGGACGCACGAGATGCATACCCTCATTGTCGGCGAAGACATCACAGGCATCGCTGCCTTCCATTGAGACTCCCGTGAAGACCCATCCCAAGATCCTCGGCGAAGCGATCACGTTCGACGACGTCCTGCTCGTCCCGGCGCCATCCGATGTGCTTCCGCGTGACGCCAATACCTCGACTCGGCTCACCGCGCGCATCACGCTGAATGTTCCGTTGCTCAGCGCCGCGATGGATACCGTCACAGAATCGGAGATGGCGATCGCGTTGGCCCGTGAAGGCGGGATCGGTATCCTGCACAAGAATATGACGATCGAGCGTCAGGCGGACGAGGTCGACAAAGTGAAGCGGTCAGAGAGCGGCATGATCCAGAAGCCGATCGTGCTCTCGCCTGAGCAGACGATCCGTGAAGCGCTCGAAGTCATGCGCAAGTACAGCATCTCCGGCATTCCGATCGTTCGTGACGAACATCTGGTCGGCATTCTGACCAATCGCGACCTGCGGTTCCAGCCGAATGTGGACCAGCGCATCGAGCAGGTGATGACATCGGAGGGCCTCATCACCGCGCCCGTCGGAACGACGCTCGAAGAGGCTGAGAAGATTCTCCAGAAGAACCGGATCGAAAAATTGCCGGTGCTCGACAAGCAGGGTCGTCTAAGGGGCCTGCTGACCTTCAAAGACATCCAGAAGAAGAAGCGACATCCGCACGCCTGCAAAGATGGACTCGGTCGTCTCCGTGTCGGCGCAGCGGTCGGTGTCACGCCTGATACGCTCGACCGCGTGCAGGCGCTCGTGGCGGCCGGGGTCGACGTGGTCATTATCGATACGGCGCACGGACACTCGAAAGGTGTGTTGGAGATGGTGAAGCGTGTGCGCAAAGCCGTGTCGGTCGACCTGATCGCCGGCAATGTTGCCACGGCCGACGGTACGCGCGCGCTCATCAAAGCCGGGGCGGACGGCGTCAAGGTCGGCATCGGTCCTGGGTCGATCTGCACGACCCGCGTGGTAGCCGGGGTCGGGGTTCCACAGATCACGGCGATCCTCGAATGTTCGACGGAGGCACATAAGGCCCGCATCCCCATCATTGCTGACGGCGGGATCAAGCAGACGGGTGACATTCCGAAGGCCCTGGCAGCAGGGGCAGATTCGATCATGATTGGCGGGCTGTTTGCGGGCGTCGAAGAGAGCCCCGGCGAGACCGTGCTGTATGAGGGTCGCAGCTACAAGGTCTATCGCGGCATGGGCTCGCTCGGAGCCATGAAGGCGGGCAGCAGCGATCGGTATTTCCAGGATGTCGAGGACGGCCTCCCGAAGCTCGTTCCGGAAGGGATCGAAGGTCGCGTGCCGTTCAAGGGTTCGCTCGCCGATACGGTCTACCAGATGATCGGAGGGCTTCGTTCGGCAATGGGCTACTGCGGGTGCCGGACGATCCCAGAGCTCCAGCAGAAGGCCCGCTTCGTCCGCATGAGCGAGGCCGGCCTGCGAGAAAGCCATCCCCATAGCATCGCCATCACGAAAGACGCACCGAACTACCACCACTGACCGGTCTGCATGATCCGCCGCCGGCTCGACGACGTCCGTCGCCTTCTCGTTGCGCGTCGACTGGACGCGCTGGTTGTCTCCCACCTTCCGCACATGCGGTACCTGTGCGGATTCTCCGGTTCGAACGGCCTCCTGATCATCAGCCGAACGCGGGCACTGTTCGCGACGGATGGACGCTACGCAGAGCAGGTGAAGCTTGAGGTGGATGGACCCCGCGTCGTGGTCGGGGCCGGTCCGCTGATCGACCTGCTCGCGCCACACCTGCGTTTTCGGCGCGGCACGGTGATCGGATTCGATCCCGACCAGACTTCCGTCGCGACGCTTTCACGTTTTCGTTCCGCCCTCCATCGTTCGACCTTCCGTGCCGTGCCTGGTGTGCTCGACCCGTTGGTCTCCGTGAAGGATGAGGAGGAGATCGCGTCGATCCGCGAAGCCATCGCGATCAGCGAGCGGGTCTGGGATGAGATCCTTCCCATGATCATCCCTGGCGTCCGCGAATCTGAGATCGCGGCCCGTATCAGCTACCTCCACCGACTGAACGGCGCCGATGGTGACGGCTTTGAGCCGATCGTGGCCAGCGGCCCCCGGGGTGCCTTGCCTCATGCCCGCGCCAGCGAACGACGCATCCGCAGGGGCGAGCTCGTGACGATCGACTTTGGATGCCGATGGCAGGGATATCACAGCGACATCACGCGCACGGTCGCCGTGGGACGTCCTGCCCCTGAATTGAGGCGACTCTATCGTGCCGTACTCGATGCCCAGCTTGCTTCCCTGCTGATGGTCCGTGCCGGCGTCGAGGCACGTGCGGTGGATGCGGAGGCGCGGCGGGTCCTCCGGTCGCATCGGTTGCAGCAGCATTTCCGCCATTCTCTGGGTCATGGACTCGGCCTGCAGATTCACGAACAGCCGAGACTTGCACCCATCAGCAACGATATTCTCCGGGATGGACAGGTGGTGACCGTGGAGCCCGGCGTCTACGTGCCAGGTCTCGGCGGCGTGCGCATCGAAGATGATGTCGTTGTGCGCCCTCATGGCCGCGACCTGCTGACATCGATCCCCAAAGAGCTGTTGGTGCTCTAAGACCTGACCTGCCGATGGCCGACGACCTTCGCCGCGTTCTCATCATCGCGTACTATTTCCCGCCGTTCGGCCTGAGCGGCGTGCAACGAACGGCGAAATTCGCCAAGTACCTGAGCCGGTACGGATGGGAGCCGACCGTCCTGACCGTCGAACCGGGCGGATACTTTGCGTTCGACGAATCGCTCCTTCGGGAGGTCGAAGAGGCGGGTGTGCGGATCGTGCGGACGCCTTCGGTCGACGCCAACCGGTTGTTCAAGAAGAAGCGGGTCGTTAAGATGCCGTCGGAGTTCATCAGAAAGGTCGCCGGCGCGATCGGAGATTTCTTCTTCATCCCCGACACGAAGCTGGGTTGGCGCAAACGGGCGGTCGCCGCCGCAATGGCGGTCACGTCAGAAACGAGGTTCGACGCGATCCTCGCCACCGCGCCACCCCAGACGGATTTTCTCATCGGCATGGACCTGAAACGCCGGACGGGCATTCCGCTCCTCCTTGACTACCGCGACGCCTGGTTGGAATATCCGTTCAAGACCTGGCCTACGCCGCTCCACACATGGTTGCACCGCAGACTGGAGCGACGGGTACTCCACGCATCGAACGCCGTCGTGACGACCCATCGTCGGGTGAAGGAAAGCATTCTCCGGCGGCATCGGATGCTGCACTACCACGACGTCACGCTCGTACCCCAGGGTTTCGACGCCGAGGATTTTCGCGGGACCGTGCGGCGCGCCGGGGCCGTCGGCAGGATGCGCATCGCTCACGCCGGGACCTTCTACGGCCGCCGGAGCCCTGACGTCTTCCTTCGCGCGCTCCAATCGCTCCTGGCCGCCCGTCCCGACCTGCGACCACGTTTTGACGTTCGTTTTGTCGGCGCACAACGGTCGCAGGACCTGAGGCTCGTCAAGAAGCTCGGCCTCGATGATGTTGTCACGTTCGAGGGATATCTCGAACACCGCGCATGCGTCCAACTCCTCAGGGGTTCTGACGTGCTTTGGTACGTCGTCGATAACGACATGCAGTCACCGGGCAAACTGTACGAATACTTCGGGACGGGTCGGCCGATCCTCGCTTCCGTCGTCGACGGATACACACGGCAGGAGATCCTCGAATCCGGCGCCGCCGTCTGCGTTCCGCTGACGGACGTGGCATCGCACGAACGGGCGTTACTCGATCTTCTCGGCCGATTCGACGCTGGGACGTTGCCTTCCATCCCTGCGAAGTTCATTGAACGCTACGATCGATTCAAGCTGACGGGACTCATGGCGCGTCAACTGGAATCACTGCTGGAACACGACCGGCCGGAGATCCGCCGCGTCGATGAGGATCGATCATGAAGATACTGGTCGTCGGCTCGGGTGGTCGGGAGCACGCGATCGTGAGATCGTTGCGTCGCAGTCAGCATGTTTCCAAGATCTGGTGTGCTCCGGGGAATGCCGGCATTGCGCAGGACGCCGAATGCGTTCCGATCAAGGCCGACGACCTGAATGGACTTCTGCGCTTCGCGCGGGAGCAGGCGGTGTCGCTGACCGTGGTCGGACCGGAGCAGCCGCTCGTGCTCGGCATCGTCGACCTCTTCCGCTCGGAAGGCCTCACGATTTTCGGTCCTACGAAATCGGCAGCCCTGCTCGAGGGGAGCAAAGGATTCTCGAAAGCCTTCATGCAACGGCACGGCATCCCGACGGCACGATTCGGGACGTTTGGGAAAGATGATGCCGCCGCCGCAGAGGCGTTCATCAAGGTCATGCAACCGCCGATGGTGGTCAAGGCCGATGGGTTGGCGGCTGGCAAGGGCGTCGTCATTTGCCAGACCCGGGATGAAGCGTTCGAAGCTGTGCGTTCGATGCTTTCGGGCGAAGCGTTCGGATCTTCGGGCGAACGCGTGGTGGTGGAGGAGTTTCTGACGGGCGAAGAACTGTCGGTGTTCGTCGTGACCGACGGCGATCGGTCTGTGATGCTCGCTCCAGCTCAGGACCACAAACGCATTTTCGACAATGATCGGGGCAAGAACACCGGAGGCATGGGCGCGTATGCTCCGGCTCCGCTGGGAACGCCCCAGCTGCTCGAGCGCGTCCAACGTGAGGTCGTGGAGCCGACGTTGCGGGGTATGCGGTCCGAAGGAGCACCGTACACGGGTTGTCTGTACATCGGTCTCATGATCACTCCGAGCGGACCTTCCGTGCTGGAATACAACTGCCGGTTCGGAGATCCGGAGACACAGGTCGTCCTGCCGCTCGTGGCAACCGACGTGGCAGAGTTGTTTGTAGGGGCGGCGTCGAACCAGCTCCAGCCATCCGACGTGCGTCTCGCCAACGCCTCTGCCGTGTGCGTCGTCCTCGCATCGGCAGGATATCCCGATACGGTCGAGACCGGCAAGGAGATCTCAGGCCTCCAGATCCTTGATGGGAGGGAAGATGTTGTGGTATATCACGCGGGGACAAAGGTCGTTGAGGGAAAGGTCGTGACGGCCGGCGGGCGCGTCCTTGGGATCACGGCCGTTGGTGCTTCGAATGACCTTGCCGCGACGATCAGGACAGCCTACGAGGCAGTGCGGAAAGTCCGCTTTGATGGAATGCAGTATCGGACCGACATCGGGTCAAAAGGAGTTCGCTAAGGACTACGCCGTCGGAACCGTGACGGGGTCCCGGCGTTTGCTGACCGTCGCTCACACTTTTTCGTGAAACGAACATGAAGATCCTCATAACTGGCGGTGCCGGGTTCATTGCTTCGAATGTGGCCGACGCGTATCTGGAGGCCGGACACGACGTGACGATCCTGGACGATCTTTCAAGCGGACGGAGGGAGAACATTCCGTCCGGTGCGCGCTTTCATCAAATGGACCTCCGGGATCCGGCGGTGGGTGACCTGCTCGCCGAAGAGCGATTCGAGGTCATCAATCACCACGCCGCGCAGATGGACGTTCGCCGATCCGTGGCCGACCCGTCGTTCGACGCCTCGGTCAACGTGCTCGGCTTCCTGAACGTCATGGAGGCGGCCCGACGCAGCGGTGTCCGGAAGATCATCTTTGCTTCGACGGGCGGAGCGATCTACGGCGAACAAGACTACTTCCCGGCCGATGAAGAACATCCACTGCGCCCGCTCTCGCCGTACGGCATCACCAAATTGACGACGGAGAAGTATCTCTACTTCTATCGTTCGGTCTACGGCATTGATTCTGTCATCCTGCGCTACGCCAACATCTACGGCCCGCGCCAGAACCCCCACGGCGAGGCGGGCGTCATCGCCATCTTTGCGACGCGCCTGATCCGCCGTGAACCGACCGTCATCAACGGCGACGGGAAGCAGACCCGGGACTATGTCTTTGTCGGCGACGTCGTCCAGGCCAATGTTCACGCGCTTGGATTCCAGGGCTCGGACATCTTTAACGTGGGGACGGGCATCGAACATGACGTGAACTTCTTGTTCCGTGAATTGGCGAAGACATTGCGGCCAGATGCTCCGGAGACCCATGGACCCGCCAAGGCCGGCGAACAGATGCGGAGCGTCATCACCTCCGAGAAGATGTTCCGGACGTTCGGATGGCGCCCGCGCACGACTCTCGAAGATGGCCTGCGACAAACGGCCGATTGGTTCCGACGGCACACGAAGCTGTGAACTCCGCCACGCGCATACTGATCGACGGCATTCTGGCTGGTGAGCGGCGCGCCATCGCCCGCGGGATCACGCGCATCGAAAACGAGACCGCTGATGCCCGCGAGATCCTGGCCGCGATCTACAGTCGCGTCGGGTCAGCCTTCCGGATCGGCATCACTGGTCCTCCGGGGGCCGGCAAGAGTACCCTGACGAACAAGCTAGCCCGAGCATACAGCCAGCAGGGGAAAAAGGTCGGAATCATCGCCGTCGACCCAACGAGTCCGTTCACCGGGGGCGCATTGCTGGGCGATCGAATCAGAATGACGGACGTCGAAGTCGATGCTGGTGTGTTCATTCGGAGCATGGCGTCGCGCGGAAGCCTCGGCGGGTTGTCGCGCAAGGCAGGTGAGGCAGCGGACATTCTCGACGCCGGCGGAACGGATGTCATCCTCTTTGAGACGGTCGGCGTCGGTCAGTCTGAACTCGATATCGCCGGGGCAGCTGACACGACGGTCGTCGTGCTCGTTCCCGAATCGGGGGACGGTATCCAGGCGATGAAGGCCGGGTTGATGGAGATCGCCGACTTCTTCGTCCTGAACAAGGCCGACCGTCCCGGGGCCGATCAGGCGGTGATGTCGATCAAGCTCGTTCTGGGGTTCCGTCCGCATGATGCGTCGTCGTGGATGGCGGATGTTCTGAAGACGCAGGCCAGCGAGGGTGTCGGGATCGATGCGGTGGCCGCGGAGATCGAACGCCACCGACAGCATCTGGTCGCAACCGGTGAACTAGGACGGCGGCGTACCGCCAGGCTCCGGCAACGGATCCGCGGGATCGTCGATGAGGAGCTGCACGAAGTGTTCTGGGATCCGCAACGGACCACGATCCTCGAAGAACGGGTGGCCACACTCGCGTCAGCCGGACAGACACCGTATGATGTCGCCAAGGAACTGATCGTAGATTTTGGGAAGACCATTTCGCCGACCTTTCACCCGTAGGGAGCGCTATGAACGATGATCAGCGGCTGATGCGTGAAACGGTGCGGGCGTTCGCTGAGCGCGAGCTCAAACCGCATGTGATGACGTGGGACGAGGCGCAGACGTTTCCGGCTGAAGCCGTTCGGGCCATGGGACATGCGGGCTTTCTTGGAACAGTGGTCCCGGAACGATGGGGAGGCGCGGGCCTCGGCCCGTTGGACTTTATCATCGTTATGGAAGAGCTGGCTCGGGTGGACCCGTCGGTCGCGCTGACGCTTGCGGCGCACAGCGGGCTCTGTCTTCAACACCTTGTTCTCTTCGCCAACGACGACCAAGCGACACGGACCATTCCGGCGTTGGCCTCCGGCGAGAAGATCGGAGCGTGGTGCCTCACCGAACCCGGTTCCGGCAGCGATGCAAGCGGAATGCGAACGGCGGCGATCCGCGACGGGGACGCATACATACTCTCCGGTTCGAAGGTCTTCATCACCAACGGCAGCCATGCATCGACATACGTCGTCATGGCCAAGACCGACCCGGCCTCAGGCACGAAGGGGATCAGCGCGTTCATTGTCGACCGGTCGATGCCCGGCGTGATCGTCGGGAAGAAAGAGAACAAGCTCGGCATGCGTGCGAGCGACACCGTGCAAATGACCTTCGACCAGGTGCGCGTGCCTGCGGCCAATCTGTTGGGGAAAGAAGGGGAGGGATTCACTCAGGCATTGACAGTGCTCGACAGCGGACGCATCGGCATCGCCGCGCTCTCGGTGGGCCTTGCGCAGGGGGCTCTTGACGCGGCCCTTCGGTACGCGCGCGAGCGGCAGCAATTTGGCAAGCCGTTGGCGGACCATCAGGGCATTCAATTCTACCTGGCAGGCATGGCGACAGAGCTGGCCGCTGCCCGCCTCCTGACCGTGGACGCAGCCGACCGGAAGACGCGCGGCGAGTCTGTGACCATCGCTGCCGCGGAGGCGAAGTACTTTGCATCCGAGGCCGCTCAGCGGATCGCGACGACCGCTGTACAGATCCACGGTGGGTACGGGTTCACGAAGGACTATCCGGTCGAAAAGTTCTACCGCGATGCAAAACTGCTGACCATTGGAGAAGGGACATCGGAAGTGCAGAAGATGGTCATTGCAAAGAACCTCCTCCGCTGATCGCGAGCGAAAGGCCCTCATGACCCGCGAATCACGGAGCGCGCTGGTCGGATCGCTGTTCGTCGTGTCCGGCTCGCTTGGTCTCATCTACCAGGTCGCTTGGTTCAAGTACCTCTCGTTGTTCCTCGGCAACACCACCCACGCGCAAACGATCGTCTTGGCCACGTTCATGGGCGGACTAGCGATCGGTGCGACGCTCTGGGGTCGCCGGGCTGACCGCGCGCAACGCCCCCTCGCCCTCTATGGCTGGCTCGAGCTGACCATCGGCATCTACTGCTTGCTGTATCCCGCGATCCAAACCCTCCTGCGAGGCGCGTTTGTTGCGACCGTTCGCGATGCCGGGTGGCCCTCGGGTGGTTCGACCGTGCTTGCCCTCAAGCTCATCATCAGTCTGGCCACGCTGCTTCCCCCGACCATCCTGATGGGAGGCACGCTCCCCGTGCTCGTTCGGTACCTCACTCGCACGATGCGCGATGCAGGATCGAACATTGCCGTCCTCTATTTCCTCAATAGCTTCGGCGCAGTGGTGGGTTCGCTCCTGGCCGGATTCTTCTTTGTCCGCCTTATCGGTCTCGAGGCCACCGTACTCTCGGCAGGCGGGGCGAACGTCATCGTGGGGGTGATAGCCCTCCTCGTTGCACGCCGAACCGCCGTCGACAGTACCTCCGAACCATCAGCTGAAACATCAGTCGACGATGAGCCGACCACGACACCTGTGTTCACGTCGACCCAGGTGCGATTGGCCGTGATCGTCGCAGGTGTGTCGGGTTTCAGCGCGATGGTGTATGAAGTGGCCTGGGTGCGGATGTTGATCCCGGTACTTGGCTCCTCGACCTATTCGTTCACGCTCATGCTGGTCGCGTTCATCTCCGGCATTACGGCGGGAAGTGCGATCGTCGCACGGTTCATTTCCCGCTCGTCGCGGCTCGTCTTGTGGTTGGCCGCCTCCCAGGCCGGGGTCGCGGGTTCGATGCTCGCGGTCCTCCCACTCTACGGCCTGGTCCCCTACATTTTCTGGTGGACGGCCCATCTGCTCGATCGGTCCGAGGCATCCTATCCACTCTTTCTTGCTCTGCAATTCCTGTTCGGATTCATCCTACTCGTCATTCCCACGGTCTTCATGGGCATGGGCCTGCCGGTCGCCGCGCGTATCGCGTCCCGCCGCGTCGACAGCGTCGGGACGTCGGTCGGCTTGGTCTTCAGCGTGAATACGGTCGGAACCGTCCTGGGGACGATCGCCGCCGGGATGTGGTTCTTCCCAGCGGTCGGGGTAAAGCACACCGTCGAGATCGCAGTGCTCGTGAATACACTGGCGGCTGCCTCTGTGTTGTGGTGGGGGGGAGCGCTCGCTCCGCGCGTTGCACGGTTTGCTGCGAGTGGCGTCGTCGTGGTTGCAGGCCTGGCACTTGCACTCTCACCTTCGTGGAGCCAGGCCACGACCCTCTCGGGGGTGTTTCGCTACATCAACAAGAATATCGATCCACCGTCGAGCTACGATGAGTTCGTGCGACGGTTCAGTCCGTCATCAGTCCCGTTCTACCGGGAGGGCCCGACGGCCACGGTCGGTGTCATCGAGACGCCGGCAGCCGGAGGCGTTCAGAAGGTCCTCATCATCAACGGCAAGCCCGATGCGTCGTCCGTTACCGACCTGCCGACGCAGGTGCTCCTGGCCGAACTGCCGATGGTCTTGCACGAAGATCCGAAGCGAGCGCTCGTTATCGGCCTGGGCAGCGGGGTGACGGCCGGGAGCTTGCTGCGGCATCCGGTCGAGCGAGTGGACTGCGTCGAGATCTCGCCGGAGGTCGTTGACGCTTCGGAAGAGTTCGCCGCGACGAGCGGACGTCCGACAACGGATCCACGCTTCCATCTGACCGTCGACGATGCTTTGACCATGCTCCAGGTGACAGACCGAACGTATGATGTGATCGTCAGCGAACCCTCGAATCCGTGGATCGCCGGGATCGGAAGTCTGTACACGACCGAATTTTTCGCGCTCTGCCGAAGCCGGCTCACGCCAGGCGGTTTGATGGTGCAATGGTTCCACTTGTACGAGATGGATGATGAGATGTTCCGGCTTGTCCTGCGGACGTTCCGGTCCGCGTTCCCGCATGTCTCGGTCTGGTCCCCGTTGTCGACAGACGTCATCCTCATCGGGTCGGACCGCGTCGTCGAGCCGAACGATGGCAGGTTGGCCGATCTCTGGTCTCAGCCATCCGTCAGAGCTGATTTTCGACGTATCGGCATCCAACAGCCGGGGACGATCTACACCCTGCAAATGATGGGCGACGAGCCGGTCCGGCGGTATTCGGACGAGGGGCCGCTGAACACCGAAGACCTGCCGCTGTTGGAATACGGAGCGCCTCGGGCCTTCTTCGTCAATCGAGGGGTGAAGGGGCTGGAGCCTCTTGATCAACGGCTGCACGGCGGCGATCGCTCGATCGCGTTGCAGCGCCGGTGGATTGATCATCCGTTCACCGATGCCGAACTTGACGACGCCGCTGCCTGGCATTCCGACCCTGTGCGCGGCACACCCGCGCTGGCGTACCAGTTTCTGTCGGAATTGTATCGTCGCCGACCGCGCGATCCGGAGCTGATCGGCCGGTTCGCAGACATTGCGGGCCGTGTCGGGAATCTGGAAGAGAGTCTACGCCTCTTGCGAACGCGCGTGGAACTCTTTCCTCGTGATCCGGACGCTCTCGAAACCCTGGCGTGGCGGCTGTTCGACGCCGGCCGTCGCACGGCGACCTCGTTTGCTACGACATCCACGGATGAGCCGGAGCGATTGTTGCGTCGCGCGATCGAATTGCGGAAGGACACAGTCGACCGGTACCGCGTCAGGCTCGCTGACATCATGTATGCTGGGTCCCGCTTCCGCCAGGCCATGGACCAGTACGCAAGAGCGATCCAGATCCGTGAAACGTATCGGCCCGATCCGTACATTGCGCAGGACCAGCTCTTCACGCGGCTTGCGCTGTGTCTCTACCAGGTTGGAGATCGGTCGCGTGCGGCCGGTTTTGCGTTGCGCGCCACGCAGCTCAACCCACAGAACGAACAGGCCCGAGACCTGGTCTTTCGTCTCTGGACCGAGGGGTCTGTCGTTTCCAAAAGCGAGTGAACATGGCCGAGCTTGGACATTCCATGGAGAAGCACCTGCCGTTCACGAAGAACGCCGAGCGAACGCTGGCGCTCATCCACAGGATCCGGACTGAAGCTGACCGAGTGAAGCTCGGCGGCGGAGCTGACGCGCATGCCCGTCAACGTTCAAAGGGGAAACTCTCTGCCCGCGAACGGATCGAACGACTCATCGATCCCGGCACGGCCTTCCTGGAGGTCGGGCTCTTTGCAGCGCATGGCATGTATGCCGAGTACGGCGGGGCGCCGTCTGCGGGGACTGTTTTTGGCGTAGGACAGGTCCACGGCCGCGATGTTGTGATCGTGGCGAACGATGCGACGGTCAAGGCCGGAGCGTGGTTCCCTATGACGGCCAAGAAGAACCTCCGGGCCCAGGAGATCGCGATGGAGAACCGGCTTCCAATCGTATATCTCGTGGATTCGGCCGGCGTTTTTCTCCCCTTACAATCAGAGATCTTTCCGGACAAGGAGCACTTTGGCCGGATCTTCCGGAACAACGCGGTCTTGTCGTCGATGGGGATCCCGCAGATCGCCGCGATCATGGGTCCGTGTGTAGCGGGCGGAGCCTATCTGCCGATTATGAGCGATGAGGCGATGATCGTGGAGGGCACGGGCAGTGTGTTCCTGGCAGGTTCGCACCTCGTGAAAGCAGCCATCGGTGAAGAGATCGACAACGAGGCCCTCGGTGGCGCAGACGTCCATTGCGAGATCAGCGGAGTCACCGACCACCGGATGAAGAATGACGATGAGGCCCTGGCCAAGATCCGGAGTATCATCGGCCGCCTGGGTCATCTACCGCCCCCGCTCTTCGATCGCACCACTCCTGTCGCGCCGGCGTTTGAGCCGAAGGAGATCTACGGGATCCTGCCAGCGGACGCCTCGCGTCCGTATGACATGTCAGAAGTCCTCGCGCGCATCATCGATGCCGGCTCATGGGAGGAGTACAAGGCCGACTTTGGCCGGACGATCCTGACCGGATATGCGCGGGTGGACGGCTGGGCCGTGGGGGTCGTCGCGAATCAGCGAGCCGTCGTCCGGAATGGCGCCGGCGAGATGCAGGTTGGCGGGGTCATCTACAGCGACAGCGCCGACAAGGCTGCGCGGTTCATCATGAACTGCAACCAGAAGCGTATCCCGCTCGTATTCTTTCAGGACGTCACCGGGTTCATGGTGGGGAGCCGGGCGGAGCGCGGTGGGATCATCAAGGACGGCGCCAAAATGGTGAACGCGGTCGCGAATAGTGTCGTCCCGAAGTTCACGTTCATCGTCGGTAATTCGTACGGCGCCGGAAACTACGCCATGTGTGGCAAAGCATACGACCCACGGTTGATCTACGCCTGGCCGACGGCATCGATCGCCGTCATGGGCGGTAAGCAATCCAGTGAGACACTCCTCGCCATCAAGGTGCAGGCCATGCAGAAGGGTGGAACCGTGATCACGCCCGAAGCTCAAACGGCCTTGCTGCAGGAGATCCAGGCGACGTACGAGGCTGAACTGGATCCACTGTTTGCCGCAGCACGACTGTGGGTCGACGGGATCGTCGACCCCATCGATACGCGGGAGATCATCTCCACCGGCATCCGGATGTCCTCACACGTGACCGAGCTGCCGCGCTTCAATCCTGGCGTCATTCAAACCTGATCCGATCCATCCATGCGTGCGTTGGTCATCCTCTGCCTGGTCCTGGTCCCTGTGCTCGCTGCAGCGCAGTGCGAGGGAGACCTGTCGTGGCACTTTGACGAGGGTGAGGAAGAAGGCATGTCTCTCGGGTCGATGTTCTCCAACGCGATGACGCCGCAGATCGTCATCGACACGAAGGAAGTTCGCACGTACGTCCGCGACGTCCGGTTCCGCGAACTCACGAAACGCTGCGGAGACCTGCGCGCGGTCGACGCGATTTATCAGAAAGCGTTGCGGGTTGCCGAATACAATGTCGGGCGAGGTCTATTGATCGCCATGATGGCCGTGCTCGAGCACCAGCAGATCCACGTCCGGATGCCCATCGTAAAGAGTCTGCAACTGCCACTGACCCTCGAAGACGACTCGTTGTTCGCGCAGCGCGTTCGCCATCTTCCCCGAGCCATCTATTCGGATACGCCCCCGGGAGAGCAAGGCGACAAAGACAAGCTCCAACATTTCTTCGCGTCGGCGTACCTGGCCTACGCCTCTGAATCCACGGATATCGCGCGGGGAGCAGGAAACGTCGTCGAGTGGGGTGAAGCAAAATTTGTTGTCGGTGGGGCAGATGATCCGCGGGACCGCAGGGCGAACAAGCAGGGGGAGGCGTTCGGAAGGGACCTGCTGGTGGTCAAGAACCTGTTGCCTTCGGATTATCTGGTGCTGCCAGTGAGGGAGGAGTAACCACGAAGAGCACCAAGAGCACGAAGGTTAGGGATAGGTAGCACACGCGAAGAGCATTTGTTGGTCTGATCTGTCGTGGCATTTTGCTGAGGGGGAAAGGTGAAAGAGTTGATCTCGAGGGAAGAGGTCTACCGGATCGTCGGTTCTGCGATCCAGGTCCATCGAGAACTGGGGGCGGGCTTCCTGGAAGCCGTCTACCACGAGGCTCTCGAACTTCAATTGAAAGACGACGGGGTCCCGTTCGATTCTCATCCTCGCTTGCGACTTCGGTATCGACAGTGGACCCTCAAGAAGGGGTATCAGGCTGACTTTGTGTGCTTCGGCAATATCATCGTTGAGATAAAGGCCGAATCCCGTTTGACGCTGATCGACCAGGCCCAGCTTATTAACTATCGGAAGGCGACTCGACTCAGGACCGGCGTTCTGATCAATTTTGGTAGCGTCACCAGGCTTGAGTGGAAGCGCTTCGTGTATTGAGTCCTTGATATCTATTCTCCTCTCTACTTCGTGACCTTCGTGCTCTTCGTGGTTCCACAATTCTGGCCTGACTGTGAGCTTCGATGAAGACCATCCTCGTCATCGATGATGAACAGAGCATCCGCGACTCCCTGCGGATGATCCTCGAGTACGAACGGTACGAGGTGCATTTTGCATCTGACGGCGAGACGGGACTGTCCATCGCCCCAAAAACATCACCGGACCTCGTCCTCCTCGATGTCAAGATGCCCGGCATCGACGGACTCGAGGTACTCCAGCGGCTTCGTCAGCGTACGCCCGACCTTCCGGTCATCATGATCTCCGGTCACGGGAATATCGAAACGGCAGTTGAGGCCACGAAGCGCGGTGCGTTCGACTTTCTTCCGAAACCGCTCGACCGCGACAAGCTGCTCGTCACCATCCGGAACGCTCTGCAGACCGCACGACTCACGGGCGACCTGAAACAACTGCGCGAGAAAGTCGAGGGGGGTCGTCAGATCCTCGGCTCCAGCCCTGCTATCACAGAGATTCATCGGCTGATCGAGCGCGTCGCGCCAACCGACGCGCGGGTGCTCATCACGGGGGAGAACGGGACCGGCAAGGAGCTCGTGGCGCGCGCGATCCATGCGGGTAGCAAGCGGGCTGAGAAACCCTTGGTGGAGGTGAATTGTGCCGCCATCCCTCCGGACCTGATCGAATCGGAACTGTTCGGCCACGAAAAGGGGTCGTTCACGGGTGCAACCGCTCAACGGATCGGAAAGTTCGAACAGGCGGACGGAGGAACGTTGTTCCTCGACGAGATCGGCGACATGAGCCTGCAGGCACAAGCCAAGGTCCTCCGGGCGCTGGAAGAGCAGACCATCGAGCGGGTTGGCGGGAACAAGCTGATCAACGTCGACGTCCGTGTGCTTGCGGCAACGAATAAGGACCTGCCAGCAGAGATCAAGAAGAACACGTTCCGAAACGACCTCTACCACCGGTTGAATGTCATCCCGATCCATGTGCCTCCGCTGCGGGACCGCAGGAGCGACGTGGAGGTGCTGGTCCGGGCGTTCGTTGAGGATGTCTGCCGCAGGAACGGTATGGCGGTCAAATCAATCAGTGGAGAGGCGATCAGCCGGCTTTCGGTCCGTGACTGGCCAGGGAACGTGCGTGAGTTGAGGAACGCCGTTGAACGACTGGTCATTCTTTCTTCGGGCTCGAAAATCGATGTATCGCTGCTCGATTCGGTCCCCCAAGCTCCGTCCGAGGCGGGTGAGCTCTTCGGTCAGCCGATGACGTTCCAGGCTTTCAAAGACAAGGCTGAGGCTGCGTTCATCAAGCGCCAGCTGGAACTGCATTCGTGGAATGTGTCGAAGACGGCGGAGGCGCTCGATATCCAGCGGTCGCATCTCTACACGAAGATGAAGCGGTACGGGTTGATGAAGGAAGGAGACACCGAAGAAGAGTAGAAGTGCGCTTAAAAACCGAAGCGTGAAGCACGAAACAAGTTCCAAGAGAGAGAAGCGAAGTTCGAAATGCGGGGAGTACAAGCTAAGGGCGCGGGTTGGTCACAAAGACCTCCCGCGCCCTTTTAATGTGTTCCGAGCTGTTTCGGGCTTGTTTCGGACTTCGGTTTTCGAATTTCCTAGGTGGTTCTCCGCCGTGCTCCTTCATACATCACGATCGCTCCAGCCACGGAGGCGTTCAACGAATCGAACGACCCGACCATCGGGATCTTGACGAGCACGTCGCAGTGTTCCCGCACGAGCCGCCGCAGTCCCTTCCCCTCATTCCCGATCACGAGTGCCACGGGTCCGCTGAAATCGGCTTCGCCCACCACCACGTCTCCAGCCGCATCAGCTCCGATGACTCGGTAGCCACGTTCCTTCAGCGTGGTGATCGACTGGACAAGATTCGCCACCCGAGCGATCGGCATGGACAGTGCCGCCCCCGCCGAGGTCTTCACCGTCGTTGCGTTCACCGTTGCCGCGTGATGCTTCGGGATGACCGTCCCATGGACGCCAAAACAGAGAGCAGACCGGACGAGCGCGCCTAGATTGTGCGGATCCTCGATCTCGTCCAGCAACAGAAGGAGTGGCGTCGTCTCCTTCGGGAGTTGTTCCAGCAGTTCTTCGAGCTCGAGGTACGTCGTCGCTGAGACGACGGCCACAATGCCCTGGGTGTTCGGTCCACCGAGCTGCTCGATCTTCTCCCGTGGGGCCTGCTGGATGGGTATTCCACGACGCTTCGCCGCTTTGAAGATGCTGTTGACCGCCGGTCCACGGAGCCCGAATTGAATGAAGACCTTCTCCACCGCGCGTCCGGAATCAAGGGCCTCCAGAACCGGATTACGACCAAAGATCACTTCGCCACCGCCGTCCTCGAGCGGAGTTGCGTCTGCGCGAGGCGCGGCTTCACGAGATTCCGCCGCTTCGCGTTGCTGGCGGAGGCGAAATTCTTCGTGCTCTTCGGGAGGATGAATGCGTGCCTCAGGTCGTTCGAACTTGCGGGTCGAACGTACGCCTTTCCAGAACGGGGGAGGTCCGCTCTGAGGCCGTCCCCCTGGACGCCCGCCCCCGGGATGTCCTCCACCCGGTCGGCCCGAACCCGGATGTCCGCTTCCCGGTCGACGTGGACGCTTCGCACCAAAGCCAGACGGCCCGTGTGAACCTGGTCCGCCATGAGGGCTGGATCCGTGCGGCCCACCGGAATGCGGTCCGCCAGGACGACGCGGGCCCTTGCCGAAGAATCCTCCACCCGGTTGATGCGGCCGTCGCGGTCCTTTTGGGTTGAACCCGGGACCGGAGGAGGGCCGGCCTCCGCCGGGACCTGGTCGACGACGAGGTCCGGACGAAGAATTCGGTGATGAGTGCGAAGGGCCTTCGGGGCGGCGGAAGGGTCGGCGGGGGGGGCGTTGGAATGCCATGGTGTTGTTGGCTTCAGTTGAGGAGTGTTCGTGAAAGGTGGGTGGCGTCAGCTCACGCGACGTGATGGGTTGGTCGACGACGGACGTCGGCCGAGATAGAACCATCCGATGGCGCCGGCGATGATGAGGCCGATCGAGATCCATTGTGCCTGGCTCAAGTCGAGCCACAGACGCGGGTTCAACCGCAGGAACTCCACCGCAAGCCGTTCGGCGCCCGCGATGATCAAGTACAACATGAACAGCTTGCCGGCCGGTTGAAGCTTCGTCCGAAGACGCCAGAGGATCCAGAATCCGAGCGCACAGGCGAAGAATTCATACATCGGCGTCGGGTGGCACAGCACGTTGTCAGGGACAATGCCGCCCGGATACTGGCTCGTGATCTCAGGAAAATCGCGGAATGCGATCGATGGGGGATAGGTTCCGCGAGAATAGTCCGTTCCCCATGGCAACGTCGTTGGGAACCCGTAGTCCCCGTCGCCGGCCAGATGACAACCGATTCGTCCAATGCCGTACGCGAGAAGAAGGCCCGGAGACGTGGCGTCTGCTCCCACGAGGAAGGGTATTCCTTTCCGACGAAGGTAAAGATAGATACCGACGATGGAGAGGACGAGGCCTCCATGGAAGGTGAGGCCTCCGGGCGAGAACGCCATCCGAATCGGGTCCGCCACGAAGGCCGACCAGTTCTCGATGAGATGGAGCAGCTTTGAGCCGGCGATGCCCAGCACGAGAGCAAGGAACGTGAACGTGCTGGCGATCTCCGGGTTAAGTTTTCGCCGCTTAAACTCCTCTGTCAGCAGATAGCTGGCGACGAGGAAGGCGATCGCCAGCATCAAGCCGAAGCTGTAGATGGGAAACGGACCGATCTGAAAGAGTTTAGGGTACATGAAAGAAGAGGTCGATCAATGGTCACGATTGTGAAGGACAGGGACTGAACCTTCGGGTTCAGCGCCACGAGAGCAACACGCAACAGTCGATGAAAGGAGCGGGCGTCTCATCGGACGCGTGCCGCATGGCCCCGTCTGGTCGTGCTTCAGGCCAGGTCGACGAAATCCGTCGATAGGAGGATGAACGGGTGCTCGGGGGATCTCAGGATCGTCACGTCTCCATTCGCGACATCGATATCGAACGTGTTGACGGACTTGTCCTGTTTCACAACTACGACTTGGTAATGTCCAACGAGGCCATCGAGCGTCTTCCACCCGCGGGCCGGGCCGCCACCGGGCATCAGGAGCTCCGGCGCGTGCAAGCCCTGGATCTTGAGTCGGACTGCCCGTTCTTCGAGCGAGGCCTGCAAAAGGATCTCATAGCGAAAGCTGACGAAGACCTTCGTGGTCTGCACGAGGAACGCCGTCGACCGTTTTCCCGTCGATGGATCAACGAACGGAAAGATATTCAGCGTGTAGTCGGGGTCTTTCGCCGCGGCCAAGGCGTCACCCTTGCAGCAACCGGTCCAATGAGACGTCCTTCTCCTCGCCAGTCGACATATTCTTGAGGCGACCCGAGCCAGTAGCGAGTTCGCGTTCACCGACGACGATTACCTGCTCGGCTCGCAAACGATTGGCTTCGCGCATCTGGGCCTTCACGCTTCGCGACAGATGGTCGACTTCGACGGCAACTCCGCGGGACCGGAGCGTGTAGGCCGTCCGGAATGCCCACCGGCGTGAGGCCTCATCCATGGCCACAATGTAGAGTACCGGCCCAGGATCGGGGAACGTCCGTCCGCTCTTTTCGAGCACCATCAACAGCCGTTCGATGCCGGCCGCGAACCCCACGCCCGGGGTCGGCTTGCCGCCGAGTTCTTCGACCAGCAGGTCGTAGCGACCACCGCCGGCCAGGGCGTCCTGCGAGCCGAGCGCCGTGCTGGTGATCTCGAACGCGGTCTTCGTATAGTAATCGAGGCCGCGGACGAGACGCGGATCGACCTCGAACGGGATGCCGAGCAGCTCGAGATGCGATATCACGCTTGCGGCATGCAGCCGGCAGTTCTCACACAGATGATCGCGAAGCAGGGGCGCATGTTCGGTGGCACGGTGGTCACGCTCGTCCTTCGAATCGAGCACACGCATCGGGTTCTGGTCGAGCCGTTTCTGGCTGTCCTCGGAAAGCTGATCGCGGAACGGGAGCAGTGCAGCTCGCAGCAGGTCCTTGTACCGAGGGCGGCAATCCTGGCAACCCACGGAGTTTACCTTGACGGCGAACTCGCTCAGACCGAGCGCCTGATAGACACGCAAGGGGAGCGCGATCATCTCGACGTCGAGAGCCGGCGAAGGGGAGCCCAACGCTTCAGCGCCGAACTGGTGGAATTGGCGAAGGCGGCCGGCTTGCGGACGTTCCTGCCGGAACATCGGCCCGATGTAGTAGACCTTGACGAGCGGTTGTTGTTCGCCCAGGCTCTCCTGAATGTACGACCTCAGGACTGCGGCGGTCCCTTCCGGGCGGAGGGTCAGACTTTCCTCACCCCGATCGCGGAAGGTGTACATCTCTTTGCTCACGATATCTGTGAGTTCTCCGATGCTACGCGAGAACAATCCGGTAGGCTCGAAGACCGGCGTGCGGATCTCCTGATAGCGGAAATCCTGCATGACACGCCGCACGGTCTGCTCCACTGCATGCCATGCGGGGGCCTCCGCGGGCAGCATATCGCGGGTGCCTTTGACGCTCCGGAATTTCATTAAGGCTCTGGTGTTGGATCAGGCGTCGGCATACGCCGCTTCTTCGTCCCGGAACATTCCAAGGACAGTCGCGGTATCCGGCGCGTCGAGGAGCTTCTTTCGGAACTCCTCTTTGTTCATCAGGCGGGAAATACGGCTCAACAGCTTGATATGCGGACCGACCATGGTGTCGCGCCCGACGAGCAGAAAGACCAACCGGACCGGCTGGTCGTCGAGCGATTGGTAGTCGATCGGCTGGGCGGTCACCGCGAACGCGGCGACGATATCTGACACGGCGTCGGTCTTCCCGTGAGGGACCGCAAACCCCGATCCGACGCCCGTGGACATGATCTTTTCACGGTCAAAGATCGCCTTCCGCATGCGCTCTTTGTCGAGCACGCGGTCCGACGAAGCCGCCAACTCGATCATCGCGTTGATGACCTCGTCCTTCGTCGTTCCGGCGAGATTGACCCTGACGGACCGCTCCGTCAGAATATCAGTGATCTTCATTCCAACTCCGGTTGAAGGAGGCTCCCCGCGAGGGCGGGAATCTTCTATAGTGCGCAAAAAATGCCGCAGAAACAACCGGCCCGAACGACACGGCCCACGAGTTTGAAACTGCTCAGTGCAGCATCCTCGTCATTCAGACTCGATCCATGACCGGACCTTGGCCTCGTACTCATTGCTCAGTCGCTGGGCAGTGGCCAGGTCGGCCGATTCGGCGTTGATGTGGAAGACCGGGCGGGCCCTGTCGGGATTAAGCAGAACGGAGGTATGCGCGCCGGCGTGAGGCGGAAAGATCTTCACGCCCTCGACGAGCTGACGGGGCATCCCCTCCGTCTCTTTCATCAAATGCCGCATCACGCGTCCTTTGGCATGCCATGGACACGGGACGTTGCGCTTCACGAACGTGAGTCGTGGCACCATTCCGTCGAGCTCGCCGAGTTTGTGCTTTGCGATGGCCATACATTCCATCAGTTTGGCGACGGAGTACATCGCGTCCGACGCGAACAGGAATTCGGGGAAGATGAATCCTCCCTTCGTTCCGCCGACGAACAGGTGGGCCTTTGAAGAAGCGGCATCCATCAGGGCAAGGTGGCTGTCGGGCGTCCGGACCACCTCCACGTGATGCTCTGCGGCAACGAGATCGAGCTCGCCCGACGCCGAGACCGGCACAGCAACTTTCTTCATCTCCGGATGGCACATCGCCATGTATTTCGTCATGAGCGTCAACATTCGGTCGCTGTCGATGGAGACCCCATGCTCATCGACGACGAAGATCTTCTCGGCTCCCGCATCGAGCATAATGCCCACGTCGTATCGGAGCGAGGTCACGACGTAGGACAGCTGGCGGACCGACTCGTCGAACTGTTCCTTCGTGCGCGTCAGCTTCGCGGCATCGAGATAGGCGTTGAGCGCGACGACCTGTACGTTCATGTCCCCCAGGATATTGGGGAAGACCGTCGACGCAATCCCGTTCGAGTAGTCGATCACCAACTTGAGGCCAGAATTGCGGATAACGCCCGTGTTCACGGCGGCGAGGAATCGCTCAACATATGCCTCTGTCGCGCGCTCCGGGAAGTGGATCGTGCCGACCCGGTCATAGACCGCCCGGGGGAAGTCCTCCCCGAAGAAGAGCCGCTCGACGGACTTGATCTTGCTCGTCGGCAGATCCTTTCCGCCGGCATCGAAGAAGATGACGTCCGTATAGCTCTTATCGAACGGTGACTTTCGTACGTGAATGCCGCCTCGTTCTTTGCCCGACATGAGCTCGTGCCGCACGACGGGTATAGAGGTCGCCCGCAGGTCGGTGACGTGGACGCCCGCAGACATCAAACCAGTCATCATGGCGCGGTTGATCATCCGCGAGACATGGTCGGAGTCGCGTGACGTGACGACCGACGCACCCTGCCCGACCAATGCACCGAACGCCGCTCCCAGCTTGGCTCCGAACTCGGGATTCATTTCAATGTTCGAGAGGCCGGTGACGCGCGAATATGTGAACAGATCGCGCAGCCAGCGCTCTTCCCACACGAGACTGCGAGTGACCGTCGAACCTTCCTCCACAGCCTTCTCAGGCCAGAGCTTGATATTCGACAACAACCGGCTCCGGCGGCCGATGACGCATTGATCGCTGATGAAGACGTTCTCGAGCACCGTAACGTCGTCACCGATGATGGTCTTGAATCCAATGACGTCCGACGCCAATTCGGCCTTCGCGCCGATCTGGGCACCGCTCCAGATGACGCTGTTCTGGATCACGGCGCCGGGGAGGACCTCGCAATCATCGCCGATGACCGAGTTCGTCACGCGCGCGTTCGCATGGATGCGCGTGTTGCGACCGATCAAATTCATGCCGACCAGGTTCGAGGGGTCCGTCTCGATGAGGGACTGATCTCCGGCGTACGTCTCTCCGATCCGTCGGCCTTCGAGCGGAAGACGGACGCGGCCGCGAACGACGTCGAGGTTGGCTTCCTGGTACTCGTTGAGATTGCCTACATCGCGCCAATAGCCCTCTGCCACATATCCGTACAGCCCCATGTCGCGCTCGAGGAGGATGGGCCAGAGGTTCTTTGAAAAATCGAACTCCTCCTTCTCGGGTACGAGGTCCATCACATCGGGCTCGAGGATGTAAATGCCCGTGTTGATCGTGTCGCTGAAGACCTCGCCCCATGCCGGCTTCTCCAGGAACCGGGTGATCTTGCCGTCATCTCTCGTGATGACAACCCCGAACTGCAGCGGATCGGGGACGTGCGTCAGCAGGATGGTCGCTTTTGCCTTCTTCTTTTCGTGGTACGCGACCGCGGCCGAGAGGTCAAAGTCAGTGAGCACGTCGCCGCTGATGATGATGAATCGTTCGTCCAGGAAGTCCTTTGCGTTCCGGACGCTTCCGGCGGTGCCGTAGTCGGCGTCGGCCCGCCGATACTGCATATTCACGCCATGCGAACGGCCGTCTCCAAAATGCCCAGCGATGATGTCGGGCTGGTAGAAGAGTGTGGAGACGATATTGGTGATGCCGTGGCGTTTAAGAAGCGCCACGATATGCTCCATCATCGGCCGGTTGGCCATGGGCACCATCGGCTTGGGAATATTGCAGGTCAGCGGGCGGAGGCGGGTCCCGAATCCTCCTGCCATGATCACGGCTTTCATGGTCGATCAGGTCGTTCTGGTAGGTGAGGCAATCTATCGAATTACGGTACCCACCGCAAGTGATTGCCGCTCAATGAATTGTAAGAAATCGGAACTTCGTTCCTGCCCCGAACGCGCTGAGAATGTGCTTGAGGCCCTCCGGGTCAAGTGACAATGCCGTGGAGGGGCCTCGACGACCGAAGCTGCGAGTCCTTGACTCCGCACCCTTAAATACCTATATTTTCAATGGCTTAGTGGAACTCTACTGATCCCCAAAGGACCGATGACCGACGCCCGCGGGCTGAGCACATTCCGTTCCTGGATCAAGTCCCTAACGCTCGTGCAGGAACTGAGTGTGCTCGCGGGCGTATTTTTGTTTTTTGGGGGATTGGCAGTTGATGCGACGCTGGTGCGGATCACGCTCCTTGCAGCGTCTGCGTCGGCTATTGCCTACGCCGTTGTCTCGCTTCGAGCGAAACGTTCTTTGAACATCATCGATCCAGACGATCTGCAGCCAGAGCTCACCGAAGAGGAACCGCAACCCCCGATGGCCAAACTGATCTTCGACGACCTGAGAGATCCCGGTACGGTACGCCGGGAGGATCCGCCGGCCGGATCGGCGCCCCTATCGGCACCGCCCGCGGCCGACCGTGAGAGCGTGGACATGCTCTCCGCCCCAAGCCGTTCTGAGCCGCCGGTCCGGCAGTATGAGTTCCAGCTTTCGGACTTCTTTGAGGCCGAAGAAGAGCCGGTCGCAGACGACGGGCCGCGCACGGAATTCCGGTACCTGATGAAGAAAGTGTTGACGGTCATCAAGGATGTCCACTTTGCGCATACGGTCGCGTTGTTCTGGATCAACCGGGACAAGCAACAGCTGGTCCTCGAAAACCATGTAACGGAAGCGGAGAGCTTCACGCCGAATCGGCGCCAGGAGATCGGCGTCGATGTTGTGAGCCAGATCGCCACGTCCGGAAAACCGCAGATCCTGACGAGTGTGAACGCCACGAGCCTGCCGGAGATGCTGCCGTACTACGGCGCTTCCGAGCCGGTTCGGACTTTCGTCGGCGTCCCGATCTTCTACGCGCGGACGATGTTGCCCCCGAAGGAACCCGTCGCCGTATTGACTGTCGACTGCAAGGGGGAAGACGCGTACGGGCCGGAAACGCTGGCACAGCTTGGACAGTTCACCAAGCTCATCTCGGCGTTGATCCAAAGCTACACCGACAAGTATGACCTCCTGCTTGATTCGGAGGTCCTCCGGTCGATCACGCGTCTGCGTGAACAGCTGCGCCTGGACTTCACCGTTCACAATACGGTTCGGAGTCTGGTCGAAGAAACATCGCGCGTTGTGCCATGGGACTACGTCTCGGCCGTCGTGTTCGACGAGAATCGGAAGGTCTGGGTCCTCCAGCACGTCCTGAACCGGATGAACGACCCGTATGTCCCTTCGGGGCACGAGATCGATCTGCACCGGAGCCTGGCGGGCCAGGTGATCCAGTACAGCGTTCCGAAGATTGTGGACCATCTTGCTTCGGTGAATCTGCCAAGGTTCTATCCGGCAGAACGCACCGAATCGGCTGGTTCGTTGGTTGCGATCCCGCTCACATCCGTGCGGCGATGCTACGGCGTATTGGTCGTCGAAAGCAAGGACGTAAGGACATACAGCGAGTCGGATGCCCGGCTCATTCAGAAGCTGGCCGACACGGCATCGTGGGCGCTTGAGATCCTGACGTTGACCGACGTGGCGACGAACTTCGTCGCGACGGATGAAGTAACGGGCGTTTCGACACGCCGGCACTTCGTTGACCGGATGCAGGAGGAGGTCCAGCGCTCTGGTGATTTCGCGTCTGAAGTGGCGCTCGTCATGATCGCGATCGACAATTTGCAGGTGCTGGCCGGAAAATACGGCGGCGAATCTGTCGACGCGGTCCTGGGAGCGATCGGCCGTCTCATTCGGACGGCCGTGCGACCGTACGACGTTGTCGGGCGGTTTGACACGAATCGATTCGCGGCGCTCCTCGTCGAGACGACGACGAACGAGGCATCGCTGTGGGCAGAGAAATTGCGCAAGAACGTGGCCGGTCACATCATGAACGTGAACGGAAAAAGCTTTTCCGTCACGATCAGTGTCGGTGTGTCGGGCGCTTCAACGGAATTGAGCGACATGGTGTTGCTGGAGAACGCCGATCGCGTATTGAAGAAGGCCGTCGAAGCGGGCGGGAACATCGTCCGCGTCTTCTAGGAGCGGAATTTATCACAAGCGTTATTGACGGAGTGAGAGATGGCAAAGCAAACCGATTTTGCAGAAAAGGCCAAGAAAGCGTCGGCGGAGAAAGGGTCGAAGTGTCCGAAGTGCGGTTCGGTCAAGACACCAACTCTGTACGTCAACGCCATGAAGACCGCCGGCGGAACCTACCGGTTCAACCGGCAGCGCGTGCAGATCTGCAAGTGTAACGAAAAAGAGCTCATCGGCTGACACATCCCGGACGATCCCCGTCCCTACCGGTCACACCTCCGTTGCAGCGATCACGCGCCATACTGATCGTGCTCGACGGGGTCGGCATCGGGGAACTCCCCGACGCCGGCGACTTTGGTGACCGGGGTACCAACACGCTCGCCCACGTCGCCACGGCTGTCAACGGATTGCGCCTCCCCCGCCTCGCATCGCTGGGGCTGGGTCGGTGTGTCCCTGCCGAAGGTGTTGCGGCGGTCGAGCGGCCCACGGCGTGTTTCGGCCGGATGGCTGAACGCTCCCGCGGCAAGGACAGCACCACGGGACATTGGGAGATCGCCGGGCTTGTTACGGAGCGCGCGTTCCCGACGTACCCGAAGGGATTTCCGGCCGACGTCATCGATGCCTTCGTGCAACTGGCGGGCGTCGACGGCGTTCTCGGCAACTGCGTGGCCTCGGGGACGGCGATCATCGAGCAGCTGGGAGATGAGCATGTGCGAACCGGGAGGCCGATCGTCTACACATCGGCCGACTCGGTGTTCCAGATCGCGGCGCATGAGGAGGTGATCCCTCTTGAGCGGCTGTACGCGATCTGCCGCGTGACGCGGGAGCGGGTCACCGTCGGTGACCATGCCGTGGGCCGCGTTATTGCAAGGCCATTCGTGGGATCGAGCGGTCAGTACCGGCGCACGACGAACCGCCGGGATTTCGCCCTCGTTCCACCGCGGCCGTTGTTGATGGACGTGATCCAGCGTGCGGGCATCAAGACCATCACCGTCGGCAAAGTGGACGACCTGTTCGCGGCATCCGGAGTTTCGGTGTCGCTTCACACGGCGACGAATGACGAAGGCGTCGATCGCATCGTGGAGCGATTAGAAGCAGAGTCGTCGATGTTCCTCTGGGCGAACCTAGTCGATTTTGACACGATGTACGGACATCGGCAGGACCCGAAGGGGTTTGCCGGAGCGCTTGAGCGATTCGACGGCCAGTTGGATCGGATCCTGTCGGCCCTTCATCCTGGCGACCTGCTGTTGATGACGGCCGATCATGGGAACGACCCGACGGACTCCAGCACGGACCACTCGCGGGAATATGTGCCGATCTTGGCAAAGGTCGTTGGCGGAGCCTCCGGCATCGACCTCGGAACACGCGCAACGTTCGCCGATGCCGGGGCCACAGTGCTGGAACATCTGCGGGTGCCGTCCGAGGGTCTGGCCGGGACCAGTTTCTTGTCATCGCTCGTCTGAATGGAACGCGATCCGTCAGCGCCCGTGGTTGTGAGCGTCCGTCCTGACGGTCGCATTGAACTACCGGCGTCCGTCGTGCGATCGATGGGGTTCGCACCGGGGGACCGGGTGAGCATCCGGGTCTCCGACGCGGCGCTCAGCAAGCGTCTTAGAGATCTCGGCGTGACCGAAGCTGAGGTCGATGCGATTGCGGACCGGCAGCTTGAAGCGCGGGAGCAGGTCGCCCGCTTCCTGGCCGCCGAAGGTTCGTTGTCGCGAAGGTCAACATTCCGCGCGCGAGTGAACGCATGGCGCCGGTGACGTCCAAGGTGGTCGTCGATACGGACCTGCTGATGGAACATGTTTTGGGTCCGGCGTCGGGCGGGCCTTCACGCCTCCGGCGTCTCATGTCGCAGGCGTTCTGCTACACGACGGTGTTCAATGCCGTTGAAGCCTTTGGGTTGTGTCGCACGCAGCAGGAACGGCGCGCGGTCGAGGACTCGATGTCGGCCATGAAGATCCTCGGCTTGAATGCCAAGACCGGAAAGGCGATCGGTGCGATGACGGCGCGGAGCGGACGGCCTGCCGATCTGCCGGTGCTGGTCGCGGGTCTGTGCCGCGAAAGTCGTCTCCCCCTGGTCACCGGACGTCCGGACCGGTATCGGGGCATGAAGGGTCTCGAGGTCATCCGCGTGCGGGGCTGACGCCCGAGAGAGAAACCGGCAGGTGGGTTGAAGCGTTTCACGAAAATGTGCCCGCGCGCGGTCTGACCGCCGCGGCGGACCATGGAGATCACCCAGTGAAAATCAGCAAGCAATACACGAATCGCGAAAGCCAATCGCTCGACAAGTACCTGCAGGAGATCGGCAAGGTCGAGTTGCTCGTCCCTCAGGAAGAGATCGAGCTCGCCCGTCGCATCAAGAAGGGGGACCAGAAGGCCCTTGAAAAGCTGACCAAGGCGAATCTGCGGTTCGTCGTCAGCGTCGCGAAACAATACCAGAACCAGGGTCTGTCGCTGGGCGACCTCATCAACGAGGGAAACCTCGGCCTTATCAAGGCTGCAAAGCGATTCGACGAGACGCGCGGGTTCAAGTTCATTTCGTATGCCGTGTGGTGGATCCGGCAATCGATCCTTCAGGCGTTGGCCGAACAATCGCGTATTGTCCGGCTTCCGTTGAACCGCGTTGGAGCCCTCAACAAGATCGGCAAGGCGTTCAGCACGCTCGAACAGGAGTTCGAGCGGGAGCCGAGTGCGAGCGAGCTTGCGGAAGAGCTCGACATGTCGCTGTTCGAGGTCTCCGATACGCTCAAGATCTCAGGGCGTCACCTGTCGATGGACGCGCCGTTCGCGCAGGGTGAAGACAACCGGTTGCTGGACGTCATCCAAGATTCGCGTCAGCCGGCCCCCGATTCGGGTCTCATGGAAGAGTCGCTGCGCGAGGAGGTGCGGCGCGCGCTGAGCACGCTGAGCGAGCGGGAAGCGCAGGTGATCCGTCTGTACTTCGGGTTGGACCAGGAGCATTCGCTCACCCTCGAAGAGATCGGCGAGAAGTTCAACCTGACGCGCGAGCGTGTCCGCCAGATCAAAGAGAAGGCCATACGGAGATTACGGCATGCGTCGCGGAGCAAAGCGTTGCGCGCCTACCTCGGCTGACCGCGTGGACCCAGGAGTACCCGGCCCCGCCATGCGGGGCTTTTTTTCTCTCGTCGTCCTGATCGCTATGTTGAGCCTGTTGGCGGCGGGATGTGGTCCTTCCACGCCTCGATTTTCCACGGGTTCGAGCCGACCGGCCAAGTCTACGACTGCCAGTCACGGGCCACGGTTCGCGAGCCGCGAGGCGGAAGAGGAACGTCGTGAGGACGACAAGCGCCTGCCGCCTGCCGAGATCGAGCGAGTCACGGCCGGGACGCGGTCGTTCCGCACGGAGAAGAACACGGCCATTGCGCCGCTCGATCAAAGCCGAATGATGCGAGAGATCTCGAAGCGCATGGGCGTGCCGTACGAGTATGGTGGCGAGTCGGACCAGGGAATCGATTGTTCGGGGTACACGATGGTCGTGTATCAGAAGAGCATCGGGAAGCAGCTTCCGCGCACGAGCGCCGAACAAGCGAAAATGGGCAAGAGCGTCCAGCCGGCCGACCTGAAATTCGGTGACCTCGTCTTCTTCAATACCACGGGGGAGCCTGCGTCACACGTGGGCATCTATCTGGGCGACGATCTCTTCGCGCACGCCAGCGTCTCGCTTGGCGTGACAATCTCCTCGCTCGAAAGTTCATACTACCAGAAACGATACGAAGGGGCTCGTCGCATCGTCGACTGACGCCCCGCTGCCGATCATGTCCGTCCGTCCCATCTATCTCTACGGAAGCAAGGTCCTGAAGACGAAGGCCCAGTCCGTCACGAAGCTCGACGACCGGGTCGTGGAACTTGCCGTCGATATGTTCGAGACTATGTACGCGTCGAACGGTATCGGGCTCGCGGCGACGCAGGTGGGTGATCTCAACCGATTGATCGTCGTAGACGTCTCAGGAATGGACGACAGCGAAGATGACGACGCCGAAGCCGCGCCGCCGGAACGGAAGACGTCGCCGGGACTTCCGACAAAACTGGCCATGATCAACCCGCAGATCGTTTCAGTCGACGGCGCGTGGAAGATGGAAGAGGGCTGTCTCAGCATTCCCGACGTTCGTGCGTCCGTCGAACGTCCGCAGATCGTCACCGTCAGATATCGCGACACAGAATTCCGCGAGCAGCAACTGACAGCCGACGGCATGCTCGCGCGCGTGATCCAGCATGAGATCGACCATCTCGACGGCGTGCTCTTCATCGACCTCATCGGCAAGACGCAGCGGAGCCTCCTCAGCCGCGAACTCCGGAAGATCCGAAAAGGCGAGGTCGAGACCCGGTACCCCGTGATGAGCGACGCCAACGAGTGACGATCACGGGCGGCGAGTCGGTCGCAACTCGTTCAGTCACTGAGCATCGTGTGTGGCCAGCTCCAGAGAGCTTCTTCTGACGCACGTGAGGGAACACATGTCCAACGGACGACCGCGCATCATCTTCATGGGAACACCCGACTTTGCGGTGCCCAGTCTGCGGGCGCTCGTCGATGCGGGGTTCCCGGTCGTTGGCGTTGTCACGGCCCCCGACAAGCCCCGGGGTCGCGGACAGCAGGTCTCGTTCACGGCCGTCAAGCAGGAGGCCGTGCTTCGTTCGCTCCCCGTCATCCAACCTGATTCACTGCGCGATCCGGCGCTGGTCGACCGCCTGAGTGGCCTGGAGGCCGACCTGATGGTCGTCGTCGCCTTCCGTATCCTTCCACCTGCCATCTTCACGCTGCCCCGCCTTGGCGCTTTTAATCTGCACGCATCGCTGCTCCCGCGGTATCGTGGCGCCGCTCCGATCCAATGGGCGGTGATCAACGGCGAGACCGAGACAGGCGTGACCACGTTTCTCCTCCAGGAAAAGGTGGACACCGGCTCGATGTTGTTGCAAGAACGGATCCCGATCGGCCCTGCGGACACGGCCGGCGACATCCATGACCGGCTATCGGTCATCGGGGCTGAAGTCGTTGTTCGGACGGCAGCAGGCCTTCATGAAGGGTCGCTGACGCCGCGGCCTCAGGATCATGCGCTGGCTACGCCTGCTCCGAAGATCTTCAAAGACGATTGCCGGTTAGCGTGGGATCTGCCCGCACCAGTACTGTACAATCGCATCCGCGGCCTCGCTCCTGTACCCGGCGCGTGGACGATGCTGGAAGGACAGGTGTGGAAGATCTTTCGCGCCCGCGTGACCGAGAGCCCACGGGGTGTCGCGCCAGGAGCCATCATCGCCGTCGATCGAACTCAATGCGTCGTTCAGACCGGCGAAGGCGCACTTGCGCTCGAAGAGGTCATGCTTGAAGGACGGAAGCGACTTGGCATCGAAGCGTTCCTGCGCGGGCACACGGTCCCGGCGGGAACGATGCTGGGTTGAGTGCGTCGCTGTCGGAGTCGTTTCGTTGCCCTACCTCGAACTATTCTCTATATTGCGCTATTCTGAGCGTTCACCTGGAGTCGTGTGTCTAAGATCATCGTCATAGCGAATCAAAAAGGAGGCGTGGGCAAGACGACCACCGCCATCAACCTTGCAGCGTCGCTTGCCGCCGCAGAACGGTCGACGTTGCTGGTTGATACTGATCCTCAATCAAATGCCACGAGCGGCGTGGGCGTTGTGCCGACAGACGGCCGCACGGTCTATGAGGTGCTTGTTGACGGCCTTGACCCGAAGGAAGCGATCATCGATACGCAGATGCCTTTCCTCTCGGTGCTTCCGTCGCACATCAATCTCGTCGGTGCCGAGATCGAACTGGTTGGTCGGGATCAGCGGGAATACCTGATGACCACGGCGCTCAAGAAGATCGCCAACACGTATGAGTTCATCGTCATCGATTGTCCACCGTCGCTCGGGCTTCTCACCCTCAACGCCCTGACGGCGGCCGATTCGGTGATGATCCCTGTGCAATGCGAGTACTTCGCCCTCGAAGGTCTGGGCCAGCTGTTCAACACGATCAACATGGTCAAGAAGAACTTGAACCCCAATCTGGACATTGAGGGGGTGCTGATGACCATGTTCGATTCACGCCTCCGACTGTCGAATCAGATCGTGGAGGAAGTGAAGCGCTATTTTGGAGACAAGGTGTTCGAGACCGTCGTATCGCGCAACATCCGGCTGAGCGAAGCTCCCAGCTTCGGAAAGCCCATCATCCTCTACGACGCCGTCTGTTCCGGAACGCGCAATTACATGGAGCTGGCCCGCGAGGTCATGCGCCGCGACGCGGTACTCACACAAGATCCGACGACGCCGGCCCCGGCGCCGGGAGGCACGAGCTCATGACGCAACCAACGAAAAAATCGGTCCTGGGTCGGGGCTTGAACGCCCTGATCCCAAAGGGACCCCGGATCGAATCGACCGGCGAAGAACGCAGTCCGGTCGACCTCGGGAAGGTCGCCAGCATCGAGATCGCAAAGGTTCGGCCGAATCCGTTCCAGCCCCGGAGCGATTTCGACGAATCGGCCCTGGACGAGCTCAAGCGTTCCATCCAGGAGAAGGGCGTTATCCAGCCGATCACGGTCCGCCGTGTGAGCGACGGATACCAGATCATCGCCGGCGAACGCCGCTTGCGGGCGGCGCAGCTTGCCCGGATGAAGGAGATCCCGGCGTACGTCATCGACGTTCCGTCGGACGAAGATATGCTCGAATTGGCGTTGATCGAGAACATCCAACGCGAGCATCTGAATCCGATGGAAATTGCGACGGCCTATCAACGCCTGCTTGACGAGTGCCATCTGACGCAGGAGGACGTCGCGCAGAAGGTGGGAAAGGACCGGACCACGGTCACCAATTTCCTCCGCTTGCTGAAGCTCCCGGTGAAAATCCAGGACGGCCTCCGGAAGAACAAGATCACGATGGGGCATGCCCGCGCGCTCGTGAACGTGCCGGGCGAGAAGGCCCAACTGCGCATTTTCGAGAAGATCGTCCACGAGGGCCTGTCCGTTCGAAAGGTCGAAGATCTCGCGCGCGGTTCGAGCGGAACCAAGGCCGCATCGGGCACCCGAAAAGGGCGCGACACTGGCTCAACGCCTGCAGGGATCCAAAGTGTAGAAGAGCAGCTGCGTCAAACGCTGGGAACGAAGGTGATGGTCCGAACGAAGGGGGGCGGAAGGGGAGAGATCATTGTCGAGTTCTATTCGCTCGACGAATTCGACCGGTTGCTGGAGTTGCTGAGCAGTACGGCGAAGTATCGGTAGCAAGAAGCAAGATAGGAGATGGGAGATAGGAGATTGGAGAGTCAGGAACGTAGAACCAAGACGAACGACGCAGGAGTCAAAATGGGAACCAAACAGATCTTGACGAAGAATGCGCCTGCACCGATCGGGCCGTACAGCCAAGCGATCGCAGTGGACGGAACGTTCGTCTACACGGCGGGACAGATCCCGCTCGATCCCGCCACGAATCAGCTCGTGGAAGGGGACATCAAGGCGCAGACGCGGCGAGTGATGCAGAACCTGGAAGCCATTCTTGTCGCGGCCGGGTCGTCGATGAAGAATGTGGTCAAGACGACCGTGTTTCTGAAGGACATGGGAGAGTTTGCGGCCATGAACGAGGTGTACGGGGAATTCCTTGGAACGGCTGCTCCCGCGCGCAGCACGGTCGAGGTCGCCCGGCTGCCGAGGGATGTGCGGGTGGAGATCGAAGCGATCGCCTTGATCGACAAGTAGCCATCACCATACGCGTTCCACGGAACAGCGCAACGACGCAATGACCGCAACGAGGAAATGGCGCACTGCTTCTCTGCAGGTGTGCTTGTTCTTCCTCCCCTTCAGCTTCTTGGCAGCTCAGCATCAACTGAGGTCCAATTGGCTTTTGGCCCCGTCCGACACTCCCCGCGTCAGCCTCGAAGGAGCGACCGTTCAGATTGCTTCAGGACCTGAAGAAAAGTCCACGGGTCTCGCGATGCTCCTGTCAGCCGCACTACCCGGAGCGGGACAAGTCTACACCGAGCGCTATCTTTCGATCCCGATCATCTGGGGCTTCGGTCTCTATTTCGGGAAGACGATGGCCGACCAGAACAAGCTCTACCAGGACTACGCCTCCCGCTACTCCGCATCCGTTGCCGCCGACACCGCCAACGGTCGTGGCGACGCTCAACTGAAGACCATCCGCGATTTCTACAGGGACCAGCGCGACCAGTTCGCGGTGTATCTCGGCATTACCTACCTCCTGAACATCGTCGATGCCTACGTCGGGGCGGCGCTCTATGGCTTCGACGTCTCGCCCGATCTGAGCGGCGGCGCGCAGATACGCTACCGCATGCGTGTCCGCTAACCCTCGGTCTGCCCCACAACGTCCGTTAGCGCTTCACGGAGATCCGGATACACGAAGCGATATCCGCTCGTCGTCAGCTTGTCCGGCACCGCATGCTGTCCCGTGAGGATGATGCTCGCCATCTCGCCGAGAGCCAGCGTGAGCATCGGCGCCGGGATGCGTATCCAGGAAGGACGGTGCAACGCACGTCCGAGGGCTTCGCAGAATTCTCTCATCGTCGCGGCTTCCGGTGACACGATATTGACCGGACCGGAAACGCCTGGAGTGGCGATGAGATGGAGGATGGCTCCGACCATGTCGTCGTGATGAATCCAGGGGACCCATTGACGTCCGGTTCCCAGCGGTCCACCGATGAAGAAGCGGAAGGGAAGGACCAGCCGTGCCAATGCCCCGCCCCTGAGGTCGAGGACCATGCCGGTCCGGAGCATTGCGACGCGAACGCCGTTCTCCGAAGCTTTCATCGCTTCGTCTTCCCACTGTCGACACACGTTCGCCAGGAAATCATTGCCAGGAGGGTGGCTCTCCGTCACCCGGCCATCGTCGACGTTACCGTAGTATCCGACCCCAGATGCATTCACCAGCACTCGCTCACGGCGTGACGACTTCCGGAGTGCCTCCACGATCGCTCGCGTCGCGTCGACCCTGCTTGCAATGATCGCCCGCCGGCGGTTCTTCGTCCAGGGCCAGCCTGCGACGGACGCGCCCGAGAGATTGACGACGGCATCGGCCTCTTCGATCGATGAGGTCCACGGACCCTGGTCTTTCCCGTTCCAGCGCACATGCGTGACCGTGCCGGATTCTGTGCTAGCCGATCGTGTGAGAATCGTGACCCGATCTCCGCGATGGACCAGTCGACCGACCAGCCGCTTTCCGACCAATCCGGTGCCGCCCGCCACAACGATGTTCATGGTGCCATCTCCCAATTCCCAGCGTCTAATTCGGTCAGCCGTGCGCAACGGGGGTGAGGGCCGACCACGCGGATGACCAGCTGTAATATACGTGAACGTGTCGCGTCGCCACGATAACAACGAACCGTCTGCATTGGTTCTTCTTGGTTGCCGTCCTGATCACGCGGATCGGTTGCTCTTCTGGCGAATTCGGGCTATATTTGAAGGGTTCACGAAGAGTAAAGGGGACCGTCCTCTTTACTCTTTCGCGTTTAGGAGCAGTTCCTTGCGGCGCTGGCGACGGATCGCAGCGACCGCAGCGGAAATACCGTGTGGATCGGACATGTCTCATTCTCAGTACGAGATGAGAGTCGTTTCCGGTCCCGCAATCAGCCTTCTGACAGAGAGCGCTTCGTTCCAGCCAGCCGATGAAGAACATCCGCAATTTCTGCATTATCGCCCACATTGACCACGGGAAGTCCACCCTGGCCGACCGTCTGCTCGAGACGACTGGAGCCGTCGCGACAAGGGACCTCTCCAAGCAGATGCTGGACGACATGGACTTGGAGCAGGAGCGCGGCATCACCATCAAGCTGCACGCCATCCAGCTTCAATACAAGACTCGTTCCGGTGAGGCGTACACACTGAATCTCATCGACACTCCGGGTCACGTCGATTTCACCTACGAAGTGTCGAGGTCGCTGGCAGCGTGCGAAGGCGCGATCCTCGTCGTCGACGCGACGCAAGGGGTGGAGGCGCAGACCATATCGAACCTCTACCTGGCGATTGATGCAGGCCTGGAGATCATCCCGTTCATCAACAAGATCGACCTGCCGAGCGCCAAGACGACGCTGGAGACGACCAAGAAACAGGTGATGGACCTTCTCGGGTGCCGGGAGGATGAGATCCTGCAGGGGAGCGCCAAGTCGGGGCTTGGAACAGACGATGTCCTCGAGGCCGTTGTGCGGCGCATTCCGCCGCCCGCCGGAGACCCTGCGAATCCGCTAAAGGCGCTGATCTTCGATTCGGTGTTTGACGAATATCGCGGGGCGGTCGCCTACGTTCGTATCGTCGACGGGACCGTGAAGGAGCGGGAGAAGATCCGATTCATGTCGAATGGGAAGGAGTTCCAGGCTGACGACATCGGCATTCTCGAGATGACACGCAAGCGGGTGGGCGCGTTGTCGGCCGGGGATGTCGGCTACATCATCGCCAGCGTCAAGGACGTGCACGACACGAAGGTCGGTGATACGATCACGTCGGCAGATCGGCCGGCCCCTGCACCGCTTCCCGGATACAAGGAAGTGAAGCCGATGGTGTTCAGCGGTATCTACCCGTCGAACTCCGACGCCTTCGAGGAGTTGCGCGACGCGCTGGAAAAGCTGAAGCTCAACGACGCCTCGCTCATCTTCGAGCCGGAGTCGTCGCTCGCGCTGGGGTTCGGGTTCCGTGCCGGGTTCCTCGGGCTGCTCCACATGGAGATCATCCGGGAGCGCCTCGAACGCGAGTACAATCAATCGCTCATCAACACCGTCCCGAACGTTGAATACCGCGTGTTCCGGACGAACGGTGAGATGGTCCTTGTCGACAACCCAGCCTTGATGCCGGAGCCGAGCGTCATCGAGCGGGTCGAGGAGCCGTATGTCAAGGCCCAGATCATCACGCCGACGGAGTACATCGGCAGCATCATGAAGCTGTGCATGGACCGACGCGGCATTCACCGGAACACGACGTATCTGAGCCCGGAGCGGGCCGACATTCACTTTGAGCTTCCGTTGTCCGAGATCATTTTCGACTTCTACGACAAGCTCAAGTCGATGTCGCGCGGGTATGCGTCGTTCGACTACGATTTCCTGGATTATCGCGAATCGGAGCTCGTGAAGCTCGACATCCTCCTGAACGCCGAGCCGGTCGACGCGTTGTCAACGATCGTTCACCGCGCCAAGGCATACGAGTGGGGTCGGAAGCTCTGCTCGAAGCTCAAGGAACTCATTCCCCGGCAGATGTTCGAAGTGGCGATCCAGGCGGCAATCGGCAGCAAGGTCATCGCTCGTGAGACACTGAGCGCGATGCGGAAGAACGTGCTGGCCAAGTGCTACGGCGGAGATATCTCCCGGAAGCGGAAGCTGCTCGAGAAGCAGAAGGAAGGGAAGAAGCGGATGAAGCAGGTGGGTCGCGTCGAAATCCCGCAGGAGGCCTTCCTGGCAGTGCTGTCAATGGATGAATAGCGGAAGACCCGGGGCGAAGCAAGAGCGGAGATCGGAAGGGCTGGATGTGAGATGAAAGATGAGAGATGAGAGATGAGAGATGAAAGATGAAAGATGAAAGATACAAGATCCAAGACATGAGACTGATGCCTGATAGAGGCGATCGGAATGGTTCATCGTTGCGTCATCTGGAAAGGATGATCCGTGGCTGAGAAGACAGAACAAAAGAAAAGCGAGCAGGAAGAGCCTGAACGGAGCTTCAAGGAGCGCTTCCTGGCAGGGTTGAAGGAAACAGCCATTGTGCTTGGCCTCTTCATCCTCATCAACAACTTCGTGATCGCCTCATTCCTGGTCCCAACGGGTTCGATGGAAAACGAAGTGATGACGGGCGAGCTGCTGTTCGTCAACAAGTTCATCTACGGAGCGACGACGCCACGCAACGTACCGCTGACGGGAATCGAGCTGGGTCCCCTGACCATTCCTCCGATCCGCATGCCATGGGTCCGGCTGCCGGCGTTGGCCGATGTGGACAGGGGAGACGTCATCGTGTTCGAATTCCCCGGGTACCGCGACGACCTCGAAGCAGATGTCTTCCAGTTCTATTTGAAGCGGTGCGTAGCCCTGCCGGGAGACACACTCCAGATCATCAATCGGGTGCTCTACATCAACGGGAAGCAGTTCCCGATACCGCGGCATATGAAATTCGACCGTCCGTGGCCAGCCCCGGCCGAGATCCCGGATGAACGCATCTTCCCGAAGGGAGCACCCTGGAACGAGGACCACTATGGTCCGCTCGTGATCCCGTTCTCGGGCATGAAGGTATCGATCTCCGAAGCCACGATCGACGCATGGGACACATTTATCCGGCGAGAGGGGCATTCTGTGCGTCGGGAAGAGGGAAATATTCTCATCGACGGTGTACCGGCGACGGAATACACGGTCCAGCGCGACTATCTGTTCGGCATGGGCGACCATCGGGACAACAGCCTTGACAGTCGGTTCTGGGGGTTCATTCCAAAAGAGAACCTTGTCGGGACTCCGATCATCGTCTATTGGTCCTGGAACACGGACATTCCGCTCTACGACATCTTCAGCCGGATCGGCTCCGTCCGGTGGGGTCGGATCTTCTCGCTCGTCCATTGATCGCCGGGTTCGCGGCGCCGACGGCGCGGCGATCGGCAAACGCTCGTGAGCGCGTACCGTAAATACTTCGACGCCGCAGTAGTAGGCGCAGTCACGTTGATCTGCGCGCTTGTGCTCAAAGTGTTCGTCGTCGAAGCCTTCCGCATTCCTTCCTCTTCCATGGAGAATACGCTCCAGGTCGGGGACCTTGTCCTTGTGAACAAGCTGGCGTATGGTCTCCGCACGCCGGGCATCGTGCCCTTCACGTCGATCGCCGTCAGACCGCACGAACTGCTCTCGTTCGACGACGTCCGGCGCGGCGATGTCGTCGTCTTTGAGTTCACGCTTCGGAGTCCTGACGGTGTTCCCGCCGACGTCCTGTACTATGTGAAGCGCTGCGTCGGCCTCCCCGGAGACACGATCGAGATCCGCGGCGGCCAGTTGTTCATCAACAGACGTGAGCTCCTGGCGCCCCCAACTGCAGTAGGGACGTCATCTTCGGTGGGACGTCAGCGGCCAGCGCGGTATCCCGAGGGATTCGGGTTCACCGACCGCGACTATGGCCCGATCCGTGTTCCGCGTGCCGGCGATACGCTCGTTCTCGACCCATCCACGGCTTCAATGTGGATGCCTCTCCTGCAACGCGATGGCCGCGAGGTGGGATTCGATGATCTCGGACGCGTGGTCGTCGACGGAGAGGTCCGGACGCACGTCGAGCTTCAGGAAGATCAGTATTTCGTCCTGGGCGACCACCGGGATAATTCGTGGGACAGCCGCATGTGGGGTTTTATTCCCCGGCGGGATATTGTCGGCGATGCATTCCTTGTCTATTGGTCCACCCAGGACCCAGATGTGCGAGGTGGCAGCGGCGGCGGTGTCCGCTGGGGCCGGATCGGTACGCTGATCCGCTAGTCGACGTCCACCACAACGTCGAACACTTCGGAGCTGACCACGACACGCCACCGCTGTCGATTCTTCGTACGAGTGACTGCATTCTGAACTTGATGCCAGGCCTGTATCTCCATATCCCGTTCTGCGAACACAAGTGCATCTATTGCGACTTCTATTCGCTTGCTCCGACCGAGGAGCGAATGGATGGCGACGCGATGATGGCCTCGTTCGTTGAGGCGCTTCGCAGAGAGATCGTACTGCGTTCGGGTTCTGGGACATCTGCGCTCGTTTGGGATACGATCTTCTTTGGGGGCGGTACCCCATCGCTCATGCGGCCGGAACAGCTGGCAGCCATCCTCAGTGACCTCCGGCATTCGTACCGCATCGATCCTGCCGCTGAAGTCACGATGGAGGCGAATCCCGGAACCGTCAGCGAGGAGCGGCTGGAGGCGTTCCGCAGATCGGGTGTGAATCGCATCTCGTTCGGCGTGCAGTCATTCCATGAGGACGAGCTTCGCTTCCTGACGCGCATCCACTCGGCAGACGCCGCCGAAGCCTCGATCCGTGCGGCGCGACGGGCAGGGTTCGAGGACCTGAACATCGACCTCATGTTCTCGCTTCCCGGGCAGACGCTCGAGCGATGGACGTCGACGCTCGACCGGGCATTGTCGCTGGAGCCAACACATCTTTCGTGCTACAGCCTCATCGTCGAGCCGAATACGCCGCTTCTCAGGATGGTGGAATCGAAGCAGGTCGCACTGCTTGACCCGTCAACGGACGCATCGTTGTATGAATACACGATGGACCGGCTCCATCGCGAGGGGTTCGAGCAGTATGAGATCTCCAACTTTGCCAGACCGGGCCGACGGTCGAAGCATAACGACAATTACTGGAACCATGGTCCATACATCGGGTTCGGACCCTCGGCCCACTCGTTCCAGTCTCCCGTTCGGACGTGGAACATCGCTAATCTGTCGACGTACCTTTCACGTCTGTCGCTGGGACAACTGCCAACGGCAGGCGAGGAACGACTTGGTCAGGAACAACTCATGACCGAGTCCGTCTTTCTGGGGTTGCGGAGTGACGGGCTCGACCTGGAGCGGTTTGAACGGGAATACGGACGTCGATTGTTGGAGGAGCGCCGATCGCTGATCGACGACCTCGTCGAAGGGAACCTGGCGACAATTCAGGATTCGATGCTTCGCCTTACGCCCAAGGGGTATGTCGTGTGCGACGAGGTGTGCGCGAAGCTTGGCTGAGGAAGGGTGTGAGGGGAGGATGCTGGCAAGGACCGTTCTCTGGCGTGGTTCAACCTGCAGGGTCCGTCGGCGTCAGATACCCCCAAGTCCTTCATTTTCTTGCGCTTCAGGGCATTTCAAGATACATTTCTTAACGCATTTTTCCTGGAGAAGAAGCACATGCCGCAGTTGAACGCTAAACGGATCGTGGCGCTGGCGGTCTTCGTCGCGTCGCTCACAGTCTACTGGATCACGGGCTCCCCCACGGTGGTGTTCTGGGACGTGGGCGAGTTCATCGCCGCTGCCTTCTCGCTCCAGGTGCCACATCCTCCAGGAGCACCCCTCTTCCTGCTCATCGGACGGGTGTTCGGGATGGTTCCGATCGGAACGGACGTCGCGGTGCGGATGCACTTCATCTCCGTCCTGGCCAGCGCGTTGACCGTGATGATGACCTACTTGATCATCGTCCGGTTCATCCAGATGTTCCGCGGGTCCGCCACGTCGGTTTCAGACCAGATCACGATCTATGGCAGCGCGGCCGTCGGAGCCCTGTCCCTCGCGTACGGCAAGACCTTCTGGTTCAACGCTCTCGAAGCCGAAGTGTACGGCATGAGCATGCTCTTCATGACCACCATGCTCTGGCTGGGACTGCGGTGGTATGAGCGAGCCCATTGGTCGCGGAGCGACGTGTATCTGCTCCTCGTTGCATACCTGGTCGGCCTGGCGGTGGGAGTGCACCTACTCTCGATCCTCATGGTGTTCATCGTCCTGCTGCTGGTGTACTTCCGTTGGTATGAGTTCTCTGTGAGCAGCTTTCTGAAGTTCGGCGTCGCTGCCATGATGGTGTTCGGCATCATCTATCCTGTGGTGGTCAAGGAATTCCCGTCGATGCTTGACGGAGAGGTGGGTGGCATCAAGAGCCAGTTCATTTCGTTCCTGCCGCACCTGATCGTGCTCGGGGCGATTTACGGTGTCTACTACACGGCCCAGCAGCGGAAGCGCAAGCTGAACGTGGCACTGCTGGCATTCCTCCTCATCGTGCTCGGCTATTCGACCTACGTGATGGTGTACATCCGTGCGAATGCCCAGCCGCCGATGAACGAGAACGATCCCAGCACCATTGGACGGCTCGTCTCCTACCTGAACCGTGAACAATACGGAAGCCAGCCGTTCATTCAACGCCGCTGGGATCCGGACCCGGAAAAGCAGCAGAACCATCAGAAGTATACGAGTGACTTCGACTACTTCTGGCGGTATCAGATGGGACACATGTATCTCCGGTACTTTGGGTGGAACTATGTCGGCGCGGCGGGCGACGTCAAGGAATCGGGCGTCGATTGGAAGCAGCTGTATGGCATCCCGCTCTTCCTCGGTCTTCTCGGGGCCTTCTACCATTGGAAGAAGGACTGGAAGATGGCGTTCGTCAACACCGCCATGTTCCTCCTGATGGGGACGATTCTCGTCCTCTACTTCAATATGCAGGAACCACAGCCCCGGGAACGCGACTACTTCTATGTCGGGTCGTTCCTCGCATTCTCGATCTGGATCGGCATCGGAGTGGTGGGGCTCATCGACATGGTCCGGGAACAGCTGAAGCAGACCCAGGCTTCAGTGCCCGTCGCGGTCGGGACCGTCGTGCTGGCCCTGATCTTCGTCCCGGCGAACATGCTTCGCGTGAATTCCCACGAGGGTGATCGCCGCGGCAACTATCTGGCGTGGGACTATTCGTATAATCTGCTCCAAAGCGTCGAACAGGACGGCATCCTCTTCACGAACGGAGACAATGATACCTTCCCGCTCTGGTATCTGCAGGACGTTGAAGGGATCCGTCGCGACGTACGCATCGTGAACCTCAGCCTTCTGAACACGAACTGGTACATCAAGCAGTTGAAGCATCAGCAGCCGTACGGGTCAAAGAAGGTGCCCATCAGCACTTCAGATGTCGACATCGAGCGCATCGGTCCCATCCCCTGGGAGGAGCGGGCACTCGAGTTGCCGGTCGGTCCGGACGTCGTGCGACAGTACCAAGGTGAAATGCCCGGCACGAGTGTGCTCGACACGAGCGTCACGAATCGCGGCGTCTTGCGATTCACGCTCGCGCCGACACTGGTCTTCAGCAACGTGAAGGCCCTGCGCGTGCAGGACATTCTCGTCTACGACATCATTCGCTCGTCGAACTGGGAACGTCCGATCTACTTCGCAATGACCGTTTCCGACGACGGCAAGATCGGACTGCGCGACTACATGCACTTGAAGGGCCTGGCATTCAAGCTCACGCCGCGTCGGGGGCCCTTCTGGCAGAATCTCGACACGAAGACGATCGAGGCGCATCTATTCACCGAAGTGGAGACGCCCTCAAAAGGACCTCAGCTTGGGTTCCGCTGGCGCGGCTTGCAGGACCCCAATCACTACTTCGACGAAGACTCGCGCCGGCTGGTTATGTCGAACTATCGCAACCTCTTCTTCACGCTCGCCGAGCACTACATCTATACGGCACGTGAACCGGAGAAGGGGATCCGGGTCCTCGACCGGATGGAAGAGGTGGTTCCGCGCACGGTTGTGAGCATGGACCCCGGAATGGTCTACCGGCTCGGTATCGTCTATTCTGAGGCGGGCCGCAAGGATCGGGCCGCATCCTTCTTCCGCGAGGTCGTTGCAGCCGTGGAAAAGAACCAGGACCAGTATTTGCGGGAGCAGCTGACGCAATTCAATCCGATGATCGTCCTGTTCTACAGCTATCTGGAGCTGTCGGAGTTCGACAAGGCCGACGACGTGTTGAAGCTGATCGGCAGTTCCTTCAGCGCACAGCCGGGCGTCTCGCAGGCCGTCCAGCAGCTGTCGATGCAGCTGACGGTGCGGCGCTCGCAGGCGTCTGCCGACTCTGCCCTGGCGGCAGGAAAGAACTAGCGAACGGACGAATGGCCCCAAGGGAGTCACGGAAAGAGCACTGGGAGACCTTCTGGGAGGATAAGCAGGAGGTCGGTGAGGTCTACTCGAACGCCGATCGGGTGCGCGTACAGCTGGAGCGCGTGGTGGACTTGCGGGGGAAGCACGTACTTGAGATCGGCGCTGGCACGGGGAGGGACAGCTTTCCTCTCGTCGCCGCCGGGGCGAGGGTGACGCAGCTCGACTATGCCGAGAATTCTCTTCGTCTTCTGAAACGTGTGTCCGAGCACGAAGGCGTTGCCGTCGACATCGTTGGAGGCGACACGTTCGCCCTACCGTTCCGCGACGGTACCTTCGATGTCGTTTTCCACCAGGGGTTGCTCGAACACTTCCGTAAGCCCGATGCACAGCGGCTGCTGCAGGAGAATGTCCGCGTCCTGAAACCCGGCGGACTCTTGCTGGTGGACGTACCGCAGCGCTACCATCCATACACCATCGTCAAGCATGCGCTGATCGCGGTCGACAAGTGGTTCGCCGGCTGGGAACGGTCGTTCTCGGTGGGTGAATTGTCCGGCGTCATGCGGTCAGTCGGGTTGGAGCCGGTCCACCGCTACGGCGTGTGGATGGTCCCAAGCTTCTTCTATCGCGCCGCGCGCGAGGCCCTGAAGGGCCTGGGCGTGCGCCTCCCGCTCTATCCGCGGATGGCGCACGCCCTCACCGCGGCCCGGGCCGCGGTCCGCGCGCGGCTCCTCGCCACCGCTTTGCCCCTCCATACGGGCATCTCGATCGGGGTCGTGGGACGCAAGCCCGTCCCCACCCGTCCATGAAGATCCTCGTCATCAATTGGCAGGACATCCTCAACCCGCACGGCGGCGGAGCAGAGGTGCATTTTCACGAGATCTTCAAGCGCATCGCCGCCCGCGGCCACGACGTGACCCTCTTCTGTTCCTCGGTGTCCGGACGTCCTTCCACGGAGGTCATCGACGGCATCCGCGTCGTTCGCGAGGGAGGCCGATCGACCTTCAACTTCCTCGTCCCGCTCCGATACCGGTCGACCTTCTCACGCGAAGGCTACGACGTCGTCGTCGACGATCTCAACAAGATCCCCTTTTACACTCCATGGTTCGTGCGCGAGCCGCTCGTCACGATCGTTCATCATCTCTTCGGCACGAGCATCTTCAAAGAGGCCATTCTTCCGGCCGCCGCGTACGTGTGGGGGACAGAACAACTTGCGATGCGCGTCTACCAACGCCAGCTGTTCGCCGCCGTCTCGCCAAGCACGAAGCGGGAGCTGGAGGAACACGGTGTTCCGGGCGAGAACATCTCGCTCGTCCACAATGCGGTCGATCATGAACTCTACACGCCACCCGCGACGCCGCGGGCTCCGGGACTGACGATCGGCTATCTGGGACGGATCAAAGCCTACAAGAGCGTGGACCACGTGCTACGGGCGTTTGCGATCGTCCGTTCGACGCTGCCGGGATCAAGGCTGGTCGTCGTTGGCGATGGAGACGCAAGGCCGGGGCTCGAGCGCCTTGCCGGCGATCTGGGTCTTGGCGATGCGATCGAGTTCACCGGGTATGTCCCGGCGGAGGAGAAGGTGCGGCGCCTGCAGCAGATGGACCTGGTCGTGAATCCGTCGGCAAAGGAGGGATGGGGATTGACCGTGGTGGAGGCAAACGCGTGCGGAGTTCCTGTCGTTGCAAGCGACGTGCCCGGGCTGCGCGATTCAGTGGTCGACGGCACAACAGGCTGGTTGTATCCGTATGGGAACATCGACCGTCTGGCGGCAACGATACAGCGCGTCCTGGTGGATACCGCGGAACGAGCGCGTGTGGGGGCGGAGGCAGTGCAATGGGCTGCGAGGTTCACGTGGGACGCATCGGCAGACGCAATGCTGAAGACGATCGATGCCGCACGGATTGCGAGGAGGTAGCCGAGCAGGATCCATATCGACCCAACACCGTTCATCGTTCATCATCGAACGGTAGAGGCCTCCGAAGAAGGGACTGTCCGAGAAAGAACAAACCCCGGGGTGTACGCCCGGGGTTTTGCATTTTCAGCACGACGATGAAAGCCGCTTCAATGGTGCCTCCAAGGGGGCGTAAGATGGTCGCGGAGATATGTTGCGGTGGCCTCTGGCGTTGCAGTTGTCTTCAGAAACCTCGCAAGGTCCTCCAGCCCCTCCTGACGCATCTCTTCTTCGAGGGGTTGCAACACCGGCTGCCAATACGGACCCTGCAACACAACCGGCTTCTCGATCGAGAATCGTTTGTTGACCATCTCAAGCACGTACGCGAGTTCGAGAAGCGTTCCCGTCCCTCCGGGAAGGATGACGTATGCAGAACCCATCTCGGCCAGCTTGATGATCCGGTCGGTCAAACGAGGTGTCCGGACCTCCTCCACGATCCATGGATTCGCGACCCGAGTGAAGAGGTCGCATGTGACGCCGATCGTGTGTCCGCCTGCCTCTCGAGCCCCCTTCGCCGCGGCCTCCATCGTCCCGGCGTACCCGCCATTGCAGACCGCGAATCCTGCTCGAGCAAGCGCCTGACCAAGCAGGAAGGCATTCTCGTATCCCGGGGAACCCGGCTGGGGCCGGGCGCTGCCGAAGATGGTGACGATGTGTCTATTCATACGGTCGTTCCAGCCAGTTCTAGTCCAAGAAGACCCAGCGTACACCGAGCTTGAATTGTCGACCGGGCATCGGATACACGGCCGTTCGCAGGGTCTGACTGTTTGATAGATTTTCCCATGAGAGCGAGACAAAAGCTTGGCCGATCTCCAGCGTTCCGTACAGATCGATCGTTGCTGCCCGGCCGATCTGGTAGTCCGTGTTGGCAACTTCGAATCCGGTCGGAGGGTCAGGCATCAAACCGCGCAATCTGTCGGAGAAACGAGTCCGGACTGCCGTGCGGAGTCCGAGCTGATCACGGAAGATCCGGTCCTGATACGCCAATTCAGCGGTTCCCCACCACTGTGGGAGGATCTGTTTGAGAGAATCGGAGACGTTCACGGACACGAACGTCACGCTTCCTGTAAGCTCAATTGGGCCGACGCCTAGACGGGCTGTCGCCGTGAGACCTCTCCAGCGTGGTGACCAGAGCGTGAGTGCCACAGACGGCGTTCCAAACGCCGTTTGGGCGGGTCGCCCGATCACAACATTGTGTTGGTCCCGCTGGAATCCCGTCAGTTGCAGATGCAGCAGGGAATCGACGGTCCACGAGAGCACAGCGGAGAGGGATCGTTCTTCGCCGCGATCCAATGGCCGCGGTCGAAGCACGGTGCTGTCGTTCCAGAACCGTTCCTGAAGCGTGGGAAAGACGGGTCGAATAGAACCCGAAGCCGTCGCGGACAGCCCGCCAAATGGCCCGATCGTCATAGAGGCGGAGACCTCCCTGGCCTGGTCGCCATCGTCTGTAACGCTCGCGATCGCGGCTCGAGGTGTAAGCCATTCGACCGCAGTGATCTCGGCCGAAACAGCCAGGCGACCTCGCCGAACATCACGGAGGGCAAAGACGTCCGTCGTGTCGATCCGGGTCGAACCAAGATGGCCACTGGCCACCGTTCGAAGAAACGAAAGGTCGATTCGCTGCTCGAGCGTCAGTACGAGGTCCTTGGCCCGTGAAAAGATCCGTTGTTCCTTGGCGTTGAAGAGGTCTGGCAGCCGGCGGTATTCCCGTTCGGCGTTGCGTTGGAGCAGTCCGAAGCGGGTCGTCGACGAAGAATCGCCCAGCAAACGCAGAACGCCCGAGAATCCCAGGTCGGTCCGCTCGTTGATCTCGTACCCTGCGCTGTGGATGACAACCGCAGAAACTTCGTCGAAGATCGAACGGGAAAGGATCGGTTCGACGCCGCCGTTCACACCTCGAGTGATTCGGCCATATGACCAGAACACTGCCAGATTGAACGATTCGGTCAGATTCGCGCGCACGCGACCTCGCAGATCCCATGCGTCGAGGGCCGCATTGTCGAACCTGCCAGCGCTCGTATGCCTCTGAAAGCCGAGGGTCAGCGCCGTCGAACGGGCGACGTTTTGCGTGAAGAATCCGTCGCTCAGGATCGTCTCGTCCGGCTCCTGAACGAACCGGATCGCTGTCACGGGGCGAACGGTCGAGAATTGACGGCTGACCAGATTCCATCGATGACCGGTCAGGGCCGCCGCTTCGTCGGAGAGTTGTTCGACGCTCTCCACCTGTTCGAGCGGCAGCATCGAGAGATTGACGCGGCCCGTCAACGGATCGCCTGCCGGGAGGGCGTCGAGCATCATTCTATCCTGCGTGGAGAAGCCACCGAGCCATGATGACCCGATCGAAGCACCGGATTCTCCGATATAGCGCAGATAATGGCCGGCAAGAGCGTCGAAGATCTGTGACAACGACCTGGCAGGCCTCCAAAGCCATCGATCGCGTGTGTCGAGCGTGGACCCACCCATCACCGTCATTTCGCCATAGCCGGGAATGATCCGGGAATAGGTAGAATCTACGGCTACGCTGTCGAGAACGGCGGTTTGGGCGAAGAGCCTGCTAGGGGAGCAAGTCGTGAGCGCGAGCGCTGCCAGAACCGCGATGAAGATGGACCGACCGAACTTGAGCGTGCTCATGTCAACGGCGGCGTAATCGAAACGACAAATGGCGGTGAGAACGCCCGCGCCGCCGATTCGGCCGTCGCGCGTTGGTCTGTCACGCCGAATACTGAGGAGCCACTGCCGCTCATCAGAACGATGGTACACCCGGCAGTCAGCAACTTCTGTTTGACGGTCCCGATCTCCGGATGAACCGGGAGGACCGCTGCTTCAAAATCGTTCGTCAGGACCCCGCGCAGTGCGCTGAGGTCGTGTAACGCAGACATGAACCGGTCACGCAATGGCGTATGCTGCGATCGCACCTGAAGGTGCAATTGTTGATATGCCCAAGCGGTTGACACAGAGACAGGGGGCGTGACGACGACCAGCCAATAGGGGAACCGCGGGGGGAGGGACTCAAGGATCTCTCCGCGGCCACGTCCGGCACTCAGAGGTCCGCCAAGGAACGCCGTCACATCCGACCCCAGGCCGGCTGCGAGGGCATGCAGGCGCACCTCGGAGAGTCCGGCCGACCAGCGATCATTCAATCCACGCAGGACCGCGGCGGCATCACTACTTCCGCCGCCCAGGCCCGCTCCTATCGGAATGCGTTTACGAAGGATGATGTGCGCACCCCGACCGATCCCCGTTTCCTGGCGCATGACTTCGGCCGCGCGAAGACACAGATTGTCCTTTCCAACGCCGACGGCCGGATTGCTGCATTCCATTGATAGGTCATGAGGACGTTCGTGGATCTCGATCTCGTCGGATAGTGCGATGCGGTAGAAGATCGTCTCCACGTCGTGATATCCGTCGGGCCGCTTTCCAAGGATCTCGAGCCCCAGATTGACCTTGGCAGGGGCGAAGAGGCAGGTGACGTCTGGTATCGCGGAGGGTGTTGTCACGGCGAAAGCCAGTATACTCGATGATGGCACGAGAATCAAGAAAACCCCTGTATTGACGGGCCTTTTTTGATTCTCCCGGCAATTTTGTGTAGGTTCAAAAACTGTGCGAACATCATCCTGACGATCTGCTGGCCACCTCGAAGCCCCGTATGAAGGCACCCATTTCCTTCACCGTCCACGGCGTTACGTTTGGCGCTACGGCCCCGTTGGTCCTCATTGCGGGGCCATGCGTCGTGGAAAGTCGCGAACTCGTCCTCCGGACGGCCGACCGGATCCAACGCATCGCTCGGAAGCACCGGATGCCGGTGGTGTTCAAATCGTCGTACAAGAAGGCCAACCGGACCAGCGCCCGGTCGTTCACGTCGATCGGAATGGATAAAGCGCTTGGCGTGCTGGCCGAAGTTCGGCGTGATCTCGGGATGCCCATCCTCACCGACATTCATACAGAGCCGGAAGCGGCGGCCGCAGCAGAGGTCGTGGACATTCTTCAGATCCCGGCGTTCCTGTGCCGCCAAACCGATCTTCTACAAGCAGCTGGCCGGACCGGCAAGGTCGTGAACATCAAGAAGGGACAGTTCGCCGCTCCGGCGGACATGGCCCTGGCGGCTGAGAAGGTGCGCGCGACGGGCAACCGGAAGATTCTCTTGACCGAGCGGGGGACTACGTTCGGTTACAACAATCTCGTGGTCGATATGCGTGGACTCGAGATCATGCGTCGGACGGGCTATCCGGTGGTCCTCGATGCGACACATTCCGTGCAGTTGCCTTCGGGTGCGGCCACCACGAGTGGCGGTCAGCCGGAGTTCATCTTTCCCTTAGCTCGTGCTGGCGCGGCCGTGGGACTGAACGGACTGTTCGTCGAGACCCATCCCGATCCGCGAAAGGCGTTGAGCGACGCGGCCAGCCAGCTGAAACTGGACCTGCTCGAGCTTCTCATCAAACAGGTCAAAGCGGTCGATTCTGCCCGACGAACGACGGTACGCTAATGGCCACACCGCGTCAGAAACGAGCGCGTCTCCAGCGCATCCGACTGCTCCTGCTGGATGTGGACGGCGTCCTGACGGACGGGGGCGTGTACTATTCGAACAGCGGCGAAGAGCTCAAGAAATTCAATATCCAGGACGGGTATGGCATCGTCACACTGCAGCGTGCCGGCGTACCAGTCGGGATCATCACCGGACGTGTGTCGAAGATCGTCGAGCGGCGCGCGGCCGAGCTCGGCATCACCGAGGTCCGTCAGAACCTGGACGACAAAGGAAAGGCCTACGACGACATATGCAGGAAACTCGGCGTCACCGATCCCGAGGTGGCCTACATTGGAGACGATGAGCCCGACCTTCCGGTGCTCCGCCGCGTCGGGTTCTCGGCGGCACCAAACGACGCTGTTCCTGCCGTAACGAAAGCGGTCGACTACGTCTGCCGACGCAATGGCGGTCACGGAGCAGTACGCGAGGTCATCGATCTGATCCTGGCGAACCGGCGTCGCGGCTGACATGTACCCGCGCACGTTCACCGCTCGCGAACGCGAGCTCCTGATGTGGGTCCTTCCGGTCGATCGTGGAGGCTACGCGGAACTCCGAAAGCGCATCGACACCATGCAGGTGATTGCGGAAGGGCGCAGGGGAGCTGGCCATCTCATTTTGGGCAACCCAGGTCAGGTCGCCGATATGGATTCACCGCTGCCGTCGGTGGTCGCATTCGGGTCATTTGAAGGAGTTGATGGTCAGGGTTCTGTGACCGTTCGTGATGAAGCGAACGGCCAGATCGAGGTCGAGATCGTCGACACGGGGGTCGTCGCTGCAGCGAGATCGTGGACCTATTCCACGTGGACGCCGGGCCGGCCGTGCCCTCAGTGTGTAGGCAATGTTCGTGAAGTTGGCATCTCAACCGCGTCCGGTTCCCGCGTGGCATTGGCCATCTGTCGGAACGACCGGCGACTGTGGGTCTACATCGAGCGGACGGGCGTGTGCCGTCCGGTGCCCGTCACCCTTTTCTATAGCGAGCTCATGCGGCGCACGGGTGTCCGCGATCCGAAGCTAGCGTTGCGGTCCGAGCGGCTGTTCGAGGCGCTCTCGACGTTCCGAGACGACGACCTCGCAGTAGCGTTCGTCTCATACAATCATGTGCGGGCAAAAGTATCAGATGACGACCCGTTGCGGCCTCCGGCCCCCCGACGATCCCTTTTTCAACGGCTGTTCTCCTCTTCGCGAGGATAGACCATGAATGCATCCCAAGAACACGGCAAACGCGTCGTGCGCATCGAAGCATCTGCTGTCGCGGCCCTTGAGCAACGGATCGGGCCTGAATTCGATCGTGCGGTCGATGTGATCGCCGGGGCCAAAGGCCGCGTGGTCGTGACAGGCATGGGCAAATCGGGCATCATTGCGCGCAAGATCGTCGCGACGATGAATTCCACCGGGACTCCGGCCATCTTTCTTCATCCCGGTGACGCGGTGCATGGCGATCTGGGGACGGTGCAGAGGAACGACGTAGTCATTTGCATCTCCAAGAGCGGCGATTCGGACGAGATCCGCAACCTGATGCCCGTGTTTCGGAAGCTGGGGGTGCCCGTGATCGCGCTCGTCGGCAACCTCCGCTCCGAACTCGCCCAGAAGAGCGATGTCGTGCTCGACGCCTCCGTGGTCGAGGAAGCATGTCCGCACGATCTCGCACCAACAGCGTCGACGACGGCGGCCCTCGTCATGGGCGACGCCTTGTCCGTAGCCCTCCTGCAACGGCGGAATTTCACGAAGGAAGATTTTGCGTTGTTCCATCCCGGAGGCAATCTCGGGAAGCAATTGTTGCTCGAGGTCGAACACTTCATGGTTTCCGGTGCGGCGCTGCCAGTCGTTCGTGAGGAGGTCACCTTGTCCGAAGCGATTGTCGAAATGACATCGAAACGGCTGGGAGCCACGTGCGTCGTGAGCGCGGCCGGCGTGCTCTCGGGGATCATCACGGACGGCGACCTGCGCCGTCTTCTCCAGCGAACCACGACGGTGGGTCAGATGCGTGCCGCCGATGTCATGAGCCGGAACCCCAAAACGATCGGCCGCACAATGCTGGCCGCCGCGGCGCTCGAACAGATGGAGAACTTCAAAATCACCCAGTTCGTGGTGACGGACGAGGCCAATCATCCAGTCGGGATGGTCCACCTCCACGATCTCGTCAAAGCCGGCATCGGTTCGGGGCGGGCGACCTCGTGACGCGCCTCTTCAGCATCCTCGTCGTCGCGGCGCTCGTGGCCGGATGCGAGGACAAGATCAAGCCCAGTGTCCTGACCACGGTCGATAGTCAGACCCTGCCTCAACAAGAGTCGTGGAACAGCGAGATCGTCGTCTCCGACTCCGGGAAGGTCCGGGCGGTGATCCACTGCGGGTATTTCAAGGTCTATGCGACGAGCCGCATGACGCATATGAGCGACAGCGTGCACGTGCAGTTCTACGACCCCGACGGACGACCCACGACGGTCCTGACGAGCCGCGAAGCATCGATCGACGAAGTGACGAACAATCTCGAAGCACGGAAGCAGGTGATCGTCACCTCAGAAACAGGGACGCTCCTCACCACCGAGGAACTGTACTGGGACCAGAAACGCCAGCTCATCCACACGCCGGTGTTCGTACGGATCGTTTCCCCGAAGGAACGATTGCAGGGGGTGGGGATGGAGTCGGACCAAAATCTGAAGAACTACCGGATCTTCAGGGTCACGGGTGAGACGACCGGCAAATGACCGCAATGACCACGAAGCGGGAGCTCTCGAAGGTGATCAGGCGGGTATGGATCTGGGCCGTGACGATGTGCGTCACCTCGTCGCCCGCATGGTCGCAGGGACGGCCCGGTGTCATCGAATTGAAGTCCGCGCAGGAATTGAAGGGCCGTGTGATGAACGGCCAGGACGTTCGGGAGTTGTTGGGGAGCGTTCATTTCGTTCAGTACTTGCGTGAAGGAGGCTTCGTCAACGTCTGGTCCGATCGCGCTCTGCAATTCCTGGCCGAGGACCGCCTCGAGCTGTATCAGCGAGTGAGGGTCCGCCGCGACACGGTGACAATCTATGCCGATCAGGGGGTCTATTACGGGCAGGAGCGGAGGGTCGTGATGCAAGGCCACGTTCGACTCGAACGTACAGGGTCGATCTTGACGTCATCAGACGGCGAATATTTTCCCGACGAGCGCCGCGCCGTATTCGTTGGCTCCGTCCGCGTGGAAGACTCCGCGTCGGTTCTGACGAGCGACCGGCTGACATACTGGGAAACGGAGCAACGCTCGGTGGCCGTAGGGAACGTGCGCGTGTACCAACATTCCGACGGAACGACGGTCTTTGGCGATTCGCTCATTAATCTTGACCAGCAAAAGCGGGCGATTGTGCCCCGAGCTGCCCGTATGTTCCAAGCCGACAGCACCTCAGATGGCGAGATCGATACGCTTCTGGTGACGAGCGTTCGTATGGAGTCTACGAGTACACCGGCCCGCATTCTGATCGCGACAGACAGCGTACGGATCGCACGGACCGACCTGTCGGCCCGATGCGGTCTCGCCACGTTCTACACGGATGCCGACCGGATCGTCCTGGCGGGGGAACCGGTCGTCTGGCACGGCCGTAATCAGTTGACGGGCGATACGATCGAGGTCCGGTTGCGCGATCGACGACTGCACTCCGTCGTTGCCCGTGGACGCGCCATGGCGGTGTCGCGGGCAGATTCCGTGCGGCCGCTGCGTTTCGACCAGCTCACCGGCCGGCAATTGACGATGCGGTTCACGGACGGCAAAGTGCGCCAGATCGAGTCGGAAGGGACGGCCACGAGCCTGTACTATCTTTATGACGATGCGGCCCCCAATGGCGCCAACCGGTCGAGCGGGGACCGCATCATCATGGATTTCGCCGACGGGCAGATCGACCGCATCAAGGTCGAACGAGGAGTCCAGGGCGAGTACGTACCTGAGAAGATGGTGAACGGCCGCGAATCTGAACACAACCTGGACGGGTTCATCTGGATCGCGTTGCGACCGACCCGCACGGGAATGAAGATGGAAGAGCGGGCCGCCGACTGATCTCCACTGAGGTCAGAACCGCAACGGCCGTTGATTTTGCAAGAGCGTGCACATCATGACCCAACCCAGTTCTAGCGTGCTTGAATCGCGCGGTCTCGTCAAACGCTACAAGAAGCGAACGGTCGTCAGCGACGTGAGCGTGAGCGTTCGACAAGGAGAGATTGTCGGGCTTCTCGGTCCCAACGGGGCCGGCAAGACCACGACCTTCTACATGACCGTCGGAATGGTCCGGCCGAATGCCGGCAGCGTGTACTTGGACGGCACGGAGATCACGACCGAGCCGATGTACCGGCGTGCACGATTGGGCATCGGGTATCTTCCTCAAGAGGCGTCGGTGTTCCGCAAGTTGTCGGTTCGGGACAATATCCTCGCGGTCCTGCAAATGACGAAACTGAGCACCAAGGACCAAGAGGAGCGGACGGATCGCTTGCTCGAAGATTTCGGCCTGACGCACATCGCGAAGAGCCAAGGGTTCGTCCTGTCGGGTGGTGAGCGTCGACGTACGGAGATTGCGCGGGCCCTGGCCCTCGACCCAAAGTTCATTCTGCTCGACGAGCCGTTCGCCGGTATCGACCCCATTGCGGTCGAGGATATCATGTCGATTGTGCGAGGGCTCAAATCGCGGAATCTTGGCGTTCTGATCACCGATCATAATGTGCACGAAACGCTGTCGATCACGGACCGGTCGTATCTCCTGTTTGAAGGGCGCATCCTGAAGCACGGCTCTCCCGACGAGCTGGCCAACGACCCGGAAGCGCGAAAGCTGTATCTGGGCGAAAAGTTCAAGCTGGACCGGTACTGAGCGAAATGAAAACAAGCGGGGTTGGCAGTATGCAGGTTCCATTCAGGTCCGGGCAGGTTGACATCAGAGTGCCATATCTCGGTTCTTTTTCCCTTGTCCTCTACCTGACGTGGTGATTGTGCTTGCTTGCTGCGTACTCCACCAGGACTTCTACGAGACATGATCGTCGTTACGACACCACACGCCACCGAGCACGATATCGAAGCCATCATCAAGGTCCTGACGGAGCATGGCTTTGATATCCACCGTTCGACGGGCGTGCAGCACACCGTCATCGGGGCCATCGGCGTTCAACCTGATTTTGATCATCGGCAGGTGGAACTGCTGCCGGGGGTTGCCGAAGTCGTGCGCATTTCGGACCCCTACAAGCTCGCAAGCCGGGCGTTCCGGGAGGAAGGGACGGTCATTCCTGTCGGTAGGGTGCAGATCGGGGCCGACGCGGTCGTGGTCATGGCAGGGCCTTGTTCCGTCGAAAGCGAAGAACAGATCCATGTCGTTGCGCAGAAGGTGAAAGCGGCCGGAGCGACCGTGTTGCGAGGCGGGGCATTCAAACCGCGCACGTCACCGTACGCGTTCCAGGGCCTGGGCGAGCAGGGGCTAAAATTCCTACGTGCCGCCGGGGATGCACACGGATTGGCGGTGATCACGGAAGTGATGGACCGAAGTCAGATCGACCTGGTGGAGAAGTACAGCGACGTTCTCCAGGTCGGCGCGCGGAACATGCAGAATTATACGTTCCTGCGCGACCTTGGGAAGGCATCAAAACCGGTCATGCTCAAGCGCGGGCTCTCGGCCACGATCGAAGAATGGCTGATGTCGGCCGAGTATATCCTGTCTGGCGGCAATCATTCCGTGATGCTGTGTGAGCGGGGCATCCGCACGTTCGAACCGTCGACACGGAATACGATGGACATCGGCGCCATACCGCTCATCAAGAAGCGGAGCCACCTGCCCATCGTTGCGGACCCGTCGCATGGTATCGGGCTCCGCGACAAGGTCATCCCCATGGCCCGCGCGTCCGTGGCCGCCGGGGCGGACGGGATCATCGTCGAAGTCCACCACGATCCCGACCACGCGAAGTCCGACGGAGCGCAGTCGTTGTTCCCCGATCAATTCGAGCAGTTGATGCGTGAAGTGCGGATCATTGCCGAAGCTATTGGCAGAAGAATCGCTTGAGGACCCGGGCCCGGATGTGTGAGACATGACGATCGATCGTCGATCCAAGAACGATCGGCAGCGTGACAGATGAACGTGGGTGGGCGATGTATCGAGCCGAGTGATCGGACCCAACAGAGATCATCGTGATCTTCTATCTCTCATCTTCAATCTTGCATCCCCATGGCACGCCCTCCGAAGTACTCCTCCCCGTACTCATCCGTCCTTATTATCGGCACCGGACTCATCGGCGGCTCGCTGGGTCTCGCCATTCGGCGCACGTTCAAGGACGTCCATGTCGTCGGCTATGACCGGCCTTCGGTCCTGAAGCGCGCCTGTTCGGTGGGCGCCATCCAGCACGCCGCTCACGACCTGCATCATGCCGTCGGTCTCGCCGACCTGGTCGTTTTGGCGCTCCCGGGCAAAGAGATCCTGCGCATCCTCTCATCGATCGCGCCATACGTGCCTGCGTCGACCCTCGTCACGGACACAGGATCCGTGAAAGGAGAGATCCTCCGGCGTGCACGCGCACTCTTCCCGAAAGGCAACTTCATCGGCGCCCATCCCATGACCGGCTCCGAACGGCCGGGCATCGAAGCCGCTCATCCATTGTTGATGGAGAACGCGTTCTACGTGCTTTCGCCGTTGCCGCAGACACCCGAACGGCGGACGGCAATGCTCGGATCGTTCCTCACGCAGCTTGGAGCTCGCGTGGTCCGTATGGAAGGCGATTTGCACGACGCTGCCGTGGCGGCCCTGAGCCACCTCCCGCAACTGACGGCTGTCGGTCTGATGCGCGCGGCTGGAAAGCATCGGGTGGCCTCGAAACATCTGGCACTCGGTGCGGGCGGTTTTCGGGATATGACACGCATTGCTTCGAGCCCGTTCGGATTCTGGGGTGACATCCTCGAAGCCAATCGGGACGAGATCCGAAAAGCGTTGACTGTCTTTCGAAAAGAATTGGCGTTGATGGATCGTTCACTGCGCCGTGCGCCACGACGTCTCTCATCGTCATTTGCGGATGCACGGCGTCTGCGGGCGGAGATCCCATCAGGCATGAAGGGATTCCTTCATTCGCTTTCGGATATCCAGGTCTTCATCGAAGACCGGCCCGGAGCTCTGTTGAAGGTATTGCAGTCCCTGTCGAAGGCAAAGATCAACCTGAAGGACATTGAATTGTTGAAGGTCCGGGAGGGGTTGGGAGGGACGTTCCGGCTCTGGTTCGAATCGCCGGCGGAGGCAAAACGTGCGAAGGGCGCGCTGACGAAGACTCAACGGTGAGCACCATCCTGTACGAGCGAAGGTTGCTCGTTCAAAGACAAAGGGGTCGCTCCGAAATGGGAGCGACCCCTTCTGTTCTGACCGGGGTGTCGTTATGACCCGGAAGTCTTTGTCGAATCTGGGGAAGGCTTGGGCGAAGTGCCATCGCTCTTGGCCGTCGGTGCGGATGACGAGGTCGCCTTCGATGCATTTGACTTTGCGTAATCCGTGAGATAGAACCCGGTTCCCTTGAAGATCATTCCCGCGCCACCTGCCATGAGCCGCTGGAGGGATGGCTTATGACACTGAGGGCAGTCCTTCAAAGCTTCATCCTTCATGGACTGAAACTCTTCGAAGACGTGGCCGCATTCACTGCAACGGTAGTCGTACGTGGGCATGATGTCCGCCGGATCCGAATAGCAACATGCATAACAAGGGAGTCCGCTGAGCGTTTCAGGCAGGACTTCTCAAATCTACGAAAAATGGACCACTCGTTCCATGTGGAGGAACGGGCCAGAGCAAAGGCGCGGGAGCTACATCCGCCCGCGCCTCGATTGGCTACTACGCTGCTCTCTGTGACTGGGTGTTGCCCTGCCGACCCTGCGTGATATTCTCGTCACTCACACCTTTGGCCCTGCGGCGATCACGTCCGCCGGCGCCCCGTGAGCATATTTCTTGAAGTTCTCCACGAATCGCGCGGCCAGTTGCCGATACTTCTCCGCGTGCTGCTTTGGGTCGGGCCATGCATCGGCCGGATTCAGGATGTTCGCGGGCACCCCGTCGCATGACAGCGGCACGTCGAACCCGAATACGTCGTCTTTTCGGTATTTCACCTTCAACAACGAACCGTCAAGCGCCGCATTCAGCAACGCCCTCGTGTGACCAATGCTGATCCGCTTGCCGATCCCAAACGCTCCGCCGATCCAACCCGTGTTGACCAGCCAGCAATTGACCTTATGGCGTTCGATCTTCTTCCGTAAGAGCTCCGCGTAGTAGTGCGGCGGATGGACCATGAACGGAGCCCCGAAACACGTGCTGAACGTGATCTCCGGTTCTTTTCCGAGACCGATCTCGGTTCCGGCGATCTTCGACGTGTAGCCCGAAATGAACTGATACATCGCCTGCTCCGGCGTCAACCGGGCGATCGGGGGAAGGACGCCCGAAGCATCGCAGGTCAGGAAGATGATGTTCTTCGGATGTCCGGCCTTCATCTCCGGGACGGCGTTGTCGATGAAATGCAGGGGGTACGACGCCCGCGTGTTCTCGGTCAGGCTGTCATCGTCCAGGTCCACCATGCGTGTCACGACGTCGTGCGGCACGTTCTCGAGGATCGTACCGAACCGGCGTGTGGTGGCGTAGATCTGCGGCTCGGCCGAGGCCGAAAGCCGGATGACCTTCGCATAACAGCCCCCCTCGTAGTTGAACACTCCCTCATCGTTCCAGCCGTGCTCGTCGTCGCCAATGAGGCCGCGCTTCGGGTCGGCAGAGAGCGTTGTCTTTCCCGTCCCCGACAATCCGAAGAAGACCGCCACGTCCCCCTTTGTGCCGACATTGGCGGAGCAATGCATCGACATGACTCCCTTGAGGGGAAGGAGGTAGTTCAGGACCGTGAAGATCGATTTCTTGATCTCCCCCGCATACCCCGTATTGCCGATGATGCACAATCGCTGGTCGAAGTTGAGCGCGATGAACGTGTTGGTCGAGGTGCCGTCGATGGTGGGGATCCCCTTGAAGCCGGGAAGGGCGAGGATCGTGAATTCCGGTACGTGACGCCGGCATTCGTCTGCCGTTCGAGGCATGATGAACATATTTCGTGCGAACATCGAATGCCACGCCGATTCGGTGATGATACGGACAGGCAGGCGGTACTCAGCATCAGCGCCCGCGAAGCAATCCTGCACGAACACATCGCGACCCTGCAGATAGCCCTGCATGCGGTTGACGAGGTCGTTGAATTTTTCCGGGCTGAATGGGCGATTGTATTCGCCCCACCAAATGTGCTCGTCGGTCGTCGGTTCCTTGACGACGAACTTGTCAGACGCGGCACGGGCTGTGTGCTTGCCGGTGTTGACGACGAACGGTCCGCCATGTACGATCCGTCCTTCGCGCCGGAAGGTCGCCTCTTCGTACAACGCTTCCGTGGTCAGGTTCCAGTATGCCATCCGTAGGTTGGACAGGCCGATCTGGTCCAGGCCGAAATCGCTTTTGACCGCTCCTGCTTCGGCTTGGGCGGGGGTGGTGATATTCAGGAGATTGTTCATTGTTGAAGTCTCATGTTAGAAGCGTATCTCGCAAGGACGCAAAGGCGCAATGTCCGCAAAGATAGAAGATGACTGGTTTCGTGGGTCGTGTCCAGACGGACACCTCTATCTGTCCTGTTCGCGTTCTTTGCGCCATCGCGTCATGGCGTGAAATATTTCATCTTAGAGCCAGTCGCGCACGAGCTTGCGTTCGCCGATATAGATCTCGTTCGGGGAATTCGGGTCGAGGGCCCACTTGATTCGCTCGATCCCCACTTTCACGTCTTTGATGGTCGTGGCGTACGATATGCGCAAATGACCTTCCATCCCGAACTCGCGTCCGGGGACGGTGACCACAAGCGCCTTTTGCAGTAAGAATTTCGACAGGGCCACGGAGTCCTTGTTGTAAGCGGTGAAGTCTGGAAGGCTGTAGTACGTTCCGTCCGGAGGGATCAGCTTCACGCCGGAAAATGCCCGGAGTTCCTGGATAAGTACATTCCGGTTGTTCTCCAGCGTCAGGCGGAGGGTTTCGATGGCGCTCTGGAGGCCCGTCAACGCTCCCTCGGCCGCCGCTTGCAGCAGAACCGATGTGCACGAAGAGGTTTGCGCCTGCACGTTCGCCATCACCGCCACGATCGACTTCGGGGCGACGGCCCAACCGATCCGGAACCCGGTCATCCCGTACAGCTTCGAGATGCCGTTGATGGTGATAATGCGTGTCGAATTGATGTCCTTCGTCGAATATGCCAGCGCGTTCGGCGTCCGCTTCCCCCCAAAGACGAGCTTGTGATAGATGTCGTCCATGATGAGGTAGATGTTCTTCCGCTCACACAGGTCGACAAGATCTGCCACGAGCTTCTCGGGATAGATCGCCCCAGATGGGTTGTTCGGGCTGTTGACGATGATCGCCTTGGTGTTCGAGCTGATCGCAGGCTCGATATCCTTCATTGTCGGCACGAATCCGCCGTCTTCGGGCGTCACGATCACCGGGATCCCGTAGACCATGCGGATCATCTCGGGGTAGCTTACCCAGTACGGGGCGAGGACGACCACCTCGTCCTGCGGGTTGACGAGCGTATACAAGAGGTTGAAGAGCGCCTGCTTTGCGCCCTGTGAGACGATCACGTTCTCGGCCCCGACCACGCGGTCGTAGTTCTCTTCCGTGTACCGGATGATCGCTTTCCGGAGTGACGTGATTCCTTCGGTCGGGGTGTATTTGATGTCGCCGGTACTGAGCTTGGAGGCGGCCCCGAGGATAGCGTTGATGGGGGCTTTGTTCTTCGGCTCACCTGCGCCAAGGTGAATGACGGCCTCGCCCTTGTCGCGCAATCGCTGGGCTTCCTCATTCAGCTTCAGCGTGGGCGATTCGGCGATGGAGGCGGCGAGTTTCGAGACACTCATCGGGAACTCCTTGGATGTCAGGACGACAGATGCCGCGTGAGATCGCAGCAAGCCTTCGGAAGCAAAGGGTGTACCCCGGCGGAGATCTTGTTCCTGCAACAAATTGGTCCAAATCCCGAGAGAACCGCCGTTGAAGAGCGAGGAAGGCTGGGAAGCGGGAAGGAAGTTTCTTAGGGGCGGGAAATCACCATGACGGCCGACGGCGGCCGGGAACTGTCAATCTTCTCAGAACTGGGACGGCCGGTGATCCCTGAACGAATCGGACACCGGCCGCCGAACATCGTGTGTCGCCGCGAACGGCGACCTCGGTCTACTTCTTCTTGGGTTTAGTCTTCGACAGTTCGCCAAACCCATTCTGAAGGCGACGCGCGGCCTTTTGCAGGTCGTCCATCGAGCAGGCGTATGAAAGCCGGATCCAGTCCGGTGCGCCGAACCCGGTCCCCGGCACCATGGCAACGTTATGCTCGTTGAGGAAATAGTCGCAGAGTGCGTCGGAGGTTTTGATCGGATCCCCGTTGACGCGCGCCGACAGGAACCATTTGACGTTCACGAAGAGGGTGAATGATCCCCGCGGATAGATGTAGGAGAGATGTGCAATCTTGTCGAGCTCCGTGATGAGGAACTTGCGACGTCGGTCGAACTCTGCAACCATCGCACGCACCTCTGCGTTCAGGTCGAGGGTCAGCGCTGCGAGGGCGGCCTTCTGGGAAATGGACGAGGCGTTCGATGTCGTCTGGCTCTGGATCTTCTCGGCCGCCTGGATGATGTCCTTCCGGGCGGCCATGTAGCCGATCCGCCAGCCGGTCATGGAGAAGACCTTCGAGTGGCCGTTGATGGTGATGACCTGGTCGCGGACCTCGTCGAGCGATCCGATGCTGAAATGTTCGAGCCCGTCGTAGATGACCTTCTCGTAGATCTCGTCCGAGAGGACGAAGATGCCGGCCTTCTTGATAACGACGGCGAGCGCTTCGATCTCTGCCTGCGTATAGACGGCCCCCGTCGGGTTCGAGGGAGAGCAGAGGATGAAGACCTTCGTCCGCTTCGTGATAGCCTTCTTGAGCTGTGCAGGCGTGATCTTGAACTGATTGGCGGGGGACGTGGGGACGATGACCGGAACGGCATCGACCAGCTTTGCCATCTCAGGGTAGCTCACCCAGTACGGCGCGGGGATGATCACTTCGTCGCCGCGGTCGCAGACGGCGAGCAAAGCGTTATAAATGGAGTGCTTCGCTCCGCTCGAGACAAGGACCTGGGACGCGTCCGCCGGGATGTGGTTATCGTATTTCAGCTTGGCCGCGATCGCCTGGCGGAGCTCGACAATACCCTGATTCGCCGTGTACTTCGTGAAATTCTGCTCGATCGCCTTGATACCGGCCTCTTTGATGGGAGCCGGGGTTGGAAAGTCTGGCTCTCCAGCCGTCAAACTAACGACGTCGATGCCGTTCGCCTTCATTCGGCCGGCTTTGGCCGCAAGCGCCATGGTCTGGGATTCGGAAAGGCGCGAGATCTTCTTCGAGAGTGAAAGCATGATCGGTGTCCGAAAGGGGACTGTGGGTTCCGTGTCAGTGGATCAGAACGGTGTCGAAACTGATCAGGCGCGTGCCTTCCCAGATCGGCGGTTGCCTGCCGCCAGTTTCTTCTTCAGAGCACGTTGGACTGCCGGGGGGACAAAATCCCGAACGTTCCCCTTGAGCCTGGCGACCTCGCGGACGATGCTCGAACTGAGGTACGTGTACTTTTCGTTCGGCATAAGGAAGACCGTTTCGACCTTTTCATTGAGGCGTCGGTTGGCCAGGGCCATCTGGAACTCGTACTCGAAGTCCGAGATGACGCGGAGGCCGCGGACGATCGCGGTGGCCTTCTTCCGGCGGGCGTAGTTGACGAGCAGGCCGCTGAACGAGTCGACCTCGACATTTTTGTAGCGCCGGGCGACCGCCTTCAACAGCTCTACCCGTTCTTCTTCCGTGAAGATCGGGTTCTTCGTGGTATTCCTGGCGACGCTGATGATGACGCGGTCGAACAGCTTGACGGCCCGGGCGAGAATATCCAAATGCCCGTTCGTCACAGGATCGAAAGTGCCCGGATAGATCGCGATACGCATTGGAGAGCCTTGATGAAGTACGGTGTGCGATGTGGGGATCAGTGAGGCACGCCACGTGAACCTGGAGCCAACGCTCCATTGTAGACCCGTCAAGCAGGCGTCAGGATCTCCGCTGGAGAATCAATGCCACGGTCTGACCGAGTTCTTTCCGGATCACGTGGAAGAACGTCGGGTCGGGCTCGAACGGCGTGAACGTGCTGTGCTCCATCACGAACCAGCCTTCTGGCTTCAAAGCGGCTGACCGCCCGACCACGTCCGGAAGGGTCGTGATCGTGTCAAGCTTGTACGGTGGATCGCAGAACACGATGTCGTACGCTCTGACATTCGCCTTCAGGAACCGGAAGACATCGCTGCGCACGACCTCGGACTGTGGTTCAAGGTTCAGCGCCCTGATGTTCATCCAGAGTACATCGAGCGATGTCGTGGCCTGCTCGACGAACGTCACGCTGGATGCACCGCGACTGAGAGCCTCGATGCCAAGACTCCCGCTCCCGGCGAACAGGTCGAGAACGCGGGCGTCGGTCAGGTCGACCCGGGTCGCGAGGGTATCGAAGATCACCTGCTTCGCGCGGTCGGTGGTCGGTCGAACCGACAGATCCTTCACGGTCCGAAGCGTACGGCCGCCGAGCGTGCCGGCGATGACCCTCATTGAGTGCGGAGCGCCAGGCCGATGGCGGCGCCGAAGCGGTAGCTGGCCTTCACCAGCGGAGCGTGGACGCTCTTGGCGACGGGGAGTTTGCGGACGGCATTCAGCGCGACGGTCTGCTTGATGCCGGTCTGCTCTCGAAGTGCCGCGATCATTTCCTTCGGCACATCGGCACCATGCAGCATCAGCGCGGCCGGCTCTGGGATGCCCCGATCCTGCAAGTAGTTCAGATACGCCGTGACGGCCCAGCTCGGGTCGGTATCGGGCTCCATGGTATAGAGCCGGTAGTCGGTCATCCGCCCTTCATGGATGAGGCTGGCGTCGACGGCCCCCGAGCGAATTCCAAAAAGCACGATGGCGTGCTCGAGGATCTCGGGATAGTTGATCAGAACCGTCTTCTCGACGCTGAATTGATCGACGTCGACGACCGCCACTTTCAATTTCAGTTCCTGCGCGGCTCGCTGTACGAATGTGACGAGTCCCTTCGGGAGGCCGACCATGAAGGCCTGCGAGGCACCGCCGTCCGGCGCCGGGATGATGTCTGACCCGAGCAGAAAATCCTTCGGGTCGTTCTCCGGATAGTACTGTGCCATCTCCCACGCGAAGTGTGCCTTCAGGGCCGGGCCGGACAGGGTCGGGTCGACAGGGATGAGGTTGATGAAGAGGGGGGCCGTCGGCAGGGCGAATGAGATCTTCTCAGGCGACAGGCGATGGTTCTTCAGAAGTCCACGGAGTTCGTTGACGAACACATTGAATTGCGGATGGTCCGGCGTCAATCCGGTCGCGGCCAGGGTGAAATCGGTCGTCGTGTCACCTTCGACGAGCGAGGTGATCTGGACGGTGCGGCCGTGTTCCACCTCGGCCAATTGGATCCGGCCCTGGAGGAAGGAGACGCCGAGGATGCGCGGCTTCCGAAGCATGCGGGTCAGTCGACGGTGACGAGGGGTCGGAGTTGTTCGATGCGTTTGGCGCCGATGCCGCGGACCCGGCGAAGGTCGTCCACCGACCGGAAAGGGCCGCCATCCTCACGTTCGAGCATGATCCGCTCGGCCGTTGCGGGACCGATCCCGGGGAGAGACATGAGCTGATCCTTCGAGGCCGTGTTCAGATTGACCGTCTTCGACGTCTCTGCGACCGCGATGGATGCAGGAACGTCGGCGCTGAGGGCCACAAAGGCACTATCGGAGGCAGAGTAATCAAATTTCGGAGGGGATGCAAACGTCCCCTGCCAGAGGCGAACGCCAAGACCGACGACAAAGGTCCCGACCAGGATCGTGATGGCCCGACGCTCGATGGACGTGAGCGCGAGTCGGTCTGCCAGCCCCCTCAGCATGGCATCCTCCGCAAATTCGAAATACGAAATTCGAAACCCGAAATGAATCGGTTCTTCTAGGAAAAAGCGTCCTTCACCTTCTCAAAGAACGACTTGGCTCCGCGACGCTCTTCTTCGGTCGGTGAGGTATGCTCTGACTTTGCCAATTCCTTCAACAGTTCCTTTTCCCTCGCGGTCAGCTTGCGGGGTACCCAGATCTGAACCCGGACGATCTGATCGCCGCGTCCGTAGCTGTTCAGATGCGGAATGCCCCGCTCACGCATCCGGAGCAAGCGTCCGGGAGGCGTGCCCGGTTCGATCTCGAGCCGTGCCTTACCCCCGAGGGTCGGAACTTCCACCTCTCCTCCAAGTGCGGCCACGGGGAAGGAGATAACGAGGTCGAAGATGATGTCGTCGCCGTTCCTCGTGAACTGGGCGTGCTCCTCTTCCTCGATCATGACGATGAGGTCGCCCGGAGGACCGCCGCGACGTCCGGCATTCCCCTGACCCTGTAAGGGGATATAGTTTCCGTTGCTGACGCCCGCCGGGACGGTCACCTTGATGGTCGATTCGCCCTGGATGCGCCCTTCGCCGTGGCAGGCGCCGCATGGGTCGCGGATCACCTTTCCCTCGCCGTCGCACGTGGGGCAGGCGGAGATGTTCACGAATTGCCCGAACATCGAACGTGAGACCTGGCGTAACTCACCGGTGCCGTTGCACTGCGTGCAGGTCGACCGTCCGGAACTCCCCTTGGCGCCGCTCCCTTTGCACGTCTCGCAAGGCTTCTGCCGTTTGATCTTCAACTTCTTTTCGACACCGGTGGCGATCTCCTCGAGGGAGAGAGGAAGCCTGATCCGCAGGTCAGAGCCAGGTTGGCCATGGCCGGTGCGTCGGCGTCGTTGGCCCCCGCCAAAGACTTCATCGAAGATACCTCCGCCAAAGCTCCCGCCGAAGATATCGCCGAATGCCGAGAAAACGTCGTTGACGTTCGTGAAGTCGCGATAGTTCGTGCCGCGTAAGCCGTCGTGGCCCATCTGGTCGTACCGACGCCGCTTCTCAGCATCGCTCAGGACCTCGTACGCTTCGGCCGCTTCCTTGAACTTGTCTTCGGCCTCTTTGTTCCCGGGGTTACGGTCCGGATGGAACTTCAGCGCAAGCTGCCGATACGCCTTCTTGATCTCCTCTTCCGACGCCGAGCGCGAGACCCCAAGCACCTCATAATAATCACGCTTCGTCATACGCTCTTCACGCCTCCTCTGCGGGTGTTTCGGGCGGCGCAGTCGAAACGACGACCTTGGCGTGCCGGATGACCTTGTCATGCATCGTGTAGCCCCGGTCGACCTCTTCGAGGACCGTTGACGGAGGGACAGAGGCGTTTGGAACCTGGAGCAGTGCGTCGTGCCGATGGACGTCGAATGGTTGTCCGGCCGACTCGAAGGATCGCACACCCTGACTCTCGAACACCTTGGAAAGCTTTTGCGCGATAAGCTCGACGCCGCGGTAGAACGATGCCGGGTCCTGTGCGTCTTTGCCAGCCTTCAGCGAGCGTTCCAGGTCGTCCATGATGGGAATGATGGCCAGGATGAGGCCTTCGTTCGCCATCCGGATCGTGGTCGAGAGTTCCTGCTCGACCCGGCGCTTGTAGTTCTCGAACTCTGCGGCCCGGCGGAGGAGCAGGTCCTTGAGCTGAGACAGCTGCTGTTCCGGGGTGGGCTCGCCTGTCTTTGTACCGCTCGTCGAATTCGGACCGTCGGTCGGAGTCTCCGAGGTTGCTGGTGAACCCGCCTCGGTTGAAGGGGACGCGCCGGTGGCGTCGGGCGTCGAAGGGACGTTCTCTGTTGATTCTGTCATGCGTTTCCAGACACTATGGAGCCAGGATTCGTGCGATGGTCCGTGCGACATGGTCCACCACGGGTATCATCCGGGCGTAATTCATCCGCTTGGGGCCGATGATGCCGACGCGGCCCGTGACGCCGTTGACGTCGTACGTCGCCGTCATCAGACTGAAGTCGGGCGCGTCGCCGGCATTCTCGCTGCCGATCGTGACGACGACATTCTTCGACGGGTCATCATGGCGTTCAAGCAGATGTACGATGATCTCTTCGTTTTCGACGAGCTCGATGACGCTGCGGAATTTCCGCGGGTCGACGAACTCGGGTTGTTCGATGATGTTGGCGGTCCCGCCGATGTGCACCTTCTCGCCTTCACGGCTGTCGGTGAACAGCTGGTCGACGGAATCGATGAACAGCCGGACCAGGCCCGTCCCTTCATGCTGGAGGTCGCGGACCCGCTCGGCGAAACTCTCCCGTACCTGCAGGAGAGTCAGGCCGGCCAGGCGCTCGTTGAGCAGTCGGGCCACCTGATCGAGCACCTCTCTCCGGACCTCCGCCCCGACCTCGAGCATGATCGTCCGTACCAGGCCCGACCTGATGGAAATGATGACGAGGATCTTCGAGCTGGCGACGGGGACCAATTCGATCTTCTCGAAGATACCCGCGTTCAGTTGGGGTGATGTGACGATCGAGAGGTGGTGCGTGATCTTCCCGAGCAGCCGGGATGTCTCTCGAAGGAGCTCGGTCGGATCATTTGCCGCCACCAGCTGCGACTTGATTACATCTTGGTCGCGCTGGGAGAGTTGCTCCACCTCCATGAGGTAGTCGACATAGTATCGGTAGCCCAAGTCGGTCGGCATTCGCCCGGCCGACGTATGGGGATGGGAGAGGTAGCCCGCCTCTTCCAGGTCCGACATGACGTTCCGGATCGTCGCGGGGCTCAGGTGTGATTCGAAGTGCTTGGAAATGAAGCGCGATCCGACCGGAACGGCGGTCTGGATGAAGTTGTACACGACGTGCCGGAGGACGCTCTCCTCCCGCTCGTTCAAAGGTTCTGGTTTGGTCTCAGGGTTTTGCACAGGAAAAATCTTAGAAATCATTCAAATTTAAGCAATTTTGGGTGCCAAGTCAAGACGAAGACGACACGTGGGCGTTTGAGGCAATGGCGTGAATTCTATCGTTTCCGTCCCACTTGGACTGGTGAGACGAACTGCGGTGTCTTTCGGTCTCTGCGGGATTCTTCGTCCGATCACATGTATGTCGTCGATCAACGAAGCGTAAACTCGCTCGATGTGTGACCATAGATCGGTGCGCGCCAGCCCATCCGAACACGCGGACCTTGGATGTCTCTTTTTTTCTGGTATATTAATCCGGACTGACGGACGCTTGTGCGTTCGAACTCGCTCGACATGAACGCCAATACCATATTGATACGGGGAGCCCTCATTCTGGTCGCCATCTGGTGGTCCGGGTGCACATCCGCCGAGACCGGGGCGAGCAATCGTGTGGGCGACCCCCAACCGGAAATGGTGCCCCCGTCCGTGGCTGAATCGCAACCCATGCCGGTCGTCCGGGCCGATACGATCCCGGCGGTGACGAAACGCACCAGAACCGTACCAAAGGTCAAGAGCAGCCAGGATACTGTCCGGGCCGCGACCGCCCGGAAGACCCGACCGGCCGTCAAGTCAGCACCTCTCGTCAAGCCCCCGAATGCAATGTACACCGTCCAAGTCGGGGCGTTCCGGCGGGCGTCAAATGCATTAGGCCTTCAGCGCACGGTCAAGAAGCAGTTTTCCGCTGAACCCGTGTTCAATGACTATCACGCGAGCGACAAGCTCTACCGTGTCACCGTCGGCAAGTTCGTCAAGCGTTCCGAAGCTGCAGCCCTCCGACGCCGATTGATCGCGTCCGATCCCACCGCGTACGAACAATGCTGGGTCACGTACAAAAAGCCCTGACGGTCGCCCTCGCCGCGTTGCTTGTCGTCGGGTGTGGCGCCGGCGAAGAAACAACCCGGCCCACCGCCCCTGCGGCCACCCGCCCGCAAAAGAAAGAGTCCGAGAAACACCCGCTTGCCTACTACGAGTCAACGCTGCGGCCTGCCATGTTTGACGCAGAAGTGGATTCTGTGCGTCGGGTGCACGAGGAGGAGCGTGAACGACTGGCCCTGGACATCCCCCGGGACAGTCTTGTGCTCCAGGAAGAGTCGATCCTGGGGTTTAGGATCCAGTTGGCATCGTCGTCCAGCATTGACGACGCGGCTGCTGTGAAGGTGGCTGCCCAAACGCTCTTTCTCACGGATACCGTCTACGTGGTGTACGACCCGCCGGTCTACAAGGTCCGGGTGGGGGACTTCACGACGCGGCTCGACGCCAACCAGCGGCTGCCGTTGGTTCAGGAGGGCGGGTACCCCGATGCCTGGATCGTTCCTGACAAGGTGATCCGCAGGAGATGGGTGTCGGTAGGAAAGCAGGAATAGGGGTTGTGGGGGTGCGATGGATGCGTTGAGCTCCGGCAGGTTGATGTAGTTATTGAGAAGATCCCCCCAGACGAAGAACGGGAAGGTCATCCACGGATGGCGCTTCCCGTTCGCATTCTTGCACCGAACCTCCCTTCCGGCTCGTCGCGTCTCCCCAGCCTAGGCCGTCCCTTCGTACATCTTCTCGATCAGGTAGCTGTAGCGTTGTTCGACGACCTTCCGTTTGACCTTCATGGTGGGTGTGATCTCGCCCGCCTCGACCGTCAACGCCGTGGAGAGCAATTCAAATCGCCGTACCCGTTCGTAGTGGGGGAGGTCCTTTTGGAGCCTGTCGATCTCGTCCTGAAATAGCTTGCGGACGTCGACATTCTGGATAAGGTCCGCCTCGGTGGTCGCAGCGATTGACCGTGCGGTCGTGAACTCCCTCAGGTTCTCGAACTCCGGAACGATCAGAGCCGCACAGAACATCCGTCCGTCGCCGACCAGGACGAATTGGTCGATATACTTGCTCTGGAGGAACAGGTTCTCGATCGGTTGAGGAGCGATGTTCTTGCCGCCGGAGCTGACGAACAGATGCTTCTTCCGGTCGGTGATGATCAAATGCCCTTCGCTGTCGAACATACCTATGTCGCCGGTGTGGAACCAACCATCCTTGTCGATGACCTCTCTGGTAGCCTCGGGATTGTTGTAATATCCCCTCATGATATTGGGTCCCTTGGCCAGGATCTCTCCGTCATCGGCGATCTTGATCTCAACGCCGGGAATGGCCTTCCCTACGGTCCCGAACCGGTAGTCGTCCAGCCGGTTGACCGTGAGGACGGGAGAGGTCTCGGTCAGACCGTAGCCCTCGATGATCCTGATCCCGACGGCCTCGAAGAACTCACCCAGTTCTCTTGGGAGCGCGGCTCCGCCGGATACGAAGAACCGTATTCTTCCGCCGGTGCGTTCGCGGAGCTTGGCATAGACCAGCTTGTCTGCAACGGCGTGTTTGAACCGCAGGCCGGCCGAGAGGGTGCCTCGGCGGCTCGCCCGTGCGAACTCCCGGCCTGTCGCGACCGCCCAGTGGAAGATCTTTTGACGAGCGGGCGGGGATGAGTCGATCTGCTTCAGGAGCCGGCTGTGGATCCGCTCGAAGAGCCGTGGAACGGTCGTCACGATCGTGGGATGGATCTCGAGGAGATTGTCGCGGACCGTATCGATGCTCTCTGCGTATGCGATCGTCGCTCCGAGTGACATGGCGGTGTAATAACCAGCCATGCGCTCGAACGAATGACAGAGGGGCAAGAAGGAAAGGAAGACGTCGGATGGCCCGAATGGGATGACGCTTGCCGACGCCAGCATATTGCTCACCATGTTGGAGTGGCTCAGCAGGACGCCCTTTGGGTTGCCTGTCGTTCCGGACGTGTAGATGATCGTCAGCGGGTCCTCGGGTGCGACACGGGTCGTGGCCTGTTCGAAGACGCCGGGATGCGCGCGTTCGTGCGCCTCACCCAGATCCAGGACCTTCGTGTAGCTGAGCGTTTTGGGAGCGTCGCTCCCCTTGTCCGTCATGATGATGACGTGCTGAAGCGAGCGGACCCCGTCGCGTATCTTCAACACCTTGCCGAGTTGAAACGGGTTTGAGACGATGACGGCCTTGATACCCGCATCATTGAAAATGTATTCGAGTTGTTTCGGCGTCAGGGTGGGATAGACGGGAACGTCGACCGCCCCGAGGCCGACGATCGCCATATCGGCGACGACCCACTCGGGTCTGTTCTCGGCGACGATGCCGACCCGGTCACCTTGCCCGATACCGAGAGAGGCAAGACCCGCGGCGAATCGCTCGACGTTTCGTCGGTACTCGTCGAACGTGATGCCCCGATACGCCCCCTCCACCTTGTGCATGAGGAACGGACGTCGGTCACCCGAGAAACGCGCAGTGACAGAGCGATACATCTCGACGATCGTGGTGAACGGAGGAGCTGCGGTCATGGAGCTTCAGGTTGTGGTCGTGATGAACGCGTCCCAAAGTACGCGGGGAGAAGGGAAGGTGCAATCGAACTGGCGGAGACGGCGACGCAAATGAGCACCGGTCGTTCAATGTCAAAATATTGATACTGTTCAACGTTGACGTACGCAAGCCGACCGATCAGCGGGGTGGATGAACGATTCAAGCACCGCTTGAAGTGTCTCTATCTTGAGAATTAACTTGACAAACGGACCGCAACCGTATATATTCAACCCCACTTACAGAGGCTCAAAACGACCGGGTGCGGGAGTCCCACCTTGCCCATTTTCTGAGGATGTGCGACCGGTCGTTCTCCGTTAGCAGACGCGGTAGCCACCTGTTCCCTATCTAACTAGAGCATAGATCGTAAGGCGCGTTCGCAGGGCCGCCCGGTTTCGGCAGCGGCGGGGAGGGCTTTTCGTCCTTTTTGATGCCGGGAATTCCGGAGCCCAGGGCGATACGCCGGTTTCGCACGAAATTCAATCATCTTGTCACGTTGCTGGTTTCTAAGGAGGGAAGCATGCTCGAGACACAGGTCACGTCCCCAGCTGGGGCCGAGCAAAAAGAAGGATCATCCGCCAAGCGTGGTCTAACGTTTGAGCGATATTTCACGACGGCGGGCGTTCATCCGTTCGACCAGGTCGAATGGGAGCTGCGCACGGCGGTGATCGCGAACGAGCGTGGCCAGAAGGTGTTCGAGCAGAAGGACGTGGAAATCCCGAAATCGTGGTCGATGACGGCCACCAATGTCGTGGTCTCCAAGTACTTCCACGGGCACGTTGGTACCCCCGAACGCGAGCGGAGCGTCAAGCAGCTCATCGAGCGGGTTGCCCGGTCGTACCATACCTGGGGGCTGAAGGGCAACTATTTCGCCACGCCCGAAGATGCCAACATCTTCTATGATGAGCTTGTTTTCCTCCTCGTCAACCAGCTCATGGCCTTCAACAGCCCGGTTTGGTTCAACGTCGGCGTCGAGGAGAAGCCGCAGTGTTCAGCCTGCTTCATCAACTCCGTGAAGGATTCGATGGAATCGATCCTCACGCTGGCGAAGACCGAGGGAATGCTGTTCAAGTTCGGCTCGGGGACGGGTTCGAACCTCTCGACGCTTCGTTCGTCGAAAGAGAGCCTTTCCGGCGGTGGCACGGCCTCCGGGCCCGTATCGTTCATGCGCGGCTTCGATGCGTTTGCGGGCGTCATCAAGTCGGGTGGCAAGACCCGCCGTGCGGCCAAGATGGTGATCCTGAACGTCGACCATCCGGATGTCGTGGAGTTCATCAACTCGAAGGCCGACGAAGAAAAGAAGGCCTGGGCGCTTATCGACGCCGGATATGACGGCGGGTTCAACGTCCCCGGTGGCGCCTACGATTCCGTCTTCTTCCAGAACGCCAACCACTCCGTACGGGTCACCGACGAGTTCATGAAGGCCGTCCTCGAAGACAAGGAATGGTGGACGTCGGCCGTGACGAACGGACGCCCGGTCGAGAAGCTGCGAGCCCGCGAGGTCATGCGGCAGATCGCCGATGCGGCGTGGATCTGCGGTGATCCGGGCCTCCAGTACCATACGACCATTAACAACTGGCATACGAGCTCCAACACGGCGCCGATCAACTCGTCGAATCCGTGCTCGGAGTACATGTTCCTCGACGACACGGCCTGCAACCTGGCGTCGCTCAACCTGATGAAGTTCCGCCGTGCCGACCACTCGTTCGACGTCGAGGCCTTCAGGAAGGCCATCCAGGTGACGCTGACGGCCATGGAGATCTCCGTCGATAATTCATCGTACCCGACCCCAGCTATCACGCAAAACTCGCACGACTACCGACCGCTCGGCCTGGGCTATGCCAATCTGGGCGCGCTCCTGATGTCGCGCGGCCTGGCGTACGACAGCGACGAAGGCCGTTCGATGGCGGCTGCTATCACGTCGCTCATGTGCGGAGAGGCCTACCGGCAATCGGCACTGATCGCGCGCGAAGTTGGACCGTTCAAGGGATTCGAAAAGAACAAGGAGCCCATGATGAAGGTCATGGGCAAGCACGGGATCTATGCCGAGAAGATCGACCGGACGCACGTCCAGGCCGACCTGTGGGAAGCATCCGCTTCCGTGTGGAAGGACGTCGTGAAGTTCGGGAACCAGTATGGCATCCGGAACTCACAGGCGACGGTCCTGGCACCGACCGGAACGATCGGCTTCATGATGGACTGCGACACGACCGGCGTCGAGCCCGACATCGCCCTCGTCAAGTACAAGAAGCTCGTCGGCGGCGGCCTCCTCAAGATCGTCAACCTGACGGTCCCGGAAGCCCTGCGGAAACTCGGCTACGACTCCGAACAGATCGAACACATCGTCGCCTTCATCGACAAGAACGATACCATCGAAGGCGCTCCGCACCTCAAGGAAGAGCATCTTCCGGTGTTCGACTGTGCATTCAAGCCCGCCAAGGGCGAACGGTCGATCCAGTACATGGGCCACATCAAGATGATGGGGGCCGTCCAGCCGTTCCTTTCCGGTGCGATCTCCAAGACGGTCAATATGCCGCATGAGGTAACGGTTGAGGACATCGAACAGGCATACGTCGAGGCCTGGCGCCTCGGCCTGAAGGCGATCGCCGTCTACCGCGATGGATGCAAGCGCACGCAGCCCCTCAGCACGTCGCTCGACGCGCCGAAGGACAAGGAACTGACAACGACCGGCAAGATCACGCCCGCCCGGCGCCGGTTGCCGGACGAGCGGCAGTCGATCACGCACAAATTCTCGATCGCTGGCCATGAAGGGTACATCACCGTCGGGATGTTCGAGGACGGTATGCCAGGGGAGCTGTTCATCACGATGTCGAAGGAGGGATCGACGATCTCCGGCCTGATGGATTCGCTTGCGACGGCCGTATCGATCTCGCTTCAGTACGGCGTGCCTCTCAAGGTGCTCGTCGACAAGTTCAGCCACGCTCGCTACGAGCCCTCGGGCTTCACGAACAACCCTGATATTCCGATCGCCAAGTCGTTGAGCGACTACATCTTCCGCTGGCTTGGAAAGAAGTTCATCAAGGAAGACGGCACGGCAACCTCGCCGGCGACGATCTCCCACGAAGCCGCGGCCGAACCCAAGGCCGTCTTGCAGTCCGCCGCGACCCAGGCCTCCTCGGTAATGGAACAGAACGAGAAGGCGGTGTTCGCGAACCAGGCCGACGCTCCGCCGTGCCACGAATGCGGCGCGATCATGATCCGGAGCGGATCGTGCTACAAGTGCCTCGAGTGCGGGAGCACGAGCGGTTGTTCGTGACGAGGACGGAGGCAGGAGAGGGATTCGGTTGTTGAACCTCTGAAGAAGGATCCTCCACAAGGTCGGTAGAATGGCAAACGGGTAGTCCTCCCAAAGGAGAACTACCCGTTTCGTTTTCTTCTGATCCCATCGACCGGCTTCCGCGGCGAGTCAGGAACACTCCGCTGACTCCTGAATTCTACCTCCTCGCTCCTAACTCCTGCCTCCTGGCCTCACAGCTTGCTCACATCCTCGATGAGCTTCCACCCGCTTCCGCTCTTTTCCAGGCCGACCGGCTTGAGGCCGTACGGCCGGCCCTGCGTCTCGTTGAAGAAATCCATCATCTCGATCCGGGCCGGGGTGAATTTGATCAGTACGTAGTCGTCGGCGTCAGGGCCGCCGGGATAGAGGTCGGTCCAATCGGCACGCCAGTACTGGGCCTTCTTGGCCGGGTCGTTCACGATCGTAAGTGTCCCGACGAATGACGCATACCCGGCATTCTTGGGGTTCATGATCGAGATCGTCCCGTTGGCGTTCTTCTTGATCTCCTGCACTTTTCGGGAGTTCGGTGCTGCGCCGAACCACAGGGTGAAGTCGGCCTCTGGCGTAAAGGGCTGCATCAGCCGTGCCTGGATCTCTCCGCCGTTCCCATGCGTCAGGAAGAAGCAATACTCCGATTCCTTCAGCATCCGGCGAAGGGTGGTCAGGGCGTCGTCAAGCGTCATGCGCTGCATGGTCGTGCGTCTGGTAATGGTGGGATGGTCCGGACGTCGTTCTCGCATCGAACTTGGCGAGAAATGAGGCCAGAATCAAGGTAAGCCCGGTCCCCCGGGCCGTTGCATTTGAGCGTGAATCGCCCTAACCTACGCGCCATCCAATCCAAGAGCGTTCCCATGAAGCGATCGTTTGTCCTCCTCCTGTTGGTTGCCAGCATCGGTTCGGCCCAATCCGCCGACCCCACGCTGGTGCGCGCCCGACAGCTGGCCCAGCAATACATCATTGTGGACACGCATGTCGACGTCCCCTACCGCCTGCGGGAAAAGTGGGAGGATGTTTCCATGTCGGCACCCGGCGGCGAATTCGACTATCCGCGAGCGAAGGAAGGAGGGCTCGATGCTCCTTTCATGTCCGTCTACATCCCGTCGGACAAGGAGGACAACGGTGCCAAGGCACTGGCGGACACGCTCATCGTGGGCGTCGAGAATCTGGCCAAGTGGCACAAGGACAAGTTTGCGCTGGCTGTGAGCGCTGCCCAGGTCCGGGCCAACAGCGCGAAAGGCCTCATTTCGCTTCCCATGGGAATGGAGAACGGCTCGCCGATCGACCACAAGCTGGAGAATGTGAAGTACTTCGCCGGCCGGGGCATTCGCTACATCACGCTGGCACACGCGAAGTCGAACCACATCAGCGATGCAGCCTACGATACGACCCGCCCCTGGGGCGGCCTGAGCCCGTTCGGAGAGCAGGTGGTGGCCGAAATGAACCGCTGGGGCATCATGGTGGACGTGTCGCATCTCACAGATGCTTCGATCGAAGATTGCCTCCGTGTGTCACGCTCGCCACTCATCGCATCGCATTCGTCCTGCCGCGCGTTCACGCCGGGCTTTGAACGGAACCTGTCGGACGACCTCATCAAGGCGATCGCAGCCAAAGGGGGAGTGGTGATGATCAACTTTGGGTCGTCATTCCTGACGGCCGCGTTCCAGGCCTATGAGGAGACCGGGCGTCGGGAAGTGATGGCGATGCTGCGCGCAAAGGGTCTTCGCTTCTCCGATCCTGGCGCCCAAGATGTCATCAAAGCGTACCAGAAGGAGCACCCCACGCCGTACGCCACGGTCAGCGATGTGGCGGACCACATCGACCACATTGTTCGCCTTGCCGGCATCGATCACGTGGGGATCGGGTCAGATTTCGATGGGGTCGGAGATTCGCTTCCGATCGGCCTGAAATCCGTCGCCGACTATCCCAATCTGCTTGCCGAACTGCTACGGCGGAAGTATTCGGAGGATGACATCAAAAAGATCTGCGGCGAGAACCTGCTTCGCGTATGGGAGGCGAACGACCGAATCGCGACTGAGTTCCAGAAAGGCGCGAAGTAGCGCGCCGAACGACCCAAGAAGCCGGGATCGCACGCCGGCCGCGTATGACAATGCCCCGGAATGGCTTCCGGGGCATTGTCATTTCTGATCGGGCGCTTGCGTCGGTCGCTGTCTATGGTTGCGTCAGGCGTCGCTTGCCGGTCCCATCCGTTCGCATCAGCCACAGCCCCCCGTCGTCAGCAGCGGTCCTTGTGTAAGCGATCCACTGTCCGTTCGGGCTGACAGCCGGGTAGTCGCCACCGTCCGTCGTCAGTTGGCGCGATTGGAGCGTCGTGACGGAGACGGACCAGACCTGCGGCTGCTCGTCAAGCGGCTTTCGGCCGAAGAAGACGGTGGAGCCGTCGGGGGACGGAACGAAGAAGGCGCAGTCGTCGACGGTGCGGAGGGTGAACAGGTCCCGAACGATCGCAGAGTCGACGTTGGCCCGTTGCACCACGTACGCATACTGGCCGGCTTCGACATACGACACGCCGATCAAAACCGAACGGGTGTTCGGGATCCAGTGAACAAACGTTCCCACCGGGCTGACCCACGACTCAACGCCGCTGGTCAGGTCGAGCGTCATGACGCCGCTGCGGATGAAGGCGATCGTCCTTCCGTCGGTCGACCACGTCGGCCGGATACTTCCCGGCCCGGTCACGAGCACACGGAGACTGTCACTGTCTACCTTGCGTGCCACGATCTGTCCGAGCTGGTAGAACGCCACCCATTGCCCGTCGGGAGACCACGTGCCTCCGCCGATATCGCCTGCATGGATCAAACGGAGGTTAGAACCGTTGGTATCGACCGACCAGATGCCGAGGGAACCAGCATCGGTGTTTGTGAAGCCGATGCGGTCGCTCCCCGGCGACCAGAAGGGACGGATATGGCGGTACGCCGATAGGTCCGGGGTGTCCGGGGCAGTGGAAGATTCACACCCGGTGAGGGGGATGAGAGTGGCGACGATGGCAACGAACACCGGAAGGCATCGCATGAGGCCTCCGCAGGTTGGGCTCAGGCCGGGACTTTCACCGCGCGCTCCATGAGCTGAATGAAGTGCGCGAAGAGGTAGTCGCTGTCGTGCGGTCCCGGAGACGCTTCGGGATGGTACTGGACGGAGAACAGAGGAAGCGAACGGTGGCGGAAGCCCTCGTTCGTCCTGTCGTTCAAATTGACATGCGTGATCTCGACAGCATCGTTCGAGAGCGAGTCCGGATCGACCGCGAATCCGTGATTCTGCGACGTGATCTCGATCTCGTTTGTCAGAAGGTTCTTGACCGGATGGTTGGCGCCCCGATGGCCGAACTTCAGCTTGAAGGTCTTTCCGCCGAGAGCGAGAGCAAGCAACTGATGTCCCAGGCAGATGCCGAAGATCGGCTTGACACCGATCAGTTTCTTGATGTTGGCGATCCCGTAACGCACGGCTGCCGGGTCACCTGGTCCGTTCGACAGGAAGATGCCGTCGGGCGCCATCGCGAGCACATCCTCGGCGGGGAAAGCTGCCGGGACCACTGTGAGGTCGCATCCGTACGAGGTCAGCCGTCTGAGAATATTGTGCTTCACACCGTAGTCGTAGACGACGACCTTCCAGCGTTTTCCGTTCTGCTTCACGCTGGCATCGGGACGGAGGGCGAACGGCGTCCGGTCGACCTCGGACCAGGCGTACGATGCGTCGGTCGTGACAACTTTTGCCAGGTCCAACCCATTCATTTCGGGGCTGGCACAGACCATGTCGAGGATAGCGGCCTCATCGCGGTCCGACGTCGTGATGATCCCCCGCATGGCTCCGCTGGTCCGGATCATCTTTGTCAGCTTGCGGGTGTCGATCCCTTGAATACCGATGATACCGTGTTGCGCCAACCACTGGCCGAGGCTCTGTCCTGCGCGGAAGTTGCTGTAGTAGTCGAAGTACTCACGCACGACAAATCCCGCCACCTGGGGTTTCACGGACTCCATATCATCGAGATTCACGCCGTAGTTGCCGATCTGCGTGTAGGTCATCGTCACGATCTGGCCAGCGTAGGAGGGGTCGGTGAGGATCTCCTGGTAGCCGGTCATGCTTGTGTTGAAGACCACCTCGCCCATCGTCTCGTTCGACGTGGCTCCGAAGGCCTCTCCGTGAAAAACGGTGCCGTTTTCGAGGATCAATCGCGCGTTCATCGTCCTGAAATATACGGACAAGTCGTGGGGGAATCAAAGGTGGTGCGCGACCAGGAGACGAGGGAACGGTATGCTCGTCGCTCAGCAGGCAAGGCGCGTACGCAGAAGCGGGTCGCCGTCTTCGATGGCAACCCGCTTTCTGTACCAACACTGGATCGTCTCCGGCCAACAAGAGCCCGAACGCCCTGATCTCAGGGGTCCGTCATCGACCAACCTCCGGCGTACGTCGCCTATGGTGTACGCTCGGGGGCTCCTGCGGCAGGCGCCGGCTGGAACAGGCGGATCGTGTCGTCGTGGAACAGCACCCAGATCGTGTATGCGCCCAGGCACGTGCCAAGCGGAATGCGCCACAGATTCAGGAACGAAACGATGAGAAGGAGGATGCGCCCCCATTCTTTCCGCTTGAGGACGGCGGCACCGCCGACGATGCCGGCGATCGATACCACCGCCATCAGAACGGCAGCGACGATGAGCACGACCCACACAATGTCGAACACTTCTACAGGCACGTCCTCAAGGTCCAGAGCACGAATGTGCTGAAGGACGCCCATGAGCCAGTCGAAGAACAGGGCGATCCCGAACAGGATGGATGCGAGCAATAGGATGAGCGACCGGTAGACGATGTTAAAGATCCCGGCGAGCGTCAGATGTTTCTCCATGGAGGCCTCCGAGTGAGCGGACATCCAGATTGTACGGGGTGGGCGTCCAAAAGTTCTGCGTTTTTACGTTCCGATGAACATTTCGGTCAGGTCGAGCGTCTGTGCCCGGCGTTTGGAGGCCAACGACACGTATTCGAGCGCCAGGGCGTCTGTGCCTGCGCCGAGCACGGTGCTGATCAGGCCAAAGGCCGTCGGATAGTCGTCCGGTGGGATGTGCCGCGTCAGATGCCGCCAGAGGGTCTCTTCGAGCACGTGGTAGGCCGTCTGTACTTCCGAAAGGTCGAATCCCTGATGATACCGCTGGCGGGCGAGTTCCTGGGAGTAGGTGATAATGGGGATGAGGTTCTTGGACTTGACGCTTTGAATGACGAGACGGAACAGATTCGTGAGCCGTTGGGTATTCTCGACCGCGTGGCTCCGGCGATAATGGTGTAGTCGTGACTTGTTCAGTGACTCGTGGGCATCAAAGATGATCGCCGCCTGGCGTTGCTCGAGAAGTTCGGCGAGTTCCATGGCTGGTCTCCGTGATCGGTGGGACGACAGCGAACGGCGCTGTCTCCACGAAGGTACGGAGTTTTTCTGATGCAGGGGGTCCTGAGATCGGACCCGTTCGCAGGGATGAGAATCGGAGAGCGAGGGAGGAACGTCAGGAAGCGGTGCGGGCCTCGAGTGGTTCCAGCTGCAGGGCGAGTGTCTCGAGCCGTTCGCGCTGTTCTTCGATGCACGCCTCGATCGAAGCGAGGTTCTCGTCGCCATAGGACTCGCCGACGGCCAATTCCTGGCAGTAGTCCATACCCGCCTGGAGATTAGTGAGGAAGACCCCGAGCGCGGCGATCGATTTCGCACTACCGTCCGAGCGTTGCAGCAGGCGCTCGAAGTAGTCGACATACATTGTGACCTCTTTGGCGAACATATGCGGTCGTTCCGAGGAGACGAGCGAAGGCCCGCGGCCGTAGATATGGTCCACCATCTCACGCAACGAGTACTCGCGGTCGAACCATGCGATATTCGGGCCCGGACAGATGGCCTGCGGATGGTTCGTCTGCGGAACGATGCCAAGAGCGATCAGGGCGCCGTTGCCCAAGTGGTCGCAGAGACATGTCTTGACAACGATCTTCTCGAAGGCCGCCTGGCGTTCGCCTGCCGTGGGTGAAGAGGCGTCGAGCTGTTGGAGCTTGAGGCCCTGGAACTCAGTGGAGGCCGTACAAATGGGGCGTTCGGTAAATTCGGTGTTCGATACCAGAAATCCCTTGGGACACGGTGAGCCCGGCTGGCCTTGGTCGGCCCGCTGGCGGGTCCACTGCTCGGAACCGGTCCGCCGAACGTTATTGAAGGGGACACCGAGCGGTGATACCTCGCTGAGGTAGACGTCATTCTCGGTGGCCTCGGCTAGCAGTTGGCGCGTTGGTTCGTCCACGCAGGTCGCTTCTGGAACGAGGAGGAAAGGCGTTCCCCAACCAGTGCGGTCCATGCCAAACTGACGGAGCATGCGTTCGGCTTCGCCGGCAGTGCCGATACCCCCCTGGACCGTGACGACGGGCATCTCGGCCTCCGCAGCCTTCGGGTACTCCCATCCCATCGATTCGTAATACCGGCGGATCATCGGGAGGAATTCAGCCTTGAGCTGCTCACGCTTTTCCTTGAATTCGCGCAGCAATGTCGGCAGCAACTCGCCCTCGGACGCAAACGCGTGACCGCCGCAGTTGAGGCCCGATTCGATCCGGAACTCGTGGACCTCGAGACCTTTCCGGGCCAGGAGCTTTCCCTGGATCAGGGCCGACCGGAAGTCGCTGACTTTGAGAATGATCTTCTTTCGGATCTCGCCCATCTCGTTCCGGTAGAAGTCCCGGAACCGCGTCATATAGTTGAACAAACCCTGGTTCAAACCCGCAGAAAAGATGACGGCGGAGTTCAGCGCGCTTTCCGCATAGCCTCGCAGCGCGGTCTTGGCGTCGGTATACTCGTCGCTGAGCGGTTTCCCTTCACGTGTGAACGTCAGCCGATCGAGCTTGGTCATGATGTTCACGTCGATCGAGCCGGGGAGCATGCGGCGGGTCAATGCTTCTTCCCGTTCTGCCCGGGCGGGGCTTGGGGGCATGCGGAGCAACGCCTCGTATTCCTTCTTCAACTCGCATGAATCGGGGAGCATCTCGAAATACTTCGTCTTGTCATTCTTCTCAAAGAACGGCAGCGACTTCATTTCTTCGAGACGGCGATGAACGATCTCACGGACGAGGTCGAGGTAGGCTGTGATGCGACGCGCACGCCCGTTCTCGGCGTACCGCGGGATCTGTTCGTACGGGAGGCCCTCTTGTTGGGCGTAGTGTTTGCGGATACGCTCGACCAGCAGATCGTCGACGATCGAAATGACAGACGAGATGCCGAACGGGGCGACACGGATGGGCGTGTCGACGGAGTGTCCCGTGCCCATGACAGGGATATGGAAAAGATGGTATGCAGCGTTCATGGCCAGCGGGTCTCCGAAGATGAAGGGGCAACCGACGCCAAAAGGACCGGCAAGAGCCCGGCTATTCTTATAATCGAGAACCTAATGCCCGAAAGCAAGTGAAAGCTTCGTCATTCTGTATGCCGGGCGACGAGCTCCGGGGGGACAGGCATTGGACGCCTGGCTGTGTAGTCGAAACACACCAACGTCGTCTTGACGCGTGCCACTTCTTTGCCGGAATCGGCCTGTGCGAGCAGCGTGAAGATCTCAAACGACACTCCGTCGATCTCTCCGAACCCGACCGAAGCATCAAGCAGATCACCGTAGTGTCCCTCAGACCTGTAGACAATCTGTGCATCGGCCATGATGATGGACGCCCCTTCGATGTTCATCTCGGAATAGCCCATCGATGCGAGGAACCGGACCCGCGCCTCATGGACGAGGGCCAGCACAGCGTCGTTTCCCAGATGGCCGCCGTAATTCACGTCCGTGATGCGGACCGGGAGTTGCGTCCGGAACGGAAGGGTGTTTGGTAGTTCGAGACGGAGCCGTGGCATGCTGTGCGATGTAACGAGGAAATGATGAAGAGAAGGAAGATTCAGGGCTTCGAATTGGTCGACGAGAGCACGCGCGGCACTGGTCAGTGGCGAAGGACCGTCCGGATCCGTTCGAATGAGCCGTCATTCGCGGCGGGCTTCAATGTCAGAACATGGCACATCAGCTCATACACATCAACGTTGAAGACGGTATCGATCTTCGCTCCCTTCGCAAAGGCCGGTCCATTGGCAACGAACAGCGCCTGCATTGAGGCGAACTCATTGTCGTACCCGTGCGATCCGCCGGAGATCGGATATCCGCCACGTCGATTTCTCCGTGTGGCCGTCCATCCATCGTCCAGCAAGGCGACGATGGCCGGAATGCGGCGATGACCGGAGTACGCGAATCGTTCCGGAAGGTCGCCAGAAGCGTAGGCCTTCAGGCGAGGGCTGAGACGGTTCAGGCGTCCGACGTAGACGGGGACGCTGTCGGCCGGAACATTGAACGTGAGGATGGGTCCCTCTTCGATGGAGCGGACGGTCGATGCATCGAGCGCATCGTCCCAATACAGGACCCGGGAGGAGTCGACCGCTGACATTCCGTGGTCGGACACGACGATCACGTTCACCCTTTCGCGGAGCCCTCTCGCCGCAAGGCCATCGAGCAGCAGGCCGATCGAGGAATCGACCTTCTGGACGGCTGCGAGAAGCTCAGGGGAATCCGGTCCGAACCGATGGCCGGCATCGTCCGTGTCGCTGAAATACAGGGTAATGATGGCGGGGCGCTCGCTCGCCGGAAGGTCGAACCACGCCAGGACCTGCCTGATCCGTTCGTCGTGTGGCGTGACGTGGACGTATGGTTTCCAGTATGTCGGCCGGACACCGCCGATGGCAGCTTCGCTGCCCGGCCAGAAGAAGCAGGCCGACCGTTGCCCCTGCCGGACGGCCGTCACCCAGATGGGCTCGCCACCCCACCATGCCGCGTTGCGAACGGCGCCCGTGTCGCTCAACCGGAACCAAGCAGCCATGACAGGGTCATACATGGTATTGGACACGATGCCGTGGTGTGTTGGCAGAAGGCCCGTAACGATGGTGTAGTGGTTGGTGAACGTCTTGCTTGGGAAGACCGGCCGCATCGCGGCGGCTCGCACGCCATTGGTTGCCAGCGCATGCAGATTCGGGGTCGCCACCTTCTCGGGATAGTCGTTGCGAAATCCATCCAGCGAGATGAGCAGGACCGGCGTCGGGTCCTGCGCACGCGTCGAGGTGCCGACAAGCAGGATGCATGCTGCGGCGGCGAACGCCCAACGACGGATGGAGTTCCAGGCCACGATCGTTCCGACCGTCGCACTGGGTTTTCTCTGCCTGTGCATGGTCATGGTCAGACGCGATAGTGGCAACCGACGCTTCGTTTGTTCTCCCACGCCGAGATCGTCACGATCAAGGCGGTCCGGACAGCGTTGCGCAGGCCGATGAGACCGTCGGTGAGTTGCACCGCCCGGTAGAATCGCTCGATCTCGTACTCGAGGTGCCGAAGCTCCCGAATGGCCCGTTGGAGGCGCCGGTCCGTTCGGACGAGGCCGACGTAGTTCCACATCACATGTTGGATGGCGCTCATGTCCTGCAGGACGAGCGCGGCGTCAGGCTCCTGGGTGCCCGTCTCGACCCACGGCGGGATGTCGTGCGCATCGTGGAGCTCGATGGAACGAAGCGATCCGTGCAGGTGTCGCGCCGCGCGGTGGCCCCAGACGAGGCCTTCCAGCAACGACGTGCTGGCGAGACGGTTCGCGCCGTGGATGCCCGTGCAGGAAACCTCGCCCACGGCGAACAGCTGCTGGACAGTGGTCTGTCCCCATTCGTCCACCCAGACGCCGCCGCAGAAATAGTGGGCAGCGGGAACGACGGGAATAGGTTCGCGGCTCATATCGACGCCGTACTTGAGGCATCGCTCATGGATCGACGGGAACATCTCGCGGATCTTTGCCGCCGGCAGATGTGACGCGATGTCCAGATAGACGTTGGGGAGGTGCCGCTTGAGCATCTCGTGATGGATGCTACGGGACACGACATCGCGCGGTGCAAGATCCTTCCACTCGGCGTCGTAGTCTTCCATGAACGCCCGGCCGCGTTCATCCACCAGCTTCGCGCCGGCGCCCCGTACGGCTTCCGAAACAAGGAAGCAGGGGGTATTCTCCTTGTAGAACGCTGTCGGATGGAACTGGACGAACTCACTGTTGATGACCCTCGCTCCCGCGCGCCACGCCATCGCAAGTCCGTCTCCGCGCGCTCCCTTCGGGTTGGTGGTCCGCAAAAAGATCTGGCCCAGGCCGCCCGTCGCGAGGATCGTGATCTTGGCCAGGCATCGGATCACATGGCCCGTAGCTTGATTCAGGATGTACGCTCCGACACAGGAGGGCGGCTGGTACAGACACTGCCGATCGATCGCGTGGTGTGCAGGCGTCAGAAGATCGACGGCGGTATGGCCGGTAAGCACGGAGACGTTCTTGAATCGACCCAGCGCGCTGAGGAGGCGTCGCTCGATGGCGCTCCCGGTGGCATCGGCGGCATGCAGAATGCGATGAAGCGAGTGCCCCCCCTCACGAACGAGGGAGAGTTCGTCGCCGGTCGTCCGGTCGAAGGGGACGCCGATCTTGTCGAGGAGGATGGAACGAACAAGCTCGGGTCCTTCGCGCGCCAGGATCTCGACCGCTGCCCGGTTCGAATACCCAGCCCCCGCACGCATGATGTCTTCGATCAGAAGGTCTGGCGTGTCTGACTCGCCTTGATAGACGATGCCCCCCTGCGCATACCACGTGTTCGTTTCCTCCGGCGTCGGCGAGAGGGTCACGACGGTCACGTGTACACCGGCTTCGGCAAGTTCGAGGGCCGCCACGCCGCCGGCAATGCCGCAGCCGATCACGAGGACATCGGTCTTGAGGAGGTCGTGGGTAGCCATGGCTCAGGAGATCTTCAGCATCCGCTCGAGCGCGACGAGCGCGCGTCGACGGATGTCCTCTGGTACCTCGATGACGTATTGTGTCTTCAACAGGGCATCGCGCGTCTCTTCGAGCGTGATCTCGTTCATATGCGGACACCGCACGCTGCACATCCGGAGCATCTCCTTCTCCGGGTGAGATGCCGCAATGTTGTCGCCCATCGAACACTCGGTCAACAGGAGATAACGCGGAGCCGTGGTCTGCTCGACGTACTTGATCATCGCTCCCGTGCTTCCGGAAAAGTCGGCGGCGGCGGTGACCTCAGGACTGCACTCGGGATGGGCCAGGATGACCACGTCGGGGAATTGCCTGCGGACATTGGCGATGTCCTCGACGGTGAACTTGTCGTGCACTTCACACCGGGCCGTCCAGCCGATCAGCTTATACTCGAGCGTTCCATCGTTCTGACGCGGGATGCTCTTCGTGGGGAAGATGATATGACGCCCCGTCTCGCGCGCAACATTCCCGGCAAGATACTCATCGGGGAGAAAGATGACCGTTTCGTCCTTGAGCGAAGCGACGACGCGGGCCGCGTTTCCCGATGTGCAGATGATGTCCGACTCAGCCTTGACGTCAGCGTTCGTGTTAATGTAGGAGATGATGGGAACGCCGGGATAGTCCTCCCGAAGCTTGCGCACATCTGCAGCAGTGATCCCGTCGGCGAGCGAACAGCCTGCTTTCTTGGCGGGGAGGAGGACCATGCGCGTCGGGTTCAGGATCTTGGCGGTCTCTGCCATGAATCGGACGCCACAGAACACGATAATATCCTTCTGTGTCTTCGCAGCTTGCCGGCTCAGCTCGAGCGAATCGCCCGCGAAATCGGGGATCGAGTGGAAGAGCGCCGGTTCCATGTAATTGTGGCCCAGGATCACGGCGTTTCGCTGCTTCTTCAGCACATTGATCTCTGCTGCCAGTTCGGCCTTGTACCGAAGCTCAACGTCAGGCACTACGTCGTGGAGCTTCTGCTTGAGATCGCGATAGATCGAGGATGCATCCATGTGGAGCTAGGGTCTATTGATCAGTGAAACACAAAGGGGATATCCGCTGCGGAGACGCACAGCCACCTAGGCAGTTTCAATCTTCATACTGATGTCCATGGCTTTCACCGAGTGAGTCAGAGCCCCGACAGAGATCATGTCGATGCCCGTTTCCGCGTATGCTCGGACTGTCTCGAGCGTGACGTTGCCAGAGACCTCCAAGGGAACCCGCCCATCCACCAGCTGAACCGCTTCCCGGATGGCGTCCAGGCCCATATTATCGAGCATGATCCGGTCCACATCGAGGCCAAGGGCTTCGCGAACGTCATCCAAGGTCCGACATTCCACCTCGACAGGCAGAGTCCCACCCGAGCGGCGTCGTGCGCCCTCCACCGCCGGTCCGATCCCGCCGGCGGCGTCGATATGGTTGTCCTTGATCAGCACCATATCGAACAATCCGGCCCGATGATTCGTGCCCCCGCCCAGTCGAACCGCAAGTTTGTCGACCTGTCGCAGGCCTGGCGCGGTCTTACGCGTGTCCAGGATGACGGCGTGGGTCCCTTTGACCGACTGGACGAACGCGTTGGTCATCGTCGCGATTCCCGACATCCGTTGCAGGAAATTGAGGGCCGTTCGCTCTCCCGTGAGGACGACTCGCGTCGGTCCTGTGACTGAAGCGACGACGTGGCCTTTGGGGACCGAATGGCCATCTTCGGCGAGAGTTTCGAAACGGGTGCTGGAATCGAGCGCCCGGAAGACCTCGGAGGCGACCTCGAGTCCGGCGATCACCCCCGGACTTTTCGCTCGGAAGACGCCACGGGACGTGGCGGTCTCGGGGATCGTGCCTAGCGACGTTACATCGCCGGACCCGACGTCCTCCGCGAGCGCCCGCCGTATCGCTTCCAGGATCTGAGGATGGAGCCCTGATGTCATGCAGGAATATAGAGAAATATTCAGCAATTCCGTCCCAGATGAACGCTTCCTCATGACTCCCAGAAAACGACGAGCGGGCCAAGGATCCTCGGCCCGCTCGGGAATACTTCGTCGGATGCAGTGTGTGCGCTACTCCCCCTTGAGCGACCAGGGGGGTGTGACACCATTCATGCGCGCATACGCGATCGCCTGGCCGAGGTGCTCATGCATATGGCCAAGGTTGATCAGCATACCATTCCGACCGGTCGTTTTCGAGCCGAACATGGAGATCTCCTTCTCGAAGTCCTTGTCCGCACGCTTGGCGAACTCCTTCTTCGCGAAATCAAAGGACGCCGCCAGATGCTTGGCGATGTCGGCCTTCGTCTTGAAGCGGTTCTCTCGCTCGGCTTGATCCTTCGGCATGGCCCCTGATTCGGGCATCTTTGCGCCCATGAAGGTCATGAAGAAATAGTTGGCGTCGCCGATATGGGTGAACAACTCCCGGACCGAGCGGACTCCTTCAGCAGGCCGCCAATCCAGCTTTGATTCCGGCATCGCTTCGAACAGGGAGATCCATTTCTGGGCCACGCCGTCGACCTGCCCGGCGAATTCTTTCGAGAGCGCATTCCCCTGAGCATCCATTTGAGCGACCGCCATGCCCGGTGCCAGGGCAAGGAGGACGACGATCATCACGCACATACTTCTCCGCATGGAAACTCCCTCGTAGGTTGGTGGATGGACTACAGGATGACGCGGTGTGAGCTACGACAGACTCTGGAACAACACGATGCGATTCGTGTTCGTCCCGCGGGCGTTGTTGTCGATGCCCCAGATATTTGAGGTCTTCGTGAATTGTTGCTGGTTGATGATGACGGCCCGGCATTCGAATCCGCGACGGACGCCGATCGGCATGATCGATTCGTCAAGCCGGAGATGGCCGCGGCGCACCTCGCCGACCTCGAAAGCCACCCAACCGCCGGGGGCAGTGATGCGGTGGAGCTCGGCAAAGACGCCGTCCATCGCCCGTTCCCAGGATGGGAGGGAGCCGGTGACGGTGATCTGTTCGGCCACCGCCGCGGCGTCGATGCCGTTGAACCAGCATCGCAGCCAATTGTCGGCCGCATAGTCGACCATATTGAGGAAGGGGGGAGAGGTGACTGTCAAGCGGACCGTTCCTCGACGGACCGCTCGAAGATGACGCGCATCGCCGGTGATGAACCGCGCCCGGCGTCCTGCCTCCCGCAGAGTGCGCATATGCTCCGGGGTCACGCTCCGCAACAACGAAGCGGATTTTCGCAGGATGAGTGCCCGAACGTCGCGTTCGGTCGGGCGCTGGCGAAGTCTTCTATTGATCATCCGTTGCCGCTCGGCCGTGATGGCCTGATTGGGCGGAAGTGTGTAGACCGAAAAGAAGCCTGCCGAATGTCCCGTGAGGCGGTTCGTTGCCACCATCCGGATCCATGCATCGATCGCGTCCTCGTCGCCATTCTCGTGACGGCGGCGGAGGTACGAACGCAGGCCAACCAGATCAGACTCGGTCCGGGGGTGGTAGAACATCGAGAGGTCAATGTTGGCACTTCGTCCAGAACGGAACCGGATCGACTGCAGCCGTTGCCGTAGCGCTTCGAGGTCCGGAACGAACAACCGGGGACGCGCCAGCAACGCGCTCAGCGGGTTGATGTCGTTGGCGATAATACGGCGCTGTGCCAGTCCAGCCTCGAGGGCGGTCGTCCCGCGTCCGCTGAATGGGTCGAAGACCGCCTCACCCGGCTGGGTGAGAATATCGATGAAGAAGCGTGGGAGCTGCGGCTTGAAGCAGGCGCGATACGAGACCTCGTGCAACGACGACGCTTTCCGCTGTTGTGCGGTCCAGAACTCACCGCTGAAGCGCGGAGCGGAGATCCCGCCGGCCTCGATCGTGTCGATCGCCGGCCGAAACGGCTGGAGGCGGCTGGCGATGTCGTCCGCGCGACGGTGTCGTATGGAAAGCACGAAGGCCATGTTGGGTCGAATGTGGCGAGTTTCAGGGGTGATGTCAAGGGCGGGGAAGCGGAAAAACAGGCGGAGTCCGGAAAGGGACTCCGCCGTTTTCCCAAAGATGGTACATCAATGGCAGCTCTCGCTGACGACCTTCCCGTTGATGACAACACCGCAGACGTGGCTGGTGTATTCGAACGGATCGCCGTCGAACACGACGACGTCGGCATCCTTGCCGGCCTCGAGGGATCCAACCCGTTTGTCAACGCCGACGATCCTGGCGGCGTTGATGGTGATGGCCGCGAGCGCGTCCTCGAACCGGAGCCCGTTCGCGGCAGCGACGGCAGCCTCATACAGCACAATGCGAGTCTTCGGCACATATCCTTCGTGCCCGCTCTGAAAGGCGAATGGAATTCCCGCGGCCTTCAACTGCGCCGCCGTTTCCAACGAGAGGTTTTTCATGTCGCCATTCGGCCGGGCCATGGTCGGATGCAGGATGACCGGCACGCCGGCCGCTTTCAGCTCATCGATCACCAGGTACGCTTCGGCGGCGCCGTCGAGGACCAGTTTGAACCCGAATTCCTTCTGGAGCCGGAGGACCGTCAGAATGTCCGTTGCACGATTGGCCGTGTAGAGGATGCGGACCTCGCCGGAGAGGACTCGCGAGAGCAGCTCCATCTTCAGGTCACGTGCCGGCCGCTTTTCGGGATCCTTGGCTCCGAGCTTCTTGACATACTCCTGTGCCTTGATGAATTCGCCACGCAGCACGGCGATGGCTTTTCCGCTGGTGCCCGGAGTGCGGTAATTTCCCTGGACCGAAGGTCCGAGCGTGAATGCGACCATGCCGTCGGACACGAGCGCCTCCTGCACCGTTCCTCCGACTGGTTTGACGACGATCGTTGTGCCGCTGGCGAGTGCGCCGGGAGAGTGACCCGTGTGCAGTGTCGTGATACCCAGGTTCCGGACGAATTCAACGAGCGGCTCGCGCGGGTCATACGCGTCGATCGCCCGCAACTCCGGCTGGAAGGCGTCGGATGTCTCCAACTGCATCTGGTCCGCAGGGATGTTCAGAATGCCCGAGAGGCCGACGGTCGAGTGTGCGTCGACAAGTCCGGGCGTGACAACAGCTCCCGACAGAACCTTGTATCCGTCGGGGATCGCAATGGTGGACGCGGGACCGACCCGTTCGATCGTGCCATTTCGGGTCAGAACGACACCGTCGGAAATCGGCGCGCTGGCCATGGTGTAGACGACCTTCCCCTTGATCGCGACCTGGGCCTGAGCGAATGAGGATAGGAAGACGGTGCAGGCACAAACCGCCATGAGCCAAAGAGTGAACCGCCAAGGGCGCCAAGGAAGGACAGAGGTAGGAGGGGTGGTCATGACTCTCATCAATGTACCGTCGCGTTCTTGGCGGGCCCGGGGCGTCATAGGTCTTAGCGTCTTGGCAGTACGTGTCGATTCATTCGAGCTCATTATTCACCTCCTCCGCACGCGTCGAGCGTGACTCCGTCGGGGAAGACCTCGTATCCGCCGACAGCATACTTGTAGTCGTTCGGGTTCGACCGGTCCCACACCTTTGTCCCGTCGATCCAGGTCTGTTCGACATGCGTGTAAACGCTGAACGGGTCTCCTGAGAGCACGATGAAGTCGGCATCCTTGCCCGGCTTCAGCGAACCGACGCGTTCTCCGAGGTCGAGCATCTGGGCACCGTTGATCGTCAGGGCTTTGATGGCTTCGAGGCGATCCATGCCTCCCCGGACGCCGAGCGCGGCCGAACGCAGAAACAGGCGTGAATCCGTGATACCATCGTCAGTATGGAAGCCCGTCAGGACGCCCGCTTTCACGAGCGCGGCTCCGTTCTGGTAGTTCAGATTGACCGCCTCCTGTTTTCCGCCCGGGGCGTCGATGACGATCACCGAGCAGCTTGCCTTTGCGTCGGCGATCTCTTTTGCAACGAGGTAGGCTTCCGTGACGTGGTGGAGGACGACGCGAAATCCAAACTCTTTCTGGAGACGGAGAACGGTCACAATGTCGTCAGCCCTGTGCGTATGGTGATGGACGATACGCCGGCCATCGAGGATCTCGAGCATTGCTTCCATCTCGAGGTCACGCTTCGGCATCTTGTCGCGATCGCCCTTTGCCGCTGCGACCTTGGCCTTGTAGTCTTGCGCCTTCACGAACAACTGTCGGACAAGTGCGGCAGACTTGGCTCGGGTCCCCGGGAAGGGCTTCTCGCCGATCGAATTCGTGCCGTTCGCCATCTTCATGCCGCCGTAGATCGTCCGATCCTTGTCGACATAGACGAGCATCTCTTCGACGCTGTGTGCCGGCCGGGGCTTGACGTAGACAGTCTGGCCGCTCATCAGGTGGCCGGAGCCGGGCATGATGTTGACGGTCGTAATGCCGCCGGCCAGCGCCTTCTTGAAGGACTCGTCCAACGGGTTGATGCCGTCGAGAATGCGTACGTCCGGATGGAGCGCTGACGAGCGATCGCCGCCTGATCCGCCGCCGATATGAGAATGCGTATCGACGAGACCCGGAAGAATGGTCTTGCCCGTGACGTCAAGAACCTCAGCGCCTGCCGGGACGGTGGTAGAGGCCGGACCGACCGAAACGATCTTGCCGTTGCGGACGATCAGCACGCCGTTATCGATGGCACTTCCGTCGACAGGAACGATCCGCGCGCCACGGAGGACCGTGACGGACTCTTGTGCCTGACTGACGGCCGTCAGCGCGATGACAGCGCTGACGAGCGCTAGCCCGAAGTGTTTCATGGAAACTCCCTTGGAATGAATGGATGTCGCGGAAGAAGGACCGCCGGGGAAAGCGCTCCCGGCGGTCGCTGAAACGGTACTGATGGACGGCCCGCCTTCAGGAGCGCGTGCCGGTGATGTAACTGGTCAGGTGTTGGATCGTCTGTTCGCGTTCTGCGATCAGACGTTTGACGACGTCGCCGATCGAGATCAGCCCGACGAGACGACCATTCTCGAGCACCGGAAGGTGACGGAACCGATGGCCCGTCATCAAGTCCATGCAATGGTCGATACTCGCGTCTGGCGAAACCGATACGACGTTTCGTGTCATGACGTCCGAGACATTTGTTGTGTGGGCTGTCCGCCCCTGGAGGACGATCTTGCGTGCGTAGTCACGCTCCGAAAAGAGACCCACAACTGCATCTCCCTCACGTACGACAAGGATACCGATGTTGTGCTCCTCCAGCAGTCGAAGGGCGTCGATCACGGCCGCCCCCGGGCTGATCGTGTACACCGTGCTTCCTTTAACTTCTAGTATCGTCCGGACAGTCGTCATCGCTCATCCCTCCTATATGGTCCTTCACAATGACATTGCGTGGAGTGCAGTTCCATCTGTCAGCCCGGTCCTTTGCGGGACTGGTTTCTCATTGCCGGCGGATCACGAGCAATGTGCGGTCGTCCGATTGCGGCGCCCCTTTGCTGAAGGCCGCGACCGACTCGAACAACGCTTTGCCGATCTCCTTGGCAGAGCCGGTCCGGTGCGCGGCAACGGTCTGCATGATCCGTTCCCGCCCGAACTGGTTCTGTGAGATGTCCATGCTTTCTGTGATGCCGTCGGTGAAGATGACGACCGTATCGAGGGGGTTGAGCATGACGGATGACTCTTCGTATCCAACCCCTTCGAACAGGCCTACCGGAAGCCCCGTTGAGGGAAGTTCGGACATCGCACCATCTGCTGACAAGAGGATGGCGGGATCGTGACCGGCATTCGCATACGTCAGCCGATGGGCTGCGGGGTCGAGCATGGCGAGAAAGACCGTGGCGAACTTCTCTGCACTCGTGCTCTTGTGCAGCAGGCGATTGGAATGGTCCAGAATGAGCGACGGCCGTTCGCGAGTCTCCACGGTAGCCCGAAGGGTCGCCTGGAGGTTCGCCATGAGGAGGGCGGCACCCATCCCTTTTCCGGACACGTCGGCGATGCACAGCGCAAGCCCCGCGCCCGACGACTGGATGATGTCGTACGAGTCCCCCCCGACGGAGGCGGCCGGTATCGTATCCGCAAAGACCTCATATCCAGGGATCTCCGGCAGTGCGGCCGGGAGAAGTTCCGTCTGGATGGCGGCTGCCAGTGTGAGCTCCTCCTGCATCTTCACGAACGCCTTTTCCTGTTCATGGAGGCGGGCATTTTCCACGATCTGCGCGGACTGGGCTGCTATGATCGACAGCAAACGTAGATCGTCATCGGTGAAATTCTTCCCCTCTTTCTTGTTGTACACCGTCAGGACGCCCCGGATCTTGGACTTCACGATGAGGGGGACGACCAGCAGCGACTTGATGGACGCGTCCCACTGGATGCCGCGAAACCGCTCGTCGGTGGCCGGGTCGTTGATGACCAGCGGCTTCTTGTTGATGTACATCCATCCGAGCAACGCCTGGTTGAAATGGTACTTCACCCGCTCCATCGAGACCTCGGCCGTGCGGATGAGGGTCTTCATGGAGTCTTGTTCGGACTCCTCCACGAGCGTAACGACACCCTGTTCGGCGAGCACGGCGCGGAGCGAGCGCCGCACGACGGTCTGGATGATCTCCTCGGAATTCAACGAGGCGCCGATCGTGCGCGAGAGGTCGTTCAGGATGGAGAGCTCCTCGACGGCTCGTCGCAGCCTGAGATTCTCGTCCTCGAGCAGTTTGAATCTGTCAACGATCTCTGAGCCAGCCATAGTGTCGATCCTCGATTATCGTAGGGTGGGTGTCTTCTCGGGTGCCTTGCGACTGATCTGCCGTCAGATCCCCAATACCAGTCGTTCGGCCAGTTGCGCCGGCAAGCCGGCCCGGTAGATCTTCTCGGCCGTCGCCGGTACGTCGTACTGCACGCGGACATGTTCGAACGTCACGGCATCCGTATCGAACAAACCATAGCACGCCCTCGCGTCGCCGTCCCGCGGTTGCCCGACGCTGCCGACGTTGACGATGAAACGCCTGCCCGGCACCACCTGCCGAGACGCCAGGTCCTCCGGAAAGATCTCCGGTTGATGTGTGTGTCCGACAAAGCAGATTGGGGTCGAAAATGCACGGAAATTCCTTGCTGCGTCGATATCATCCATGATATAGTCGAAGGCCATGGGGTCGTGCGGCGCGGCATGAACAAAGGTCTGCCCAAAGCGTTCGATAGTTGGGGCAAACGTGCGGAGGAACGCAAGATCGGAGTCTTCCAACTGAGTGGCCGTCCACTCGATCGCTCGTCGCGCCAGGGGGCTGAACGTCAGTCGCTCGTTGATGTCGAAGGCCGCGGCGTCGTGATTGCCGAGCAGGCACGGGATCTCCCGGGTCCGTATGGCGGCCAAGCAGGGTCCGGGGTCGGGCCCGTAGCCGACGAGATCGCCGAGACAGAGCATCGCATCGACAGTCCTTCGATCGATATCCTCCAGGACGGTCGTGAGAGCTTCGAGATTGCCGTGAACGTCGGAAATGATGGCGAGCCGCATGAGAGATCGGGAAAGGAGTTCAGGAGCCGAATTCTTGGCCGACGAGCATCGTGTAGCCGTCGACGGCCACATCGTCGCTGGTGGAAACGTGTGAGCGCGAACCGGAACCGACATTCAACTTCCACTGGTAGAGGTCGGAGAGGGTCGGTTCGAGCTTGGACAGCAATGTGGTGAACTGTCCGCTCTGTTCATAGCGTTCGGCGTCGCGCTGTGAGGTCCAGGCCGTCACGGACAGCATCTTCGTCGTGTCGTTCGGGTCTTCGACGAGGTACGCCCTCCGGCATCCGTCCTGCGTGCGGAGGACGGGCAGGATGTCCTGTTCGTAGATCCGCCGGAATTCGCCGCGCGACCCTTCGCGGATCCGATGCGAGACCACGCGGACATAATCGGGCGTGAAGTGGGCCGCCGAAGACTGGCGCGCGGTAGCGGCAACATCGAATCGTCTCACAACCGGGTCGTTCGAAACGGGTTCATACTTGACCGTCAGGTCGGCGCCGAGTTCGAGCCGCCATTCCGTCGCGTCGGCAAAGTAGGGACGAAGGATCTCGAGCAGCTCGCGAAATCGCCCGCTCTGCTCGTAGCGCTGCACGTCCTCGGCCGTGCGCCACGTCGTCATTGAAATGCACTCCTGGGCGTCGGAATTGCTCCGGAGCAGCGCGGCCGAGAGACAACCCGGCATCTCGCGGAGCGCCGGAATGATCGAGCGTTCATACGCCTGACGCAGCGCTTCGGGGCTGGCGTCGTTGGTGCGGACTTGTACGAATCGGATGAGCATGGAGGTCTCCGGCGTCACTTGGGCAACAGGGTGGGCCAATGAACAACGACGGACAAGGAACGGTTGTTTCGGATCGAGACAGGACGCGTGCCGAGATAGCGGCGTCCGTCCTTTGACTGGGCGATGATCGAACGGAAGCGCGAGGTCGCCTGCGAAAAGAGTGGCTTGGCCTGGCTGAAGGCCGGCCGGCCTCCGTTGAATGTGACCATGACTTTGAGATACGTGTCGAGCGACGATGCATAGAAGATGATCCCCGAAGGGGTCCACACGGCGTCTTCGCCGCTTCCGGACGAGATCTGCCATTGTCCCTCGCCAGCGGCGACGGATCGGACGTAGACCTCACGCTTGCCGGATTGGTCCGACTGGTAGACGATCCAACGACCATCGGGCGAGAACCGAGCCGCTTCGCCCCGCACTCCCAACAGAATGACGGGAACAGGACGCTTCGTGTCGCTCAGGTCGATCGTTCCCAGTTCGCCCACCGTGCCCAGAATGCTCGACACCAGTAATGTACGTCCATCGGGCGAGACATCCATGGGGGCCAACGCGGAATTGGGGTTCGATCCCTGCGCGGTCGGGATCTCCTTGCCTGTCCCGTCGGCGAACCGCTCCATCAGGTTATTCTTGCTCGCTCCCACCTCGGAACTGTAGTAGATCCGCGATCCGTCCCTCGACCAGACAGGTCGTGAGCCGTTATTCTCCCCAAGGGTCAGCCGCGTCTTGACCTTTCGCGGGATATCGTAGACCCACACGTCCACACGCTGGCTTTGCCCCTCGACCTCGTCGTACACGATACGCGTGCCGTCGTAGGAGAGCCTCGCGCCGACCCACGGGGTGGCATTGAAGAGTGGTTCCTGCTGACCGTTGGCGTCGATCCAGATGAATTCTTCGTTGGACTGGCCGCCTCCGACGGAAGTGAGGAGGATGCCATTCTCTGAGGTCGAGAAATCGCCTTTGGCCCTCGGAGCCCACGAGTTCACTCCCTCCTGGATCGAGACGGCATCACCCTTCAATTCGTATGATCCGGCGTCGAAGGGCTGCGCCATGAGGATCCCTTGTCGCAGAAAGAGGATCTGGCCCGCCGCATACACACAGTTCGAATAGCCGCGAACGATCTCACGCGTCTCGCTACCGTCGATCGAGCCGACGTACGTGATCGTGTTGTTGCTTCCGCCCCCCAGTTCCACCGTCGTGAAGAGGAAGTGCGTTCCGTCCGGAAGGAATGCCGGGAATCGTGGACCCGTGCCGGAACTCGAATCGAAGGCGGTGACCTTGCGCACGGGGCCGCCCGAAGCGGAGACCGCATACAGGTTCGCGTCGGCGACGTTCGGCGAAAAGACGATCGTGCCAGAGCTTCCCCAGGTGCCGCCCCTTCCAAGCGGAGCCTCGGCCAGCGTCAGGACAGGTCCCCCGGAGGCGCTGACCGTACGCAGCCGGCCTTCCGCAAAGAAGCCGATCGACCGGCTGTCGTACGACCAGAAGGGGTATTCTGCATCCTTCGTGCCCGCCAGTGGATGTGCGACGGTAGCGCGCAGGGGACGCACCCACAAGGTCCGCTGCAGCATGGAATCGATCGCGGAGAAGACGATCATCGTCCCGTCCGGGGAAATGGCCGAGTGCCCGCCGACGCCGCTGACATATTCTGTCCCCGGAGGCATTTCGATGGCGGCGGCGATCGGTTCGGGGGGAGGGGCCGACGTGAGGACGATGGTCGAGCCCACGATGCCAGCCGCGAGCGCCAGCAATGCAGTGAGCGTCATGGGCAGCCATGACCGGATCGTCGAGGTCCACCTGCCGGTAACCGTTTTCGGTTCTTCAGCCTCCACCCGGGCGGAGGTCACGCGTTCGGTCGTGACGGGCCGGGCTGCCGTGATCCGGCTTGCGCGCGAACGGCTGGACTCCCGGCGATACCGTTTGAGATCGACCGCCACCTGACCCGCCGACTGCGTCCGTTCCTTCGGGTCCTTCTCGAGGCACTCGAGCACGATCGCGTCGAGTTCCGGAGGGATCTCCGGCCTGATCGAAGAAGGGGGAGGAGAGTCGACATTGACGATCTCATATGCCACGGCCGTCTCGTGCATCCCCTTGAACGGCAGCTGCCCCGTGGTCATTTCAAACAGCAGGACGCCGAGGGAGAAGATATCGGACCTGTGGTCCGTCTCCAGCCCCTGCACCTGCTCGGGCGACATATAGCCTGCCGTCCCGACCGTGGAGCCTTCCTTGGTCAGCCGGGTGACGCCCCTGAGCTTCGCCAGCCCGAAATCCATGATCTGGACGATCCCGTCCTTCCGGATCATGATGTTCTCGGGCTTGATGTCGCGGTGGACGATCCCCTTCTCGTGGGCGACGGCCAATCCTTCTGCGATCTGGATCCCGATGTCGATGGCCTGCTTCAAGGAGAGAGAGGATTTCCTATCCTCCAGCATCTGGCCGTCGACGAATTCCATGACGATAAAGGTCATTGAATCAGCCGATTCGATGCCATGGATCGTGCAAATGTTCGGATGGTTGAGCGCTGCGGCCGCTTTGGCCTCCTGCAGGAAGCGGGAGCTGTCGCTACCAGCCGCGGATGACTCCGGAAGGAACTTGAGTGCGACGAGCCGGTCGAGCGTGAGGTCCTGGGCCTTGTAGACGACGCCCATGCCTCCCTCGCCGAGCTTGTCGAGGATCCTGTAATGCGATATCGTTTGACCGATCATGTTCGTTCTTCCAGTGTGCCGGTGGTCGCGTCCTGAGTCTCTATTTCTTCTCGATCAAACGATGCCAATTCGAGATCACCGTGAGAGCATTCGCTCCGGCCACGGTCTTGGTCCTGGATCCGATGAACCGTTTGCCGTCCGCAGTTGCATCGTCCAGGTTCAGCTCCACATCACCGGAGAGGGAGAAGAGCTCAGACGGCACGGAAAAGCGCGGGAAGCCGTCAGAGAATGTCACGCGCGATACCACCGTCTTGCCATTCGAGAGGAATGCGATCTCGCCGTTCCGCATCCAGGAGGGGAATTGTCCTCCCATCGTGGAGACCTGCCATTTTTCGCTCTCTCGTGCAAACCGGCGAACGTACACTTCATATCGGCCCGAAGCGTCGGATTGGTAGCAGATCCACTTTCCGTCGGGTGAGAATGATGAGATGTACTCGTGGAAGCGGGTCGAGAGGATCGTATCGAGCACACCCGGCTTGGAGAGGTCTCCCGCGATCACGTCGAACCCGGAAACGAGCGTCTGTCGAGAAAAGAGAATGGAGTGGCCGTCGGATGAGACGTCGGAGACCTGAAGCTCCGTATCCTTTCCCTCGTAGATCACCCGATCTCCGCCGGTGCCGTCGGCGGACTTGACGACGACGTTCCAGTCGGTCCCGTGGACGGTGTTGTAGACGATGGAATGTCCGTCCGGCGTCCAGGCGGGAAAGACGTCAGGATCGGGACTGAATGTGAACCGCGTCTTGATATGTCGCGTGAGGTCATAGATCCAGATATCGCTATTGGACTGGTCGTCCCGTTCGCTGTAGGCGAACTTGGTCCCATCCGGCGACAATCTGGCGCCGAGTGTGGGGCGTCCTCGGACGATCTCCGTGGCACGGCCGTTGCGGTCGATCCACACGAGAGAGCCTTCGGGTTCGCCTTGATCTCGCACATACACGACGACGTCGTTCGGGGATGCAGTGAAGTTGCCTTTGGCACGTGCCGGATAGATCTGGATTCCTTTGTCGATCGGCACAGGATCACCCGTGAGCTTCAAGCCAGAGGGATCGAAGGCCTGGGCGATGAGCGTGTTCTCCCTCAGGTAGAGCAGGTGGCCGGCGGAGTAAAACAAATTCGACGACCCGCGGATCGGCAGTTCGGTGACGGTACCATCGAGCGAACCGACAAATGCCGCGGTCCTCGCCGCGATAGCGCCTCCCCCGGCATATCCGACGTAGAGAAAGTGCTTCCCGTCCGGCAGGAATGACGGATACCTCGGATAGTACTTGGACGTCGAGTCGAAGGACGTCAGTCGCTTTAGCATGCCTCCGCCGGATGGTACGGAATAGAGGTTCGTTTCACCGATGATCGGACTGACGATGATGGTGCCATCCGGGCCCCAGGCGCCTCCACGTCCCTGCTGCACGTCGGCAATATCGAGCGGAGGTGACCCGAGCAGGTCGATCTTGCGGAGCTTGGTGTTGGCAAAGAACGCGATCTCCTTTCCATCGGGCGACCAGAACGGATAGCTGGCCCCTTCAGTCCCGCTCAGCGGCTTGGCCTCGGTGGACGAGAGCGGGCGTAGCCACAGCCTGGAGGACCCGCCGGAATCGATGGCGGCAAACACCAGATTGGACCCGTCAGGGGAAAGGGCGAGGTATCCGCCGAAATCATTGTACACTTGCTGACCCGGTGGCGGTTCGATGATGGCTCGCAACGTCACCTGGTCCGGACTCGGACCGCCGACAAGTGCTGCTACGAGATATCCGGCCGCCGCGGCAAGAGGGATCCCGGTCACCAGGAGGATCGTCTTCAACGGCCACAGACGCCTGGCGACCGATGCACCCTCTGACACCTCTTCGGATCCGGCCGTCGATGGCTGTACAGAAGATGCCGGACGGTGCGGTGTGGCGGGCATGATGCGGCTCGCCCGGGACCGGCTGGATTCTCTCCGGAACCGCTTCAGTTCAAGGGCGACTTGTCCGGCGGACTGGGTGCGCTCCTTCGGGTCTTTTTCAAGACAGTCGAGGACGATAGCGTCGAGCTCGGGAGGGATCTCGGGCTTCAGCGACGACATCGGAGGCGAGTCGACGTTCACGATCTCGTAGGCGATGGCCGTCTCATGCATGCCTTTGAACGGCGCGTGTCCAGTAAGCATTTCGAACAGCAGAACGCCGAGCGAGAAGATGTCGGACCGCTGGTCGGTCTCCTGTCCCTGCACCTGTTCCGGCGACATGTAGCCGGCCGTCCCGACGGTGGAACCTTCCTTTGTCAGGCGTGATGCGCCCCTGAGCTTTGCCAGCCCGAAATCCATGATCTGCACGCGGCCATCTTTGCGGATCATGATGTTCTCGGGCTTGATATCCCGATGCACGATCCCGTGCTCGTGTGCGGCGGCGAGACCCTCGGCGATCTGGATGCCGATCTCGATCGCCTGCTTCTGGGAGAGTGCCGATTTCTTTTCTTCGAGCATCTGGCCATCGACGAACTCCATCACAATGAACGACCGCTTGGTCCCGAGCGCAGACGAGGGATCGTCGGCCTCCTCGATCCCGTGGATCGTGCAGATGTTGGGATGGTTGAGGGCCGCCGCGGCTTTGGCCTCCTGAAGGAACCTGGAGCCGTCAGCTCCCGAGGGGGCCGACTCAGGAAGGAATTTCAGGGCGACCTCGCGGTCGAGTTTGGTGTCGCGGGCCTTGTAGACGACGCCCATGCCGCCTTCACCCAACTTCTGCTCGATCGTGTAATGCCCTATCGTTGTGCCGATCATGTATTCTCCGCTCGTGTGCTGTACTTCATGAGGTGCAATACGACTGCTCGATGTCAGTTACGACGTGACAGCGCCGCAAGCCTGGCCTGCGCGTCCTTCTTCTCGCGATGGCCCATGTCGGCGCGTCCCCACCGTTTCAGCGCGCGCTGATAGTACTCGATGGCCTTGGGCGTATCACCCATCCGCTCGAAGATGCGGGCACTCTGGTAGTCGGTCCGGGAGCTGATCTGGAAGAAATAGAATTCGTCGCCCCCCAGGAACTCGTCGCGGCTGCCGACGTTCACGCGGAGTACTTCGAGTGATCGCACGGCTTCGTCGGGGCGACCTTCCCTTGCCTGGGCGAGCGCCCGAAGCTCGATGGCCACCGGATGTCCGATCCGGAAGGCCTGTTCCGCGATCTTCAGGGATCGCGACGACGCACCGCCGGCAGTATCGTGCCCGTCAAGAGATGCTGCAAGCATCAGGACATACCTTTGCATGAGCTCGTCCGAGGGATACCGGTCCGCAATGCGTGTCATTCCGACCAGGTGGTCACGAGCGTCGTTCAGACGGTCCGCGGCAACGTCGTCCATTCCCCGGAAAAACATAAAGAGCAGTCGTATCTGGTCGGCATAGTCGGGTGATTCCTGCCGAACGAGTTCTTCTGCTTCGCGGTACGTCCGCTCAGCCTGGACCCGATCTCCCGACAACGCATGCAGCCGTCCGACGATCGCCATGAGCCGGAGCGAGCGTGTTGTATCTCCACGGCCGCGGGCCGAGGCAAGCTCCCGTGTGGCAACTGCCACCGCGTCGGCATAGCGTCCCTCATAGAGGTACGTATACATCACGCGCCAGGACGAGGCGCTTTTGGCGAGCGCTTCACGCGAGTCATCGGGCTTGTCCTGGAGAAGTTTCGCGTAGCCGATGGCCCAGTAGAAACGGGTCCACTTCGGGTTCATCCGCAGAGCTTCCCGAACGAGGTCGATGGCGTCGTCGAGTCGACCGCTCATCATGAGGATCTCCCACTCGGAGTCGTACGGATTCCACACGTCGGGCTGAAGGGCCCGGTACTTTCGGACGGCTGACAATGCCGCGTCCGGATCTCCGCGCCACAGATTCTGGTAGGCAAGCGCGTTGTAGGCGTTGGCAAATGTCGGATCCAGCTCGACGGCGCGTTCGGCAGGACTCAGGTTCGAAGGCCCATGAAAGTAGAAGGCTGCCGCCTGGGCCTGTTTGTCGTTCGGATAAGCCCGGGCAGCCACGAGCGCGAGGGACTCAGCGACCGAGAATTCTCGCTGGTAGAAGTGGTGGGTTCCGCGGATCTGGAGTTTCTCCAGGTCTGTGGACCGGCCAGAGAGGGAGTCCGCTTTCCGGATGAGCGTGCGTACCTCAGAGATGTTCTCAAAGAGGTCACTGACAAGGAAGCCACCTTGAGCAGAGGCCAGCTGAAAGTATGCCATCGCGAAGCCCGGGTCGGCCTCGATCGCCTGTTTGAAATCGTTGATCGAAGACTCGAACTCCCATCGCCATGTCTTTTGGAGTCCGTTTTGGTAGTGCTCATACGCCTCGTAGGAGCTTGTCGTCACATCTCTGACATGCAGAATTTCGGGAGTGGCGGTGGCCTGGAGCTTTTGGCTGACCTTGAGCGTCAGTTCATCGACCATCTGGAACACGTCTTCGATGGTCCGGCCGTCCACCTGATCGGACGCGATGATGTTCCCCGTCTTCACGTCCAGAAGTTCCGCCGTGATGCGGATGGCCGACCCTATCTGGACGATGTTTCCCATGAGCATTGTGTTCACCCCGGCCCGCGTGGCGACCTCCGTCGCGGTGGTCCTGTCGACCGTCTCCGAGTTCTGTTTGTTCAGCTGCTTCAGGATATCGAACAGGCGCTGACTGCCGACCACGTCGAAGGAAGGAGAGCGGCTGAGATTGGTGGTGAGCAGCGACACGAGGATCTTCCCAAGGCCCTCCTCGGAGGTGTTGTTATCGAAATACATGACGGCAAGTGATGTCCTGTCCGTCGCTGGAGCAGCTGGAGTCCCGGGCTGCGACTCTCCCATGACGAACCAGCCGACGATCAGGCCGGCGATCACAACAAACGCCGCAAGGCCGCCCACGAGCACGAGGGGTCTTCGTGCGCTCCGCGGTTTGGACTCCACAGCGTGGCTTTCGGAGATCGACGCGCCGGCTCCGACCTGCCCGGTGTTCCGCATGACCCTGGAGGTCCTGCTCTGGGAGCGTTTCAGGTCGGCGACAATGTCGTCGAAATGCTGATACCGTTCGGACGGATCTTTCTCCAGACACCGCTGGATGAGATTGACGACGATGGGGGAGAGGTCGGGCTTGAGGCCGGAGATATTCTGCGGTTCTTCGTTGACGATGGAATACACCATCGCCGCCTCGTGCTCACCCCGGAACGGAAGCTTGCCGGTGAGCATCTCAAAGAGCAGCACCCCGAACGAGAAGATGTCGCTGCGGTGGTCGACCTCGCCCCCCTGGATCTGCTCAGGGGCCATGTAACCGAGCGTTCCGACAGTACTTGATGTCCGGGTGAGCTTCATGGCGCCTTTGAGCTTTGCGAGCCCAAAGTCCATGACCTTCGCCTGTCCGTCCGCCGTGAGCATGATGTTGTCGGCCTTCACATCCCGGTGGACGATCCCTTTCTCATGCGCCTTCTGGAGTGCCTGCGCGATCTGTGTGCC